>LNDB01000001.1 GCA_001515265.1 Candidatus Dichloromethanomonas elyunquensis
GGTATCACCTGTAGCTCCGGTTGCTCCTGTCGGTCCCGTATCACCTGTAGCTCCGGTTGCTCCTATCGGTCCGGTATCACCTGTAGCTCCGGTTGCTCCTGTCGGTCCGGTATCACCTGTAGCTCCGGTTGCTCCTGTCGGTCCCGTATCACCTGTAGCTCCGGTTGCTCCTGTCGGTCCTGTAGCGCCCGTGGCTCCGGTCGGTCCTGTAGCGCCCGTGGCTCCGGTCGGTCCTGTTGGTCCCGTTGGACCTGAAGTCCCCGTTCCGCTGCATTCATTGGACGGAAGTATTTTTACCGGCGGACCAAGGCCATAAAAAGGCTCACAATACTTTGCCATTCTTTCACATCTCCCTGCTTATTACAAAGTCAGTAATGATTAATTATCCCTCCTTTTGTCTGAAGGATTTAACTAAATGCACCATCCATAAATCAATGGTCTCCCATTACTTGACAACCAGAGAACCAAATAGGGTTGTCCATAATATTCTATGTCTGAAAAAATAGAGTGTACCAACGGAAAATCTTAAATATAGTTCTTTACGAATATGCTTGTAACGACCAGTCCCGATTTTTTTAACTATCTATTGAGATATGACTATAGATACAACATAAGCATTTTTACCATTTCGACAAAAGTAATTTGAAGGTCCACATAATTTGACCGATCTATACCGTTCACCCCGACCCGTACGTATAACCCTTGCTTTTCCAATAATGAAATACAATTCTCCAGTGAGCAAATTCGTATGCTATTGAGAGATCCCGTGAATATTACATCCCTCCTGATCCACGTAAAGTTAATTTCGTCCGGACTTTTGTAAAAATCAATTTCTATTCTCCTGAAAAGGTCTATTGAACTATACAGTTTCTCAACACGATCAATCTCATATTTAAAACCTAGCAGGCTGATTGGAAGAATCATCTGATAGGAACCCCTTACTGATTCCTTCTTATTTTTTACATCTTCTTTATCAATTACATATCTTAAAAAATCCAAATCTCTAAAATAATTTATTGAGCAATATCCGGAAATTGTCTCAAGGTTTATCACTTCATTCGCGTTTTCTTTTTTTTGAAGAATAAATAAGTTCTGTCCAGCATTTACTTGTACCGTTCCCAAGCAAAACTTTTGTCTCGTCCAATAAGCTTGGCATTCAGGGTTATTACTTTCTCCCAAGGCGTAAGAAATATTAATATCAGACTCCCCACGGACGGCCTTAGCAAGCAATTTAACTGTTTCTTCCAAACAGTTCTGAAGTTTGATATCAACATTTCCCGTTGCAGGGGTTTTTCCTAAATTGTTTCTAAAGCTGTAAATTCTACTGCCTATGGTAATTGTTTCGGAATCGCTAATTTGAAAAAAAGAGGCTGAAGCAGCCCTTGAATATAAATCTGGAAAGCATGACACCCCTTTAGTCCCCCGTTGACTATTATTAACTGCCAGATTTTTAATGATTAAAAATGCGGGTTCTTAACC
This sequence comes from Candidatus Dichloromethanomonas elyunquensis, assembly GCA_001515265.1. Lineage (GTDB taxonomy): Bacteria > Bacillota > Desulfitobacteriia > Desulfitobacteriales > Syntrophobotulaceae > Dichloromethanomonas > Dichloromethanomonas elyunquensis. Next base: position 1,480 of record LNDB01000001.1, read on the forward strand.
ACTCTTTTACATTGCCAATTGTATTTTTGATAACATCGAAATTTACAGGAGTTGCATCACCTCTAAGACCGCTTACTATGGTTCGAATATTTTTCAGATCCTCTTTAACTTTTTGCAAACGGTAAATTGATTTTCTCAGAGGAATTCTTTCTAATCCTTTCTTAGGATCATCCTTCACTTTGACCACTCCTATATTATTTTTTTATGGAAATTAGCAATTTCCAACTTGAAATTCCCTATTTGTACATGCTTATTAATATGATTTTTTAATAGCACATGTGCACTTGCACTAACTGGCATAGAAAAAAACTTTAAATTTAAAGAGTAAAAAAAATATTAAAAAAAGGCTATCCTTTCAAGATAGACTTCGGCAGATCCCTGTCATAATTTTCTATTCCCATTTTTTTAAAATCGGGGCCGGAGATAAAATTGTACGGTACTGGTTCATATTCCCGTATTTTGCTTCAGGATCAAGTTCCATATAACGTTTATATTTTTCTTCTCTGAGTTCTGGTGTAGACCAACCGAAATGTTTCAACCGAATATAACATTGGCAGCCTTCCAAGAAGAAGATATTGTTGGGCAGCCTCCCGCAGTGCTGAGGGGTTTCATGCCAAATATAGTCGAAATCCGGTTGATAACGGATAAGAAAAACACGATAGTATTTATGAGCCTGCCAGAAAGTGTCTTCCCTGTAATGGCCTTCATCCCACATGTCAAAAAGCCTGAAAGTATAATAATCAAAAAAAGGCTGATCTATCAGTCGATGGATAGACTGGATAATACCATCGTCAAAAATTTCATCTGCATCCAAGGCTAAAATCCAATCCGGTTCTGTCCGTTTGGTCAGATCCCAAAGCTGTTTTCGCAAGGCAATTTCATTGCTGAATCCATAAATATCATTTGATACAATTGTCAAGGGCATGTCTCGAAAAATTTCCTTACATATAGCCACTGTTTCATCTGTGCTGGCATCGTCAAGAATGACAGCCTCATCAACGTACTGCGCGGCATGCTTTAAAGTCCTTCTTAGCATTTTATCCGCTTCATTTCGAACCAGCATCATTAAAGTGAGTTTATTATTTTTTGCTTTATTTCTTCTTCTTTTGTATTGGAGAAGCTCAGCTAAGGAAAAGCCCATTGCTTCCGTTCCATCAGGATATTGAAGCGTAAGTGAATCCACCTGCCACGACTGATCTTGTTTTTGCAAAGTCAGATTCCCCTGAAAAGGAGTTGTTCCTTTTTGGCTGCTTGTTGATAGGGATAGCGTAAAAAAAATCCGCAATACTACTTTACTGTCTGTTTTTTCGATAATCTCCAGTCCGCTCGGATTCGAAACGCAGGTTATCTTATTTCTGACAAGCCAGTTCATATCTGCTTCCTGTGTTTGCAGCAATGCATTTCTGCATTTGGGTGTGAAATGGCCCAATCCCTCATATCCTGTCACAATTCTATGATCAAAGCTGTAAAAGGTACGAATAAATTCCTTCACCAAAGAAAAGTAAATTTCTTCTTCTTGCTCTTTCGCCTTGATTGAAAGATTAATATCTAAATGGGTATTGCGGTTCAGGTATTCCTCCGCTTCATCTAAATTACTTAAACGATAAATATGGTAGGCGGGAAAATGTGTGTCAACATGGAGCTTGAGCCCTAATGCTGCTGCCCTGAGACAGAAATGTCTGTCTTCTCCCCAAAATGAAATGTTGTAGATTTCATTGAAATTGGCCCCTTGTTCCAAAGCATCCCTGGAAATAAGCGTACAGGCTCCGAGTCCCCCTACTTCATACACACCTGGTTCCCGCAGCTGATTTAAAAAGCCGGTATACCGGAGATTAATTTCCTCCCGGCTTAAGACTTCCCCCCTGGACTGCCTGATCAAATTATATTGGTCAGTGAGCCAGACTTGGGGAAGTTCCTGCGAGTCAGGCTGCCACTTTGTCCAAAAAATTTCCGATATAATATCTTTCTTCGCCATAATCAAAGTTTCCAAAGTTTTCGGATGCAGAACGAGATCAGAATCTGTTAAAAAAAGAAAATCGTAGCCATTCTCACGGCAAAAGTCAATAATGGTGTTTTTATAACTCGCGACTTTCCAGACCAATCTTTCATTCCAGAAATGTGTTTTCTCATTACGAATATATTGCCCGTCTGTTTTTGGGCATTTCTTTATTATTACGAGACTACCCGCTTTGGTTTTGAAGTCTTCCAACAGCTGTGATGAAAGTTCTATTTCATTATCATCAATAAAATAGCAGTCAGCTTGAATATCTGAAGAGATCAGATTTTCCAAGGATCTAAGGAAAAGATTCAGAATCTCCGGAGACTGCCGAACAGGACTTCCGATTAACACCCTTGCTGCCATTCTTTTTCACCCTTTTCAAAATCTAAGGCTTAGTTAAAACAAAGTTATTCATTATTATGAAAAGGTAGACAAAACGGGAACTGTATCCGGCAAAATCACAAAATGATTTTTTAAAAAAAGTGCCGGAGGATGTCGGAAACCGAGATGTATACGGACCTATCTTTCAATATCATATTTTATCTCATAATGGCCTTCGTAAATATCATCTGTTTCAATTACCAGACTTGGATAGGTAATCACTGCTGCTACAATATCATTTTTTAATGGTTTCTCATACTTCACGGATACTTTGAGAATTCCGTCTTTTAGGACAAGATTCTTCAATGCGATCTGGTATCCGGCAGCAGGCTGCTGACCCATCGTCAAAACCAAAACCGTTCTGTTGTTAATAGTAAAAGCCCGTTGGGTTTCTTTCATTTTATTAACTTCAAGGTATTTGGTAATTTCCGCAGGATACTGACCGGTGAGAACCTTGCCTTTTACCCCATCGTCAACAGCCTGATTTCCCTGGGGACTGGTGTTTGCTGTTTTTCCTCCCGGAGAACAGCCGGTCAAGGAAAAAATAAGCAAAAGACTTAGAAATATAACGGGTATGATACGGCAAGCTTTGTTCATAACCCTACCTCCATGATTGATGTATTCTCTCAATACCGTTTTTTTGGGGGGAAACAAGAACGGATATATGCTCTGTCTTCGCGAGGAATCTCAAACTGATCCATCAGATACTCATCAAGAGAAAAATAATCGGATTTATTTTGCATAATTTGCTCGACCATCATCTCAATGCGGTCAAAGACATCTTTCGGCCATAGGGGAAGGGGCAGCTGTTCCAAATCCCCCCTTAGAACTTTTACAGAGGTATATTTCTTTTTGAACAGAAAATTATAGAGGGTGCTATTAAATAAAGCCATAATTACTTTTAGGGGGTACTCTGGTTTTGGAATCAGGATATTAGCGCTGTTTAAAGTAAGACTTCCTGTATTATCATAGGCAAAGGCCAAGGAGTCAGAAATAAATTTGTACACCAGTTTCTCTTTTGCCCTATATTTTTCTTCAGAGGCCGTCTGCTGAAATTTTTCAGGTAAAAAACGAATATAGGTATCCGTTTTTTTCAGTCTGTAGAGCCCAACATCCGAACCCTTGTAAATGGGCTCATATCCCGCTGCAGGATGTTTCCGCAGATACCTTTGATTGTCACCCGTTACAATTCCCAATGCCCAATCGGCATTGTTCTGAAGTGTTGTATGTTGAGGCAGGAAAACCCTGCTAATGATCTCCCGGTCTTTTTCTTTAAGATTGATATCAAAAACAAACCCTCTATTGTCTAAAAATCTTTTTTGAGGAATAGTATATCGCTCTTCTTTACTAATTACAAATATCTGGCTGTGGTCTGCCGGTTTTTCCTTGACCAGGTCTATTCTAATGACCGGGGACATAACATTTTTAAAAGCTTGGCCCAGACTGAGGATTTTTTGAATTACACAATGGTCCAGAATGTATTTTCGAATATCCGCATGGGTTTTCACATACAACATAGCTTGAGGAAGTACGAAGGATAATGTTCCTCCTTCTTTCAGAAGGCCTATAGAAATTAATAGAAAATAGGAAAAGGATTCTCCGGAAATGATCTCCGGAAAATCCTTAAAAAGCTTTTTTAGCACATTTTTTTTAAGCATTGAACCCCAGGGAGGGTTCGTTGCAATGAAATCAAATCTATTCTCAGGAAATAGGACTGTCCCTGTTTCCTTTAAGGTATCCATATGAAAGACTTGCGGATCAAATTCTTGCGGAAACCGGTGCAATAGGTTCAATCTGGCAATCCTCACTGCCATGGGATCAATATCATATCCGAAAATGCCTTCGGGATTGTCTAAGTCATCGGCAAACGCCAAAAGAAACTGCCCGGTTCCGCAACAGGGGTCCAAGGCTTTCCAGTCAGGTTGAAGGTTGTCTTTTACGATATCATATACCATTTTCTTTGGCGTAAAGTAAGAACCCAGGCTGGATTTCTTGCCTTCATAAAGCAGAGATTGATAGATGAGTCCCAGAATATCACTTTCCTTCGGAAGATCAAAGTTCAATAGAAATTCTGCACCGGGTGGTTCCTCATCAGTCTTAGACTGGCGTAAATCGTTTACCTCCCGATAAAACGCTTGAAATTCCCGCAGGACTGTTTTTCTTAGAAAAATCTCCGGCGGAAATGAAACGATTTCTTTAAAATCGGATGACAGAATATCCCCTTTCCCTTTAAAAAGGTTCAAAGCCAACAGGAAAACGGCCATCTCCGTTTGGAATTCATGTGATATGATATAGGCTGCAAGATAGTTTACTTTGCTATAGCTGTTTTCATCGATCATATATTCAACAGGCGCAAAAGTTTTATTTGCCTTAATTTTATTGGCCCGTTGTTTTAAACGGTTGATTTTGCCGGTTTCAATATCCTGTTTCAATTGAAGGACTTCACGCAGCAAATACTGTTTTCCCGTAGGACCAACAGGATTCAAATAATTATGCTTTATCCAATTTCGTATACTGACTTGAGAAATACCAAGAAGTTCCGCCGCTTTTTCAGCATTGATTTTCTCTTCAGGCATCATCTCGATTTTTACTCCTTCGTCTTCAAACCTTTGATTCCGATATCCGACCGAAAATGAGCGTTGGGAAAGCTAATCTTTTCAATTAACCGATACGCTTTTTCTCGGGCTGCTTGCAAAGAATTTTCCCGGACCGTTACCCCTAAAACCCTTCCCCCCGAACTGACCAGGGCGCCGTCGTCAAAAACGGTCCCGGCATGAAATATCACCTCGCTGTCATTATCAACTTCCGGCAGCTGAATGGGTATTCCTTTGGCATAGCTGCCAGGATAACCCGGGGCAGCCATGACAACACAAACGGCAGTATCTGCGGACCATTCATTTTTCAACGCGTTGAGAGATCCTTTGGCACATGCTTCAAGTACGGGTATCAGATCGGATTGGAGCAAGGTCATAACTACCTGTGTTTCAGGATCTCCGAAACGCACGTTGTACTCTAACAGTTTTGGACCCTGTGATGTAATCATTATTCCCAGAAAGAGCACTCCTTGAAAAGGAGTTCCTCTTTTGCGCATCACTTCAAGAGTTGGGAGGGCAATCCTGTCGACTGCTTCTTTTTCCAGTTCCTTTGTCCAGAACGGGGGCGGGCTGTAGGTTCCCATTCCTCCGGTATTCAAACCCATATCTCCGTTCAGAGCGCGCTTATGATCCTGAACGGCAACCATTGGCAAGGCCGTCATTCCATCGCAAAAACAAAGAAGACTCACTTCTTGTCCCTCCAGGTACTCCTCAATGACTACCTCATTGCCTGCCGAACCGAACGCCCCTCCCATAATCCTCTCAACCCCTTCAATGGCTTCATCGAACAGGTTGGCTACGATCACTCCTTTGCCTGCTGCCAGGCCGTCTGCCTTGATAACAATAGGCGCACCGGCTTTCCCAATATACGCCAAGGCTTCTTCTTTTTCCCGGAAGGTACGGTATTCAGCAGTCGGAACCCTAGCTTCATCCATAACCGACTTCGCGAAAGCCTTGCTGCTTTCCAGTCTGGCAGCCTCTTTTGACGGTCCGAAGATACTCAGCCCTTCCGCCAGAAAAGAATCTACGATTCCTATGCTTAAGGGGTCCTCAGGTCCGACAACTGTCAAATCAATTTTCTTTTCTTTTGCGAAACGGATCAGTTCTTCGATCTGATCAGATTTTATTGGGACATTCCATTTTTCCGTCCCTGCATTTCCAGGCGCAACGTATAATTCTTGACAAAGGGGGCTTTGGGAAATCTTCCAGGCCAGGGCATGCTCCCTTCCCCCTGAACCCACGATCAAGATTTTCTTACCATTGTCCGGAGCTTGTTCTGAAACGAAAGTCATATCCTTAAACCACCTTAGTTATTATTCCTCATCAAATCATACCATAAAAAGAGAGATTTTTGAGAATTAATGCTTAAAGTGCCTTCTTCCGGTAAAGACAAGGATAATACCCAGTTTATTGGCAGCCTCAATGACTTCTGTATCTCTGACAGAACCGCCGGGCTGGACGATTGCCTTAATTCCAAATTCGTGGGCAAGTTCCACCGAATCGGCGAACGGGAAGAAAGCATCAGAAGCCAGGTAAGCGCCTTTCGACTTTTCCCCCGCCTGTTCCAAAGCGATTTTAGCCGAACCGACCCTGTTCATTTGACCTGCTCCGACTCCGATTACCTGTCTCTTGTTGGAAACAACGATCGCGTTAGATTTAACATGTTTGCAGGCTTTCCAGACAAATTCCATTTCTGCCAAGTCCTCAGCGCTTGGCGTATGATTGGAAACCGCTTCCCATTCTGAAGGGGGGGCAATCCCTTTGTCCTCTTCCTGGACAAGGAATCCGCCATTCACCGATTTGATTTTCCAGCCCCGCGTCTTGCGGCATTCTTCCAGACCTACTGCGAAAAGCCTGAGATTGACTTTGTCCGCAAGGAGTTCACGTGCCTTTGAACTAAAATCAGGAGCTGCAATGACTTCATAAAATTTCCCTTTGATTGCAGCAGCGGTTTCTTCATCCACTACACGGTTAAAAGCAATAATCCCACCGTAGGCAGACACCGGATCAGCCTCCAGGGCTCGCTCATAAGCTTCCAGTACAGTTCCTCCCAAAGCAATTCCACAGGGATTAGTATGTTTAATAATTACACAGACGGTATCTTCATATTCGGCAGCGATTTCCCAAGCGGAATCCATATCCATCCAGTTGTTATAGGAAAGTTCCTTTCCTTGCAATTGTCTCCCGTAGGCAAGCGTTCCTTTTCCCGCTTCCGGATCAGCATAGAAAACTGCTTTCTGACCGGGATTTTCACCATAACGCAGATCCTGAACTTTGGTTGCCGATAAGCGCAGGTTATTCGGAAAATATGTATCTTCAATCTGTCCTTCCAAATAACCTGCGATCAGCCGGTCATATTCCGCAGTATGGGCAAAAGCTTCCGCCGCCAGCCTCTTCCTTAATACCAACGGCACGGATCCGTTCTTGTCCAAATTCTCCAATATCTTTTTGTAGTTTTTCGGATTGACGATGATTGTAACCCTGTTGTGGTTCTTGGCTGCTGAACGAACCATCGTAGGTCCGCCAATATCAATATTTTCAATGGCTTCCTCAAAAGTTACCTGTTCTTTGGCAATCGTTTCCCGGAAAGGGTATAAATTAACACAAACGATATCAATGTACTCAATTCCGCTTTCTTTACACTGGGCACGGTGTTCTTCACTATCCGTAGCCAGGATCCCCCCATGGATTTTGGGGTGCAGTGTTTTTACTCTCCCATCCAGGATTTCCGGAAATCCGGTAATTTCACTTACGTACGTTACAGCGATTTCTGCTTCTTTTAACGCTTTAAACGTGCCGCCTGTAGAAATCAGTTCAAAGCCATGAGCTGCCAATCCTCTGGCGAAATCTACAATCCCGGTTTTATCTGAGACACTGATGACAGCTTTTTTTCCCATTACCGTTTACCTCCATCAAAAATGAATCATCCTTTTTATTAAGAGTGTCTATAAATAGTTACCTTGCGGCCTTCCCGTTTCACTTTTCCAAAGACGATTAACCGGATTGCCTCAGGATAAATCTCATGTTCCACTTTTAAAATTCTTTCCGATAGTGTATCCACATTATCCTCATCAAAAACCGGAACCGTTTGCTGTAAAATAATTGGTCCCGTATCCATCCCTTCATCCACAAAATGCACTGTGCATCCTGCCACTTTTACCCCGTACTCCAAGGCCTGTTTCTGCGCGTGAAGTCCTGGAAAAGCCGGCAGCAAAGACGGATGAATATTGACAACGGGGTACTCTGCCTGCCGGATAAAACTCGGGCTTAGAACCCGCATATAACCGGCTAGAATCAACAGTTCTACCCCAAGTTCTTCCAGCCAGTTCAAAATATCCAGTTCATGGGATTCTTTATCAGAATAGTTCTCACGTAAGAAAGCCCTGGCGGGAATACCCGCTTTTGCTGCTCTTACCAAGGCCTGGGCATTGATATTGTCTGAACCTACCCCAACCAATTCTACCGGTAAAGATCCTCCCTGCCATTCATCAATTAAAGATTGGAGATTACTTCCCCGACCGGAGGCAAGTACGGCTGCTTTCATACATATCTCACTCCCTGCCCCGGAACCACTCTGCCTATTCTCACAGGATTTTCGCCATTGGCAATTAATATGTTAGCTGCCTGTTCTTCATCTTCCGGATGAACGATCAGGATAAACCCAATTCCCATATTCAGGGTTCTTAGCATTTCAGCTTGTTCCACTTGGCCTGTCTGTTGTATCAAATGAAAGATAGGGGGGACCTGCCAACTGGAAAGAGTAATTTCCACACCTAAACCCTGCGGCAGAATGCGAGGAATGTTCTCAGTTAACCCCCCGCCGGTGATATGCACCATTCCGGGTACAGCCATCATCTCCAGAACCGGCAGGATTTGTTTCACGTAAATGCGGGTGGGCGTAAGCAGTTCTTCTCCTAACAAATTGTCCAACTCCGGCAGCCGGTCCTCTAAAGAATAATTTGCAAAAATTTTTCTGACTAAAGAAAAACCGTTGCTATGCAGCCCGCTGGATGCCAGTCCGAGAACGATATCCCCTTCGCGGATTCCGGATCCGTCAATCAGTCTATCCCGATTGACGACACCCACGGCAAACCCGGCAATGTCATACTCTTCTTCCTGATAAAATCCGGGCATCTCCGCAGTTTCTCCGCCTATTAAGGCACATCCGGCCTGTCTGCACCCTTCGGCAACTCCCTCCACGATTGATGCCACTTTTTCCGGCACAAGTTTGCCTACAGCTAAATAATCCAAGAAAAATAGAGGTTCGGCTCCCTGGACAAGGATATCATTTACACACATCGCAACAGCATCCTGCCCAATCGTATGATGCTTATTCATCTGAAAAGCCAGTCTTAGCTTAGTGCCTACTCCGTCTGTTCCCGATACTAAAACCGGATCGGGGTATTTATGGAGGTCAAGACCGAAAAGTCCTCCAAACCCTCCAAGTCCTCCGATCACACCGTTCCTCCAGGTGCTTGCCACCGCGGGCTTAATCCTTTCGACCGCTTCATTTCCGGCCTCAATATCTACTCCCGCATCTTTATAAGTAACTCCCACTCAGATTACCTCCTCTAGCACTCCAGATCCTGTTTAGAAAACTTCTGAGAAACCGCAATCGGATAGTCTCCATTAAAACAAGCCAGACAGACCGAATTTCCGCCTAAAGCCCGTTTGAGGCCTTCTTCCGACAAGTAGCAAAGGGTATCTGCCCCTACAAATTTGCGTATTTCTTCAATACTCATTTTGTTGGCCACTAGTTTTTCTCTCTCTGCCGTGTCAATCCCATAGTAACAGGAATAACGGACAGGCGGGGAACTGATAAGGAGGTGAACCTCTTTGGCTCCGCAACTTCTGACCATCTCAACCAATTTGGAGCTGGTTGTTCCGCGGACGATAGAATCATCAATCATCACAACCCGCCGTCCCCGGATGACTCCGGCGTTGGCATTCAGTTTAATCCTTACTGCGACCTCACGCATTTGCTGGGTAGGCTGAATGAATGTTCTTCCCACATACCTATTTTTCAAGAGTCCTTCCTCAAAAGGCAGACCCAAGGCCTGAGCATACCCCAGGGCCGCAGGCGTGCCGGAATCGGGAACCGCCATGACTACATCGGCATCGATAGGACATTCCTTAGCCAGTTCTACTCCCATTTGCCTGCGGCTTTCCCATACATTGACGCTGTCCATCGTGCTATCAGGCCTGGCAAAATAAATGTACTCAAACGAACAAAACGCAGTCCTTTCTTTCGGTAACCCTTGCCGCGAGTGCAGCCCCTGTTCATCAATCGTTACGACTTCACCCGGTTCAACATCCCTGAGAAATTCTGCGCCGATTGTATCAAGCGCACTGCTTTCGGAGGCAAGACAATACCTTTCTCCCAAACGACCGATACAAAGCGGCCTTACCCCGTGAGGATCCCTAACTCCAACGATCTTATCCTCAGCCATAATGAGAAGAGAGTACGCTCCTTTAAGATCGATCATGGTCTTAATCACGGCATCTTCCAGACTGTACCGTCTGTAGCGGGCAATCATATTCAGGATGACTTCGCTGTCTATCGTTGTCTGGAAAACAGTCCCCTGGTTTCCAAGCTCTTCTCTCAGTTCAACAGCATTTGTTAAATTTCCGTTATGGGCAAGAGCAATCATACCCTTTTGAAAATAGACGATCAATGGCTGGGCATTAACCAGGAGGCTTGACCCGGTGGTAGAATAGCGCACATGGCCAATCGCCATCTTTCCCTGGAGGCTATGGAGGATTTCCTGATGAAAAACTTCAGTAACCAACCCCATCCCTTTATGATTTTGAATCCTGCGCCCATCGGAAACGGCAATTCCTGCACTTTCCTGTCCTCTATGCTGAAGTGCATAGAGTCCGTAATACGTCAGTCGGGCAACTTCTTGTTCCGGAGCAAATATTCCAAAAAGACCGCACTCTTCTTTGGGTTTGTCATCAAAGAACATCTCAATGCCGAACTCCTTTCCTGTTGATTCGAGGCTAAATTTCCCCTCAATCAGCGAATATCATTGACCTGAATTCATAATATTTCGAATCGCACGTTCAAAAACCGGACGATATTGATTCAGGGAAATATCAAGACAAATGGAACCATTGACCTGGACCGTAAGGCTTTCCCCGCAGCTTATACCCAGATAATGCAAAGGCATACCCGACTGGGCTGCAAGTATTTCGATTCTTGCAGCACTCTCTTGGGAAGCTGCAAGAATAATTCTGCCTAAACGTTCGCCAAACAAGGCCCTCAACCGGTCTTTGGCGTCAACAGAAACTTTTGCACCGCAAGTAACGGTCATTTCCGCCAAAGCCACGGCTAGGCCTCCCTCTGAAATATCATGGGCTGCTGTTAAAAGCCCTGCTTTGTTCAGTGCCAGCAGAAAATCGATTCGCTCTTTGATCTTGGTGAGGTCAAGCTCCGGCAATGCTCCGGCTTCCATATTTTCAAACATTGCCAGATATTCTGAACCCGCAAGTTCTCCTTCCAGTTCCCCAAGGAGATAAATCGATTCCCCTCCGGTTTTTATCTGGTTGCCAAGAACTTGATTTATATCGTCCAATAGGCCCACCATCCCGATCATCGGGGTAGGAAAAACAGCCAAACCGGGTGTTTCATTATACAGACTGACATTTCCGCCGGTCACCGGCGTACCGAGTACTCTGCACGCTTCAGCCACTCCGGCACAAGCTTGCTCAAACTGCCAGAAAATCTCGGGTTTTTCCGGGTTGCCGAAATTCAAACAATCTGTTATCGCTAAAGGCCGAGCCCCGGTGCAGGCAATATTCTGCGCTGCCTCAACAACTGCCAGGGCACCGCCTATATATGGATCGAGGTAAACATAGCGGGAGTTGCAATCCGTAGTCATCGCAATTCCTTTTTTCGTCCCGCGGACGCGAAGGACTCCCGCATCACTCCCGGGAACGACCGCGGTATTAGTGCCGACCTGGTGGTCATACTGCCTGTAAACCCATTCTTTACTGGCAATCGTCGGATTCCCCAGCAAGGCGAGAAACACTTTTTCAACGGAATCTTTCAGGGCAAAACCTTCCAACGAAATATTTTTTGCTTCTTGATAATAGGCAGGTTCTTGGGAAGGCCTGTGATAAACCGGCGCTTCATCGGTAAGAGCCTTCACCGGGATTTCCGCCACGACCTTTCCTTCTTCCAAAAGACGAAGCATCCCGTCATCCGTAACTCTTCCCACCACCGTAGCTTCCAAACCCCAACGGGTCAAGACTTCTTCTACTTCCTTCTCCCTGCCGGCTTTCGGTACAACCAGCATCCGCTCCTGGGATTCCGACAGCATAATTTCATAAGGGGTCATACCCGTTTCCCTGCGGGGAACCAAACTCAAATCCATTTCTATCCCGCTGTTTCCCCTGCCGGCCATCTCCGAAGAAGAACTCGTCAGACCGGCGGCGCCCATATCCTGAATGCCGACCAGGGCATCGGCCTGAATCAGTTCCAAGCAGGCTTCCATCAGCAATTTTTCCATAAAAGGGTCTCCAACCTGTACGGCGGAGCGCTTCGATTCGGATTCTTCACTCAGTTCCACTGATGCAAAAGTCGCGCCGTGAATACCGTCTCTGCCTGTCCTGGCTCCCACCACCATGACAGGATTTCCAACACCGGAGGCGATGCCTTTGGCAATATGCCGGTGTTCCAAAAATCCGACCGCCATGGCATTGACTAAAGGGTTTCCGCTGTAACAAGGATGAAAATAGACATCTCCTCCGACTGTAGGGATGCCTATGGAATTGCCGTAACCGCCGATCCCTCCGACCACGCCGCTCAAGAGATATTTGTTGTTCCCCTCTTCCAAAGGGCCGAAGCGCAAGGCATCAAGAACTGCAGCAGGACGGGCGCCCATGGTAAAAACATCTCTGAGGATTCCCCCTACCCCGGTGGCTGCCCCCTGATACGGTTCTATCGCGGAAGGATGATTATGTGATTCCATTTTAAAGACTACCGCGAGGTTATCGCCGATATCCACAATCCCCGCATTTTCTCCCGGACCTTGAAGGACTTGGGGCCCCTCTGTCGGGAACTTCTTCAGGACAGGTTTCGAAGTCTTGTATGAACAATGTTCGGACCACATTACGGAAAAGATTCCTACTTCCAAAAAATTAGGCTCTCTTCCCATGAGTTTTTTAATCTTCAGATATTCCTCATCGGTAAGACCCATTTCCCTCCAGACTTTAGGCTCCACGCTGTGTCCTCCTCTCCCAGTGCTCCAGGATGGATAAAAACATATCCTTCCCGTCCACACCTCCGATCAGTTCTTCTACAACTCTTTCGGGGTGCGGCATCATACCTAAGACATTACCTTGTTCGTTTACAATTCCGGCTATATTTTCCCTGGAACCGTTAGGACTTCCTTTTTCGGTTGCTTCACCTTCGGAGGTGACATAACGGAACACAATCTGGTTATTGGCTTTTAGTCCGGCCAGACCTTCATCATCGATCGTATAATTCCCTTCGCCATGATTCACGGGGATCTGAATGATCTGCCCTTCCTGGTACTTGTTGGTAAAAGCCAGGTCATTGCGTTCCACCCTCAAATACTGCGGACTGCAAACAAAGTGCATTCCTGCGTTGCGCAGCAATGCGCCGGGGAGAAGACCGCACTCTGTTAAAATTTGAAAACCATTGCAGATTCCCCAGACCAGCCCTCCGCTTTTGGCAAACGTGACCACATCATCCATAACAGGCGAAAAACGGGCGATAGCTCCTGTCCGCAGATAGTCCCCATAAGAGAACCCCCCCGGCAGCACAATGAGGTCAAACCCCTTTACCGAGGTTTCCTGGTGCCAAATCATCACTGGGTCCTGTCCTGCCACCCGCCAGGCTTCCAAGCAGTCCACCTCACAATTTGAACCTGGAAAACGTATAATACCGATCTTCAAGTTCAGCCCTCCAGTTCAAAGAAATAATCTTCAATTACCGGATTGGATAAAAGCTTATGGCAGATTTCATGCATCATTTCTTCTGCCTTAGCTTTATCCGTCTCCGCCAAAGTTACTTCCATAAATTTGCCGATCCGGACAGATTCTACAGGGTATTTCATACTTTTCAGAGCTTTTTCCACAGCACTGCCCTGGGGGTCTAGAATACTCTTTTTCAGTGTAACCGTCACATTGGCCTTAAGCATTGGCTATGGCCTCCTTAATACGCCTGTATACTTCGGCATAAGCTTCTTCAACTTTGCCGAGGTCCCTGCGGAAACGGTCTTTATCTAATTTCTCCTGAGTTTCTTTATCCCAAAAACGGCAGGTATCAGGAGAAATCTCATCCCCAAGCATCACTTTACCATCGCAAACCCCAAATTCCAATTTATAATCTACTAAATCAATTCCCGCTCTGTCTATAACTTCTGTCAGGAGCGCGTTGACTTTGAGTGCAATTTCCTTCATGTCATGGATCTGGTCCAAGGTAGCCCACCCCAGGGCAATGGCATGTGTTTCATTCACCATAGGGTCTCCAAGGCTGTCGTCCTTGTAGTAAAGCTCAAAAACAGGGGAATCCAGTACATAACCTTCTTCTTTTCCCACTCGTTTAGACAAGCTGCCTGCTACAATGTTGCGGACTACAATTTCCAGCGGGATCATTTTCAGGCGTCTGACGACTTGTTCCCTGTCATTAATAAGTTCGACAAAATGAGTATTTACCCCGTTTTCCGCAAGATAAGCAAACATCATGGCCGACATCTTATTATTGACGATCCCTTTATCGGCAATAGTACCCTTCTTAATCCCGTTAAACGCAGTTGCATCATCTTTATATTCAACCCAAAAATATTTTTTATTGTCGGTGTCATAGATTTTTTTTGCTTTTCCTTCATACAGCATCGCTAATTTTTCCATTTCAGAATCCCCCGATGATTTTTTATTTTATTACCAATGTAACAATAACGCATTAATTTAGGCGTTACTTCAGCAAGCCTACCCGTCTGAAAATATAGTCCACGTTTTTCGTATGGTACCCATAATCAAACAATTCATCTACCTCAACAGACTTCATAACAGACATAATTTCCTGGTCCTGGAGAATATAATCCTTAAAAGATGACTTGGCATCCCAGGCTTTCATCGCATTTCTCTGTACCCAATCATAGGAAGTTTCCCTGCTGATTCCCTTATCTACCAAGGAAAGCATCAGTCTTTGGGAAAAGATAAGACCATAAACCTTTTCAATATTCTCCAACATTTGTTCGGGAAAAACTCTCAAGCCTTCCAGTAGTTGAATCATTTTCTGCAGCATATAATCCAAGGCAATCGTACTGTCGGGAAGGATAACCCTTTCGGCTGAAGAATGAGAAATATCCCGTTCATGCCAAAGTGCGACATTTTCAAATGCAACCTGGGCATTCCCCCTGATCAAACGCGCCATCCCGCAGATTCGCTCGGAAATAATAGGATTCTTTTTATGGGGCATGGCGGAGGACCCTTTTTGTCCCTTAGCAAAAGGCTCTTCCACCTCATGGACATCCGTGCGCTGAAGATTGCGAATTTCCGTGGCAATTTTGTCTAAAGAAGATGCAATCCCTGCTAAAACAGCTACGTAAAAAGCATGACGGTCTCTTTGAATGATTTGGGTCGATACCGGTGCGGGCTTCAGACCCAGATTCGAGCACACCCTTTCTTCAACCTTGGGGTCAACGTTGGCGAACGTTCCGACGGCTCCCGAAATCTGACCTACCCGTATCTCCTCCTTAGCCAACAATAGTCTTTCTCTTTGCCTTTTCATTTCATCATACCAAAGGGCAAATTTTAAACCGAAGGTAATCGGTTCCGCGTGAATTCCGTGAGACCTTCCCATTTGCAGCGTATCTTTATATTCCAAGGCTTTCGTTCCAAGGACCGCTATGAGTTTATCAAGCTTTTTCAGAAGGATATCCGCAGCTTCTACCAGCTGCAGCGAAAGGGAAGTATCCAAAATATCGGAAGACGTAAGTCCCAGATGAATATACTTAGCTTCATCTCCGACATTCTCAGCAACGTTTGTCAGAAAAGCCAGAACATCATGATGCGTTATTTCTTCAATTTCTTTTACCCGTTCCCAGGAAAAAGCGGCCTTTTTTTTAATTACTTGAACTGCTTCCGCCGGAATTTTTCCAATTTCCGCCCATCCCTCGCAGGCGGCAATCTCAATATCAAGCCATAACTGCAGCCGGTATTCGTCTTGCCATATTCTTCCCATCGCCGGAAGAGTATATCTTTCTATCACTGGTATTCTCCTTTTTTACTAAAGAAATTCTGGATGTTTTGTCTCTCTAGGAATTCAGTTTCTCCAGAAGAGCTTTATCTTTGGCATCGACTTCTTCAGCCATTTTCTGCCGATACGCTTTAAGTGCATCCCGAAGACCCTTATCTTCCATACTCAACATTTCAACAGCGAGAAGAGCCGCATTGCGGGCACCATTTATACCAACTGCCGCCACAGGAATTCCCGGAGGCATCTGAACAATTGCATACAAAGCATCGACACCTTCCAAAGCTCCGTTTCTGATCGGGACCCCGATAACCGGCAAGGCAGAAGCTCCTGCTATTACTCCGGGGAGATGGGCCGCCAGCCCTGCCCCTGCAATAATTATTTTCCCCCCGGCGGTTTCAAAATTTTCCACCCACTCCACGGTACGCTTCAGAGTGCGGTGGGCAGATGATACCTTCACTTCATAACTGACGCCGAATTGTTTTAAAGTCTTTATCGCTTCTTCCATTACATTCCAATCAGAATCGCTGCCCATCATCACGCCGACAGAACTCATACTATTCCTCCTTTTTCTTCTGAAAATGTTGACATTATCAAAAATTCCAGTACATCTACAAATATTTTACCTGACAAAATAACAAGGGTCAATTAAAAATCCGAACATTTCCCAGATTATTGTGTTAAATGTTCGAATTTGATAAGCTGCCGTTCTTCTTTCCATTCATAAGGACTAAATGATAAAAAGCAACCGGTTTTGGATAGGCTGCTTGTTAGATAAACTCTTTATTATCTATTTTCTATCTTTGTAATCATGATGTTCAGCTGTTTGGATAAATCAAAATCACTATATTGTTCCAAGAGGTTATTTCCTTCAAAAATTGCCCTGACAATAGGTCTGTTCGGCAGGGAAGCATTTTGAGCTATGACATTTCCTCTCAGCCCGTTACTGAGTATGACTCCCGTTCCTGTCGGATATACTGCCACGTGCTTCGTAAAAATTTTAACAATTTCCGGGTCAAATTGATATCCGGACTGGGCTAAAATATATTCATAAGCCTCGTAAGGCTCCATCGCCTCACGGTACGGGCGCTTGCTGATGAGCGCATCATAAACGTCTGCTACGGCTGTGATTCTGCCGAATTCATGAATATCGGTTCCTTTGAGGCCCCGGGGATAACCGCCACCCATCCATTTCTCATGGTGTTGGAAAGCAACATGTGCTGAATGGATACTAAAATCCCGATTTTTTCTAATAAAATCATAACCAAAACCAGAATGCTTTTTAATTTCTTCAAAGTCTTCTTCGTTCAATTTACTGCTCTTATGCAATATTTCTTTGGGAACCCTTGTTTTTCCTATATCGTGCATCAGAACACCCATTCCTAATTCCAAAAGCCTGGTCTGGGTATATCCTTTTCCCATTGCCAGAACAAGAGCCAATACAGTGGTATTGACAGAGTGGTGAAAAGTATATTCATCATATCCCATGATATCGGTCAAATTACTGAGAATATCGAAACTGCAGAGCAAATCCTCCATAATATTTAAAACGGCGTAGCGAACCCCATCTGCATTGATGCTGGTATCGGGATTATTGTCTACGGCCGTAGTGACAGAACGAATCGCATTAAAGGCGATTTCTTTGGTTTTATCCGATACCGCATAGTTTATTTCGACATCCCTAAAACGATCATCACGGATAAAAAGCATATCATAGCCCAATTGTTTTAACTTCGTTAAAAAATTGTAATTTAAACTGACTCCCTCTCCGAGAAGAACTCTTCCATTTGCACTCCTGACAGGCCTGGCCAGAACAGACCCTTCATCAACAAAATTTATATTAACAAGTCTCATACAATTCTTCACTCCGCAAACTTACAGTAGATATTGTTATCAACAATAAAAATATTTTACCATTTATTTGTAAAAAACCAATCGGAGAAAAGACCTATTTCTTTAGATTCAACTCATTATAAAAGCAAAAAGTTTGTTACACTAATATTAATAATCGTAATTATTTTTCAATTCTATAGTCAAAAGAACGAACAATATTTATTATTTGTAATATTTTTTTTCTATATTGGTTAATAATGATGTTAGTACAAACTTTCTGAGGAGAACTCGTATGCGGAACACGGAAAAACAAGCACTGCTCATCCTTTTAAAAGAAATCAAATCTCTTATTGATAAATGCCTAAAAAGCAAATTAGATTTCGGTGATTACACCGTTCCCCAAACCATGGTCATATATCATCTTGCTTCTAACGGAAGAATGAAGATCAGTAAACTAAGTGAAAAAATAGGCCTCACAAACAGTACCGTTTCAGGAATTGTGGATAGACTTGAAAATCAGGGTGCTGTTATTCGCGAAAGAAGCGCGGAAGACCGTCGCGTAGTGTATGTAGAGCTAACTCCCGAGCATCAGAATAAGCACAAAGAAATCCATGCGGCTTTAGACCAGTATCTGGAGGATATGCTGTCAGATATTCCACAGGAGCAGATGGCATCAATTATCAAAAGTCTGCACATTTTGCGGGACACCTTTTTGCGCAATTTGAAAAAACCTGCAAGCAAACAATAGGCTATAGATTTATTAATTAATTTTTTGCAGTGTAAACGTTTCACTTTTATCTTCCCAATCAATGATCAGGGTATAGCCGCCAACAGCGTTTACCACACCGTTTCCTCCGGATGAGCCCAGCCTTAAATACCCATCTTTATCCAGAAAAAGACCGGAGTATTCGAAGACCCCTTGTCCGTTACCCAGCGGTCCCTGAAAGCTGCAGGCAATTTGTCTGATCTGACTGGAATCTTTACCCAGGTATTTGATCCAAAAATCTTGGCTGCTCCAACTTTCATAACGATTTATCCCGTTTTCGTCTTTCCAAAAAAACTGATAGTACTCTAAGACGGCTTTTCCGTCCCATGATTGCCCGTTTCCTCGGTACGAGATTCTTACGCTGTGATTTAAATCTTCCAAAGTAATTTTCTTTACAAGCTCCAAATTCGGAGCAAAGAGTCCGGCAAATTTGTCCAAGGATGCGACATCCGTTATTTCGCTGACAACTTTTGAATCATACGCAATCACATAAATCAGAATAATATTTTTCGCTCTGACCGGGTTCACCAGGCACTCATGCTCTTCCTCAAGACGTTTGAAACCTTCCGTATTATCCAGGGAACCCTGACTGCCGATCTCCATTAAAGCATTATTTCGTTTGTTGATATCGGAAAACTCATAGATAAAAAGTTTTTCTCCGCTTCCCGGAAAATTGTAAATTACCGGCATTTTATTACCCACTCGAAAATCGGACGGTGAAAGATCCTGTGATAAGGTAAGTTTCGTTCCTTTTTGATAGAAAGCCTCTACGACATCAGTGGTTTTTAACAAATCCTTCCCCTGTTGATTCGTTCCGCTTTGAAGTCCTATCATTACAGCAAAGAAAATAAGGCCTAACCCAAATATATAACGCAAACCATCCATATCCTACTCCTCCGAGCCATCCTTCTTTTTCTCTATATGCCAATTTATTGTATCATATATTTGTGTCAGGAAATCATATTTCCAAGCCTGAATTACAAATACGAAATCTGTCAGAAGGGAGAAAACCTTGTCCTGATCTTTTTGGCAAATGGAGGTTGACTATGAACAGATTAAAGGATATTATCCATTCTCTTCGAGAAGATTTAATTCAAGCTGTCCAAGACTGTGTCCGGATCAAAAGTATTTCGGGTGACCCGGAAGGAACAAAAAAGGTTCTGGAATTTTACCTTAATTTAGGACAGCAAATGGGTTTCAATATAAGCAACGCAGATGATTTGGGCGGGGTAATAGCATATGGCAGCGGAAAACGCACCTTCGGAATAATCGTTCACCTTGATACCGTTCCGGAAGGCAACGGTTGGCAGGTTCCTCCCTTTGAAGGCAGAATTCAGGATGGGAAAATTTATGGCCGGGGAGCCATAGATGATAAAGGTCCCGCCGTCTCAGCCCTCTATGCTTTAAAAGTATTTAAGGACAGCGGAATGGAACCCGACTGTCAATTTCAAATTATCATCGGAATTGATGAGGAAAGCGTTTGGAATTCCACCCCAAAACTTCTGAAGGAGATT
Organism: Candidatus Dichloromethanomonas elyunquensis; assembly: GCA_001515265.1. GTDB lineage: Bacteria > Bacillota > Desulfitobacteriia > Desulfitobacteriales > Syntrophobotulaceae > Dichloromethanomonas > Dichloromethanomonas elyunquensis. Next base: position 21,794 of record LNDB01000001.1, read on the forward strand.
AAAGAGCCTGATTTTTCCTTTGTACCCGATTCGAAATTTCCTATTGTCATTGCCGAGAAAGGGTTGATCTGGTTAGAAATTCAAAAAAATCTGCCCGCGGAAACTTTATCAAAAAAGAATGAAATCATCATTCAAAAGATGGAAGGAGGAGGGGAGTCCCTTAATATTGTCCCGGATACCTGTTATGCCATCCTCAAAACAGACTTCTCAGAAAGAAGTAAAGCTGGGGAAAAGCTGGAGCAATTTAAGAAAGAAACAGGATACGATATTACTCTAGACCAGAGTTCTCCTGATTTAAAACTGGTATCCAAGGGAAGATCAGCCCATGCCTTTGTCTGCAATGAAGGGAAAAATGCCGTCTCCCAGCTCATTCTGTTCTTAAATCGCTTAGATATAAAAAAGAACCAAAAGGATTTTATACAAACCTATTGCCAACACCTTGCCATGGAATCTTACGGGGAATCCCTGGGACTTGCACTGGAAGATGACCTGACCGGAAAACTTACGGTGAATCCCGGATATATCCATATCGATGAGAAAAGTATTACTTTAAAAGCAGATATCCGTTTCCCCGCAAAGGAGCATCTTGATTCCGTCAAACGAAAGGTTGAAGAAGCTTTTGAAGTATTCGGGGGAAAACTTCGGATAATCGATTCCCTTAAATCTTTGAATTTCTCCGAAGATGACCCGAACATCCGCAAGCTGCTCCAGGTCTATAAAGACTATACCGGGGATACAGAGGCCAAACCTCTAGGCATGGAGGGAACTACCTTCTCCAAGGCTTTTCAGAATGCAGTCGCTTTTGGACCTGCTTTTCCGGGAATGGCCAAAGTTGAGCATCAGCCGGATGAATATATAGAAGTCGAACATCTGCTCCGGTGTACGGAGATCTACGCCCTTGCTTTAGAGGCACTGTCTAAAAAAGATAAATAACAACAGATTAATCAAACCTGCGATTCCTTGTCTCCTTTGAATTTAATTGAGAAATAAATTACTGCTCGCTGATAACTTGTCCTTGGGAGTTCAAGGTAACTTCACTGTAGGGAATGCTCATGCCGGTCTTCCTTATCGCGTCTTTAACTGCTCTCACGATTCCGCCGCAGCAGGGCACATCCATGCGGACCAGCTTCATAGTCTGAGGATGATTTTTTTCAAGAATCTCGGCTATCTTTTCGGCATAGTACTGATTGTCATCAAGTTTCGGGCACCCGATTAATGTAATTCTACCTTTCATAAATTTCTCATGAAACGCGGCATGCGCATAAGCAGTACAATCTGCGGCTACCAGGATATCTGCTCCTCGCAAATAGGAAACATGAGGGTTAATGAGGCTTAACTGAATCGGCCACTGCCTTAATTCAGATGGGAGCTCTGTCACAACCTGTTTTGATGCCAGTTCTTCATTGTAACCAGCAGCTTCCCGTTCAGTAATACGGATGGCATTTGTAGGACACTCCGGTAAACAGTTCCCTAATCCATCGCAATATTCGTCACTGACGAGAACTGCTTTCCCATTAATCAATTGCAGAGCCCCTTCATGACAAGCAATAACGCACAAGCCGCAGCCATCACATTTTTCCTGGTCTATTTCAACAATTTTTCTAATCATTCTTATCACCTTTCCTAAATTATTCTTATTGACGGTTCTAGGATAATACATCGTACCCAAAATAAGCAGTAACCTATGTTACAAGCCATAAAATAAAAAAACCGTGTCTACCAACTTGGAAAGACAGGTTTAAAGAGTTTTTTAAGCTAACGTTTCAGGTTAGACTTTTAGCTTAATAGTAAATGATAAATACGTAGGTTAAAGCGCATCCTAATAAAGACAATGCAAATCCTCCGTATCTGAATCCCGCTTTAATTAATGGAATCTTTTTTGGGTTTCTGGCAAGATATTCTTCATTCTCTTTGCGAAGTACCTCAAATAAAATACCGGGCTTTATAAAAGCAATTAAACCAATGATCACATAAGTCCCAAAACCCGCGTAGACAAAAATATCCAGATTTACATTGCAGGCGATAATTGCAGCAATGATATAGGCAACAACCAAGACTCCGATGATTTTCTCAAATGTAGTCGTTGATTTGTCAGAAAAGAACTTCATATAACTTGCCCTCACCTTGAAAGATAATCTGCAACACCTATTATAATGGATATCGCATAAAATTGGTTCAGGTAAATTAAGTCATTTTAGGCAGAAGGGTAATTTGAAGAATAGTTTCCCAGCAATTTAAAATAGGTGCTGTCTTTTTTTATTTCATCGACTGCCTGCCTGATTTCTTTTCTCTCCAGATTTCCTTCAAAATCGATATAGAAAAGGTACTCCCAGGTCTTTCCCGTCATAGGACGCGATTCGATTTTCAGCATATTCAGCTCATTCTTGGCGAAATGACTCAGGATTCTATGGAGTGAACCCGGTTCATGAGCAATCGCCAGGGCCATGCTTATTTTATTATTTTCCTTTTTTGCTTTAGGTTCTCTTCCAATGATGATAAACCGGGTAAAATTATCTTTATTATTGTTAATACCTTCTGCCAGAATGGTAAGTCCATAAAGTTCTGCAGCTCTTCTGCTGGCAATGGCTGCTTTGGTCAAAGTGCCGGAATCTGCAATAAGTTTGGCACTGACGGCAGTATTGCTGCAGGATACCGTATGCCACTGCGGATGGGATTTTAAATATCTGCTGCACTGCAGAAGGGCCTGGGGATGTGAATAAATTTCACGGATGTCTTCTAAGCGGGCGCCGTTTACCGCCAAAAGATTATTGTCGACTTGAACACATTTTTCGCCAATGATATAAAAACCGAAGTGGCAGAGCAGATCATAAACATCCGAAATTCCGCCCGTATAGGAATTTTCCAGAGGCAGCACCCCATAATCAATTTCTTCCGCCTGCAAAGCTTTAAAAACATCTTCAAAATTACTATAGTGGCGGCTCTTGGCAGCCTCGCCGAAGAAGAGCCTAAGGGCCTGTTCGCTATAAGAACCGGGCAAACCTTGAAAACCGATTACTTCAGGGTTTACAGGCTTCATATGTTTTTCTTGCAAGTCCTTGCTGATATCCATCAAAGCCGTTAAAAATGTTTTGGCATATTCATACAATTCCGGAATCTCAACTTGTCCGGCCTTTTCCAACACTTTTCTTTCCCGGACTTCATCCAGGACCCCTAAGTCGTGCCTTGCTTTGTATTCAGCGATCTCCAATGACTTTTTCATTCTTTCTTCAAAAAGCTGGAGCAATGCCGAATCGATTTCATCTATTTTATTACGGAGAATCTCCAAATGATTTAAATTTTCCATGATGAACCATCCTTTTCTATGATCATATCCAGCAGTGCTATGGCCGCAACAGCCTCCACAACCGGTACGGCGCGGGGGACGATGCACGGGTCATGCCTGCCCTGAATATGAATTTCTACTTCCTCCATCCTGACGATATCGACTGTTCTTTGTCCCCGGGCAATCGATGGGGTAGGTTTAAAGGCTGTCCGGAAAATAAGCGGCATCCCATTGGTTATGCCACCTTGAATTCCGCCGCAGTGATTGGTCATTGTCCTAACTTCACCATTCCCAAGCGTAAATTCATCATTGGCCTCAGACCCCCGCATTCCACTGACGGCAAAACCCGTTCCAAATTCCACACCTTTTACAGCTGGGATGGAAAAAAGGAGATGGGCTAATTTGCTTTCCACTGAATCAAAAAAGGGAGATCCTATTCCTGCCGGCAATCCGACAATGGCTGCTTCTACAATACCGCCCACAGAGTCCTGTTCCATTTTGGCCTGGAGAATGTGTTCCTGCATAAGCTGTCCCTGCCCCTCGGAGATCACCGGAAAAGGCTTATCCGACATGGCCAGCAGTTTTTCCGGATCAGCGTTTACCGGATTAAACCGGGTATCCTCTATGTTCCCGATACGTAAAATATGGCTTCCGATGACAATTCCTTTTTGGGAAAGAATCTGTTTTCCTATCGCTCCGGCCAGCACAAGCGGGGCTGTCAGCCTGCCGGAAAAATGCCCTCCCCCCCGGTAATCGTTAAAGCCGGCAAATTTGTTTCGCGCGGTAAAATCGGCATGTCCGGGCCGCATGATATCTTTTATTTCCTCATAATCCCTTGAATGCTGATCTTTATTCCAAATAAGAACACTCAGCGGAGCTCCGGTTGTCCGGTTATTTAGATATCCGCTCACAATTTCAAATGCATCGTCTTCCTGTCTGGCCGTTGCCAGCTGGGATTTTCCCGGGGCCCTTCTTCCCAATTCTTTTTGAATATGATGCAAATCCAGTTCCAGTCCCGCCGGCAAGCCGTTGATCACTATTCCAATACATTTGCCATGGGATTCCCCGAATATAGACAGCTTCAGAAACTCCCCCCAGACTCCGCTCATGCGTATTCCCCTCCCAATTTTATGAAATCCCTCCAGAAGTGAGGATACGATTTCTTGACTGCTTCAAATCCCGTAAGGACCACAGGCTGCCTGCATTTGATCGAAGCTACCGCCAAGGCCATGGCGATCCTGTGATCATTCCAGCTGTCGACTGTTCCTCCCTGAAGGCTCTCAACTCCTTCAATGAGAAGCCCTTCCTCCAGCTCCTGCACTTTTGCCCCGAGTTTGTTCAACTCCGTGGCTATTGCCTTAAGCCGGTCCGATTCCTTAATTCTCAACCTGCCCGCATTGATGATGCGGGTGGTTCCTCTACTGAGAGAAGCGAGGACGGCTAGGACGGGAACCAAATCAGGACATTGTCCGGCATCGATAACAGTGCCGTGGGTCAAAGCGGTTTGAATTCCCAATCCGCCATGGATACTCTCAACTTGCCCGCCCATCTTTTTGATCATATTTAAGATCTCCCGGTCTCCTTGGAGAGAATAAGTATCCAGGTCCATGCAATTGATCTTTCCGCCTAAAGTTCCGGCAACCAGCCAAAATGCCGCCTGGGAATAGTCGCCTTCAATCCGGTAATTGCAGCTCCTATACTTTTGATTTCCTTTGATCAGAAATTCTTTATATTCTTTATTTTCTACTTCAATGCCGAACTGTTTCTGTACGTCCAAAGTCAAATCGATATATCCTCTGGATTCCAGCTCTGTTGTGATCGTGATAATTGAATCCCCATCCAGCATAGGGAGAAGAAACAAAAGTCCGGAGATAAACTGCGAACTCACGTTGCCTTTCAGTTTGTAATTTCCCGGTTTGAGTTTTCCCTTTATGGCAAGGGGAAGGTTCCCCCGGTCTGTATGGTATTCAATTCCCTGTTCTTCAAAAATTTGATAATACACATCCAAGGGACGCTCCGTCAACTTTCCCTGACCTGTGAAGGTCACTTGATCTCCCGTTTTACAAGCCAAGGGAATAAGAAAACGGAGGGTGGATCCGGACTCACGGCAGTGGATGGTCCCCCCGGACATTTTGAGGCTAGAGGTTCCTTCAATCTTGAGGATACAGGGATTTTCGTCATCCTTGGCTTCCTCACAAAGACTCCTTGTTCCCATAGCGCTCATTCCGTCTAAAGTAGCGGCAATGTCTTCGGAGAATATCACATTCTCAATTTGACTGATTCCCTCGGAGAGCCCGGCACATATTACAGCCCTGTGGCTGATACTCTTGGAAGGAGGTATTTGAATCTGTCCTTCCAGCCGGCGCGGTTCTATCTTGATGCTCTTCACGCGATCGTCCTCCTTAAAGCTTTTCTCGGCCCCGGTTAGCCTTTTCCAAAAGTTCTGCCAAAGAAGTACTGTCCTCTTTCTGCAAGGCATTTTGAAATCTGGTTATATTATCCGCAAAAACCTTGATTTGTGTCAAAATATTTTCCTTATTTTCCAAAAGAAGTTCGCTCCATAGTGTTACATTCATTTTAGCCACCCGGGTGGCGTCTTTAAAGCTGCCCCCAATCAGACTTCCGATATTCTCAAATTCAGAACTGTTAATAAGGGCTGCGGCAATCAAGTGAGGCAATTGACTGGTTAAGGCGATAACCTGATCATGTTCCTCAGGATTCATAAGGATAGGTTCCCTGCAGCCAATCCCCCTGATCATCTTTTCAACGAGCAAGAGGCTTGATCGTTTATTCTCCGGGACAGGCGTCACAATATAGTTGGCACCCATGAAAATATCCGAAGAAGCGTTGGCGAACCCGCTGCACTCTTTGCCTGCCAGCGGGTGTCCCCCTACAAAATCAAGGTCCTTTCGTATAAACTTCCGAATGTCATCAATTACTTTTTTCTTAATTCCGGCTGCATCCGTAAGGACAGAACCCGGTTTAAAATAGTCAAGGTTCTCTTGTATAAACCTGACTGTCAATTCCGGATAGACGGAAATAATCACAAGGTCCGACCGTTTCAGTACAGAAGCTCCCTCGATATAACCGCCGTCAATTATCCCTCTGTTTTCGGCTTGGTCCAGAATATCCCTCTCGATATCAATGGCCCACAGTTTTTTGGGATTCATTTTTCGCAAAGCCGATGCGTACGATCCCCCGATGAGTCCGAGTCCCACAATTGTAATCTCTAGTCCTCTAAAATCCGCTTCTTCCAAGACCCCACCCCCAAGTTACCATCTTTTCATGCTTAAGATCAATTTTTTTAAGCAATGATCTTACCTTGGATTTTGGCAAGTTCTTTTAAAGAATCCATAAGAATGCTGAATTTCTCCGGCTTCAACGATTGCTGTCCGTCACATTTGGCATTGGCCGGATCATTATGCACCTCGATCATGACGCCGTCCGCTCCCACGACCATCGCCGCTTTGGCCATAGGCTCAACCAGCCACCAAAGGCCGCCCGCATGACTGGGGTCGACGATCACAGGCAAATGGCTTAACTTCTTAATTACAGGAATAGCACCAAGATCAAGCGTATTGCGGGTATACGTTTCAAACGTTCTGATTCCTCTTTCACAGAGAATGACATTTTCGTTGCCCTGCGCGAGAATATATTCTGCCGCTAAAAGGAGTTCTTCGATTGTCGCCGACAAACCTCTTTTCAGAATGATAGGCGTACGGACTTTACCGACTTCTTTTAAAAGTTCGAAATTCTGCATATTTCTAGCCCCGATCTGGATGATATCCACATCCTCGACAAACCTCTCCAGATGTTCCGTGGACATCAGTTCAGAGACGATAGGAAGACCGGTTTTCTCCCTGGCTATTTTCAGCAGTTCCAGTCCATCTTCCCTCATCCCCTGGAAACTGTACGGTGAAGATCTGGGTTTAAATGCCCCTCCTCTTAAGAAACCTGCCCCGGCGTTCTTGACATCTTCCGCGATGCTGGTAATCTGGTCCTGGCTTTCAACGGAACAGGGACCGGCGATGACTGCAAAGTCTTCTCCGCCGATCTTTCTGCCGCCGACTGTTACAACCGAGTCAGCCGGGCGAAAAAGCCGGTTGGCAATTTTATAGGGCTCTTGCACGTGAATCACTTTTTCCACACTTTCAACCGCCAGGATTCTGTCCGGATCTACCGTATTGGTATTTCCCACCAAGCCAAAAATATGATAGTTTATCCCTTGCGATTCATGGATTTCACATCCCCATTCCAATATTCTGTTTTTCATTTTCATGATTTCCTCCATGGGGGTTTTGGGCTTCATTACGATAATCATTGTGATACCTCCAAATAATTATTCAGGTTTTCCAGTAGCTGCTGCATATAACAATAAAAGAAGACTCATTTTCTAATGAGCCTTCTAAACAGTAACGGTAAACGATTTGTATTGGATTTAATCAGGCTGCCTGGTAAATCCCCTTCGATTGCTCATTAGATAAGAGTATTAGTTTGTAAAACAACCAAAAATAGCCGGTGGTAAAATAAAAACCAACATACCACAGACTAAAATAAGTAAAGTAAAAATTATTGAATTGTTTCACAGAACTCTTACCTGACATTCCCATTGTACTCTCCCGATGCGATTATTCGGAACCCTAATTTTTGTTCATTATACTCGAAGGATTGTCGTATTGTCAATTACAAATTATATAACAGTATATAATATTTTCATCATTGAAATGTTACATGTTATCCGATGATCATGCCTGATTCCGGAAGCAGACAATGAATAATCAAAAATTGATGTACCGCTGCTGCCTGCATGAATTTTACCCAATGGGAATCTTCAAAACCATCTTTTTTGCGAAATACGTGATACTCATATTTCTGATATTGGTGATTTGTGGTTTTCGGAACTTTCACGGCTTCCACAGCCAGATGGAACCACAATTTTTCATCATATCGAAGGCTGCGGTCAGTATCATCGAAGTCCGTAAACTCAAAAAAATTGCCATGAATTTTTTTGAGCCAATACGCATGTCTTTCCTCAGGATTTCCCCTAAAAGACAATACCTGCTTCAATTTTTCCAGATAGTCCTCAAATGCCCTTATTTTGGGACCAGGACAGTATTGCGGGTTTTTCCCCAAAAAATAAACCAGATAATCATAAATGTTTTTAACGGCCGGCAGATATCTTTCTTCTAAATTTTTTATCTTATAAGTTTTTATACTTCGGGTATATGCCCATTCGGCATACGGAATATCCGGATTACTCAAAGCCTCGGCATGACCGATAGCCAAGCCGTCCCTGCTCCATCGTTCCAAAAGTCTAAGCGGCAAGCGGCCCGCATTTTCTTTGTTTCCTTTCTCCTCAAGACCCTGAAGGAGATGGATATCATTATAGGAATGATTACATCCTTTAAAATCCTGATGCGAAAAAGCGTCTGCAAAACAATGCAGTCCAATACCCAATCTGTAAAGAAGATGACTAGGCGAAGAACCGCAGATATCCTCCAGCAGCAAAGCCATCATTTTGGAATCAGGAGCCGTAACCCATGCGTCTGCGGCGGTATCTCCGCCTCTGGGCAAAAAATGGAAAGGCATCCAAACCTCTAACGCTTCATTGATATCCGAATTCCGGGAAGAAAGAAGTTTATGCGCCGTCTGGATCTGCCTATAATATCCTCCGTCTTTAAATGTCAAAGCATATTTATAAACAGCGTCATTCACATATTGAGAGGCATAGGCTGCGATCTCTGCAAATTTGCTCTTCATTCCCGCAATACGGCACAAAACATACATACAGCTATGATGTAAATCGATTTGCATGATCAAACCCCTTCCAAAAGAGACAGACAATCCTTTCCTGAAAAAACTTCTACTTGAATGATATTCTTTATTTTTTTAAAAAATATCTGATTGTCTAAACTTTTTTCCTTTGAAGATAAAATATTAGGGGTCTAAGCAAAACGCCAAAGTCTGCAATTCAGAAAGCTTCGTTTTAAGCCATTCGGTATGAAGATTCTCATCAATAAAATTATTTTGGAGAACCTTAATTAGTTCTTCACTTCCAAAGTGATTGTTTTTGATATCCTCTATCAGACCCTTATAATCTTTCATTGCTTTTTGCTCAATGAGTGTATTTATTTTCAGGACTTCCGTCAGGTCCCTCCAACCAATGATCTTCCCAGCAATATGTCCGATAACCGGGGATAAAACATCTCCTATAGCCGTGGGCTTTGCACCCAATTCCTTGATCTTTGTTCCGATGTTATCCACATGTCTCTGCTCAATGGAAGAAAGACGCTCAAAAACCAGTCCCGCGTACTCTTTGGCAAACGCTTTGCTTTGAGACTTGTAAAGGTCCACCTGGTTTAATTCCAAACTATAAAACCAATTTAACCGGGATATCAGTTTTTCTTTATCCATTTCGCCACCCTCAATCTCACTCAATGCAGCATATTCTTCTTATTATGCCATTCATTGAGAACGAACATGTAAGAATTTTGAAACTTGCCTCATTAATCTTATCGTTTATTCACACCGGATTATCTCACCATTGCTGAAAAGATAGATAAACTTTTCTTTAACCCTCTTTCCTGTCAGTTTTTGCAGGGCACGGCCATAATAGAAAATTTGGGTCCGGTACTTTTCCTTAATTTCTTCCGAACCGTTTTCCGGGGCAGCGTCTGTCTTATAATCAATTAATACCAGACCGTCAGTCTCTTCAAAGTAACAATCAATGACTCCCTGCAGGAGAATCTTTTCAGCCCCATGTTCATTGTTTAATCCCTGAATTGCCTCCCGGCAGGGGATTTCCAAATTAAATGGCACTTCTCTTTCAATTCTGCCTGAGGCAACCATCCTTCTCCCTAAAAGGGAATCTGTAAATCCCCTTATTTTATTCAGATTGACGCTTTCTGCCTGTTGGGTTGTCAGCAAGTCTTGAGCGATAAAGCTTTCGATTTGTTTTTCAATATCACCGTTTTGAAAATCAAGATGCTGCATCACAAAATGCATGGCGGTTCCCGCTTCAGCGGGGCTTAACCCTTTCTTTTCGGAAAGAAATAAGGGTTTTTTCATGTTAAATGAATACTCCCCGAAGGGTTGCTCTTCTTCAAAACGTTTTTTCAACTCCGTTACAGAAATTTTAGCCGGCACTTTTTCCAAACCGGCGTAGGAATATTGCCAGCTGAGTCTGTTCCGGATTTCTTCTCCATTAATTTCCTGTTGGCCGTCAGATTCCTGTCTTTGACCGGCCAAACCTTCCAGCCACTTCAGGAAGCCGTCTTTATTCCTTTCATCAATTGCCGGTGAACATACGATATCATTTTTATACCATATTCGAATATCCCAAATCGACTGTTCACTCTCTGATACTTCCCTCAGAACACTTGCCCCCGGATGCTTGATGACAGCCGGTCCGATCCAATCCAGGTATCTCTCCCCCTGCAGAATTTCATAAGCGGGAAGACGGTTGTCCTCAGTGCCCGAATCCCTCGCCCACTTCGATACTGCACCGGAAATATCCGTAACTGAACCGGAAATGATGAGTTTTTCCCTGGCTCTCGTTAAAGCAACGTAAAGTATCCGCATCTCTTCGGAAAGAGTTTCCTTTTTTATTTTTTCCCGGATAGCCTGCTTGGGAAGAGAAGGATAAGCCACCCTGGACTTAAAATCCGTCACATCGGGTCCTAGGCCCAATTCCTGATGAAACAAAACACTTTTATTCATATCCTGCAGATTAAACTTTTTTCCGCAGCCCGACAGGATTACCACAGGAAATTCCAGGCCTTTGCTTTTATGGATACTCATGATCCGTACAACGTTATCGTTTTCGCTAAGTATTTTGGCGCTTCCTAAATCTCCCCTGTTGCTCTTCAGTCTATTGATAAAGTGAATAAAGTTAAACAATCCCTTGAAACTGGTTTCTTCATACTGTCTCGCCCGCTCAAACAATATGCGCAAGTTGGCCTGCCTTTGCTCTCCCGCCGGCATAGCCCCAACGATCCCATAATAGCCTGTTTCCGTATAAAGCTGCCATAAAAGCTGGTTGGTAGCCAGATAAAGGGACATTTTCTGCCAGTGGTATAATTTTTGCAGAAAGACAGCCGCTTTTTGGGAAGTTTGCCGGGCATCATCTCCGCTTTGCTGCGCCAAAACCTTTAAGGCTTCATACAGAGGTGCTTTGCGTTTGGCGAGACGCAGTTCAGCCAATTCGTCCGTTGTAAAGGAAACCAGGGGTGAACGGAGCACTGCCAGAAGGGGAATATCCTGAAGCGGGTTATCGATAATTTGCAGCAGAGATAAAATGACCTGAATCTCAGGCGTATGAAAGAAACCGGTTCCGGTATCGGCGAAGGCGGGTATTCCCGCCGAAGCCAATTCGTCTTTAAAAACATCAGCCCAGTTCTTGGTTGTACGCAGAAGGACAACAATATCTTTGTAAGCAAGATGCCGGTATTCCTGCCTGTTTTTATCGTACACCGCGTACGCTCTTCCCTCTTCATCCTTTCTCATAAGTTCCTGGATGCGACGAGCGACTACCCGGGCTTCACACTGTATACTGTCCAGGATTTCCTCATCTTCCAGATCATCGGAATCATCCGTTTCCGATGCTTCCTCTCCGGCACCGGGCTGTGACTGCAAGCTTGCTTCAGATTTTCCCGTCTGGATCAGAAGCAGTTCAACAGCTCCCCCGGTTACCTGGTCTTGAGGCGGATCATCAGGAAAATTTGCTCCCGGATTCAAAGCCTCTTCCTCGGTATAATCCAACTCCCCCACCGAAACAGACATCGTTTGTTGGAACAGGTAATTGACAGCCTCGACAATTTCTTTACGGCTCCGGAAATTCTTGAACAGGAGGATTTTACGAAAGGCGCTTCCCGGGTTAATAGAGTAAGAATTGTATTTTTCCAGGAACAATTCCGGTTTGGCCTGCCTGAAGCGGTAAATGCTCTGTTTCACATCGCCTACCATAAAAATATTGGGTGTTGCGGTTTGGACTTTCGAAATCATCTCCAGGATCATTTCCTGTACCAAATTGCTGTCTTGATATTCATCTACAAGAATTTCCTTAAAACGCTCCCGGTAACCCCAAGCGGCTTCAGAGGGTCTGATTCCTCCCGCTTCATCGTTATCCGTTAGGATTTCCAGACAGAAATGTTCCAAATCATTAAAGTCCGCAATAGCTTTCTCTTGTTTCCTGCCTGTATATTTCTTGCCGAAGACGATCACTAAATCCGCCAGACGCTGCATCAGCGGATAGAGAAATCGCAGATCATCCTCTATTTCCGATGAATTGGCACAGAAAATTCTCTCTTTGATTTTACTCAAACGTTTTTTTACAGTATCCCGCAGGTTTTTTACCATCTGTTGTTTGATAGGCTCGGCATCTTTGGCTGCTGCAGGAAGCCTCTTAAATTCGAGGCCGTAAAAATTCCCATGAAGGTCATCCCATAGCGTACCGCTTGTGCCGGAACACAAATTGACCATTTGAGTCAGAAAGGCGGCCTCCTCCAGAAAAACAGGGAGATATTTGTCCAGCCCTTTTGCGGCATAGATGATGTCCACGGCCTTAAGCAAATTTTTTTTAAGTCCTTCCAACTCGTCCCGGACAGACTCCAGCAAGATCTTACCCCAAGGGGTTGTACTAAAATCATTTCCTTGTCCTGCCTTAAAACTTCCGGCCGCCTCTTTGAGCCATTGCTCAGGCCAGGGACAGCTCCGGGTAAAGGTATAGAGACTCATTACCATATCCTGTAAGATTTGATCGTTTCTGTTTCCGCCATAAGATTCCAAAAGATCCAAAAATCCTTTATCTTCCGTTTCTTGATCATATATTTCTTCAAACAGCTCTTGCAGTACTTCATTTTTTAAGAGCAGCGCTTCTGTTTCATCTGCAATCCGGAAGTTGGGGTCCAATTCTGTTCTTTGAAAATTGCTCCGTATGACCTCCAGGCAGAAAGAATGAATGGTGGTGATACTTGCTTTATTCAACAAAGTCAGCTGCCTCTGGATTCTTCCGTTGTCAGGCATAGTTCCCAGGACCTCTGTCATAGCTTCGGCAATTCTTTCCCGCATTTCTGCAGCGGCGGCATTGGTAAAAGTCACAACCAGCAGCCGGTCAATATCCACCTGACTTTCCTGTTCAGTGATTATGCGGATTATTCTTTGGACCAGTACAGCTGTTTTACCGGAACCGGCAGCCGCAGCAACTAAAAGATTGCAATCCTTAGCGGTAATTACTTCCCATTGTTCCTTTGTCCAATTCACTGCTGCCATTGCTCATCTCCCTTTTCCCCCATCAGTTTCCAAACGGTCTCATCCTCATGTTCATACAGAAATCTGTAAGTATTTTCTTTCATGGCCGTATCAAATTGACATACTGCCGAATAGCCGCAATACGTGCAGGAAGTCATCTTCTTTTTCTTATAGGGCTTTATGGATACATTTCCTCTCATGATCTCATCACAAAGATCCATCAGCAGTTTTCGGACATAAGTTCTCAAAATGCTGAATTGTTCCAGGGTGGCAGCCGAAGACCTGCCAAGAACATCTCCTTTATTGACTCTTGCCGGGATAATTAATGAAGGTCCGTCTATGGTGTTATCCATCTCTTTGATCAGCCTGACATCCGCCAGGAGCAGCCCTTTCATCCGAAGTTCCTTCATAATGGCCCGTTCAATTTCTTCTTTGTCTAATTTCCTGTTACCCCTAATCACAGGATCATCAATTCGAAAATACAAGACCCCTCCGGGGAGAATTGGATCCCCTAACCCCGATTCCCTGTTTTCCAAAGCATCGAGATAAGTGATCAATTGGATCTGAATGCCGTAAAACACGTCAGCCAGTTTAAATTCTTTAGCTCCCGATTTATAATCGACCACCCGCAGATAAGTTCCTTTTTCCGTTTTCAAGGCATCTATACGGTCTATCCTTCCAACGAGGTTGATTTTTTGACCTGATTCCAGTTCGATTGTGATCGGCGGAAATTTTTCCCCTTCTCCAAACCCCATCTCCCAACCCAGGGGCTCAAAACTGCTTCGCCTTATGTGTTCCGCGATTAGCCAGACGGCCCTGGCAATGACCCTTTTGAGTCTCAGGGTCAGGGCAGTATAGCGCTTGGATGCAGCCAGTCCCGAACCCTCCATTTTTGCCAGCATCTCCTCAACAATGGCCGAGACCCTCTCCGCGCAAGGCACACGGTCAAGTTCCCTCCAGGAAAGGCCTTGCCTTGCCACATCCTCCGAAAATCTTTCAATAACAGCATGCATAAATGTGCCGACATCGGGAGGACTAAATTGATAAATTTTTCTTTCTCTGGCCCCCAGTCCGTATTGGACGTAAAAAGCAAAAGGACAAGCCGCGTACTTTTCAAGTCTTGAAACACTGGTAAAAGCCGGATTACCGTAAAGAGACGATATTTTTTCCGGATTTACCGGCTGAGCAACATTTTGATACAGAACTGCCCCGGGAAGCATATCACACTTAGGCCGCCACAGTTCCTGCGCTGCAAACCAACGGTATATTTCCCCCCAGAGCGGATGGATATCTTCTCCTTCCGCTTTCCTCCGGATCGCAGCAACCATTTGTCTGAACGAAGGGGACCCTCCCGTAATAAGTTCCACTTCTTCAGCCGAAGCAGGCCTTAAAAGATCGCTTCCTTCTTGCATCTGCGGAAAAATTTTCCGCATCTTGGAGATGATGATCGAAGGCCTTAGACTTCGTCCTTCCTGGTCTGCGATAGGCCAGCTGACACGCAGGTAAGAGCTGGATGCGGTCAAAACCCTATATACCAGGTATTCTTCGTCAAAGGCCCTGGCCCTGGTATCACAGGCCAGTTCTATCCCTGCATGGGATAATGCCGTCCTGTCCTGGTCAGAAAGTATCCCTTCTTCCAAGGCGGAGGATGGAAACACCCCATCGTTGACTCCCAAAAGGAACAAAGCTTTAATCTCGTGGCTTCTGGAACGTTCCACGCTGCCGACCAGCACTTGATCCAGCGAAGCGGGGATAAGCCCCACCTGGTATTCTGCAAATCCGATTGTGATCATCTTAGCGAACCTTTCCAAACTAACGGTCTCCTCATCCATGATCTCAACCGTTTGGTCAAATACATCCATGACAATATTCCATACTTGACTGTATTCTTTGGCCAGATCTAACTGTCCGTCCTTCCTGAAACCGTCAATGAGTTCCTGCATCATCTCCGGCACTCCCAGAACAGTTAAGAAATGATACAGAGCCCCGCAAATTTCCGCCGCTGTTTTTCTCCCTTTCGTTTTTTGACGGAAATCAAGCAATGGTTTTATGATATTCTTGCGGATTTGATTTATCTTTTCTAAAGCATTGTCCTTTTTCTGATCATTCCAATCTTCTTCCTTCGTCCAACGACTCCCCCGAATTCCGCAAGCCAAAACATAATTCTCAATCAGGTCGCAATCTTCCCTGGAAACCCCGGTAAGACCTGTTTTCAAGTAACGGAATACAGCTTCATAAGACCACTGCTGCGTAAAAATATCCAACATGGACAGGATAAGCCGTACCAGAGGGTGGTTAATGATATCCTTTTTCCGGTCCATAAAAAACGGAATGCCATACTCCTCAAAAATTACCTCAAAGAGTTTCTCATAGGTCCCCAAATTCCTTGTTACAACCGCAATATCCTTATAACGAATCCCTTGATCCCTGCAGAGCCGGATGATTTCTCCCGCTGCCGATTCGACCTCGGCAAATGGATGAACCGAGGAAAATAGGGACACATTCCCGGTCCTTCCCGGATATGCCGTATACGGAAAAGAAATCAAATTTTGCTCCAAGTGAGAAAGCTCGGGGCTCTGCCGAAAACGGGGTAAGGGCCGCTCCCGAAAGTAAACAGGGGGCTCTATTTCTGCGCCTAAATCCTCAGCGAGAAAAACCAGCTTTTGATAGACCCTTTTGACCGAAGCAAAAACATCATTTCCCCTCGTATCTTTCAGGGAGTCACAACAAAGTACAACATTGATCCTTTTTGCTTTGGCTAACAGCTTCGCAATCACAAGATATTCCTGCGGCGTAAAACCCGCAAAGCCATCAATCCAGATCTCAGCCTCTTCATATAGGTTACTGAACGGGATCTTTTGTGCGGCTAATGTCAGATCGTCGTCGGAATCCCGGTAACTGCGGCCAATCACCTTTTCATACTCGAAATAGACCGCCATGAGTTCAGCCAATTTCTCTTTCAGCGGGTCGTTTTGTTCCAACCTGTCACAGGCTGCGCCGAGTTCCTCCGGCGCAACAGCATACCGCTTAAATTCTGTGATCAAGGTTGACAATGTATTCACAAAACCTTCCCGGTCAGCGGCTTTGGAAAATACCTTCATTTCGTTTTTCAATTTGTCCAGGATTCTATAAATGAGCATGCATTTACCGGCAGAGTGGATGTGGGGGTAAGTAATCCCCCCGACCTGATTAAAGACCCGAAAAGCAAGACGCCTAAAACTCAGCACTTCGGTTTTGAGTATGCCCCCCGTCCCCAGAACATGAATCAAATCCTTTTCCGCTTGAAATGTATATTGTTCCGGAACAAGGTAAACCAAGGGATGGCTCGCCTGATCCTCAATTCGTTCCTTTATTTCCCGCAGGCAGCAGCTTGTTTTGCCGCTGCCGGCCCGGCCATAGATAAACCTTAGGTTTTTCATCCGTTTTCTCCTACTCTGTATCATTCAATAAGGAATCCATTGATATGCGCAATTCCATTATACCTGAGTTTCACTTTCAGATTAATGGGCTGCCGATAATTGAAGCTCAATAAAAAATATCTTCTCCGGACAAATTATAGGTACTTGATAGTTAAGGCCGTTTTGTTTTATGATTTAGGTAGAAATTTAGTTTAAAGGGGTAATTGTTTTGAAAGTAGTTGCTTTTAACGGAAGTCCGAGAAAAGAAGGAAATACGGCTCAAAGCCTCAAGATTGTACTGGACCAATTGGAGAAAGAAGGTATCGAAACGGAATTAGTTCAGTTGGGAGGCCAAAAAGTATTTGGCTGCCTCGGCTGCGGAAAATGCCGGGAACACAAAAACAATCGCTGTGTAAGACAAGATGATGAAATGAATGTTTTTATCCAAAAGATGTTGGAGGCGGACGGAATTATCATAGGTTCTGCAACATACTTCAGCAATGTAACAACGGAGGTAAAAGCCTTAATTGACCGGTGCGGGAGCGTAAACAGAGCAAACGGCGGCGATATGCTGCGGGGCAAGGTTGGAGCAGCCGTTGTTTCCGCACGGAGGGCAGGAGCCAATTTCACCTATGCGGCTATTAACTTCTTCTTTGGTATCTCCGAAATGACAATTTCCTCCTCCAATTACTGGAATATCACGCTTTCCCTCCTACCCGGAGATGTCCAAAAAGACACTGAAGGAATCCAAACTTTCGAAACCTTAGGCAGGAACATGGCAAAACTTATAAAACAGGTCAGAGCCTCACAATAAATATTTCTTGTGAACCGGCATAAAAAAGGAAGCATCCTTCACGAAGAAAGACACTTCCTTTTTTATGCCAAATATTACAAGGATCAAGCAATATCCATACTTCCCGGATTTATCTCTATGCAAAGTTTATCGGTGCTCATTTTCGCTTTGCTGCAAGCAAGACTTGCGATATTAATGAGATTTAACACCATAGAGTAACTGTCGGTCACCCTGGCGGATATCCTTCTTCCTCCGGATATCCCCGCGGAAATGGAAATGTTAACCCCGCTTCCGAAGGTATTTGCAGCGATAGTATCCAGCAGCTCTTCAGCAACTTGTTTCGTTACTTCTACCTGAAATGGAGTCAGGACAACGAATTCATCGCCGCCGAATCTGCACAGGCACGTTTCTTCGGGGCGGTTCTTCTTCAGCAAATCGGCGATTTCTCTTAATATCTTATCTCCAAAAACGTGGCCGTATTCTTTATCAATTATTCCAAAGTTATTGATATCAATAAATATGACGGAGATTTCGTTCCCCTCTTTAAGAAGTTCATAAGCTTTATATAAAATAAAATCCGTTTTAGGAAGTCCGGTAAGCAAGTCAAAATGTTTCCCAAATTCCTTATCCAACAAGGAACGTGTTACAAAGCCAACGGGTTTCAAATTATTTTGGACGATCAGAAGATCAACCTGCTCATCGTCAAAAATGCTTTTTACTTCCCAGATAGACATTTCATGATTTACGTTTACATAATTCTGAGTCATGGCATCTATGGCTATCCGGTTAGGGTGAGCCTGAATTAATTCTTTGTATGTAACAACCCCAATCGTTTTATTATTTTCGACTACGGGAAAATAGTTTATCCTCTTGTCCATAGCCAAATTCTTTATACAGGAAACGCAGTCTAACGGCTCGACCTGCAGCAAGTTCTCATCCATAATCTCGGACACATATTTAATCATAATTCAATCGATTTGCTAACCTCAAGGGTAATATTTATCTGGGCTTTGATAATGATTTGGTCGTTAGCAATCTTGCCTCCTTCTTCCATTATGGCTTCGATAAGCTTCTCTTGTTCAAGCAGATTCAGCAGCGTCTTTCTGATGACTATCGCCTCAATAACCGGATGATTCAGCTTTATAATCTCATATTGTTCGGGGGAAAGAATGTCAACCATTCTTCTTGCAGCTTCAGGCCCGATAGGGGCTTTTCTGCCTACGATCAAAACATCTTGCATGGGAGGCATTTCAAATTCGGACAATCGTATAACAATATCAGCTTTCTTTGCGGAATAGGTCTTAGCCATTAAAAAACCTCCTTTATACATTATTTTACATTTTTCAATAAACATATGTCAAATAAATTAATAAAACCTAAAATATTCATTTATATTCTCGTTTTTTCTTGATTTTCCCGAATCCCATATTTCGCTTTTCATGCATTCATGGCATTATTATACCTTAATTTTACTATTTGATTTTATAATTTTTCATACATTTATTTAAAAAGATGTTAAAAATTGTTTTCTGCAAAATTTTATGAAAAGCTTTACTGCAGACAATTGACAAATGAAGCTAGGAATGATATAGTAACTGAAAAATATGATAAACTTCTGATGGAGAAGTAACGTCAATAAATGTCCTTACAGAGAGCTGCGGCAGGTGGAAGCGCGGCAGGAACCGGATTGGCAAATGGGCTCTTGAAGGCGGAAGGAAAGCGGGTTAACCCGCAAGTAATATCCGACGCGGCGTTAGCGTTAAAAAACGGGGGATGTGTTGGCATCCTGCTAAGGTGGGTCTGTTTTTCTGTATTCAGGCCAATCAAGGTGGTACCGCAGATGAATCGTCTGTCCTTGGAATATTTCCAAAGACGGCGTTTTTTATTTTTTAAGCTGATTTTATTAGAAAAGGTGGTCACCCGCTATGATTTACCCTTCTTTCCAAGAAACCCTGCTCAAAGCCCAGGGTGTGGATTTTGTACCGGTAGCCCTGGAAACTTTCGCTGATATGGAAACACCGGTCAGCGTATTTAAGAGGTTCAATGACACCAGTTCGTACTGTTTTCTGCTGGACAGCGTTGAGGGAGGAGAAAAATGGGCGCGCTACTCCTTTATCGGCAAAGACCCTCTCTTAACCATTCGGATCCAGGACCATTCCGCTGTCCTCCAGTACCGGGACGGCAGTGCCGAACGCCGGGAAGGCAATCCATATAAGATCATAGAAGAAATTTTACACTGTTATAAAGGGGCTGACATCGAGGGAATGCCGAGACTATCCGGCGGTTTGGTCGGGTTTTTCGGTTACGATCTCATCCGCAGTGTGGAAAAGCTGCCAAATCCTCCGTACGATGATTTAGACCTGCCGACCTGTCATTTTATGCTGGTCGATGAAACGATTGTTTTTGATCATCTGAAACAAAAATTGGTGCTTATTGTGAACATGCCTGCTAAGGGGGATTTAGAGCTTAATTATAACCACACTGTAGAAAGACTTCACGCTCTTGCCCGTACCATCAAAGAATCGGGATCTTTCAGAAAAATTTCCGAAAACTCTTCTCCTGACAGTGCCCCATTGGAAATTCAAAGTAATATGGAAAAGGAATATTTCAAAAACATTGTCCTAAAGGCCAAGGAATATATCACCAACGGCGATATTTTCCAAGTGGTTTTATCCCAGCGTTTTTACCTGCAGACAGATATTGACCCGCTGAATGTTTACCGCTATCTTCGCGTGACAAACCCGTCCCCCTACCTGTATTTCTTAAAATTCAACGATTATTCCCTGGTTGGGGCTTCCCCTGAGACGCTCCTGCGCTGCGAGAACGGAGTTGTTGAAACCTGCCCCATTGCGGGTACCCGAAAAAGGGGAAAAACAGAAGAAGAGGATCAGCTTTTGGAAGAAGAATTGCTGAAAGACCCTAAAGAACTTGCCGAACATGCCATGCTGGTAGACCTGGGGCGGAATGATATCGGTAAAGTTGCCAAATTCGGGACGGTGCAGGTAACAGAATATATGAATATCCTCCGCTATTCCCATGTTATGCATCTTGGTTCTACTGTTCGCGGGGAATTACAGGATGACAAGACCGCTTTTGACGCCCTGATGTCTGTTCTTCCCGCCGGTACCCTTTCCGGTGCTCCAAAAATCCGGGCCATGGAAATTATCGATGAACTGGAACCGACAAGAAGGGGTATTTATGGCGGCGCTATCGGTTTTATCTCTTTTAACGGCAGTATGGACAGCTGCATCACCATCCGCACAATCCTTTTTAAAGACAAAAAGGCTTATGTCCAAGCAGGCTGCGGAATTGTCGCCGACTCTGTGCCTGAAAACGAATATGAAGAAACAAAGATCAAAGCTGGGGCGCTGTTAAAAGCTTTACGAGAGGCAGGGAATCTTCAATGATTTTAATTATTGATAACTATGACTCTTTTACCTATAACCTTTATCAATATGTCGGAAGCATTAATCCCGATGTGCAGGTTATCCGGAACGATAAAATAACTCCCGCAGAAATCAAAGAACTTCACCCGTCACAGGTGATTATTTCCCCCGGCCCAGGGTTTCCGAAGGATGCCGGTATCTGTACCCAGCTGATCCGGGAACTGGACGGCAAGATTCCCGTTCTGGGAATTTGTTTGGGACACCAGGCTATCGGGGAAGCCTACGGCGGAATGATCACGCATGCCCCCGTACCGGTCCACGGGAAAATTTCCGAGGTCAAACTGGATCAAAATAGTCCCCTCTTCCTGAATCTCCCCCCTGCCATTCAGGTTGGACGCTATCATTCTCTCGTGGTCGAACGGGAAACCCTGCCTCCGGAATTGATGATAACGGCTGAAACCGCGGAAGGACTTATTATGGGAGTCTCTCACCAGTCCCAGCCGGTTTTTGGAGTCCAGTTCCATCCGGAATCAGTCCTTACCCCTGAGGGAATCAAGATTATTGATAATTTTTTATCGTATCGCAAGGAGGTATAATCTCATGATTAAAGAGGCTATCGCTAAACTCAGCAATCTGGAAAGCATTGAATTTGCCGGAGCCGCACAGGCTATGACGGAGATCATGAACGGAGAGGCTACTCCGGCTCAGATCGGCGCCTTTCTCGTTGCTCTCCGCATCAAAGGTGAAAGTATTGAGGAAATATCCGGCTGTGCCCATGTGATGCGGGAAAAGGCAGAGAAAGTGGAACTTGGAAACATTGAGGCCCTGGATATTGTAGGGACAGGCGGAGATGGGGCTAACACCTTCAATATCTCAACCTGTTCGGCTTTCATTGTTTCAGCTGCCGGCATCCCGGTGGCCAAACACGGAAACCGCTCAGTTTCCAGCAAATGCGGCAGTGCGGATGTCTTAGAAGCGTTGGGTACCAATATTAACCTCTCTCCCCAAGCCGCGGCGGCCTGTCTTCAGCAAACCGGTTTATGTTTCATGTTTGCTCCGGGATATCATAAGTCCATGAAATTTGCTGCCGGCCCGCGCAGAGAACTTGGATTACGGACAATTTTTAATATTCTTGGTCCTTTGGTCAACCCTGCGCGCGTATCCAGCCAGTTATTAGGGGTGTGTGACGAGAACCTTGTTGAACCCCTGACGAAAGCTCTCATCAATCTGGGTGTGCGTAATATTATGACGGTTTACAGCCGGGACGGGCTGGATGAATTCTCCCTTTCCGCCCCAACCTTAGTCTACGAATCGCGTCAAGGCATGATGAAATCCTATGTCCTTAACCCGGAGTCGTTAGGACTTAAAATGTGCAGTTTAAGCGAAGTGCGAGGGGGCGAAGCCGTTGAAAACGCCGAAATCATTGAAGGCATTCTTTCCGGAGACCTGGAAGGACCTAAAAAAGACATTGTCTTGCTCAACTCGGCTGCCGCCCTCTATCTCACGGGAAAAGCCGCAACCATTGAAAACGGCCTCCAACTGGCTTCCAGAATTATTAAAGAAGGAAAAGCCAGGGCCCAGCTTTCAGCTTACCGTCAGATATCAAACCGTTTTAAGGAGTTAACGGTATGATTTTAAACGAAATCATTGCTAGAAAAAATACAGATTTGGAGAACGGCTTATTCAGAATCCCCCTTTCAGAACTCGAACGCAAGGCTTTCGCCCGCCCTGAACCAAGGGATTTCCGCCAGGCTCTGGCAGCGCCGGGACTATCGGTTATTGCCGAGGTGAAACGCGCTTCCCCTTCCAAAGGAATGATGACAGGCTCGTTTAATTATCAAAAAACTGCTGCCGCTTATGAAAAAGGCGGTGCTTCAGCCATCTCTGTTCTGACTGAGCGCAATTATTTTCTGGGTGAGGATTATTATTTAACCCAGATTAAAGAGAAAGCGGGGATACCGGTTCTGCGCAAGGATTTTATTATCGATGAACGCCAGGTTTTAGAAAGCAGAGCGCTCGGCGCCGATGCTATCTTACTGATCGCCGCAGTCCTGGATGATAAAGCTATGCTCAGGCTCTTTGCGCTTGCCGGCGAGTGCGGTCTCCACTGCCTCTTTGAAGCCCATGACGGGGAGGAGGTCAAAAGAATTGCCGCCTGCGGAGCAAAAATGATTGGCATTAACAACCGCAATCTTCAAACGTTTGCAATTGACCTCGGAACCTTTGAAAGACTGCTCCCGCTCATTCCCTCAGAAGCATTTGCCGTTGCTGAAAGCGGGATTTCCTCTCCTCGTGAAGCTCAGCGTCTGAGAAAAGCAGGCGCGGATGCTGTCCTGATCGGCGAAATGCTGATGCGTTCCGATAACCCAGCTTCTTTGATCAAAGCATGCCGGGAGGAAACCTAAGATGAAAGTTAAAATTTGCGGACTTACCAGGAAAGAAGATATCGCTGCCGTAAATGCCTTCCTGCCGGACTATGCAGGTTTTGTCTTTGCAGAGAGCAAACGCAGGGTCACCCCTTTACAGGCTGCTTCCTTGATCAAAAACCTAGACCCTGTAATCCGGCCTGTCGGCGTTTTCGTCAATATGGATTGCAATGAGGCTGCAGCGGTCACCCGGGTCTGCGGTTTGAAAGCAGTACAGCTGCATGGCCGGGAAGATGACCGATATCTCAGCGAACTGCGCACCCTTTTGCCTGAAAATGTGCAAATCATCAAAGCGCTTCGGGTTCAAAACCGGTCTAGTCTTTTGGAAGGTTCCGGTATCCCCTGCGATCTTATACTGTTGGATGCTTATAAGGACGGCTTGGCCGGGGGAACCGGCGAAGTGTTCGACTGGACACTTCTGCAGGATTCTCCGCGCCCGTACATCCTAGCAGGCGGACTCAGCCCTTCTAATTTGCAGACAGCGGTGGAAACCCTCCATCCTTATGGGGTGGATGTCAGTTCCGGTGTAGAAACAGGCGGCCTTAAAGACCGGGAAAAAATTCGGGATTTTATCCACACTGCCAGGAGGTATAGCCATGAAAGATAAACGTACGGTATTAGAATATGAACCTTCCCAAAAACGGGGAAGATACGGGGTTTTCGGAGGTCAGTATGTTCCGGAAACTTTAATGAATGCTCTACGGGAATTGGAAGAAGCGTATGAAGCCTGTAAGAATGACCCCGGGTTCCAGCAGGAACTATCCCGTCTTTTCGCTGAATATGCGGGACGTCCTTCTTTACTCTATTACGCGGAAAGATTAACCCAAAAGCTGGGGGGGGCGAAAATCTACTTAAAACGGGAAGATCTAAACCATACGGGCTCCCATAAGATCAACAACGTTTTAGGCCAGGCTCTCCTGGCTGTGAAGATGGGGAAAAAACGAATTATTGCCGAAACCGGGGCCGGACAGCACGGAGTTGCCACCGCAACGGCCGCCGCTTTGTTCGGCTTGGAATGCAAGGTTTTTATGGGCCGGGAAGATACCGAAAGACAAGCCCTCAATGTGTTTCGAATGAATTTGCTGGGTGCAGCGGTACAAGCTGTCGACTCCGGGACGGCGACCCTAAAGGATGCAGTCAATGAGGCCATGCGGGAATGGACAGCCAGGGTTGACGATACCTTCTATGTTCTGGGTTCGGTTATGGGACCGCACCCTTACCCTATGATGGTCCGGGATTTTCAAAGCATTATCGGGAAAGAAGTCAAAGAGCAGATCCGGCTTCAAACCGGCCGGCTCCCGGACTGCCTGATCGCCTGTGTAGGCGGCGGAAGCAATGCTATGGGACTTTTTCATCCCTTTATAGAAGATCCTGAAGTCAGGATGATCGGGGTAGAGGCGGCCGGAAAAGGGGTTGATACCCCGGAACATGCCGCAACGATCACCAAAGGGAGTGTTGGCGTCTTCCACGGAATGAAATCCTATTTCCTCCAGGATGATGAAGGGCAGATTATGCCGGTATACTCTATTTCGGCGGGGTTGGATTATCCGGGAATCGGACCGGAGCATGCCTGGCTCTATGATACCGGGCGGGCGGAATATGCCTGTGCTACCGACCAGGAAGCGGTTGAGGCCTTCCAGCTCCTGGCTGTAACGGAAGGGATTATCCCAGCTATCGAATCAGCTCATGCTGTTGCCCACGCGGTCAAACTGGCGCCCGAAATGTCTTCCGGTCAGATCATTGTCATTAACTTATCGGGCCGCGGAGATAAAGATGTTGCTCAAATCGCCCAGTACATGGAGGTGGCTTCACATGAACGCTAAGACCAACCGAATCGACCAAAAGTTTCAGCAGAAACTCGCCCAAGGGAAAAAAGCCCTGATTACCTTTATCACCGCAGGGGATCCTGATCTGGAAACAACCCGCCGGCTGGTTATGGCTATGGAAGAAGCAGGTGCCGACCTGGTCGAACTGGGAGTCCCTTACTCTGATCCCATCGCTGAAGGACCGGTTATTCAGGCAGCCAATACCCGTGCCTTAAAAAATGATGTCCGGATCGACCGTCTTTTTGAACTGGTATCGGACTTAAGAACCAACCCCAACCCTTCTCTGAAAACCGAGATCCCCTTGTTGTTCCTGCTTTATGTCAATTGCATCCTTCAATACGGCAAAGCAAAGTTCTTCGATAAGTGTGTGGAAAAGGGTATAGACGGACTGATCATCCCCGATCTCCCCTATGAGGAAAGCGAAGAAATCGCGGAAGAAGCCGTCCGGACCGGTATCCGTCTTATCCGGCTGGTAGCCCCGTCTTCCAACGCGAGAATCGAAACCATTGCCGGGGAAGCCGAAGGATTTCTTTACTGTGTTTCTTCCCTGGGGGTTACCGGCACGCGTTCCAGTTTCAGCACAGATTTCAGGGATTTTTTCGGGCGCATCAACCGCTTTAAAAGCGCTCCGTGCGCCGTAGGTTTCGGCATCTCCTCCCCGGAACAGGTCCGGGAACTGAAGGAATACTGTGACGGCATTATTGTCGGAAGCGCAGTTGTCCAAAGGATCGCTGAAGCCGAAAGTCCGGATCAGGCAGTTGTCTCAATCGGCAAATTTGTCAAGAGCCTGCGTGAAGCTTTGGACCAATAAAAAATGTCATGAAAATTTACATGAATTTTGATTTTATTTCAATCTCAGAGATTAATTTTTGGTTTATTTTTTAGGAAAGTGCAGACGCAGTAAAATGAAGCTATTAAAACAATTCATCCGTTACTATAAGCCTTACCGCTTCCTTTTTTATACCGACATGGCCTGTGCGGTTCTCGTTTCGGCCGTTGACTTGTCTTTTCCGCAGATTCTCAATTACCTGAGCAAGAATCTGTTTACTCAGAATAAGGTTATTATTTTGAAATCTCTCGGATTTGCCGGTCTGGCTCTGTTCTCTTTCTATGTAATCAAGTATTTCTGCCAATATTTCATCACTTCCTGGGGACATATCATGGGTGCCAGAATGGAAGCGGATATGCGCAGAGACTTGTTCAACCATTTTCAAAGACTGTCCTTTTCATACTATGATCAGAACAACACCGGTGAAATGATGTCCAGGCTGGTGAACGATCTCTTTGATATCTCGGAGCTTGCGCATCACGGACCGGAAAATCTTTTTATCTCCGCACTCAAAATTATCGGTTCCTTCATACTTCTTTTGATGCTCAACGTGAAGATGACCCTCATCCTGTTTGGGGTTACCCTGATCATGGTCATCTTCAGCATTCAACGCAATATAAGAATGAAAGCGGTCTTTATGGACAACCGGGTCAAGATCGCTAAGATCAATTCCAGTCTTCAGGACAGCCTCGCCGGAATACGCGTTGTAAAATCCTTTGCCAACGAGGAAGTGGAAAGAAAGAAATTTACAAGCAGCAATCAGGAATTCTTAATTTCCAAATCCCGAAGCTATAAGCTGATGGGCGGCTACCAAGCTTGGAATTCGTTTTTTGCAGGACTGCTCTATATTGTTGTTGTCGTCTCCGGCGGCTATTTTATTGCTCAGGGTTCTCTTCAGGTTCCGGAACTTGCCATCTATATCCTTTACATCAACATTTATGTCAATCCGCTGGAAGTCTTAATTAATTTCACTGAGCAGTTCCAGAAGGGTTTTGCGGGTTTTTCGCGTTTTATGGATATCCTCGGAACTGCACCCGAAATTGTTGATAAACCCGGGGCTATCCCATTAGAGAACATTCGGGGTGAAATCGCCTATCAAAATGTCTCCTTCCGCTATAACAATGATTATGATGTCCTGCAAAACGTGAGTCTCCGGATTAATGCCGGAAGAAATGCTGCGCTGGTAGGCCCTTCCGGCGGCGGAAAAACAACCCTTTGCTCCCTTCTGCCCCGTTTCTACGATGTTGCCGCAGGTTCTGTCACGATAGACGGAAAAGATATTCGGGATCTGACCCTGGAATCTCTGAGAAATGCGATTGGTATTGTTCAACAAGATGTTTACATGTTTAGCGGAACAATTAGAGATAACATTATCTACGGCAAACCGGGCGCCGCTGACCAAAAAATGATAGAGGCTGCCCGAAATGCCAATATTCATGATTTCATTATGTCCTTGGAGGAAGGTTATGAGACTTTTGTTGGAGAACGGGGAATTCGGCTTTCGGGGGGGCAAAAACAGCGGATTGCCATCGCCCGGGTATTTTTAAAGAACCCTCCGATCCTGATTTTAGATGAGGCTACCTCTTCGTTGGATAACGAAAGTGAAAGATATATTCAAGAGTCTTTGGAAAAGCTGTCCAAAAACCGGACTACCATTGTCATTGCTCACAGGCTGAGCACCATCAAAAATGCCGATGAGATCATTGTCATCACGGATGAAGGAATTAAAGAAAGGGGTACCCACCGGCAGTTGATAGCCCAAGAAGGTATCTACGCCCGCTATTACAAGATGCAATTCGAGGGACTGGAAAGTTATGATATGATATAATTAACGGATAAGATGCATTAATATAATTTTAAGCTTTTCGAGATATATTGAAGTCGGTTTGCGATTCTGGGTATGATAATACCGTAAAATTTTTCTCTTTTATGATTTAAGAAAGGAATTTGATTTAATGAAAGTATTTCGTAAAAGTCCGTCTTCTAAAAACAAAGTGCCTAAAAGTTCAATTCTCATGTACATTGCAGGCTGTCTCATTTTTCTCATAGCCGCAGCCTCTCTGGTCATGAATGTGATGTTGTTTAATAAAACGGTTGCCGAATATGTCGATCAAGGATATCCTGCTGCAGAAGTCCTCAAACATTTTATCCCGGTCCAATTGCTTCCGGGAATTTTTGATGTGGTTGGCACTTATGCGGGAATTTCTTTTCTATTAATCGCCGCAGGCTATATCAACCAAAAAATTTCCACATTCTTAATAAATGACAAAAATGCGGCCTCCGATAATATATCTGCCGATGAAAGTTTACCTCAAGAGACCGGACTCCCTCAATCCGGTCAGGAACAGGAAGAACAGGAAGAACAGGAAGAACAAGAATAAAAAAGCGGGTTTTATTAAAGAAAACTGCTGACTTCACATGAAGCAGTAGTTTTTTTAAGCAGAGTTTCTTCAGCGCCATGGCCAGCAGCCTGGCAGCATGATGGAGAATCATCTTAATATCTGGAAATTTATATTATTGTGCGGTGTATATATGGTCTCAAGTATTTTAAGGTACTATAATAAAGTAAAATTAGTAGAGAGGGGCAATTTTTGTGCATTTCGTAGTCTGCCTAAAGCAAGTACCGGACACCTCCGAAGTGCGGATTGATCCAGCAACCAACACATTAATGCGCGAGGGTGTACCATCCATCATAAATCCCTATGATGCACACGGCCTTGAAGAGGCAATCAAGCTGAGAGATCAGCTTGGAGGTAAGGTGACAATTGTCAGTATGGGACCTCCTCAAGCCAAAGAAGCATTAAAAAAAGCAATATCCTTTGGTGCTGACCGCGCTATTCTATTGAGTGACCGTGCCTTTGGAGGATCAGATTCGTTAGCAACGGCATATGTATTATCGACTGTCTTAAAAAAAATTCATGAGGCGGAACCCATCGACTTGATCTTTACTGGAAAAGAAGCAATTGACGGGGATACGGCACAAACCGGTCCTGGAATTGCGCAGAGACTTGGGTTTCCTCAATTGACCTATATCATAAAAATAATCGATATATCAGAGTCTTCCATAACGGTCGAACGAAAAACAGAAAGCGGAAGACAAATTGTTCAAGCAAAATTACCGGCTCTTATTACTGTAGAAAAAGAATTGAATGAAATCCGGTATGCTACTCTGCCCAATATGATGAAGGCTGCAGCTTATGAGCCGGAAGTTTGGGATTCCAAGTTCCTGGAATTTGATATTATGCAAATGGGACTCAAAGGGTCTCCCACCAGTGTCTCTAAAATTTTTGCTCCTCCGGGACGAAGTGGCGGCGAGATTATCGATGGAACAAAAGACCCGGTTGCTACCGCGGAATCACTTGTACAGAAAATTCTCCAGCAAAATATCATTATGGTTCATCCTCTGGTTAAGGGAGGGAAAAACGAATGACCGTTATAATTGATAAAGCAAAATGTATAGGATGCGGTGCTTGTGTGACGGAGTGCCCTTTTGAAGCTTTAGATCTGATAGACGGTATCGCCGCCGTAGATCCACAAAAATGTACGGACTGCGGAAAGTGTCTAAAAATATGTCCAACCGAAGCACTTGCACTTCCCGACAAGCCCAAAAAGAAAATGGCTTCAAAAGAATCTGACACTCCCAAGAGACCGCTGTCGGATATAGCTAAGGATAATTCCCCGGACAGCAAAAAAGCGTCAGAGGGTACTCATGGCGAATGGACCGGTGTCTGGGTCATTATTGAGTATATCAATAGCAAGATTGCCCCGGTTTCATGGGAGTTATTAGGTGAAGGACGCAAGCTTGCTGACGCCGTTGGCTGTGAACTTTGCGGGGTGATAACGGGATATGAACTCGATGGCGTAATTCCTGAAATATATGCCTATGGTGCGGAAAAAGTGTATGTTGTCGATCATCAAGTTCTGAAAGACTATCGTTCGGAACCTTATGCTGATGCTATGACCGACTTAATTCTAAAGTACAAACCGGAGATTGTTCTTATGGGAGCAACTTCTATGGGACGGGATGTATTCCCTGCCGTAGCTGCGAAATTGCAAACAGGTCTGACTGCGGACTGCACGGTTCTTGGAATTGATCCTGACACGAAGATATTGCAGCAAACTCGTCCGGCATTCGGTGGAAACATCATGGCAACCATTCTTTGTCGCAATAAACGTCCTCAAATGGCTACCGTTCGTCCAAGGGTGATGGCAATGCCCGAGAGGGTTGAAGGAAGAACCGGCGAACTCGTCCGTGAAGAAGTTCATTTTGACGAAGCAAATATTGCTACTAAAGTCCTTGATTTTATCGCTACCGATGCCAAGAGTGCTTTTTTAGATAAAGCAGAAATTATTGTCTCTGTAGGCTTAGGATTAGGCGCGAAACGCAATCTTGTCATTGCTGAAGATCTGGCAGAAGTATTGGGCGGCACCATTGCCGGTACCCGTGGTACTGTCGAAGCCGGCTGGCTGACTCATGATCAGCAAGTAGGCCAGACAGGTGCAACTGTAAGACCGAAAGTCTATATTGCCATTGGAATCTCGGGAGCTATCCAACACTTAGTAGGAATGCAAACTTCCGACTTCATTATTGCGATTAATAACGATCCCGAGGCACCTATTCTGAAAGTAGCGAATTACGGTTTAGTGGGAGATTTATTCCAGATAGTACCTGCATTAACTGCAGCGTTTAAAAAACGTCTACAGCATGGCGTGGCAAATTAAGGAGGGCAAACATGGAAAATTTTGATGTGATTGTCGTCGGAGGCGGTCCTGCCGGCTTGTCTGCCGCCATCAGTGCTGCTAAGGCTGGCATGAAAACTATCGTTATAGAACGCGGTAATTATCCGGGAACGAAAAATGTGATGGGTGGAATTCTGTACACGAAGCCGACAAATATGGTAGTTCCGGATTTTTGGAAAGAGGCTCCTATAGAACGCCCAATTATTGAACAACGTATCGCCATGCTGAGCGGTGACCAATGTGTCATGGCAAGTCACAGAGATCCGGCTTGGACAACGGAACCTAATGCACATTCCGTTCTTCGTGTAAAATTTGATCGTTGGCTGTCACAACAAGCTGAAAAAGCCGGGGTTATGATAATCCCGGAGACAATCGTAGAAGATCTGCTTTATCGCGGGGATCAAGTGGCAGGCGTCAGAACGGGGCGCGGTGAAGGAGATTTGGGCGCCAAAATTGTAATTATCGCTGAAGGTGTCAATAACTTCCTGGCTGTTAAAGCCGGTTTGGCCAAACCTTTACATCCTCATAATGTTGCCGTAGCTGTTAAAGAAATTATTACCCTTCCCAAAGAAAAGATTGAAGACCGTTTTTGCCTGGAAGAAGGTCAGGGAGCAACGATTGAATTATATGGTGATTCAACAGCAGGAATAATGGGTACCGGCTTTATCTATACGAATAAAGAATCCATTTCGATTGGTGTGGGAACGTTATTACAACCGCTGATTCAACAGAAATGGACCCCCAATGATTTACTGGAACACTTTAAAGCAAAACCCTATGTGAAGCGTTTACTTCAGGGCGGCGAGACGAAGGAGTATTTAGCCCACTTAATACCGGAGGGTGGGTATACAAATCTTCCAAAACTCTACCGTCAAGGTGTTATGGTTGTTGGAGATACGGCTATGCTCATGAACTCCTTAAACCGTGAAGGCTCAAATTTAGCGATGATTTCCGGTATGAGTGCGGGAGAGGTAGCCGCTCAGGCAATTTCTGCAGGTGATACCAGTGAACAAATGCTGGCTGCTTATGAGAGAAAGCTGCGTGATTCCTTTGTCTTAAAAGATCTGCACCATTACCGGCATATGAGCAAGTTTTTTGAGAATAATCCGCACATGCTGAAAATTTATCCTGAAATCATCAATCATGCCGCAGGAATGTACCTCACAGTTGACGGTGTACCTAAAAAGCAGCGTCAAAAAGAGATTCTCCGAATGGCTTTCAAGAGACGCTCGATACCCGGAATAATGAAAGATATTTATGGAGCATGGAGGGCGTTATTATGAAACTGGATGATAAGCTTTATTTAGTTCGCTTTAATACCGATAAATTAAGCCATATAAAAATAAAGGACCCTTCCTTTTGCTTTAATAATTGCCAAGATAGAGTTTGCACGCGAGTTTGTCCTGCTCACGTTTATGACTGGGATGAAGAAGAGAAACGGATTGCGGTTGGTTATGAAGGGTGCCTGGAATGCGGTACTTGTCTAGCTGCATGTACCGACAAAAATATTGATTGGCATTATCCAAGAGGCGGGTTTGGCGTCAGTTGGAAAAATGGCTGATTCAGGTTATTTTGGTTCTGCGTAATCAGTCCCTATGATGACGCTGTAGTATTCACTATGGCGTCATTTTTTTAACTCTGATGATTCTTCCAAGTTAGCAATAATCTATTATTGCTGTTTTTCCCTCCAATTGATAATATAAAAGAAACTAAGAACATTAGGTGAAAGGCATGTACAATCATCGCTCTACCAAACAACGCCGGGCTATTTTGGAACTCTTTAACCGGCAAGAAAAACATTTAGCCGCTGAAGAAGTTCATCAACTGGTAAGATTTCAACTTCCCAAGATTAGCCTCGGAACAGTTTATCGTAATCTGGAGGCCCTCTCCGAACAAGGGGATCTGCAAAAAACAGTTTTTCCTGACGGTAAGGCGCGCTTTGAAGGGGCAAAACATGAACACCATCACCATATGGTCTGTCTGGGCTGCAGCAATATTGTCGACATCTCACTTTGTCCTGTCCGCCCGGAAATGAAAGACCTTCTAAACGCAGAAGAATTTGAAGCAGTCTATCACCGGTTTGAGGTGTTCGGTTATTGCAGGGATTGCCGGGAAAAAAAGAATAGAAATTAGCACGCCAATTTATTTTTCACTAACAGACTCAGCATAAAGATCACAGCCGAACAAAGGACAATAGTAGCACCGGTCGCTGTTCCCCAATAGTAAGAAAGAATAAGACCACAAATTCCTGCAAGAAAACTGATTCCTACTGAAACCCTGTGGTAGATTTTCATGTTGCCGGAGATATTACGGGCTGCTGCGGCGGGAAGAATCAGAAGCGAATTAATCACCATGATCCCTACCCATTGAATAGCCGCTGTTACGACCACAGCAATTAATACGGTAAAGATGATTTCCGTGGCCAGTACGGGGATTCCCCTGCTGCGAGCGAGAGCAGGATTCACGCTTGTTAACAAAAGCTTATTGAACATTAGAACCCATATAATAAGAATTGCCGTCAATATTCCCGCAACGGCGGCTATTTGCGAAGGTGAAATACTCAGAATGTCCCCGATAAGGAACCCTGTATAACGATTAAATCCACCATTTCTTGAGAGGATCACAATTCCAAGGGCAATTGACGTAGCCGAAAAAACCCCGATTACCGTATCCGGTGTAAACTTGGTCATGCTTTTTACAGCCGTTACTGCGATTGCAATTGCGACAGCGAAGAGAAGCATTGCCCATATGGGGTCTTGAAAACCGAGAAGCACTCCGATAGCGATTCCCGTTAAAGCAGCATGTCCGATTGTATCTGAGAAAAAAGCCATTTTATTATTTACAACCATTGTCCCCAACAAACCAAAAAGGGGTGTAATGATAATTACTGCAAGCAAGGCATTTTTCATAAAAGTAAATTGCAGCCAGGAAAATGGAACTTGACTCAGCAAATTATACCAGATGGACAACAAAGACTTCTCCTTCCATTCATCAGAAGATACATCCAGACCGGTTTATTCAAGGTTTTTTTAACCTTTATTGAAGTGCTTCAAACAATACTTTTAAATTCATTTCCATTGTTTGGAGATAGGCGTCCGGATTCATCTCACCCGTCACTGCGGGATCAAGAAGATAAACTTTTGCTCCGGTTTCTCGAGAAATGGTTTCAGCAGCGGCAGGAGAATACTGCGGCTCAGCGAAAATCGCCTTAACTCCTTTTTCTCGGACAAGCGTAATGGTTTCCGCTATTTCTTTGGCACTTGGCTCCGAACCGGGTTCCCGCTCTATGACAGCAGCAATGTTTAAGCCAAACTCTTTGGCAAAATAAGGAAAAGCCTCATGAAAAGTGATAATGTCTTTATTTTTCAACCCATCCAGGGCCTGGTGCATCCTGCCTTTTAATTCTTCCAGCTTAGCGATATAGATATCCCCGTTTTTCCGGTATTGGCCGGCATGGACAGGATCCAGTCCGGCAAGCTGTTCGCTGATATTTTTTACTTCCTGGACAGCCCCGCTAATACTGACCCAGACATGGGCATTCACTTCAGGGCCTGAGTCCCGTATGAACTCCATATCTTTAGTGGCTTCTATCACCTTTAGGCCGGGAAGCTGTCGGATTACGCTATCCAGATAGTTTTCCATCCCGGCTCCGTTAACCACCAATATCTGGCTCTGTTCCATTTTTTTTAAATCGTTCGTTGTCAATTGATAATCGTGAAGACATCCCGTCTGGGGCGGAGCAATATTCACCAAGTCTATCCCGGGAATATCCTTAATAATATTCAACGTCATGATATATAACGGATAAAACGATGTACCGATTACGATATGTTTATCTGTCCCTTTATTCATGCTATCAGCGGGAACGGCGCTGCATCCTCCCATAATTGACAAAAGAAGAACAAGAAGAATTACAAAAGGCAGTTTAAAAAACATTTTCATCAAGATATCTCCTCATAATAGTAATAATTACTATTATTGTGATATGGTTTATTATACCCGCTTATTCCTATATCTTCAAATATTATTTCCATTAATTATTAGGAAATAAATATTAAGTTAAAGCTGCTTCAATATATTGTAAACGACTGTAATATTTTCCCGATTTAATTCTTTTAACACTTTTTTGGTATTCCAATTGATAATATCGTCATCCCCATAAGTTAACCGGTCTCCCTTTTCACTTTTACGCTGAAGGGCTTTTATCCATGGTTCTTCGGAACGGGTCAAAAGAACCAATTCTTCCGTCTTTAAGCTCCCATGGGCATCATATACGGCTTCAAGAAACTCCTGCAAATCCTTCTTTTCAATAATTTTGTCAAGTCTTTTTTGAACCCTGGGAATCTGCATCCTGCCATATAATTGATACTTTTCGAAAAGTTCCGGACAGGTAGGACCGTTCTCCCAAGCTTCAAATTTTTCTTCAAACAGTCTTTCCCCAAAAAAAGTAAGGTACCAAGCATATGCAAAATAACACAGCTTCTGCAGCTTTTCATTTGTCATAGCTTCAAAAGTCAGCATTGCTTCAGCAATCTCATAGATCATCCAGCTTTCCTCCATCGGTAATTTCCGCTTATTCCTCCTTCATGTTTATGCTGTAAGGACAAAAATATGAACAAACCCGCTGCGCTTCTTTGGTGCAGCGGGTTTGTCCCGGAGGTTCTACGATCATGCCTTATACTTTTTTCTAATCTTAGCGGAGATCTCCGGATATAAATATTCCATGCAGTCCGGACAAATGGTATGGGTAAACTCTGAGCCTGCTCGCTGAAAGAGAAGATCTTCGATGGATTCCCACTCTTCGTCATCAACGTTGACCTTCTTACAGTGAGAACAGACCGGTATCATCTTCAGAGAATCAAATGCTTGTTTCATTTTAGCATATTTCAAACTTTTCGATACGGCAGTTCCAATATAGCTTCCGATCATTTCCAAATAAAGAATCATATCCAAGGTAAACTTTTCCTGATTGCTAAAAAGCTGAATAAGCCCTACGCATTCATCATTTGACACAATCCGGATTAAGGCAAGGGATTTAAAACCGGAATAAAAACAGCTCTGTTTGTACTGGGATGTGGTATAGGGTAAATCATTTGTCCAGAAACTTCCTTGGGTAGTGAAACATGGCAAGTTGTTTTCCACCTTGCCCTTAATAACATCACTGCATAATAAGCACTTCGTTATAAAGCCTTGAGTATCCTCAAATGCGAAAATTCTTTCCCCAGGATTCAGAGAACACAATGCTTGTTCTTTTACGACATAAATTGGAGATAAGCCTTCACAGGTATAGTATGAGAAATCTTCTCCGTTATTGAGCCTGATCCCAATCGCCTCACAGTTTGTAATTTCAATAAAATGCTTCATCACTATGGTCATGGAGTCTTTCAGGCTTCCATCGTTATGAAGGTCAGAGAGTATCTTTTTTGTCCGGATCTCTCTGTCAAGCTTTTTAAGTAATTCGCTGGCAAGAGCTTTCGACATATCTTTTACCCCCTTTGTATCATTACCTTCATCATAATACAAAGAAAACAAAAAATTTAGTATTTCTTGTAACTTATCAAAAAGTAATATTCGCTTAAAGTAAGATTTTGCGAAATCGGGGCCATGACGGATTTGAGCTGTTTGAAACAACTTATTTTTTTACATCTTCCAAAGAAACAAAAGTAAAACCCTTTTCATCAAACGTCCTTAAAATCTGATGCAGCGGAGATTCCGAGGAATAGGTGTAACAGGGATACCCTGTGCTGTCTTTGGTCACGTGAATATCATCGAATTCAAAACTTGCATGGAAAAAGAAACTGGCTAAAACCCCATCCTCTAAGTTATCAATCCTGCTAACCAAATGCGTGATATCTGTTTCTTCTTCCGTTGGAATAAATTCAAGGTACGCCCCTATATACCAGGTTGTATGATTCCCGTTTTTTACTTTTTTTACATTCTTGGCGTTTCCTTGATAAATCGTATCAAATCTTTTTTCAACCATTTTCAGATACTCGTATTTAATAATGTAATGGGGCGCTTCAAAAAAGGCATAAGGAATATCCAGACGATGGGCACTGTCGATAGCACTCTCCAGTCTTTCCTCCACATAGTGAGCATTGTCCGGAACAGTAAAGTTCGCTGAACCGGGGAATTCTGCTCCTGACCCGCTTCGGGTATTTCCGTATTGGTGGGTATACCCGTGAAGCCCTATCGTGCCGTTTTTCTCTGTTATGTAATCCAAGGTATAAACAAAATCAGCATTAAAAAATGTGTTTTGCTTGGAAACATCAACATCAAGCCCTCTCGGGGGATCAACATAACGCGGGATCCAGGCAACACTAAAAGGAATCCCCTTATTGTAAAGAAAATCTACAACAGCCCTCATTTTTTCCAGGTTTTCATCCGTAGAATACCTATAACCGGCTATAAAATCTTCCAATCTGATCAAAGCCGGCTTCATGGGATTTTTGACTGGTGATTCGGGTTGAACAGCCTCCCTGTTTCGAAAAAGATAAATTGTATTATTGGTAGAATCCCAAGCTGTCTTCAGATTTAACATCCTAATAAAATCAAAGAGTGAAACATAAGTCGTTCCGCCGGAATTAAAAACCTTTTTTTTGAGTTTGGTTATCTTGTTTTTGCAGTTAAAGGTATTATTCTTTATATCCAGTTCCGTTTTTTGATTGCCAAGTTCCAGATTAATCAAATTTCCGCTGGTCGTCCAAGTTCCGTGAAGCTGATCAACCACATTCATGAGCGGGATGAAAAACCTGTTGGTATTAATATAGACCGGATAGTCAATTTTTATCGGGGTTTTTTCAAAAGAAAAATGTATATCGTTGACTTTCTCCAACTGATAACTTAACAGGGGCTGACTTTGGCTTACTGGTTCGGAACCGTTATCTTCGAAAAAAAAGCAGATATCCAATCCTAAGAAGAAGAACCCCATAATGATAAAAACCAGAATACCCCTTCTACAGCCGCGATTGTGCATGTATCTTTCCTCATTTCTGGAATATAACAAATATATCTTCAATTCTCTTAATTTAGACAATTATCTAAAAATATTTTACATATAAATGGACTCAGATGAAATGTTTTTTTGTCGATTAATAAAAATTTTGTTGTCATAAACGAAAAAACAAAATAAGGATAAAGCGTAAAACCTATCCCCGTCCTGAAAAATTATTTATTTTAAAATAAGACCTGTTAAATCTAACTTAATACATAGCGATAAACGAAAATATAATGGGCTATACTCCCTGCCAGTATAAATACATGAAAAATCTCGTGAAATCCAAATTTCCAGAGTCTAAGACCTTTGGGCTTAAGGCCATAAAAAAGAGACCCAGCGGAATAAAGAATCCCCCCTAAAATCAGCAGAAAAACCGCTTTGCCGGGAAGAGCCCGAGAAATCGGATAAATAAAGAATACCGCCAGCCATCCCAGAAGAAGATAAAAACCCGTGTGCATCCACCTGGGAGCATCAAACCAAATAAGCTTTAATAAGATGCCCAAAATCGTGAGCGACCAAATTGCAATGAACAATCCAATCCCTAATTTTCCTTTTAAAGTTAATAAACAAATATCATGCAATGGTCAATTTTCCGCAACGTGCGGATCACTTCCGTACTGGAGACAACCCAATGATAGATACTGGAAGATGAATAAAGAAAAAGGAGACTTAAGCCAAAAACCAACGCGGAAAAAAGATGGGTCCTACTTCCTGCTTCGCTCGACCGAAAAAGCAGAAAGATCAACCCGGCCATGGATAGCATCGCTCCGAAAAGGTGGGTGATGGAATTAACCGGTTCCCTTACGTGCAGATACATCATGCTCCTCTCCCTGTATACAGAATTTAATACCATCGGTCAGAGTATCTCAATATTCTAGATGAGTTATGTATATTATTGGGCGGCTATTCTGATAAAATCT
Organism: Candidatus Dichloromethanomonas elyunquensis; assembly: GCA_001515265.1. Classification (GTDB taxonomy): domain Bacteria; phylum Bacillota; class Desulfitobacteriia; order Desulfitobacteriales; family Syntrophobotulaceae; genus Dichloromethanomonas; species Dichloromethanomonas elyunquensis. The sequence continues at coordinate 60,640 of LNDB01000001.1, forward strand.
GAATAAATTTCTCTAACAGAAAAGGATCGTAGTGTTGTCCCGATAATCTGCTGAGTTCCTCTATGGCTTGGGCCTCTGTCATTCCTCTTTTATAAGGCCGGTCGGAAGTCATGGCATCGTAGCTGTCAATAATTCTAAGAATTCGTGCCCCCAGGGGAATATCTTCACCTTTGAATCCTTTTGGATAACCGCTTCCGTCATAATTCTCATGATGGTGAAGAATAATCTCGACTGTTCCCTTGAGTGATTGCATCGGTCTGATAATATCCGCTCCCCACTGAGGGTGCTGTTTGAGTATCTCCCATTCCGGGGCATTCAGTTCCGCGGGTTTATTTAGGATTTCCCTGGATATTTCAATTTTTCCAATATCATGGAGCAAAGAACTATAACAAAGTTCTTTCGTCTCCTCCTCATTCAGTCTCACTTTTTCCGCCAGTTTCCGGGCAAGCTGCATGGCTCTTTCGGAATGGCCGTAGGTATAGCGGTCTTTGGCGTCAATCACCATTGTCAGCGTCCGGATAGAGTTTAATAGATCCCTTTCCCCCTCCATTAAACTAAGACTTAATTCATCAAAAACCGAATAATAAATCTCAACCTTATCCTTGCTTGCAAATTTGGCCTTATATAAAGCTTCATCCGCTTTTTGAATTAATTTTTCTTTATTAGCTGCGATCAGGGGATACTCGGCAACCCCTACCGAAACAGTTAATCTCCCTTTCGGCAGAACCTCCGCACCGGGAACCTTGGCATTCTCTATTTTACTTCCGATCTGTTCTCCTATTGCCTTGGCGAATTCCATCGTTTTTCCCGGCAAAATAACTATGAACTCTTCCCCCCCGTACCTCGCGCATTCTCCCCATTCCGGAGTGCATTCTCGTATGATTGCGGCAACAAGTTTCAAGACGGAATCACCCTTTTGATGGCCAAAAGAGTCATTATAAACTTTAAAATAATCAATGTCCAGCATGATGAGGCTTAAGGGTTCTTTCCTCTTTTCAGCCCGGTCCAACATTTCATCCAAAATCAGTTGAAACGACCGGTGGTTGCGGAGACCGGTAAGTCCGTCGTGACTGGCCAGCCGCTCCAGTTTTCTTTGGATTTCTTTTTCCGAATCGCGCATATTTCCGATCAGCCAGGCAACGAGCAAAAAGACAATGAAATACATCAGATCACTGTCAATAGAAGCAAACGCTTTGCGGTAACCAACAAAAAACAAAACAGCAATCGAACACGATGCCGTATAAACCGCGTGTTTTGTTCCATATTTTAAAGCCATGATAATAACCGGCATAATCAGCAGGATTTCAAAAGCGCTCTGGCTTAAGAGTACCAAAAATACGGCGGATAAAAGGAAATAAAAGATATTTACCGCATATTCCAAAAGAATATTGCTATATTGGACACTCAAAAGCCGGACCATGATAATTAAGGGCAGCATTACGGCAAACATCACCGTGGAATGATAATATCCCATTTGGCAGAAAAGCTGATCTTTAAAACTAATTGCGACTAAAATTACTATGGCTAACAAGCAGAAAGAAATTACCTGAGAGGTGAGGATATACTTCTCCTGCTTGTTCTTGTCTTTATACAGCATATATATATGACCCTCACAAAAGAATAAGGTGGGATAACCCCACCTTATTCTTATTTTAGTAATGACTTCGGTGCTTTGGGCTGATATAGATAATAACCACAAGCAAAAACAGAACCGGCAGTAGCTAAGAGAACTAGCATTGAAGCAATTAGGGTGTAAAGCATTCTTTTCATGAATAATCCTCCTTCTTCTTTTTAATATTAAATACCGGCAGCAGGGTCAGAGTTTGATAACTAATCCCCAGGACTACACTGGTATTTATCAGCACATTATTATTTAATAAAACTATAAAAAAAGAAAGAATAACAAAGCTTATAGAAATAAACTTCAAATTTCGTCTCAGTTTGGGTGAAATAATCGGTTTAGATTCGCAATCGACTGGGGCTAAGTATGTAACAGTCATGAGACAAATTACCATGATAATTAACGAAATCTTAAAATCATAAAAGTGATATTTTACAATTAATTGGGAGATGACCCCAAGGATGGAATAAATTATTGCACCAAAGGTAAGACATTTTAATGGAGTATTCATGTGAGCTCCACCAGATGTTTTTCGAAGTAACCCGCCGAAACCAGCAGCTATTACGGTAGGAATCAAGGCATTAAAGGAGAAAGCAACCAAAAGAATAGCCAAAAATCCAATGATAGACAGGAACAATGACTCCAAACCATAAGCCACAATTTCTCTTTTTTCATCGGTATAATTAAGCTCTCTGGTAATAGTATCTGACAAGTGCTGACTAATTTCCGAAAGGTTTATCATTTTAAATCCCTTCCAACTCTTACTTTGTTAATGATATAGGCTAACATAAGAAGAACGATTACTTGCGGCCATGTTAATAAAATGCGAGTCAAAACATTAGTTGTCAGAGTTTCTATGGAAATATGAAATAAATACATAAACGATGATAAAAAAAATGTTTCCAAAAGAATTAATGCTAAGAAACCGACTAGGGAAGCCAACAATGAAGTACTAATTGGTTTCTTACAAAATTCTAGCAATATTATAAATTGGAGTCCAAGTAAAATAACAGTATGTACTCCAAATGTAATTGGTAATAATCTCAATATATAAGCAATTAATGCAAAACCAGCACCTATAGAGACAACTTCTTTCCACCGTATCGGAACCTTCGCAATTACAAATATTAACGTAACCACAGCTATTTGTTCTGGCACCCCCTGAAAAATTAAAGCCATAAATGGGATCCTCATGTGCCCTCCCTTGATTACTTTGGTTATATTCGACACTCACTATTATTTTCCTATTTTCTATTCTTAATTTTAAATATAACAAACGCTAAAAGAATAATAATAACCTCTTGAGGCAGACCAATAATAATTCTTGCTGTTGAATCTGTTGTTAAACTTTGTAAATCAACATTTAATAGAGGCATGAGGAGAGATAAACTTATTGTCTCCGCGATAATTAAACTTAAAAAACTGATTAGACTTGCTATAAGTGAGGAATTAATATTTCCCTTACCAATTACAATTAATAAAATGAAAAGTAAACTCATAATGAGAACAGTATGTATCCCAAACGTTATTGGCAGCAGCCTTAGTACATAAGCACTACATGCTACAATTGTGCCAATTAAAGCAATCCGTTTCCATACTAAAGGGATATTTGCTATAACAAAAGCTAACGCTGCAACAGCCATTTGCTCGGGTATTCCCTGAAAAATCAAAGCTAAGATTGGAATCTTCATTTATTTCCTCCGTTGGAATATTTACCCTATTTTAATTCTACAAAAGATTAAATTATCCTTGTGAGAATACCAAAATAGTACTTTTGACCTATTATAATTAGGGACTTATTGCTGTAAGCCCTTTTCCGTAGGAAATTTTATATAAAATACTGTTCCGTCGGGACCTGTTTCGAATTCTAATTTTGCTCCGTGTCTCTGAACTATCCCGATGGAAATTGCGAGGCCCAAACCGGTGCCGGTTTCCTTGGTAGTGATAAAAGGCGTCCCCATTTTTTCCTGGACTTCCTGAGGGATTCCCCCGCCTTCATCTTCAATCGTGAGGACGACACAGTTTTCCTCCAGGTATGTGCTTACGGATACCTTCCCTCCTTCCGGGGTTGCTTCCAATCCGTTACGGACCAAATTTAAGATTAATTGTCTGATCTCCGACTCATTCAAATCCAGTTCGGGAATATCTCCCAGGTGAATCGTCACATCTTTGTCGTGATGAAGAGCATCCGCTTGCAGCATAGGGAAAATATGGGAAATAATTTCATTGACATTCTGACGTTTTATCGATTCCGCATTGACTTTAGCCAACGATAAGAAGTCTGTGATGATGGCATTGGCCCTGTCTATTTCCGAAATCATGATTTCCATATATTCCTTATTTTTTTCTGAATAGGAACGTGATTCCAGCATCTGCAGAAAGCCTCTTACCGTTGTCATCGGGTTCCTGACCTCATGGCTGATTCCTGCCGCCATCTGTCCGATGAGATTTAACCTTTCCAGCCGAAGCAGTTCACCCTCCTGTTTCTTTGCTTCCGTGATATCCCTGATAAAAACGGACAGCCCCTGGGCAAAGGGGTAAGCATGAATTTCGTAGTACCTCCCTCCCGGTTCCTGCTGTGTCTCCCAATGCATCGAAATATCTTCGCTTACTGCCCGCTTCAAATTATCCATCGTTTCACAATTGATAAACTCGGAAAATTCTTCCCGGATATCTTTGCCGAGTAAATATTCATGAGGTTTTCCGGTTATCTTTTTTGCTTCTTCGTTGATAAAAGTAAAATACCAGTTCCTGTCCAGGGACAAAAATCCGTCAGATATGCCTTCCATAATGGTTAAAAGCTTATTATGGGATTCTTCCAATTCTGTAGTAAGTTTTTTTAACGAATCCAAATGACTCCGGATTCTGTCATAAACAGGTTTTAATTCCGGTAATTTCTCCAGTTCTTTTTGGTTTTGGGGTTCGTCCTTGACGACCATCTCTGTAAACGTATCCAGAGATTCTTGGATCTGGGCAATATTCTTTTTAATTAATAGAAGGACAATAATCCAAAGGAGTATGCTTGGAATAAAAACCTTGCTATAGTTCAGGTAAGAGGTGTAAAAAATTTCTCCCGAATCAATCATCGCCAAGGTATATCCCATAACCTGGTCTTTATAAACGACAGGGACCGAAACTCCGATGACCCCTTTGCCGTCCCAATCAACTACTTCGGAATTGGAAATAAAGACCGGTGCCCGTGATTCCAAGATCTTTGATTTCTTTTCTTCCTTTAAAATAATTTTTGAGGGGTCCTGAACATTGGGTGAAAATGCCAGCATAGAATTGAGATAAAAATCAAAGTACCCTAAAACCATCCTTGGATTTCCTTGGGACAACTTATTCAGAAAAGTCTGAAGTCCGGTCTTGACCAGTTCCCTTTTCTCTCCGTCACTTAGTCTTTGGTCGGCTTCAGAGAGGGGCAAAGTTTGTTCAACCTGATGTTCCACCGCACCGGCAATGGATAATAACTCCAACTGCCTGTTAGTAACTTCCTTTTCCCAATAAATTCTCGCAACAAAGAAATAGAGCATAACCAGTATAGAAAAAATAAGAACCGTTATTTTTAGCATGGTGGACTGGACAACGGAATGCCTTGTTCCCATGGATTACTCCTCTCTCGTTTTCACAGGAATATAGCCAGGAATCTTAGGTATTCTTATTTTAAATAAAATTTTACAAAAAAGGAAGAACTAAGTTGTCGAAATAAAACATAAAAATCATGATATTTACATAAAATCTTTCGACAATAGCGAAAATATTGATAAAGTTTTTGATGAGGTATTGTAAATAGAAATTTTACAAATAATATCAACAAAACTAACAGCAAGGAAGATGAAATATGAATACTTGGTTTTTGAGTCCAAAAAAACAACAGGTTATTTTCATCGGAGCGATGATCCTAGTTTTGATTTTTTTGCCGGGCTGCAGCATGCTGAAGAAAATAACCGGACAGCAGCCCAAGCAAGAATCGCAGAGTCAACAAGAAGAACCGAAGCAATTAATGCAGATAGAGACTATCCTCGATAAAATATTTACGGATTTAGGAGGACCTGCCTTGGAATCTGAAAAAGTTCAAGGACAAGGACAGGAAGACCAGCCGGGTCAAAACCAGCAGAATAAGCAAAGCGCGTCTGTTCAAGATCCATGGCAGCAAGTCTCCCAAGAGATTAAAAGCTTACATCTCAGTTGGAATGAAATTATGCCGGAAGCCGCTAAGAAAGGTGCCAAGAAAGACTTAATCGATAATTTCAGCAACACGCTGAATAATTTAACAAAAACAGCGGACACCAAAGATAAAGACAAGGTACTCCTTTCGGCAAACAGCCTTTATCAATATATCCCCGAACTTTATTCCCTTTACCAAACGAAGACCTCTCCCGAACTGAAACGGGTAAACTATTATTCAAGAAATATTATCTTGAACGCGAAAACAGGCAATTGGGATAAGGTATCATCCGATACCGAGAAATTAAAATCTTTGTGGTCACTGATAAAAAATACAGCCGGGAAAGACCAGCAGGAAGACTCTGCAAAGCTGGACCTTTCAATATATGAACTTGAAAAAGTAGTTCAAGAGAGAAACAAAGAACTGATAGATATTAAGGGAAAGATTATTCAAACCAATCTTCAGTCGCTGCTGAAATCCATGGAAAAATCAGGCGGCCAATAGATCAATAATGATTCAGCCATTATTTCTCGGAAGAACAAATTGTGGCCCCTCCCACTACAATATCTTCCCGGTAAAATACGACTGCCTGTCCCGGAGTAATGGCCCGGACCGGTTCGTCAAATCTAACCTTAACCTTTTTATCGTCCAAGACATACATTTGAGCGGGAACCTTGGGGCCGTTATATCGGATTTTGGCTGTTACACGCGAGGGTGAAGGCGGAAGCTCCCCCGAAGTAAAACTATAATTCTCCGCTGTCAGTGTCGAACGATAGAGTTCTTCTTTTGCTCCAACCTGAACGGTATTATTGGACGGATCTATTGCGGTCACATAAACGGGATGACCCAGCGCAAGCCCCAGTCCTTTATGCTGTCCCACTGTGTAACGGTAAATTCCGAGATGTCTGCCAATCTTTTTCCCCTGAGCGTCAATAAAATCCCCGGGTGATGCGGAAATGTTGCGGTAACTTTCTACAAAATCAGCATATGAGCCTTCGACAAAGCAGATTTCCTGACTTTCCGGCTTTTCTGCGACCACCAATCCTTTTTCTTTGGCCAGCACCCGTATCTCAGCTTTTCGGCAGTCTCCCAAGGGAAAAAGGGTATGTTTCAATTGGGCCTGCGTCATAGGGTAAAGGGCGTAACTCTGATCTTTGGTGAAGTCCAAGCCTGTTTTTAATACGTACTTCCCCGAGGCTTGATCAAATTCCCGACGGACATAATGCCCGGTAGCAATATAATCAGCACGCAAGGCCTGCGCTTTTTTCAGCAGCAAATCAAATTTAATAAATCTGTTGCAGGAAATACAGGGATTAGGTGTCCTTCCGCCTAAATATTCATCACAAAATTCCCGAATGACTTTTTCCTCAAATTCTTTGCGAAAATTCATGACATAATGGGGAATTCCTATTTTCCAGGCAACTCTCTGCGCGTCACTTACCGCTTCAAGGCTGCAGCAGGCTTTGGCCTGATCTTCTTGCTGCGGCCATATTTGCATGGTTACCCCGATGACCTGATAACCGGCCTCTTTCAGCAGTAAGGCCGCGACAGAGCTGTCCACACCGCCGCTCATCGCAACTATGACAGTTTTATTCATCATTTTCCCTCATGTTAATTTCTTCATCTGATTTGAAAATATTTTATCCTTAATGCTTGCATAACGCAATGCAGAATTTTGCAAAGGCTAGCTTAGGACTTCGGCATATGGGCCAGACGTACTCCGGTGATGTCCGCTATAAAGGGATCAATGGCGATGAGATCATCTTTGCCAAGATCATGAACTGCGGTTTTGCCCATAGCGCTCAAAGACATTCTTATCTCCGCAGTGCATGATTTAAGATAATTATATAAACTGTCCGCGCCCTTCTTGACATTAAACCGATGGGACAGTTGACTGACATTCCAAGCGACCGACGTCGGCGGTTCAAAAGGAAACGCCTTCAGGACCTGCGTATGAGCTACTGCGTAGAGAGCCGCTGTCCCGATGTATACTGCATTGGCCCCAAGGGCCAGCGCTTTTAAGAAATCCCCCGGGGTGATCAGTTTCCCATCTGTAATTAAATCGATTTCTTTTCTTGCCCCGCTTCTTTCCAAATAATTTACCGCTCTGCACAGACCAAATATTGCAGGAAGTCCATGATCATCCTGCAGTGTAGGCGGGGACCCTTTGGAGCCCCCTTCCGAGCCGCTTACCGTAACGAAATCCAGACCTGCTTCCAGACACCAAAATAGGTCCTTTTCCAGGCTGTCGCTGCCGGCAATCTTAGCCCCTATAGGGATTCCTCCCCCGGTAATACCACGAAGTTCTCTTACCTTGTTCACCAGATCCCGAGGCTTATTTATCCCGGGAATCCTTGAAGGGTAGAGAATTCTTTCCCCTTTGCGCACCCCGTACATATTCCTCATTTCCCGGGAAATATTCTTTGCAGGAAGAATCTCGAAACTGCCTCCAAACGCCCCCTGCCCAAAATGAAGTTCGATCGCATCAGCCTGACGTAAGGTTTCGGGATCTTTACTCCAATGTCCCCGGTTATACTGGAGAATCAATTGTTTCGCGGCCTGACGTTCCTTGGGCAGCAGCCCTCCCTGCCCCGTATTGGCTGCCGTACCTGCCATCGAACATCCTTTGGCTATAGCAACCCTGACTCTCTCGCTTACCGCAAAGCCATAGGCCATCCCCCCGACCATAATAGGTGTCTCCAAAACGAGGGGTTTTTGCGCTTTTTTACCGATTATCACCGTTGTGTCAATATCTTCGTGTTGTGGAACAGGGAGTGTCTCAATCTGCGCAAAGGAAAACATCAGCCCATCTAATGAAGGCACTTTCTTTGGGCTCCCCAAGGGTCTTTCCACAGGCTCCCCTGTTTCGGACCTTAAGTTCAGTTCTAAAATCTTCTGTGGTGTAACCCTTGAGGCCGCTGAAACCAGTTCCAATAGATTTTCGTTATACTCATCCGTCATGAGAATCCTGGTCCATTTTTTTATGATTCGTCCCGCCGCTTTTTTACCAAAGTACTTGAAAACAGTAATACCGCCTAGCAACATCGCTATCCTGCGCAGATAGTCGTACTTATCTTTGTCAATCATATACTTCCACCAATAAATTTAATATAAAAGAAAATTCTGCTTCCTTTTGGATTCTTGCGTATTAAAGCTTGCTGCCGTTTTTTAATTGCTGCTCTGCAAACTGGATCATTCTCTTGACCATATTTCCTGCTTCCCGGGAGGTAATATCCCCCGCATCCCCATCAACCCATTGAATACCCATCTGTTTTTCACCAGCTCCCGCTGCCTGAGACGGATCAATCGGTCTTAATTTCGCCATGATGTTCACCTCATTTACGTTTAATTCTATTAGTAATCTTTACTTTTTATTGAAATAAATACGCGCTAATTATTGGTTGTTCCCATGGCTTCTTATGGCATAATTTTATTTAAAGTATGAACTATTTTTTTCCTTAATATTTAGTTTTACCTTTTATTTTTAGAAATATAAAGAATATTTTGCATCCGGGAAGGAACCTGAAGTAAACACGTAGAATTACTAAGGTCACAAATATATTCCAAAAATCGTGGTAATCCAAATCTGAGAGGTTTTCTGAAACGGACCGGGAGGAAAGAGATGAATAAACGTATTCTGATCGTTGATGATAACCGGGGAGTAAGATTTTTACTCAGAGAGTTGCTAAGAACTGAAGGCTATGATGTAGTAGAAGCGGCAAATGGCCGGGAAGCTTTATACTATTCAACCCTATATGACTTCCCTTTGGTTTTGCTTGATGTCAAAATGCCCGGAATAACAGGTATCGATGTACTGCATAGACTAAAAGCACAAAACCCCGGACTCACGGTCATTCTCATGTCTGCATATTCCGAAATGGAGCTGCTCAATATGGCTTTGGAATATCATCCGAAGGTTCTTTTTCTCAGCAAGCCCTTTGACCTTGATAACGTCCGCGAACTCATCTTCAATACGTTTCTCTTTCAGCAAAAGATGGAATTTCAGAATAGGTAGCTACTCATGATTTTCCTTTTTATAGGATACATTAGGTATGAACAACAAGGATCTTAAGTAAAGGAGAAACAAGAAGAAATTATGAGTATAAAACCTTTTAATAAAATACTCGCCGCTAACAGGGGAGAAATCGCTATACGGATTTTTCGGGCCTGTAAAGAACTTGGGATCAGGACGGTCGCTATCTATTCGGAAGAAGATAAATACGCCTTATTCCGGACTAGAGCGGACGAATCTTATTTGATCGGAAAAAAGAAAAAACCGATAGAAGTCTACCTCAGTATGGATGAAATTATTGATTTGGCCTTAAAAAAAGGCGTAGATGCCATTCATCCGGGGTATGGGTTTCTGTCTGAAAACCCGGAATTTGCAAAGAAATGCCTGGAAGCGGGTATCGCGTTCATCGGACCTTCCCCCCATACTTTGGAAAACCTGGGAGATAAAATTAAATCCAAATTGCTTGCCCACAACGTAGGCGTACCCACCATACCCGGAGTAGATAAACCCATGTCCTCTGTGGTCGAAGCTACGGAATTCACCAATATTTACGGGTTCCCTGTCATCCTGAAAGCTGCTGCGGGCGGAGGCGGCAGGGGGATGAGGGTCGTGTACAGTGAAAAAGATTTGGAGAGGGAATATCATAACGCCAAAAATGAATCACGCAAGGCTTTCGGCATTGACGATATCTTTATAGAAAAATATCTGGAAAAACCTAAGCATATCGAAGTTCAGGTCCTCGCCGATAAGTACGGCAACCTGGTTCATCTTTATGAGAGGGATTGTTCCGTTCAAAGAAGGCATCAGAAAATCGTGGAATACACGCCGGCTTTTGCTATCCCGCGTGACTTGAGAGAAAAATTGCACCAGGATGCGCTAAAGCTTTCCAGAGCCGTAAATTATGTGAATGCCGGCACTGCGGAATTCCTGGTGGACAAAAGCGGAAATCACTACTTTATTGAGATGAACCCCAGGATACAGGTGGAACATACCATTACGGAAATGACAACAGGCATAGATATTGTCCAGAGTCAGATTCTGATCGCCCAGGGCTATTCCTTAGACTCTCCGGAAATTGGCATTCCTTCGCAGGATGCGATTGAACCGCGGGGGTATTCCATTCAGTGCCGTATTACCACGGAAGACCCCCTGTCCAATTTTATGCCGGATACAGGGAAAATTGACATTTACCGGACAAGCTCCGGATTCGGTATTCGCTTGGATGGAGGAAACGGCTATACGGGTTCCACGATCTCACCCTATTATGACAGTCTTCTGGTTAAAATCATTTCCTGGTCGAGAACTTTTGAAAACGCGACTCAAAAAGCGATCCGGTCCATTAAAGAAATGAATGTTAAAGGGGTTAAGACCAACGAGGCTTTCCTCATTAATGTCCTTAATCATGAGACATTCCTGAGCGGGGAATGCGATACGCACTTCATCGATGATACCCCCGAACTGTTCGATATTAAACCCAAGAAAGATTATGAAACAAAAATTCTCAAATACATCGGCGAAAAAGTAGTCAACGAAGTCAAAAACACGAAACGGGATTATAACGTGGCGCCGGTCCCTAAAATCCAGGTCCCCGCTGAACGGACCGGCTTAAGAAAGCTCCTTCAGGAAAAAGGTCCGGAAGGCTTTGTCTCTTGGATTAAAGCCCAGGACAGACTCTTGCTTACCGATACCACTTTCAGGGATGCCCATCAATCCCTTCTGGCTACCAGGGTACGCACCAAGGATATGGTCAAGATCGCCGAAGCTGCATCTATTTTGGCGAAAGACCTGTTTTCCTTGGAGATGTGGGGCGGAGCCACCTTTGACGTTTCCTACCGGTTCTTGCGGGAATCTCCCTGGAGAAGGCTGCAGGGTTTAAGGCAGCTTATCCCCAATATTCCCTTCCAGATGCTCCTGCGCGGGTCCAATGCCGTTGGTTATACCAATTATCCCGATAACCTTATCCGGTCCTTTATCCGGGAAGCGGCTGACCAAGGAATTGATATCTTTCGGATTTTTGACAGCCTGAATTGGCTTAAAGGAATGGAAGTTGCTTTTGACGAAGTCATGAAAACGGGCAAAGTAGCGGAGGTCTGTATTTGTTACACCGGCGATATTCTCGATGAAAGCCGGGATAAATATTCTCTTCAATATTATGTGCGCAAAGCCAAAGAAATCGAGCGAATGGGGGCGCATATCCTGGCTGTCAAAGATATGGCAGGCCTTTTAAAACCGTTCGCTGCTGCTAAATTGATAGGAGCCCTCAAACAGGAAATATCCATTCCGATTCATCTGCATACCCATGATACGAGCGGAAACGGTCTTGCCACTTTGCTCATGGCGGCAGAGGAAGGCGTAGATATTGTGGATACCGCCATCAACCCGATGGCAGGGCTGACCAGTCAGCCTGCCCTGAATTCGGTCATTGCAGCCCTGGAAAACACAGCCTTCGATACCAAAATGAACCTGGAAGACATTCAGAAAATCTGCGATTACTGGAGAGAAACCAGGACTGTCTATGAACCTTTTGAATCCGGACTGAAATCGGGAACAGCTGAAATCTACAAATATGAAATTCCAGGGGGACAGTATTCCAATCTCAAACCCCAGGTTGAAAGTTTTGGGCTTGGGCACAAGTTTACAGAAGTCAAAGAGATGTACAAAGAGGTTAATGAACTGTTGGGAGACATCGTTAAGGTAACCCCCACTTCTAAAGTGGTCGGAGACTTCGCCATTTTTATGGTTCAAAATGATTTAACCAGGGAAAACATTTTAGAAAAAGGAAAAAACCTTTCTTTCCCGGATTCAGTTGTTGACTATTTCAAAGGAATGATAGGGCAGCCTGAAGGAGGTTTCCCGCCTGAACTTCAAAAACTGGTACTCAAGGGACAAGAGCCATTTACCTGCAGGCCCGGAGAAATACTGAATCCTGTCGATTTTGACGCTATTAAGAAAACACTCAAAGATGAATTTAACGTTAATGCCAATATGCGGAATGCTTTAAGTTATGCGTTATATCCCAAAGTTTACAGCGACTATCTCAAATCCTTAAATGAATATGGGCCCCTTTATAATTTAGAAAGCCATGTCTTCTTCTACGGATTAAAAGAAGGAGAGACCAGTGAGATTGATTTAGACGAGGGAAAAATTATGATCGTCAAACTGGTGGAGGTCGGCGAAGTTGACGAAGAAGGGTATAAAACCGTTGTCTTTGAAGTCAACGGCAATAGAAGAGAAATCAAGATCGTTGACCGGAATTTTGAAGAAAAAGAGAAAGTCGATATTACTCAGATGGCAGACCCTGAAAATCCCAAGGAGATAGGTTCTTCAATTACGGGTACCGTCAGCAAAATCTTGATGAAAGAAGGGGACGCTGTTACCCATAAACAAAGTTTAGTTATTATCGAGGCCATGAAAATGGAGACGAACGTTCTCGCCCCTTCCGATGGAGAAATAGAAAAGATTTTCATTACCGAAGGCCAGCCGGTTAAATCCGGACAGCTTTTGATGAAACTCAGGCAGTAAGGTATCTTAACAAGGGGACGCAGCAGTTTGGCTGCGTCCCCTTTATTGATTAATTCTCAGTTTTTTCTTCGGTAACAGTTTTCTTTTGATCGTCCAGTTCCGTATAGATAAAAAGCAAGATGATGATGATAAGCGCTAATTCGTATACGACGACCCACTCCGTCAGTTTGCATGAATTGCATTGACATTCTTTTTTATCTAAACTGCATTCGCTCATGATAAATCCCTCTTTCAGATTTTTTATATTCCAGTGTATTCCAAAAGAAGGGATGTGCACATTGTCCGAATGTATTATAATTATCTGAGCGTTTTCAGAAAAACAGCAACCAGATAGGGGTCAAATTGGATATCTGAAAACTTGTTTAACTCTGAAATGATGTCTGAATAACTCATTGCCTTGCGGTAAGGACGATCATTACTCATACTGTCATAGGCATCCGCAATAGCAAGAATCCGGCATTCCAGGGGAATCTCTTTTCCGGCAATTCCCAAAGGATAGCCCTTGCCGTTCCACCATTCATGATGTTTTAGAATCAGATCGGAAATATGTGCAAGATCAGGGGAAGAATTCGCGATTCTAAATCCTATTTCACTGTGTTTTTTCATTTCTTCATATTCATCAGGCTCCAGTTTCCCGGGTTTAAATAGGATTGCATCCGGAATTCCTACTTTTCCAATATCATGAAAACGGGCAAAAAGACTAAGCCTGCTTTTCTCCAGTTCACTCATTCCAACCAGAATCGCTAAATCTTCAACAATTTTTTGGAGCCTGTCGGTATGACCTTCAGTGATATAATCCCTTGCTTCCAGCGTCTTCATGAGAAGATCAACTGTTTTACTTCTCGTACTTTGAGCATGCAAAAGTTTATAAAAATACATTTTTTCTTCGGCTTCTTTAAATACTCGGGTAAAGGTTATTTGATCAAGGGTGCCGCAGTATGCCCAGCCCATAGAGATACTTAAAGGGATGGAATTTTGAAGATGGTTGTATTCCTCCACTTCTTGGCTGATGGAGTGGCAAATCCGGGAAACTTTTTCCTGATCGGTCTCTTTCAGGAGGACCGCAAACTCATCCCCTCCGACCCGTGCTATAATGCTTCCCTGCAAACAGGACCTGCGGAGAATTTCAGCGCAGGCAATCAGATATTTATCCCCTTCCTGATGCCCCAGAGTATCGTTAATAAGTTTTAACCCGTCCACATCGCAAACAATAATGCCATTTGTTTTGAATTCCTGTACTTTTTCCATAATGATCTGTTCAAAAAACCTGCGGTTGTATAAACCTGTAAGGGTATCGTGTTCTGCATAAAACCGGAGTTGTTCTTCGGTCAAGTACTGCTCGGTAATATCCCGGATTACTCCCAATATTTTCTTAGGCTGATTCTGTCCGTCTTTCTCCAGAACAGCAACCGAGTGGATAATCCGTTCTCCCCCGTCTTGCTCCCTGTTAATTCTAAATACAACATCATATTTCTCCTCATTCTGAATAAGGTTTGCTAATGCCAAATCCAAGTATGGCCTATCCTCACGGTTCACCACGGCCTGCGCTTTATCCAGGGGCAGAATGGAATCCCCCCCTGTTATTCCGTAAATCCGGAACGCCTCGGCGGAAGCCCATATCTTTTTCCCGTGCAAATCCAATTCCCAGTTCCCAACGTGGGCTAAAGCCTGGGCACGATTCAACCGGTCTTCATTTATTTTCAGTTGAAAAAGATACGTCTTCAATTCTTCATATTGGCTTTGAATCTCCTCATTGGTTGCTTCAAGCTCTTCATGCGCTGCGATTAAATCTTGGTTGTTCTGGATAATTTTCATTTCGGCCGTCTGTACCGTTTTTAGCAATTTCCTGAGAAAAAGATAAAGCATCAGTCCGGTTAAAATAACATAAAACCATCCTTTATATGTACTGAAGATTCGAAAACTTTCTTTATCCATAGAGAAAGAATCTGCAAATGTATCGGAAAATAAAATCCATATCACACCAAGCGCCAAATAAACCAAACTGATTTTCACCGCTTGATGCTTATATTTATTTTTGTCCTTCAATACTTTTTCCCCTCTCCCAAAAGAGATGACTATACCTTTTATTATAATCTAAAATGACACAAGATTTTACTGTATTGGGATAAATTATGCAGTGTCTTATCGAAAAAAAAATTAGCCCCTCTTACCAATCTGGCAAAGGGGCCGTCTATTATATGTAACCTGGATACAATCGTTATTCTGCTAATTGGGCAACCGGTACATGGATCTTCTCTTGCTTATCCAGAACCGTAACCTCGGCGGTACCGCTTCCTTCCCGAATACTCTCAATCCATACCGGCGATCCCTGATATCGTACTTGAATTGTTTCAGGTGATGATAAAATTTCTTTTGCCCGTGTTAAGTCCAAGATTCATTCAACTCCTTACAGTGAACTTCCCGGCTTTAGTTAACGACGTTTGTCGGATTACCGTCTAAAAAAGCCTTTAGATTGTCTGCGGCGAAATTCATTAGTCTGCTTCTTGCCTCTTTTGTTGCCCAGGAGATGTGGGGAGTAATGATGCAGTTTTTGGCATGCAGCAGCGGATTTTCAGGCGGAGGGGGTTCCTCCGAGAGAACATCCAGGCAGGCGCCGGCAATTTTTCCGCTGTTCAGTGCTTCAGCCAGATCTCTTTCTACGACAAGTTTTCCGCGGGCCGTGTTAATTAATATTGCTGATTTTTTCATTTTGTTTAGATTAGCTTGACAGATAATTCCCTCTGTTTCGGGGGTGAGTGGGGCATGAAGCGAGATAACATCCGATTCTGCAAATAGTTCATCCAGTCCTACGTAATGATAGTCTGGGGACGGGTTCCTTATTCCATGGGGGTCATAGGCCAAGACCTTCATTCCAAAGGCTTTGGCAATTTGCGCAGTTTTCCTTCCGATCCGGCCAAAGCCGAAAATCCCCATCGATTTTCCATCCAATTCCATTAATGGGTAAATCGAGAAACAACAGTCTTTGCTTTGTGACCAGGCATCTTGTTCTCTTACCAGGGTACTGTGTTTCTGGACATGACTGCACATTTCCAGAAGAAGAGCGAAGACCATTTGGGCCACAGAATTTGTGCCGTAAGTAGGGACATTCGTGACAACAATTTTTTCGCGGGAGGCATATTCAACATCAACCACATCATACCCGGTTGCCAATACCCCGATGAATTCTAATTTCGGAAGCTGCTGAATATCCGCTTCTTCCAGGGGGGTCTTATTGGTATAGATGATCTCTGCATCTTTGGAGCGTTCCAGAATCAATTCTTTTGGAGTGCGGTCATACACTTTCAGATTGCCGTACTTTTCTAACCCCTGCCAGGAAAGGTCACCAGGATTGAGCGTATAACCGTCCAGGACGACAATATTCACTTTCTCTAACCCCCTAAGGCAACAGCAATTTTTTCTACTTTTATTTAGAATACCCAATTATAAGAATGGTATCCTATAGCCGAAAGAAAAATCATTTATCGTTTACTCCAACATCTCCCTAGAGGTTTTCCATATCTTCCCAGTCTCTTACACGTGCAACTGCTTTTTGCCACCCTTTATAGTATTTATTCCGCTCCTCTTCGGGCATGCGGGGTTCAAAGACGCGGTTGATCCCGTATTTTTCCTTCAGTTCTTTTTCCCCCGTCCAGAAAAATAAGCGTCCAGAACCAAGCCGGTCTTCTCGCGGACCTTCTCCGCAAACCCGCGGTCTTTAAGTTCGTCACAGATTTTCGTAGTCCTCCGGCACTGCCAGACGATAGCATTGCAAACGGGCTTGCCGGTATGCTTATCCCAGACCACCGTGGTTTCCCGCTGGTTGGCGATCCCAATCGAAGCGATCTCCAGCGGGTTTACCTGATAACGGGCTAACAGCTCGGCGATGACCCCGATCTGGGTGCTCCAGATTTCCTCCGGATCATGTTCCACCCAGCCGGGCCGGGGGTAATACTGGGTAAACTCCTTCTGCGCCATTCCCACAATCCGGCTGCCCCTATCAAAAAGAATCGCCCTGCAGCTCGTTGTCCCCTGGTCAATCGCCAGGACGTATTTTTTGCCCACCGTATTCTTCTCCCCTTACCCCGGTGTTATCGATCTGACTGCCTCACTTCATTATATTTGCCCCGTCTGTTTTTTTACAACATGTTTTGTTATTTGGAACAAGGAACATATGTATTTTTATCTAATGAATGAACATATAAACATACGTAGGTAAACAATATTGGCTGCACAGTGGATGCGGATTAAGTGTCTGCCTCCTTATTTTTCAATTTTAGCGCCGCAGCGTACACAATAAATATCCTGTCTGCTTACAATAGCCTCGCACTTTGCGCAGGACTCATTGATTCTGGTCCCGCAGTAACTGCAGTACGTATTGTTTTTATGCTGCAAAGTACCGCACTTGAAACAAGTCTGGTTATTCTGTTTGTAAATAGCATAGACAATTAAACCCACAAGATTTGTGATTAAGAGAAGCAGCCCCCATAAACGGGAGGTATGTCATTTACTTCATTCCAAAAAATATTCCCTTAAGCACATCCTGCTTATATAAATAAAGGCGGCTACCATAAAGTAACCGCCGGATCCATTGGATACAGATTATTTTAAATAATATCGGTCCCATAACGAAAAAAATATAAACGAAGTCAACCTATAAGCCGAGTTCTGTACCTCTTGCGAGGTGATGATCATCTATCTGGGACTGTCGTTGCCGGCAGCCTCAAGCGACCTAACCCGGGAACAGAGCGGGCCGCTCCATTGTTCCTCTATTTGGTCTTGCTCCAGGTGGGGTTTGCAGGGCCAGCCAGTTACCTGACTGCCGGTGAGCTCTTACCTCGCCTTTCCACCCTTACCGCTTACAAGCGGCGGTATATCTCTGTTGCACTTTCCTTGGGGTTACCCCCACCGGGGATTACCCGGCACCCTGCCCTACGGAGCTCGGACTTTCCTCAGAGACGACCTTTCGGTACTTGTCCCCGCGACCATCCGGTTAACTTCGCTACACAATCTTACTAGATAAAAGCAGTTTGGTCAAATCAAAATTGGCGCTCAATTATCATAACACTGCCAAATATAAAATCAAGCTTTATTTTTTGACAGCAAAACCATTTTTTTGCGAAAAAGGGTTTTGCTCCAAGAAATACGGTTATGCACAAAGTGTGGATAAGTTGTGGATAATTTTTAACTCTTCTCTGTTTGTGACGTTATTTTGCCGCAATTGGGACCTTTATTTTGTTGATAACCTTATCCACGGCTTACCCAGGGGATTTTATTTGCCGAACTGATGATCAATTCTATGTCCTTAAACGTCTTATCCCCCCTCAGATAAGCATAGAGCGACTGAATCATGGGAATTTCGCTGAGGAAATGCCCTAATTCTATCACAGCCATGCCTCCCTGCAGGGCATCAAGTACACCATGGTAGTCAATATCACCTGTTATGTAAAGGTCCGCCCCCTTGCTCAATGCTTTCGGAATAAAACTGCTGCCGCTTCCATTCAGCACAGCGATCTTTCTGATTTTGCGCTGAAGGTTACCGGCCAGCCTTACAGAGGAACGATCAAATTCGCCGGGGAAGATCTTTGCAGGCAAATCTCCCAGAGCCATCGGTTCCGGCAAGGAGCCGATCATCCCGTATCCTCTTTTTTTTCCGGTATTCATCAAAGGGATCAGGTCATATGCCGGTTCTTCATAAGGGTGCGCCCTGTGCAGCGCTTTGACGGCCCTGCTTAAAAACCTTTCTTCTACAATACTCTCCAATCTGATCTCTGCCACACGGGTAAGCTCGCCTATTTTGCCGATTGCCGGCTCGGAACCTGCCAGGGGTCTGAACAGGCCTTCTCCTCTGCTCTGATAAAAACATTCCGCGTAATTGTCACTATGTTCGCCATCAGTGATCCCTGAGCCGACACCCTCGGCAGCAAGCTCCTTCCGGACCTCTTCGGCATTTTCTTCGGGAACAAAAGTCACAATTTTGACGAGTTTCTCTGACGAAGTAACCTGGAGAAATTCTGTCTTCTGCAATCCCAGAAGCTTTGCCAAAGTCAAACTGGAAGAAAGAATAGATTGGTCCAGGTTGGTATGCGCCGCATAGAGAGAAATCCCGCTGCGGAAGAGTGTTAAGGGCAAAAGTGCCGTTGGGTTGTCGATCCTCAGATTTTTCAGAGGTTTAAACATCAAGGGGTGATGGGAGACGATCAAACCTGCTTTCTCCCTTACAGCTTCATCGATTACCTCCATTGTCGTGTCCAAAGAAAGCAGAATCCTGTGTACTTGTTGGGAACTGCTTCCGACTAAGAGCCCAGGATTATCCCATTCTTCCGCCCAGGAACGCGGGGCAATTTTTTCAATGGATTGCTCCACCTGGCCTACCGAAACAGACATTGCTCCATTACCTCCATCAGAGTAAGTTCCTCAAGAATTTCTTGAACTTTTCCTGCCAGTTCTTTTCGATCTGATTTTTGTATTTCTTCCCTGACGCGAGTCAGCCTTTTCATGTAATCCCGGACCATCCTCTGAAGCAATCCATTTTTTTGGGTGATAATAACAGGACCAAACCGCCAAACGGCTTTATTCAAATTCTCCAAAAGAATATCGTCCTGACCCCTTTGTCCAAGACTGTCCAAAAGCGCTTTGATCCGGTCCTCAATATCTTTATTAGTCAGTCCCTCCGTCCTGGAAAAGTGAATAACGGAATAAATCCTTCCCTCTTCCTCGGTCAACCGTTCCCCCTGCAGCTTCCAGCCGCTGTCCATTAATTCTTTGCGAACCTTGCCTTCCGCTCCCTGCGGCTGCAGAACCAGTTCTTCAATGCCCCGGAGAATATCCACTCTCTCCGCAAGAATTTGTAAAATGGTATTTCCGCCCATTCCCGCCAGGACCAGGACATTCACTTCCCCGGGTCCTATCGGGTTCAGACCATTCCCCTTGCGAATATCGATGGCCAGCTGAAGCCCATAAGCCTGAACGGTTTCCAGCGCAGAATGATACGGCCCGTCATGGATGTCAACCCCCACAGCCCGTTCGATAATTCCCTGCTGCACCAGGTAAACGGGGAGATAGGCATGATCCGTTCCAATATCTCCTAACACAGATCCTTTTTTTATAAATGACGCGACGGTTTGCAAACGCGTGCCCAGAGTTATCAAATCACTGTCCATTCCAGTCTCCTGTTCCTACAGTTATGATAATACACCATTCTCTATTCATCCGCAAAGCAAACCGCGAAAGACAGCCTAAAAAAAAGCCTTAATAACCCATGCTTTTACCTATTAATATTATTTTAAACTCTTTTATAGCACGTGAAGGAGCATCTATAATCGTAGTAACCCGGCAGAGGCGTACTTTGGCGCTGCAATCATGGCATTTTTTTGTTATGGCACAGGGAGTGGGATCTTTTCTTCGAAAACAATTCTCCGGAGCGGCCACTTCTTTGATGCGCCGGACAGCAGCATGAAGGTCAGGAACAATTTTATTCACTCCCGCCACCACAATAACCTTTTCAGGACCACATATCATTGCGGCTACCCTGTTTCCGGTATGATCCGTATTCACAAGCTGACCCTTTATGGTTATCGCATTTGTACCCGTAATGAATACGTCTGAACTTAAATGGTGCTTTTGCATCTCCAGCTTTTTCTCCGGGCTGAGACCTTCCTGCCAATGGTCGTAAACTATATGCCCCTTGCTGATCAGGATATCTACCAAACCGAGTTCCCTTATCGTTGCAGAACCGCCGATCCCGACTCTGGCGTTAACCGGAACACTTGAAAGCAGTTCACTGAGAGCTTGCGCCTGATCCTCAACATAAACAATCTCAAAACCTTGTTTTTGGAGTGACTTGATTGCTTTTTGCACATCAGTTTGCGTAAGATTTTCATCTTCTGGCATTACGTGATTCCCTCCTCTAAAAGTTACGTGTTGCCCTTAGCTAAATGGCTCAACGCTAAAGGCAACACGCATGATAGATTTATAAGTTCATTCTGCTAAGTTTATTCCACGCTGTCAGAAACTTGCTTTTCTTCCGGACCTACATCCAAATATTCATTCCGGCAAACCGGCCAAAAATCGCCACGCTTATTGTTACGATGATAATCGCAGCAATCGTCATCAGTACGCCAGCCTTAGCATAATCTTTAATGCTAAAATAACCTGCCGAATATGGGACCACATTCGTGGGGCTCGAGGTGACCATGATGAATGCCATCGAAGCAGCGATTCCGGCCGGACCTGCCACTACCCATGGGTTCATTTTTAAATCCAAAGCCAGAGCGATTACTAAAGGCATTACTACCGCACCGGTCACACTGTTGCTGGAAAAGAAGATCTTTAGTAATTCTACCAGACTGATAACGGCTAAAACTCTGAGGACCGGATGCATGCTTCCGATTCCCGAAAGCATTCCCCAAGCAATATAACGGGCAGCTCCTGTGTCGGCCAGCAGTGTGCCGGCAGCAATACCGCAGCCAATCAAGAGCAGGGCTCCTAAGTCCAGTTCTTTTTTAACATCCTGCCAACTGTCAAATACTCTTAAGCCAGGGAGAAAAAGCAGGAAAAAGGCAAGTATCGCAACATAGTCCTCAGGAATATTAAGATTGAATTTGGCCTTGAGAAATGGACCGCCTAACCAGAGTCCTACGGCAATGAAAAATACGATAATCGTATTAATTTCTTTGCGTGACAACGCCCCTAGACCTTTAAGATCTTTCTTTACCTCGTCCAGTCCAAGAGGGATTTCCTTGATTTCCGGCGGGAATAGCTTCATCAGAATAAACCAGCCTACAGGAGCCATGAGTATTGCGCCCGGCACTCCCACCGCCATCCATTGGCCAAAAGTTACATTCATCCCGGCAAGCCTGCGCACAAAATCCATGGCTAGAATATTGGGTCCGCATCCGGCCGGTGTTGCTGTGCCTCCGATGAGTGCTCCGTAGACAACACCGATCATCAATGCCCGTCCGAAATTACTTTCCAAGGGTTTACACCCGGCATTCTTAAGGATGCTCACTGCCAAAGGCACCATCATTGCAGCAACGGCTAAATCTGTAACAAACATAGAAAGAACCGTTCCAATCCCAATGAAGGCCAGCACTATCCTGTCGGTTTTGGTTCCCACTTTGGAAAGAACAAAATACATGATTCGTTTGGCTAAGCCGGAAGAGCCCAAAGCGGCTGAAATTCCTAATGCTCCTAGGATAAAAAACAATACGCTGCTGCCCATACCTGTTTGGGCCATCTTCGCAAAGGTAGACACCCCCATCATATGAAGGATGATCAGCAAACTGATTGCAGTAACAGAGAATGGAATAGCCTCTGTCATCCACAAAATTACAGCATAGAAGAGAACCCCTAATACTGCCTTACCTGCAAAAGTCAGCGGTATGGCTTCTGTCCCTTTGTGAAGCGGAGCCGGCGATGGCAGCCAGTAGACAATCATCATAACCGCCACAGCTATCAGGAAAATAAGTGCATTTTTAGCATTCAAACTGAACTTCTTGTTCGTTTCATTGCCTATAATAGTCTCTGTTTTCATAATTAACCCCCCTCAATTTTATACTTTAAAATAAGTCCGTCACTCCCGCATATACCGCTCGTAATACACTTCTCCAATCCCTAATCCCGGCGCGTTGGAAATAGTGGCAAACCCATCCGTGAGTTCAACCGGATATTCCACGATGTCGCTTTTCAGACGCCGGTTTCCATTCATTTCTCCCGCATAGGGTATGCAGCCTGTTGCTGCCGCCAGATGTATTTCTGCGGCAACACCGATGCTTGATTCATGACCGCTCCCCAATACGACCGGCAGTCCGCATGCTTCTGCGACTGCGCAAACCTTACGGGCCTTATAAATACCCCCGCAGCGCATAGCTTTAATCTTAATGATATCTCCCGCTTTCTTTTCGTAAGCAGTCAATACGTCTTGAGGTGTACTTATCGGCTCGTCAACCATGATTGGTGTGTCTAAAGCTTCTGCGACTCTGGCCATGCCATCCCAATCCCACGCAGGCAAAGGCTGCTCAATCAGGTGCAGCTCAAATTTTTCTAAAGCGCGCAGTATCGGAATAGCCTGGTCTGCCGTATACGCTTGGTTTGCGTCTACACGTATTTGAATATCTTTGCCCACTGCGGAGCGGACTGCCGAAACCGTTTCCACGTCCTTTTCTTTTCCCCGCCCGATCTTCATCTTAATCGTCTTAAATCCTTGAGCCGCTAATGCTTCAGCTGCTGCGGCGGCAGCTGCTCCGTCTTCAGGAACACCCATACCGCCCAAAATCGGAATCTTGGTTCGAAACGCTCCGCCTATCACTTTATATACAGGGAGTCCTAAAGTTTTACCGATCGCGTCATATATAGCGATATCAATTCCGCCCTTGGCAAAAACATGGCCTGGCAGAGCGATATCCAACGCGTGATGAATAGATTCCAGATCAAAAATGTCAAAGCCAACGACCGCTTTTGCAAAATAATTGTTAATTGAAGGAACAATATCGTACTGTGTTTCTTCCGTCTCGCCAGGGAAAGGGGCACACTCACCGACTCCAACTACTCCTTGGCTTGTTTCCACTAAGACCACTACATACTCAGCCGCATGCTGAATAACGTTTGCGAGAACATACGGCGCTTTTAGAGGCATACAAACCGGGATAGCGGTAACTTTCTTAATAATGCTCTGACTGGCGTACATGCATTAAACCTCCCAGCTTATCATCAGTTCTTAGACATAATTTCCGAGGCGAACAATTCCATCCCTTCATAGGGCGGCATAGGTTGGACAATGAGGTGATCTACTCCGGCTTCCCGATAGGCATTGACCATTTCTCTGCAATGTCCGATATCGCCGATGATGTTAGATTCCAGGACTTTTTCAAGAGTCGGTTTTACTTTAAACCGGTGTTCGCGTTCAGCCACGAACTTCTTGGCGTAAGCCATAATTTTTTCCTCGCTCATTCCTGAGACAAACACTGCTGAAATAGCGAGTTTAATTTCCCTGCCGCAAAATTCGCTCATTTCCTTTTTCATCTGGGCAACCACTTCCGGAGACTTTGAGTAGATCAGCCAGACATCACCTAACTCTTTCATAATTTCACGGCCAATTTTGGATTCTCCCGGAACCCAGATCGGCGGATGAGGTTTGGTGTACGGTTTAGGGTCTTGATAAGCCTTTTCCAGCGTATAGTGCTTGCCTTTGAACGTGACTTCATCTTGCGTCCAAAGTCCTTTGATGATCTGATACGCCTCCCTGGTCTGTTCCATCCTGGTTTCTTTATCAGGCCAAGGATAACCATGACTTTCAGCTTCTTTTTCAAACCATCCCCCGCCGAGGGAAAGGAGAATTCTTCCTTGCGAAAATTGGTCTAAGGTGGCTGTCATCTTGGCTAACAACCCCGGATGACGGAAAGTATTACAATATACATGCGGACCGAGGACAATGTTTTTTGTTTTCATCAGCATTGCTGTCATGCTGGTAAAACACTCAAGACTTGGACCTTTCTGATCATTGCCGACCCTGGCATTATTGATATGGTCAGGAATCCATGCCGTTTTATAGCCTAATTCATCAGCTCGGATCCCCATCTTCATAGAATAATCAGCAACAGCGCTGCCAGGTGCCCCCATTTCTCCTTGAACTGTAAGTCTAACTCCAAAATCCATGTAAATTACCCCCTAAGTTTTGAATGTTTTCTTTTTAAGGTCGGAAAAAATACATAATCGCGATTATTTATTTGAATATTCGATGAATTTATTTACTTTCCTTCAAATAACGCATTAAGTATTTTAATGTCGAAAATAAGGAATCGCAATATTTGTTTTATTTTTACATTTATACTAACAATACTTGTTTTGAATGTATTAGAAATTTTAATGTCAAAAATAAATAATTATAATATTTAATTTTTTACCGGTTATTCATTACATTTTTTACCTTGATCACAAAATATATAAAACCTCCATATGATGCTCTTATCTTACATCAGCATGGAGGTTTAGAGATGTCAACGGTCTTAACCTTTGTCTCAGTGGATACAAATGGCTATTTGATGCTGTCTTGCCGCTTGTGCCCCAGTGCGGAAACGATATAGGCGGAATAATTCTCCACGTCTATGCCATTCCGGCCGGTCTCCTTCTGCCGCTGACAGAAGACCCAGTGGCAATTATGGCACATGTTCAGCATGATGTCGGCACCGGTAGCACGCGCTTCTTCCAGACGGTCGTCGGTAACGTTGTTACCGACCTCGGGCATGGATATCACAGCGCGGCAGCCACAGCACATTGTGTTTTCGCGGTGATGCTCCATTTCTACAATGCTCGTTCCCGGGATCGCACGCAGAATATTCCGCACCTCTTCCAAATCAATCTTCATATAGGCAGTTTTGCAGGGCTCATGCAGCGTAACGGTATGCGGTTGTGCGGCGGGGAAGGTCAGTTTGTCGATATTCTGAAGCACATATTTCCCCAATGTTACGGTTTCAAACGGAAGCTTTTCAACGAACTTGTCAATCCGATAGTTCAGATTGCAGGCACAGGTGGGGCACCAGAAGATTAACGTTTCCGCCCCGAACTCCACAGCTTTGGCAATCAGGCTTTCGGCGCGGTCCTGAAGACTATCGGCATCTCCCACTTTTGCGCTGGGTATTAGCCCGCAGCAATACTGCATACCGGGTATAAAGGAGTACGGAGTCCCAATGGCATCCATGATGTCCAGTATATTCAAGACCTTGTCGGGCTGCTTGTAAATATTGCACCCGGGGAACAAAACGTATTTGGCACCCGGGGTATGTACAGGTGTCATAATGCGCGTGAATTCCTCCGGGCTTGTAAACTCCCGGGAACGCTGCATGTGAATGTCGTAAAGCGGCATGGAGACGAACGGGTTTTCTTTTGCCAGTTCAGAAGCCCTCCACACCAACTCGTTGATACACAGGGAATCCAATCCGACCGGACATCCGGAACTGACGCAGCCATAACAGCGCATACAGGCTGTAGTTTTCAGGGATGCCGCAGCAGAGAGTTCTCCTCCGTCAAGAAAGGTTTTAAAACCGGAAATTATTTCACTTGCTTCAGGCGCGTTTGGAAGCCGTTTCAGCACCAGGCATTCGTCAACGCATTGGCCGCATTCTATACATTGGGTGAGAAACTTTTCTTTGCATGCGTCATAGTAATCTGAAAGTCGGAACTGGGACATCGCAATTCTCCTCTCGCTGAAATATTCACTTTATTTCTATACTTATACCTGCAATACCTGTTTTACATGTATTAGGAATTCAGATGCCAAAAATAAGTAATTATCATATTCACTTTTATTTGTATAGGCGTATTAGCTCCGTATACCGACTCGAATTATTGCTTATAGATACTCTCTGACTGATGGACAGCACGTCGGTTATCTGTTATATTATTAATAAATAATTCGAATAATCAGAATAATATATATTGGGCAAAGGAGGGGGGTTTATGGAAAGTTCACTTACTGTTTTCTGCAGAGTGGCGGATACAAAAAGCTTTACTAAAGCTGCTAAATCTCTCTTCTTGTCCCAGTCAGCCGTTAGTCAACAGATTAGCAGTTTGGAGTCTCATTACGGTGCCAGACTTTTTGTGAGAAGCAAGCAGGAAATCATGCTGACCCCGGAAGGCGAGATTTTATACAACTACTCCAAACAGATTCTTAAGCTCTATCATCTTGCGACTGATAGAATATGCAAAGAATCGGGTGTTCTGTCAGGAAGTATGATTGTCGGGGCATCTTGCACCATAGGCGAATACATTCTTCCTCTGATCGTTGGTAAGTTTAAAAACCTTTATCCTAAAGTTAACCTTTTTTTTCATGTCGGAAATAATGAAAATATTCTTGAAGGCATCCGCCAGAATAAATTTGATTTGGGGTTCATTGGCGAACCCTGTAAAGCCTCTGGTCTGGAGACCGACTTTTTTACACAGGATGAAATTGTCATTATCGCAGCTCCTAATCACCCCCTGACGAAAAAAGAAACCATTACGATAGATGAGTTATGTCAGACACAGTTTATTATTCGGGAAAACGGTACCGGAACGCGTAAATTTATCGAAGATTTTCTGAAACAGTATAGCTTGACACTTTCCGACCTCAACATTTGGTTTGAATACGGTAGCTTTGAATCGATTAAGCGATTTGTGGAAACAGGGATGGGAATCTCGATGCTCTCCAAGTGGGCAGTCAAGCAGGAAATAGATCTTAATCTTTTGAAAGAACTGCGTATAGAAGGACATCTTTTAGTCAGAAAATTTCTATTTGCTTATCGGAAAGAAAATTTAGAATCCCCCTTGATAAATTCTTTCATTCATTTTTGTCAAGAAAATCAACTCGAATTGCTATCGACATAACTGGACCCTAATGATCCTATTATTTTTCTGTCAATAAACTCTTATCTCCTGAAGAACTCACCTTCTTTGATAGAACAACTCTGTCAAAGGAGGTTTTTAATTTGGCTTCCCGATTCCATGTATTAAGCGGTCTATAACTCTCTTTAATAACTACTATAAATAATAAATATTTTTCATTGTTCGCCGGCCGTGCTATTCTCGAGTTACCCGGTACGTACTGATGAAATTATAGAAAAACGGAGGGCGATTATGAAAAACATCTTTAAAGGACTTGTCTTAGCTGCAATACTGGGCTTTATATCCGAATATGTAATACACAACCTGATTGTTATCGGAGGGCAGAAACCTGTCAGTGGAGTGATTATCGCCATATTGCTGGGTATTCTGGTGAAAAATACTGTCGGTGTCAGGGACACCTACTTGCCGGGTATTAACTTTGCCCTGAAAAAGATCTTAAAACTTGCAATTATTTTACTTGGCTTAAACTTGAGTTTCTATGCTGTCATTACTACTGGCGCCAAAGCATTAACGATTATTATTATATGTGTCCTGTTTGCAATTACTATTACCTTCCTCATCGGTAAAAAGTTGGGATTGCCGGATAAACTGGCCGTCCTAATAGGTGTAGGAACAGCCATTTGCGGCAGTACGGCAATTGTCGCCGCTTCACCTGCCATAGATGCACGGGATGAAGAAGTAACTTTCTCGGTAGCCACTATCACGCTTTTTGGTATTCTAGCAATATTTATTTATCCGATTTTAGGAAAAATTATGCTTCTTTCCAATATGCAATTTGGAACATGGGCCGGAACCGCTGTTCATGAAACGGCTCAAGTCATCGCAGCCGGATTTGCCTACAGCGATGCCGCCGGAAAAATTGCTACTGTCGTCAAGCTGACTCGTACCGTATTACTGGCACCATTAGTATTTATACTGGGAGTTATTTACTCTAAAAAACAAAAAGCAGCCGGAGCTCAGAATGTTAATTATTTCAGTATCTTCCCTTGGTTTGTAGTTGGTTTCGTGGCAATGGCCGCCTTACGTACATTTGGCGACAACCTGTTTACCGGCAGCAGCCAATGGTCGTATTTTCTTTCTAAAGCAAGTGACCTTGCCAAGTTTCTGATTGTAACGGCTATGGCAGGAGTGGGTTTGCTGACGAACTTTAGCGAAATGAAACGGATTGGGGTTAAGCCTTTTATTGTCGGTCTAGTTGCTTCATTGATTATGGCTGTTTTTAGTTTAACTCTGATATTCGCCTTAGGTATCTAATGACCTTGCTTTTACCTCCCTTTTTGTTTGACCTCCTGTTACTGTTATTAAGTAGCCGGAGGTCAATTTATTATTTTTTTCGCCATAGATAAAACCCCTATATGATGCTCTTACTTAATACCATACTATTTCAGGATCAATTTTATGTATGTCAGGGGATCCTGTAAGACGCATAGTCCGGCGCAAATCTTCGTTGGTATCGGTGATCACTTTCCGCACACCTTCTCCTCCTTCTGATGCCAAACCGGACATTACCATCCTGCCGGCCAAGACCCCGTTTGCCCCTAATGCCAAAGCTTTAAAAACATCCGTCCCTTTGGTTATCCCACCATCGACAAATATGGGAATTTTCCCCTCAATAACTTTCACAATACGCGGCAGAACTTTCAAAGGCGGTACTGCACTATCCACAATTGAACCGCCGTGATTAGAAACTACAATAGCTTCCGCCCCGGCTGCCGCAGCCCCTTTCGCAACTTCTTGCATAGGATTTGGACATATGCCTCCCAGTCCTGACAGCGGGGCAACCATCACAGGCGTGGAAAATGTTTCCCCAAAAAGCTTCATTTCCGTTGAGGCCTCTCCCGAATCTATTACCCGGGTTTCAATCATCAGCGAGTCGAAGTAGTCACGGGTTAGATTGCGGACACTGCGTTTTTCGTCCATAAATACCTCCTCATAGCTTTTAAACCAACCGGTTGGTACAACCAGGCTATAACATCTTACCCATGACTGAAAAAATCTACTCCTCTTTCCCAGGGGAATATGACGGTAGATAACTGTCGACCAGATACCTGACTAATTCTGTCATGTCCTTCAAAACGTTAATATCCTGTTTGCTTTTCATCATGAGGATTCCTCCTTCGAGCATTGCTACAATTCCTTGCGCCAGCTTTTCTACCTTTAAAAAATCTGCCGGTTCAGATGGTTTAATCATTTCCAGCAAAACTAATTTTATTTTTTCTGTCCAATTTTCAAAAACTTCTTTTACTTTTTCGCGAAAACTTTCATCGTGTTCGCTCATTTCCACTGCTAAATTACCAAATAAACAACCGCATTTTGACCGACTGGTCTTATGAAACATAACAAGCCAGTCAAGCATTTCATCAAATTTTATTTCAGGGCTTTTGGGGGAACTAAGAATATTTTCCAATAATTGTTTATTAAAGGCCATAAAAGAATAATCTATGACAGCCAATCCCAGTTCACGTTTGGATGAAAAATAATAATAAAATTGCCCCTTGCCAATTTGACTTGCCTCTAAAATATCACTGAGTTTGGTATTTTCATATCCTTTGGACCGAATCAGCAATATAGCTGATTCTATAATTTCCTGGCGTTTTTGGGACAAAATCATCATTCCTCCATACCTGCCGGTTGGTACGATTATATATTGGCAAGGACTTCCCTGTCAATTCCGGCTTCTCCTGCCATCAGAAAGTCATTATTTTGATGTCATTCTTTAAGTATTCCGTCAGCGGCTGACCCATAGGTATTACATTCACACCGAGTCTTTCAAGATTTCCCGTGACGCCATATTGGTCTGCGCATGCCCTGCAGGCCAGTAATTCTACACCTGAATCCTTCATGTTTCCGATATACTCTTGAAGTTCCTCGTCTTCACTCAACAGTCGGGAGGACGGTCCCCACACGATCAGGGTTACATCTTCCCACCAACCCTTGACCTTGGCATTTAATCCATACATAAACACCATTTTTAAGGCAACCTCCCGGTCCGCACTGGTCCAAATGATAACCAGTTTGTCGTTCATTAACGGCATAATATTCATCCTCTCTTTTAAACTTAAGACAAGACAATACTCAGCATTTTTTCTTTAGAATAAATAGGCTGATGCTTTCTTACCTCCTTTTAAATAAATGTATCTTCCAGCAATAAACCAACCGGTTGGTACAATTATATATTGGTAAGGATTGCCCTGTCAATCTCAGCCCGTCAGTGCAATTTTGATATAGGTCCCCATAATCCCTATGGCGCTGAAGATGCTAATTAAAAGAAGTTTTTCCAGCCAATCGCTGCGCCGCCGCATGGCATTTTTAAATACTTTCGTTTTACTGAGCAAATAGGCTATCGTCACGATCATACCGGTATTTTGGCTAAGCTTAAGGAAAAGCTGGAGGATCATGGTTATCACCGCCTTAGAGATAACGGGTTATATTCTGCTATCATTCCACATCTTCCCTTTATTTCCTTCTGACAGGACTGATTTTCATAAAAAAACAAACTTCAGTATTTTGTACCGAAGTTTGTGGTCTATACAATATGTTATTATCCTAACATAATTGGTGGGCCCACCTGGGATCGAACCAGGGACCAACCGGTTATGAGCCGGCCGCTCTACCGCTGAGCTATAGGCCCAATGAAATGGCTCCCCGAGCTGGATTCGAACCAGCAACCTACCGGTTAACAGCCGGTCGCTCCACCGTTGAGCTATCGAGGAAAGCCTGCGTCGTTTATTATACGGAATTATCTCGGCATGGTCAAGTATCTTGTAAATTTTTTTTATCTGATTTTTAGCAATAATAACCAGATATACAAGAAGGGCATCTTGTTCTAATAGTTTAATCTTTTAATGAAAAAAGCTCAATATGAATTGGTTTCCAAATTTTAAAAAAACTATTTTAGTCCAGGTAATCTTTTAATTTTTTGCTGCGGCTGGGGTGGCGCAACTTCCGTAAAGCTTTTGCTTCAATTTGTCTGATCCTTTCCCGGGTGACCCCAAATTCCTGCCCAACCTCTTCAAGGGTCCGCGTTCTTCCGTCATCCAATCCGAAACGCAAGCGCAATACTTTTTCTTCTCTGGGAGTGAGTGTTTCTAATACTTCCTCCAACTGTTCCTTCAGCAGAATAAAGGAGGCCGCCTCCGAAGGAGCAGGGGCATCTTCATCGGGGATAAAGTCGCCCAAATGAGAATCCTCCTCTTCGCCAATGGGAGTTTCCAGAGAAACGGGTTCCTGTGCGATCTTTAAGATTTCCCGGACCCTTTCCTCGGGAATATCCATCACCTTTGCGGTTTCATCCGGCGTAGGATCCCTCCCCAGTTCTTGAAGGAGCTGCCTATTCACGCGAATCAGCTTATTAATGGTTTCAACCATGTGGACAGGTATCCGGATCGTTCTGGCTTGGTCAGCGATAGCGCGGGTAATCGCCTGCCTAATCCACCAAGTGGCATAGGTGCTGAACTTAAATCCTTTCCGGTAATCGAACTTTTCGACTGCTTTGATCAGCCCCAGATTGCCTTCCTGGATGAGATCCAGAAAGAGCATGCCGCGGCCAACATACCGTTTGGCAATACTGACCACAAGCCTGAGATTGGCTTCAGCCAAACGCCTTTTGGCAATTTCATCTCCGGCTTCCATCTTCAGGGCCAGATCAATTTCTTCTTCCGCAGTTAACAGCGGTACCCTGCCGATTTCTTTCAGATACATCCGAACCGGATCATCAATCCCCACACCCTCGGGGATAGATAGATCAATATCGGTCTCGTTGGCAATTTCATCGGCAAGTTCCTTTGTTTCCTTATCAATTTCAACATCCACATTGTCTTCAACGACATCAATACCCATACCGCTCAGTTGATCATAGATTTCCTCGATTTGCTCCTCTGAAAGGTCAACTTTCTGCAAAGCATTGGCAATCTCATCGTAAGTAAGATTTCCTTTTGTTTTCCCCAATTCAATCAGGTTGGTGACATTTTCTTTTTTTTGTTCATCAACCATCATGGAGGTTCCCCCTTCCAGCGGGTAATTCGTAACAAATCCACCGGTCTTATTTTTCGCCACGTTTCAACCGCTCTCCTATCTCCTGGAGCAAGGCCATGGCCCCAGCCATGTCTCCGGATTTTTCTAATCGTATCATTCTGGTTTGCAACTCTTCAATGGTTTCCTTATTTTTAGCGGAAAGGATCGAAGCAATGCAATCCTTAAGCAAGGTTTCGGCATGATTGGTATCCAATTCCAACTGAAAAATTTCTGCTAGGCGCCGTTGAACCTGTTGATACCAAGAAGCGTCATTCTCCATATGCTCTAAATTATACTTCGGAAAATGATCAAAAATATACCGATGTTCCTTCAATCTCCAAAAATTTTCTTCCAGATTCTCAAGCACGCCGGCCTTTAATTCAGGCTTTTCTAGAACAAGTCTTAAAATGATTTGTTCAGCCCGGAAAACTCCCAAAGGAACGAAAGAATCCAAAGGGTAGTCAAATTCTTTCCCTTCTATAGTATTTCTTTTTTTTACAGAAATATCCTGTTTTTGAGAAAAATTTTCGAGTTTTCCTTTGTTTTCTCTGCTTTTCTTGACTAGGCTGTCTATTTCATGTTGTACCGCATCCAGTGTAAGTCCGAGTTCAAGACTTAAATACCGCTCGTACCCTTCCCTTTCAACGGCACTGGGATTTTTGAGGATATCAGGCGCCAGTTTCCGAATGAGTTCCGCTTTATCGGGAATGGTCCGCAGAGGATGTTCCTGAATCAGAACCTTGTATTTATACTCGATAAAAGTAACGGCATTTTCCAGGTTCCTGCCAAATTCATCCGGTGAGTGTCCCCTTAAAAATTCATCAGGGTCTTTGGCATTATCTAATGTCAGCACGCTAACTTTCATGCCCTCTTCCAGAAGAATCTCTCCGGCCCTTAAAGCTGCCTGAACTCCGGCAGTATCGGAATCATAACCGATAATTACCTTGTTGGCATACTTTTTCAATATCTTGGCCTGGTCTCTGGTAAGGGCAGTCCCCAGTGAGGCAACTGCATTTGAAAAGCCGGCTTTATGAACTGCAATGGTATCCATATAGCCTTCCAAGAGCAAAGAATAACCTGCCTCCCTGATTCCCCGGTAAGCCAAATGGATGCCATATAAGTTGCGTCCTTTATAGAAAAAAGCAGTTTCGGGGGAGTTAAGATATTTGGGCAAGGAATCATCAAGTACCCTGCCGCCAAAAGCAACAGGAGAACCTCGGAGATCAGATATTGTGTACATAACCCTTCCCCGAAAGCGGTCATAAAAACTAATACTGCCATCATCATTAATTTTTTGTACTGCAAGTCCGAATTCTGCCAACTCTTGGGCTGTAAACCCTTTCGCAGACATCTCTTTGAGCAGACCGTCCCATCGCTCAGGCGCATATCCCAAGCGGAAGACCCCAATGGTATTTTGATCTATTCCTCTGCCCATAAGGTACTTTAGTCCGGCCTGCCCTTCCGGCCGGCGGATAAGCACATCCTGAAAATATTTGGCTGCATGTTCGTAAATTTCTTTAAATTGGCTGCGTTTCTGTTCAATTTTCTTTTCTTGCGGGGAAAGCTCTTTGGCAGGAAGAGAAAGTCCGATTTTCCGGGCGGCATAGGCAACAGCCTCGATGAAAGTAAAATTTTCCTTTTTTATGAGAAAGGAAAAGATATTTCCCCCTGTTTGACACCCAAAGCAATAAAACATCTGCCTCTCAGGATTGACATGAAAACTAGGTGTCTTTTCAGAATGAAACGGACAAAGCCCTTGATAGTTTTTGCCCGTACGTTTTAATACAACATACTCAGATATGATTTCAACAATATCGGACTGCCGGCGCACTTTTTCAATAAAATCTTCTGCAATCCTGTTGTCCACTTTACAGCACGCCCTTTAAACCCCTAACAATCGGACACAATGCGTGATCAAAAACTTGATTTGACAGACTTTATTATCTTTCGATAAAATTCTAGTTTTTCCTTCTTTGAGACATGAAAAACTATTTTTTTATTCTTGAGGAATGAAAAAATGTTTAAATGTGCTAATGGCATAGTTATCCGTTAATCCCGCAATATAGTCCGTTATAGCCCTTTCACAGTCCCCCGCTGCCCATTCCATGTATTCCGGAGGAAGTACGTCAAGGTGATGCCGGTAATAATCAAACAGGATTTCCAGGATGAGACGTCCTTTGCTGCGTTCTTCTCGAAGTTCATTGCATAAATACACTTTTTCAAACATAAAAGACCGGAATTCATCCATCGCCTGTCTGACTGCCCGGGAAAGGGTAACGCTTTCCTTCCCGTCCGACTCCCTGATCATATCGGTAACCATTGTGGTAATCATTTCGCTTGTCGTAGTGCCAATAATCTCTTTGACGATCATCGGCAGGTCATAGCGAAACAACAGTCCCGCTCTGAGTGCATCATCATAATCGTGACAAAGATAAGCGATGCGATCCCCGGTTTTGACCACCTGGCCCTCTAATGTCTTGGGAATTCCATTGCCGGTATGATGGAGAATCCCGTCCAGAACTTGTTCCGTTAGATTGAGACCGCTGCCGCCGCCGGTAAGAACGGTAAAAATTCTGACAGATTGCTCATTATGCTCAAAATGGCCGATGATTGCAGACAAGGCTTCTTCTCCAACATGTCCGAACGGTGTATGCCCAACATCATGACCCAAGGCAATTGCTTCGATGAGGTCTTCATTGAGTCGTAACCCTCTGCCGATCGTCCTGCAAATCTGTGCAACTTCCAAACTATGGGTCATTCTGGTACGATAATGATCGCCGGTCGGGGCAATATATACTTGGGTTTTATGTTTTAAACGGCGAAATGGCTTGCTGTGCAGGATCCGGTCCCTATCCCGCTGAAATTCAGTTCTGACCGTACACGTTTCTTCCTCTTTGGCCCTTCCGGCTTCGGCGCTTTTTGCTGCAAAGGGTGACAGTCTTTGGTATTCTTCTTGTTCTGTTCTTTCCCTAACTAATAGGGACATAGTGATCTCCCGCTTCATTCAGTCCAAATTGATTCAGAGCCGAGAAATCCGCCTTACAGGCGGAAAAAAACATTTGTACTTTGTACAGCTATATTCAACAAAGGATATCGATAATCCTTTTTTTACAGATAGAATTTTACAGGCATTTACAAAATGCTGTAAATGCCCTGATTATTGGTATTAAGTTAATTATCCCCAGCCTTATCCATATTATTCGGATTTTCTTGATTTCAGCATACTTTGGGCCGCGCTTAACCTGGCGATAGGGACCCTGAAAGGAGAGCAAGAAACATAATTCAGATTGATTTCCTGACAAAAGTCTATCGAGGAAGGATCCCCCCCGTGTTCACCGCAAATTCCGATTTTCAGTTCAGGATTGCTCATACGGCCTAATTGCACGCAGATTTTCATGATCTTGCCGACGCCTTCTTTGTCCAGAATAGCAAAAGGGTTTTCCGATAGGATATGATTGTCGATATATACCGGCAAAAACTTCCCTTCAGCATCATCGCGGGAAAAGCCAAATACAGTCTGAGTAAGGTCATTGGTCCCAAAAGAGAAAAAATCGGAATAGCGGGCAATCTCGTCCGCAGTTAAAGCCGCTCTCGGCGTTTCAATCATTGTCCCCGTCTTAAAAGGAATATCTACCCCTTCAGCCCCCATGACTTCCTTGGCAATCTGTGCAGTTTGTTCGCGAAGAACCTCAAGCTCTTTGTAATGAACCACTAAAGGAATTTTAACCTGAGGAAGTACAGTGTACCCTTCTTTGATAAGTCGGGCCGCGGCTAGGAAAATCGCTTTGGACTGCATTGCATAAATTTCCGGATAGGTAATACCGAGACGGCAGCCCCGGTGACCGAGCATAGGGTTCATCTCATGCAAGGCCCTGACTTTTTTGAGAAGAACTTCCTTTTGATAGAGTTCTTCCTGAACCTTTCTGTCTTCCAGGTTTTGGGTAAGCTTTATTCTTAAGATATCTTCCCCCAATTCTTCCCCATTGGGAAGAAACTCATGCAAAGGCGGGTCCAAGAGCCTGATGGTAACGGGAAGACCTGCCATCGCTTTCAATATTCCGTAAAAGTCGTTCTCCTGCATGGGCAATAGTAAAGCTAACGCCTCTTCTCTTTCTTCCAGGGTTTGGGCCAGGATCATTTTCTGGACAATGGGCAAACGTGAAGGATCCATGAACATATGCTCAGTCCTGCAGAGGCCGATTCCTTCAGCACCGAAATCTCTCGCTTTTGCCGCATCGAAAGGGTTATCCGCATTGGCCATGACCTTGAGGGTCCTGATCTCATCCGCCCATTTCAAAATGGTCTGAAATTCTTCACTAAGGTCGGGGTCTTTCATAGGGACCATCCCGTCAATCACTCTGCCGGTCCCGCCATCAATCGTAATTTCTGTCCCCTCAGGGTATTCACGATTGTGGATGACTAACTTTTTATCTGAATAATAGATTCTTAAAGCTTCACAACCGCATACCGCAGGTTTTCCCATATGTCTGGCCACAACTGCGGCATGGCTGGTCATCCCGCCCCTGCTGGTCAGGATGCCCTGAGATGCCATAACCCCATGAATATCATCCGGAGTCGTCTCCGTCCTTACCAGAATAACTTTTTCACCTGCAAGACCCAGTCTCTCCGCAGCATCCGCATCGAAAACAATCTTTCCTGAAGCTGCACCGGGAGAAGCAGGAAGACCCGTTACCAGAACTTCCAGCTCAGCCTCATCATCAATCCTGCGGTGAAGCAGCTTCCCCAAATGATGCGGATCAATACGTGTTACGGCTTCTTCCCTGGTAATAAGTCCTTCTTTACAAAATTCAACCGCTATACGGATAGATGCTGAAATGGTGCATTTTCCGTTTCGGGTCTGGAGAATATAAAGTTTTCCTTTTTCGATGGTAAATTCAATATCCTGCATATCCCTGTAATGTTTCTCCAAGTTGGAAGCAATCTGACAGAACTGACCGTAGAGTTCCGCATTTTCCTCCTGCAGGCTCGTTATGGGCAGGGGTGTACGGATTCCGGCGACAACATCTTCCCCTTGGGCGTTCATCAAAAACTCCCCGTACAAAACCTTTTCCCCTGTGGATGGATTGCGGGTAAAAGCCACTCCTGTTCCTGAATCCTTCCCCATATTGCCAAAGACCATTGACTGAACATTTACCGCAGTGCCGATATCGTCCGGAATGTGGTTCACTTTCCGGTAAAATTTGGCCCTTTGATTGTTCCAAGACCTAAAAACGGCGGTAATAGCTTGTTTCAGCTGTTCATAAGGGTCATCCGGAAACGGATGCCCTGTCTCCGCTTTGATCAGGCTTTTAAACTTTTTCACAAGTCCTTCTAAAGAATCGGCAGAAAGCTCAGAATCAAATTTAACACCCTGTTTTTCTTTAACTTCATCTAAAATATTTTCAAATCGATAACTTTCAATTCCTAAAACAACATCGCCAAACATCTGGACAAAACGGCGATAGCAGTCAAAAACAAATCTCGCGTTTTGAGTTGCCTCGGCTAAACCATAGGCGGTATCGTCATTGAGTCCTAAATTCAGGATCGTATCCATCATTCCCGGCATTGATATTTTAGCTCCGGAACGGACTGAAACCAGCAGGGGATTTCTGGAGCCGCCGAATTTTTTTCCGGAAGAATGCTCAACATCACTCATTGCGGGAATAATTTGTTCCCAAAGGCCCTCGGGAAAACGTTCCCCTTCGGTATAATACTCCCTGCAGGCTTCGGTCGTGACGGTAAATCCTTGCGGGACACTCAGCCCGATATTGGTCATCTCGGCGAGGTTTGCACCTTTACCGCCTAAGAGGTCGCGCATGTTTGAATTCCCTTCGCGGAAAAGGTAAATATATTTCTTCATCTTTCTTTACTCCCCCTTGTATATTTTTTGCATGATGATACTGGCCGTTTCCTCTACCGCCCTGGTGGTGGTGTCTATAGTATAACAGCCAATCTTTTTCATAATTTGTTCGGCGTACTCCAGTTCCTCCATAATCCTGTTGAGATTGGCATAATCTGCCGAAACCCCGAGTCCTAAAGTCTTTAAACGTTCGCTTCGTATCTGGTTTAACTTCTCAGGGCTCAATATCAAACCAAAGATCTTTTTAGGAGGAATAATAAAAAGCTCACGGGGCGGGGTAACCTCCGGGACAAGCGGTATATTTGCCGTTTTAATCCCTTTATGGGCCAGATACATACTGAGAGGGGTTTTTGAAGTCCTGGAAACTCCTACTAAGACAACATCGGCAAAAAGTGCTCCGCGCGGGTCTTTGCCATCATCGTATTTAACTGCAAATTCAACCGCTTCCACCTTGCGAAAATATTGCTCATCCAACCGGTAAATGATATTTGGGATATTCTTAGGCTGCATCCCTGTTTTTTCAGCCAAGGCCGAAATCAGGGGACTTAGGATATCAATTGTAATCAGTTTTTTTTCCATAGCCCGGCGTTCTATGTAAAGCCTGAGATCGGTAAGCACCAGGGTATAGACCAGGATAGCCTGTTCCTCTGCCGCCTCTTCCAGAATCTCGTCAATATGCGTTTCATCCTGGACATAGGGAACCCTTCTGATCTTAGTCTTGATTCCGTTAAACTGTGCAGCCGCCGCTCTGCTTACAAATTCCGCAGTCTCCCCTAAAGCATCTGAAATAACGTAGATTACCGGGATCTGTCCTGTCACCGGAAATTCCCCTCTCTTTCTCAAATACGCTTCTATTTAACACCCTAGTTCAACAAAGAGATTGGTAACGTTCGTTTTGGTAAACCTCCCAACCACTTCAAAAACAGCGTTTCCATCTTCATTGATATAGTTCTCGACCACCGGCAAGGTATCAATTTGATGCTGGACAATCTTTCTGGCCGCATCCAAGACAGACTCATCCGAAGTTACCATAATGATGTTGGGCATTCTGGTCATGATCACACCGATCGGAACCTGATGCAGTTCGGTTTTTCCCAGGGAGGCTTTGAGAATATCCTTTCGGGATACCATCCCCTTCAATTCACGGCTTTCGCCAACCACAATCAGGCTGCCGACATTATTGGTAAACATAGATACCACGGCATCATAAATAGAGGTATTCTCTTTAACAGCTGCGGCAATCGATTTAAAATCACCGACTCTGAGCTGACGCATCTTTTCTGCGACAGGAGAACGTTCACGGTCTTCCTTATAGAAATAGCCTACCCTGGGTCTTGCCTCTAAAACCCCTGTCATGGTTAGAATGGTTAGATCGGGTCTTAAGGTAGCCCTGGTCAGTTTTAACCGGCTCGCGATTTGCTCCCCAGTCATCGGACTATATCTTTTAACGAGTTCAACGATTTTTTCTTGCCGTTCAGAAAGCCGCATACCTATCACTCTCCGAAAAAAAATACCATTCGAATAAATGTTATAATACATTTCCAGTTAATTACTTTAATTAATATGTCACATTAAGTTAATATATAACACAATTTTTCTTATTTAATATATACCATATTTTTTAAGATTCGTATAGGGGTATTGAAAAAATCAATTATGCCAGTAATGTCAGATCCCCAAGGCAGCTTAATTGTTTAACACATTCCGCCAAAAGTCCGAGACGGGCATTCCGCACTTTTTCATCTTCTACCATGATCATCACCGCATCAAAAAATTCTTCAATCAGCGGCACAAGACGGGCAGCCTGAGAAAAAGCGCCGGCGTAGTCGCCTTTCTGTAAAGCTTGATGGACCGAATGAGCATTGTGCTGAAGGAAGTTTGCCAATTTAATCTCGGACGGATCCGTTAAATCCGTTGAAGCCCAAGAGACGCCTCCCGCTTTTTTACACAGGTTCATACAGCGAACCGCAGCATTGAGATAAGCGATGAAGCCGGCTTGCTCTCTCTGCTCGGAAAGACATTTCGCTTTCTTCAGGACTGCGTGAGGTCTGTCTCCGCCTTGGGCCATGACCGCATCGACCGTATCGTAGCGCAGTCCTGCTTCTTGGAGCAGGTACCTGATTCTCTGATTGAAGAAATCTTCTAAGGAAGGCATTATCTTGGCTAAAGGCTCAAGGATAATTCCCTGCTTTTGAAAAATGTTGCAGGATTCTTCCAGAAGTGATCGTAAAGAAAGATTGCGTTCCTCCCGCATAAGCATGCCAACGACCCCTAAAGCCTGTCTTCGTAAAGCATAGGGGTCCTGCGAGCCGGTTGGCTGGATTCCGATCCCGAAGGAACCGACAACGGCATCAATCCTATCCGCCAGACTGACTGTTTTCCCCGTGAATGATACGGGAAACCTGTCAGCGGTAAATCGCGGGAGGTAATGTTCCACAATCCCTGAACACACTTCTTTTTCCTCACCGTTATTTCTGGCATAGTAAGCACCCATGATACCCTGAAGCTCAGGAAAATCATAAACCATATGCGATACAAGATCGGCCTTTGCCAGGTATGCCGTACGGTCTACGAGTTCTTGCTCCTTCTCATTCAGCTCCATTTTTTCTGCTATAACACCCGCGAGCATTCGAAGACGCTCAACCCTTTGTCCTACCGTGCCCAGTTTCTCGTGGTATACCACTCGGTCAAGCTGGGGGACTAATGCGGCCAAGGGTTTCTTTAAGTCCTCGCGGTAATAAAACGCCGCATCTTCCAAACGTGCTTTAAGGACTTTCTTATTTCCCTCTCTGACAACATCTAACGAAGAACTGTCTCCGTTGCGTACGGTCACAAAGTAAGGAAGGAGTTTACCGTCTTCCCCCCGTACCGGAAAATATCTTTGGTGTTCTTTCATTGGGGTTGTTATGACTTCCTCCGGTAAAACCATATATTTTATGTCTACTTCTCCCATCAGGGCAGTAGGATATTCCACCAGATGGCAGATCTCCGTAAGAAGCTCCTCATCTTCATCAACTTTTCCTCCGACCTTGGCTGCCAAGGATCGGACCTGTGTCCAAATGGTTTCTTTCCTCTTGTTTTGGTCTGCTATGACAAAAGCGGATTCCAGGGCCTCAAAATACTCCTCCGGTTTAACCAGCCGGACGTATCCGCCGAGGGACCGGTGGCCGCGTGAAGTCCTCCCCGCCTGCAAGCCGGCATAGTTGAAAGGAATGACCTGATCCCCGTAAAGAGCCGTAAGCCAGCGAATAGGACGGGCAAAACGGATCTCATGATCGCCCCACCGCATTGGCTTGGGGAAATTAAGACCGGTCACCAAATCCAAGCAGAATTTTGGCAACAGTTTTTCTGCTTCTTCTCCTTTTAAATGTTTCAACGCAAAGACATAAGGGATACCATTAAATTCCTTCACATACAATTCGTCTGTGGCAACCCCCTGTCCCCGGGCAAATCCTTCAGCTGCCTTGGTAGGTTTGCCTTCAGCATCAAACGCCGCTTTTTGAGCCGGCCCTTTGGCTTCTTCCTGAACATCTGCCTGTTTTTCAGCCAGAGACGCGACATAAAGGGTGATTCTCCTTGGCGTTACAAATGCTTTCAGATTTTTATACGCCAGCCGAAGTTCCCCAAGCAATTTACCGGCATTGTTTTCCATTTGGGAAACCGCTCCCGGTGCAAACTTTGCCGGTATTTCTTCTATCCCAATCTCAAATAAGAAATCTTTGCTCATGCTTATTCCCCTTTCTGTTTTAAGAGCGGGAACCCTAATTCTTCCCTTTGAGCTACATAGGC
Source organism: Candidatus Dichloromethanomonas elyunquensis (assembly GCA_001515265.1). GTDB lineage: Bacteria > Bacillota > Desulfitobacteriia > Desulfitobacteriales > Syntrophobotulaceae > Dichloromethanomonas > Dichloromethanomonas elyunquensis. The sequence continues at coordinate 103,001 of LNDB01000001.1, forward strand.
TTGCGCACAAAGCCGGGCCAGGTTTCTTACCCGGGCGATATACCCTGTTCTTTCAGTGACACTGATCGCTCCCCTGGCTTCCAGAAGGTTGAAAGTATGAGAACACTTCAGGACATAATCATAAGCCGGTACTACCAGACCGTGGGCGACAGTCCTCTCCGCTTCTTTTTCATACATATCAAACCATGTTCTTAAGGCTTCCACATCGGCGACTTCAAAATTATAACGGGAATAATCCTTTTCATTTTGCAGGTAAATATCTCCGTACAAGATATCTCCAACCCACTCGATGTCAAAAACACTGTCTTTGCCTTGAATAAAAGTGGCCAGTCTTTCAATCCCATACGTAATCTCGGCACAGACCGGTTTACAGTCAATTCCGCCGCACTGCTGGAAATAGGTAAATTGAGTTACCTCCATACCATCGAGCCAGACTTCCCAGCCAAGTCCCCAAGCGCCAAGAGTCGGGGATTCCCAATTATCCTCTACAAAGCGGATATCATGGTCAAGGGGATTAATCCCTAATCGCTCCAGGCTTTCCAGGTAAAGCTCCTGGACATTATCCGGCGAAGGCTTAAGGATGACCTGATATTGAAAGTAGTGCTGAAGACGGTTGGGATTTTCCCCGTACCTCCCGTCGGTCGGACGTCTGGATGGTTCCACATACGATACATTCCAGGGTTCGGGTCCTAAGGCGCGCAAGAAAGTAGCCGGATTCATTGTCCCTGCTCCTTTTTCCATGTCGTAGGGCTGCGCAATAATACATCCCTGTTCTCCCCAAAACTGATTGAGGCCCAGGATTATGTCTTGAAACTTCATGCCGTTTCCTCCTAAATAATTACTTCATCCTTGATTAACAATCTCCATACGGAAAACGAAAAAAAGTATCCTACAAAATAAAAAAACCCTCCATCCTTGCAGCACATACAGTACTGCAGGGACGAGAGCTGATCTCCCGCGGTTCCACCCTGCTTGATTCCCTGAAGGAATCCGCTTTACATCACGTCCGCTCCGGGCTGCCCAGTCTGCTCATTCCCGTCCGGCTCCCACCAGCCCGGACTCTCTTCAGGGCCCTTGACAAACATCCTTCCCATCAAAGCAGAAACATCGTTCATCACAGCATATAACACCTAGTTTATTATATTGCGGCGGTTCTTCACTGTCAAATGAATTCACTTCCCTGCCGCCAGGCATGTAGTCTTTTTTCCAGCCTATGCTCGCAGAAGAAGCAAAGACCCCCCAGAATTTCTTCCCGCACTTTTTTATTCCAGCGCAAACGGTCCAGCATTCCAAGGTCTGCCTTGTACAGCTGGTGCATTAAGGCTACGCTTCCGGGATTCAAAGCTTTTACGGCACGGTTATTTTTACATGTCGCACAGACCAGACCCCCCGCCTCAGCGCTGATAAAAGCTTGCTCACCCCGAAGCGATTTTCCGCAATCCCCGCATTCATCCAAGGCAGGCAGATAACCTGCGGAATGCATTAACCTTAAAGCAAAAGCTGCCTGCGCTATATAAGGATCGACGTGTCTTAACAAAAACAAAAAACTTAAGGTCAGGGTGAACAGTTCGGGTTCCGGTTGTTCTTTGGGCGCTGCTGTGTCCAAAAGCTCCACCATGCCGGAGGCTGCGATGGTCCGGTCAAAATCATTCCAAAGATGGATAAAGCTTTCCTTTGGCTGTGCCTGACTGACGGTATCCAGATTTTTCCCCCGGTATAGAAGAAAATCTGCATAGGTGAAAAGCTGGGTGCCCCCCCGCTGGGTGCTTCTGGGCTTACGCGCGCCTTTCGCAATAGCTTCGATTTTACCCTTTTCCCTGGAAAAGAGGGTAATTAACCTGTCCGACTCTCCGTATTCCCTACTGCGGATCACGATGGCGTCAGTGGAGTAGACAGCCATTTTTACCATCCCCGATTTCCTCACGATTCAACAAGGGGGAGCACCGTATTAAAGAAGAGACAGCCCTGAACTTGTGCCCAGCCTATCTGCTCCGGCCTTAACGAGTTCTATGGCGAATTCCCTGGTCTTAATCCCGCCGGAAGCCTTAACCTTAACAGATGGGCCCACCCATTCTTTTAAGTTTCGAACATCTTCTACTGCCGCTCCCCCATAAAAGCCGGTAGAAGTTTTGATAAAATCGGCCCCTGATTCTTTAACGATGAATGCTGCTTTTTTCTTTTCATCCTGATCCAGAAGGCCTGTTTCAATGATAAATTTGATTTTTAATCCGCAGCTTTGAGCAGTCCGTACCACCGTTTCCATATCCCGCTGGACAGTCTTCCAGTCCCCGGATTTAGCTCTGCTGATATTCATAACTGCGTCAACTTCTCTAGCTCCATAAGCTTTTGCCGCGAGAACTTCCTGTACTTTTATTTCCGTAAGAACGGCTCCCAGGGGAAATCCAACTACCGTTGAGGCGGCAACACGCGTACCATGCAACAAGCGGGAGGCGGTACAGATATAAGTCGGGTTTACACATACTGAGGCAAATCCATATTTGACCGCCTCATGACAGAGGTTCACAATATCCTTCTCGGCAGCCTCCGGTTTAAGAAGCGTATGATCGATTTTTCCTGCCAGCTCCATATCCTATTCCTTCCTTCAAAAAAATGCGGAAACTTGCTTATTCTCTTAAGTCCTCCAGGTTATATCCAAATTCTTTTAGGCGAGCCTGCTGGTTGCGCCAATCTTTTCTGACCTTTACCCAAAGTTCTAAAAATACTTTATTTCCAAGTAATTCTTCAAGCTCTTCCCTGGCAAGACGTCCCACTTCTTTTAAAACATTCCCGTTTTTTCCGATAACAATCCCTTTTTGCGAATCACGTTCTACTAAAATAACGGCTCCGATCTTGATTAATGACTTTTTTTCCTGCATCTGTTCCACAATAACAGCCAAGGAATGCGGGACTTCCTCCCGCATTAACTGTAAGAGTTTTTCCCTGATCATTTCCGCCGCGATAAATTTCTCCGGTTGATCGGTTACCTCATCTTCAGGGTAGTACAACGGGCCGGCCGGTAAGGCATCGAAAATTAAATCCAACAATTTTACGGTATTTTCCGACCGAATGGCAGAAATCGGAATAATCTCTTGGAAATCAGCGAGTTTGGAGAATTCAGCAATTCGCAATAGGACCTCGTTTTTTGTAAGCAAATCAATTTTATTTAAGGCCAGGATACAGGGAATTCTGTTTTCCCGGATCATTTCCATCACATACGCGTCCCCGCTTCCAAGAGGAACGGAAGCGTCAACAACATAGACCGCAAAATCCACCCCCCTAAGTGTGCTCTTGGCTGCGGCAACCATATATTCTCCCAGACGGTGCTGGGGTTTATGGATTCCGGGCGTATCAAAAAAAATAACTTGTCCCCTTTCCTCTGTAAGGATGCACTGAATCCTATTCCGTGTAGTTTGGGGTTTATCCGAAATGATCAACACTTTTTGGCCAAGGAGGGTGTTTAACAAGGTGGATTTTCCGGCGTTAGGCCTCCCGATGACCGCAACAAAACCGGAACGGAATTCTTTTTTTTCTTTATTCAAGCGGAACATCCTCTCAATTCAAGTTATGAGCCCCGAACGAATCCGGCAGCAGTTCACCAAGTGTCGTTTTTTTGCTTTGCCCTTTTCCATTGATCAGAAGGATATCACAGTCTTCCGCAAACTCCCTGATCACTTGACGGCAGGCTCCGCAGGGTGAGGGTATGTTATCCGCAGGTACGGCGACTGCTACCGCACAAATCTTTCTCTCTCCTAAGCAAGCCCCGGCAAATATGGCATTGCGTTCGGCACAAACCGTTAATCCATAAGAGGCGTTTTCTACATTCGAACCGGAAGTAATTATTCCGGATTCCCATAGAACTGCAGCACCTACCTTGTAATGGGAGTAAGGTGTATAAGCATTATCACAGGCCTCTGCAGCCCTTTTGCACAGTTCCCGGTATCTTTCTCCCATTTCCCCACTACCCTTAAAAGAAATAAGGTCCAAACAAAATTATCCCAATAACCACAGCTTGAACCGCTGTGACAAGGACGGCCCCTGAAGCGATATCTTTTGCTGCTCCTGCGAGCGGATGATAACCCGGCTGCACCAAGTCAATGACCCTCTCAACTGCGGTATTGAACAATTCGGCAGTAATAACGCTTCCAATAGCATATGTCAGAAGCAGCCAATTCAGTCTTGAAAATTTCAGCAAAACTCCTGAAACAATCACCAGAAAAGCAGCAAAAAGATGGAACCTCAAATGTTTTTCAGTTTTTAACGAATGAAAAATCCCTTGACAGGCTCCCCTGAAGCTATTCAGAAAAGAGGACCTATTTTCTTGAGATTGACTCATAGCCCCTCCTGAATCAGCGTGAAAGTCCAAGCTTTTCCATCACCTGTTCCTCAAACCGTCTCATCGTTACGGATTCACCATCGGCACCATGCTCAAATCCAAGCAAATGCAGCGTGCCGTGAACAGCTAAATATACGATCTCCCTCTCCAAGGAATGCCCATATTCTTCTGCCTGGGTCCGGGCTCTTTCTACTGATATTACAATATCCCCAAGCGTATCCTCTTCAATCAGAAAATCCTGAAGGTTAATTTCAGGCTCGCCTTCTCCTTTTTCCCTCATGGCAAATGACAGGACATCTGTAGGGCGGTCTATGCCCCGATAGGTCCTATTCAGCTCTTGAATAGCCGTATCGTCAACAAGTACGAGTCCAATCTCGGCATTTTTCGGCCCGCCTCCGATATCCAGGGTCTCTGAAATACCTTTTTTTAATAATTCCTGAAGCAAGGTTTGTTCCTTTTGTCCTACAGTATTCTCTTCCCAGGTAATATCTATTTCCATGAGTCTGCGCTCTCTCCTTTAGTCGTTTTTCTTTTCGTTTTCTTCTTTTGCCTCTCCGTCATTCTGAACAGGACGGGCCGCTTCGACAATCCTGAGCTTGGAAGGGGATAGTTCGGGGTATTCTATCCTCGTATGAAAAATACCGCTTAGCACTTTGACAAAAGCAATAGAAATTTTGTCTAAGTCTTTGAAGGTAAGGTCGCATTGATCCAGAAGCCCCTCGTCAAACTTCTCTTTAATGATCTTACGCACCAATCCTTCAATTCTTCCCGGAGTATTCCCTTTTTGGGAACGGACAGCGGCTTCCACATTATCTGCTAAAAGAACTAAAGCAGCTTCTTTAGATTGAGGTCGGATTCCGTCATACCGGAAAGCTTCTTCCGGTATATCCGGATTTTCTTCAAGAGCCTTGTGATAGAAATACGATGCTAAACTGTCCCCGTGATGTTGGGCAATAATATCACGCAGACTTTCCGGTAATTTATGTTCTTTGGCCATCTCCAAACCGTCTTTAACGTGGGATATGACAATCAAGGAGCTTAAAGTAGGAGCGATCTTATCGTGCGGATTGTCTTTTGTAAACTGATTTTCAATAAAGAAATACGGTCTTTTCAGCTTTCCAATATCATGATAGAGAGCTCCCACCCGGACAAGTACAGGATCGGCTTTTATTTCTTCAGCCGCTGTTTCGGCGAGATTGCCTACTAATACGCTGTGATGGTAGGTCCCCGGAGCTTCCATTAACAACTCCTTCAGCAATGGGGCATTGGGATTCGATAATTCCAGAAGCCTGACAGCGGAAGTAATATTAAATCCGGACTCAAACCATGGCAGGGTCCCCATGGTGAGTACTGAAGCAAGAAGTCCATTGGCCAGAGCAAAAGCACAGCCGATTAACCAATAAGCCGCATTGAGATTAAGAATAAGTGCTGCCCCGCATATCAAGGCAACATTGACCAAAGCAACAAAAAGACCTGCCCGGGCGAGGTCTGAACGCTGGTCGAGTCTGGCGACACTCTGAATGCCGACAAGTCCTCCAATCAAACTAAACAGCCCGGCCAAAGATCCTGAAGCGCCGGCGGCTGCCGGATCTGCCATCGACCCTACAAAAACCCCTAAAATAATTCCGACTACAACCGCAATCCTTACGCCAAGAAGAATCGTTACCGTCATAGTGACCCAGGCCGCAGGGACAAGAACAGCCGTTAAATTATTAAGATCACTTTTGCCGAGATTGATGGCCATGAAGGCTTTGCCTAAAGTTAGGACAAGGAATATCAAAAGACCGATTAAAACAAGCCTTTTCCATTTTTGAATGATATCAGGCGTTATCTGATAAGAAAATATCATCAGGATAATCATGGATACAAAAACGAGAATCGCAATTCCGCCTGTCGGTTTCCAGGGTGATTTTACTTCGATCAGCCCGTAAGCCAGCAGTACCTGCGATACCCTTTCATCCACGATTTCACCGGGGCCCACAATTTTTTCATTTTCCACATAGGTATGAACTAACGGTTTGATTTTGGAACTGGCAATTTCTTTGAGTCTTTGTGTTTCTTCCGGATCAATTATCAGAGTCGGTTTCGTTACCCGAAGATCAACATAAGCTTGGGAAAAAGCTTTCATATTGTTCGTCAAACCGGATTTATTGACTTGCTCTTTCATCCTGTCCTTAAGCAGGGAAACTTCGCTCTGAAATTTTGCGCCGCTGTTAGGGTCCTTAGCAATGCCGGTGACAATTCTGCTGACGGTCTGTTCGGATTTTTCCATATCATTATCCGTCATTGCCAGGAGGGCTTGCAGCGTACTATCGGGCAATATAGAAAAAGGAAGCGTCTTTCTCAACTCCGTAATCGCTTGGGAAATCTCTATTTTATCCGTGTTCTGCTGTTTTAATAATCGGAAGCAATGACTTATATCTTCAGTTAAAAAAGAGATCTGGGATTCATCCGCAGCATAAACAGGGGTAACAGCATTCGCGGCCGATTCCTGTTCTTCACGGTACGTTGTCAGATCAGTGATCTCTTTGGTATAAGGCGCAGTAATTAACTGCGGACTTGGTTCACCCAACTCTACATTAAGCTTAGACCCAAACAGCCCGGAAGCAATCACTGATGTAAATAGCAAAAAAAACAAGATAAAAACAGATACCTGATATTTGAACTTAAAATTCTTATACGGTACTTTGGGAGAAAGCATTTTTTTTATTTTTTTATCCAAATCCATCAATCCTTACCTGACTGCACGTCCTCTTTTTTGGAAGGATGATCACCCTTCTCTTCATAAGCATGAATAATGCTTTGTACAAGCGGGTTACGTACAATATCCTCCACGGTAAAGTAATGGAAGGAAATATCGGGTATCCCCTTTAGGATACGCTGTACTTCAATTAGCCCTGAATAATGGCCGCGGGGAAGATCAACCTGGGTAATATCCCCTGTCACCACGGCTTTTGATCCAAATCCCAAACGGGTCAAAAACATTTTCATTTGCTCGGGAGATGTATTTTGAGCCTCATCCAGAATAATGAAGGAGTCATCAAGGGTACGCCCGCGCATATAGGCCAAGGGAGCGATTTCTATCGTCCCTTTTTCGATATACCTGCCTGTAGTCTCAGGTCCAAGAAGATCAAACAGGGCATCATAGAGAGGCCTTAAGTAAGGATTCACCTTTTCCTGAAGGTCACCGGGCAAGAACCCCAGTTTTTCACCGGCTTCCACTGCCGGGCGGGTAAGAACAATCCGGTTGACTTCCTTAGCCCTTAAAGCCTTAACCGCCATGACCACTGCCAAGTAGGTCTTTCCTGTTCCCGCCGGACCGATCCCAAAAACCAATGACTCTTTTTCAATAGCTTTCACATATTTGGATTGCCCCATCGTTTTCGGTTTGATCGGCCTGCCTCTTTGGGTCGTAGCGATGACCCTGGTCAGGCTTTGCGCCATATCCTGTTCACTGCCGTCTTCAACTCTGGAAACTACATAGGTAACATCCGCCAAGGTCAGACAATTCCCATTCCTAATCAGGGCTAGGAGCTGTCCCAATACTGATTCAGCCAGTTTAACATGAAGTTCTTCACCGGAGACTGTCATTTCTTCCCCACGGACTACAATCTGACAGCCTAACCTTTCTTCAAGAAAACGTAAGTGGACATCTTCTAAACCCAAAAGATTTAAAGCCTCATCGCCGTCTTTGAGATTTAATTTAGTTTCACTATGCAATCTGTTTCCTCCATTGTTATGAGAAGTCACGTTACTGCTTGTAGACTGCCAGTTCTTCGAAGGTTTCAATCTCAACTCTGATGAATTCCACTCCTTTTTCAGAAGAAAGGACCCTGACTTTGTCCTGAAGGACTTTTGCTTCCGGTGGTATCTTCCCTTTTAGCTCTTCCCTGGCTAAGGTTTCAGCAAGCTCCTTAGCTGCCGATACTGTACGTTCAACATGTACTTTTTGTGTTTCTTCATACTGTACCTTTATAATTTCGACAGGGAATCGCCAATTCCTCCAAGCTGGCAGCGCATAACTCTTTGTTTCTTGAAATGATTCAGAATAAGGACTTTTCTGGTTTGTTATCATTATTACTCTATCTTTTATTTTTATACCCCAGCCATGAGCAACTTTTCCAGTTTTCTCAGTAATATCCTCTGTCAAAGGCACTTTTTTTTCAGAACTGTACCAAACCCTGCCCCGGACGAACCCTTTGGCGGCCATATCAAAGCTATACTCCGTCATCCCCCCGGAAGCTTTAATCAGAACCTGCCCTTTTTTAACGGTCTGTCCTTCTTTGACCACCGGAATCCCTTGAATCACGATGACATTGTCCACGAAACCTGTTTTTCCGGCAATGAGATCTCCTGTGAATTCTACTTTTTGCGGCAGCTTCTTTTCTACCACGCGAATGCGAATATTGGTCCCGCGCTCTTCCATCGTTACCCAGGCAAGATCCGGTATGCTTTCCTGCAGCTGTTTGCTCATCTGGTCCAGATGAAGCCCGCTTTTCAGCACCCATCGATTTAGTCCCGCTTTTTGCGCCTCAGTAATAATACGGCCCGAGTCAATCCTCTCATTTCCTTCCACACTGACCGATAGAACAAATTGAGAAAGAATGGCAAGTGCCGCAAAAATAAGAAAAAGGCCGATAATCAGTCCCTTTCTGCGCTGCCAACGCAAAGCTACAAATGGAAAACCGTATTTTGCCCTGATCTTTAACTTCACTTTATTTTCTTTTGCAATTCTTCTTAATGGGCGAAAATCTTTCGTATTTATCTCAGCTACGAATGAATCCTTTAATCTTCTGCCGTTGTAAAAGACGATCCCTTCTTTTAATGCTTGGTTCATAAATTCAGATAAGCTGCTGCCCAGAGCCTTAATGTAAATACGTCCTTCGTAATAACGGAATATTTTGCCGAACATTTTTTATCCCTCCTCAAAGCTAATCTGGTCGATTTGCCCTTGGAGATGAATTTCTGTTTCCAGAACAGTATTCAGTACAAAATTCTTTCCTTTAATACTCAGTTTTCCTTGGGGAGTTTTCAGGATAATTTCTTGGTTAGAAAAAAGAATGACATCCCGAAAATACTCAATAGTCATTCCAGAACGTCCCATAATCGTTATTTTTGGCCCGCTGTCCAGGATATCTGAAGGAAATTCCAGGACTTCGCCGGCTTGTCTTTGAAGTTTCTTGAACACAGTCACCACTCCCTTCTTTAGCATATCTATGCAAAAGAAGGGAAAAATAGTCCAAGCCCAGAGTTATAAAGATTGTTGTAATAATGCCTTTGGTAATTCTCAATCTGGTCCCTGCAGCTGCTTACTGTTTTTCTAAGTTTTTTAAAAAGTAACCGGGTCCAAAGGCCAGAGTGGAATTAATTAAAGGCCGTTTCAAAAATCAGCTTTTGAGACGGCCCTTATTATAACCAACAAACAAACACGCAAACAACTGTTAGCACCACATCCCATTTTGGAGTGAGTTTATCCAACAATTGAGAAAAAACTAAATATTTTGTTCTGGACGAAATAGAAAATTAAATATAAGCGGGGAAATAGTACATGTAAAAATTGCAACTAAAATAATTGTAGCATTTAGAGCACCGCTAATTATTCCCATTTTAAGTCCAATTGCTCCTGCTGCAATTATCAGACTAAGTCTTGATGATAATAATGTACCTGCAGCTATCAATTTTTTCCATGAATAGTTAAACCGCAGAAAGAGTGAAGGTACAATGGTTACAAAATAAATAATTGCTACGAACACCGGTAATAAATACAAAGATTCGGGTTTATTCATAATATCTTGAATACTAAAGTTCACACCTACCATGATAAAAAATAGAGGAATGAAGAAACCATAACCTACAGCATCTAATTTATGATAAATTTGTGATGTACTTCTATCATGAACTAGGGACATGATTAATCCTGCTAAAAAAGCCCCAAGGATCATTTCTGTTTTTAAGACCTGGGTCAAAGTCATAAACATAATTAATACAGCCATAGCTCCTCTGACTTTAATCTGTGCTGTTTTATGAGCTAAGTCTTCAATTATTTTATATTTCATAATTCTATGTCCAACTTTATATACTAAGAAAAATGCGGGAATCAACAATAAAAATGATAAAATTTCAGAAATTGAACTGGAATTACTCAGAGTAACAAAAGTTGACAGCATAATCATTGTAGAAAAGTCAGCTAATAACGCAATTATCAATACTATTTGGCCATATTCCTGACCTAATAAACCTTTTTCTTTAAGAATCGGAATAACTATTCCTACTGAAGTACTACAGAATACTATTGTAAAAAGAGTGATATTAGGTATTAATCCAAAAGATTTTAGTATAAAAGCACAACCCGCCGACATTAGCAAACTTAATAAAAAGATGATGCTTGCTACAAAAATCGGTTGTCTCATTAATTGAACTTTTTTATTCAATGGACCAATTAATTTAAAATTTATTTCTAATCCTGACATAAACATTAAAAAAGCAAAGCCTAGTTTAAAAAGAAAGTCTAGCCAGATACTTTCGGATATCAAATTCAAACCACTCTTGCCTATTATTATACCGGCAACTATTTCGCCAACTACAATAGGGATTGAAATAAACTTTATCTTATTAACAATCACAGGTATTAAAGCTGCAACAACAACTATAATAAATAATGAATAATAAGAAAATGTCTCTTGTTCCATTCTCATAACCTCTTTTTTGTTATTTATATTTTAACATCGAACGCTAAAACTCAAACAAAGTTCTTGTTTAATTTTGAGCAGCAACAATGTTAAAAATATATAAAGTTAGTTTTAAAATTTTTCAATTTCCCAATTCAAAATATCTGCTCTCTTTATTATAGATAAAAACTTCACCGGTTTCACAAATATAGTACCAACCACTAATCACAAGAGATTGCTCTTCATATTTTACTTTAATAAACGGATATGTCAAGAGGTTTTCCATCTGTTCAACGACATTAATTTGTTCGATTAATCTTTCCGGATGATTGTATTCGTCTTCCGGTTCCTCTTTTAATACTCTGCTGTTTTGATGATATCCCAGTCCGAGTGATTTCTTGGCACGGGATTTGCTCTTGAATACCCCTTTAGGTGAAAATAATACTTTACAGCCCCCGCAATGGGAATGACCGCAAATAATAATATTTGGGACGTTAAGCTTATTAACCGCATACTCCATTGCCGAAGCGCTTTCAGAATATTTTCTGTTTTTTCGATAACGGGGAATGCGGTTGGCAATATTTCTTACCACAAACAGCTCTCCCGGTGAGGTTTGCGTAATTAAATTGGGTACGACTCTGGAATCGGAACACCCGATAAACAGCGTATGCGGGTTTTGAGAATACTTTAATTCTTTAAAGAGTGATTTATGCTTTTCAAAATCATTTTGTTTGAATTTTATTATTCCTTCCAAAAGCTTTTCCATAATTCACAACTCTCTCAGCAGAAAATTTTATAAACCTATATTAAACAAGGAAAGGAAATTTCCCGGAAGAGATATCATTTTTTGCTAAAGCTGCGGATGTTGCGTGAAATCTCCGGGAAATCTCCCCTATGACAAGTTTTTTGATTATAAATCTTTTGTCAAATTTAAATAAGAAACGATTGCCTGTTAAGCGGCTGGTTTTTTCTGTGTAATATAGAAGAGCATTCCGATAATCAGAGTTGCAAAGGCAAAAGTAAAGGATGCTTTGAACGCTGCTACAGGGATAATTTTGTTTACAACAGGATATTGGTTAATAATAATCCCCATCAGTTGCTGGAACAAAGCGGCAACGATGAAGACGAACGTGTTCAGGAAGCCGGTAGCGGAACCTGTGATTCTACCGTCAATATGCTGTCTGAGATTGGCATACAGCAAGGGGAAGAATCCTCCGAAGAAGCCATATGCGAAAAGCATGGGGCCGAAAGCGGATGCAGAAATAGAATCAGTCATAAAGACCAGCGGTATCCAAATTAAGGTGTAGCCGATTACACCGGCCAGCAGGACGTATTTTCTATTTTTGAGCTTATCGGAAATGAATCCGGAAAGAGGACATCCCACGATCATGCCAAGAGGAATTAAACTTAATAAGGCACCTGCCTGGGGTTTCGTCATTCCGAAAACATTCATCAGATAAGGACCGGCCCACAGTCCTTGGAATCCCATGATGGATCCGTACATGGCGCAGAACATTACCACGATAGTCCAAAAGGCGTGCGACTTGGAAACCATTTTCAGACTTTCGCCAATGCCTATTTTTGCTGAGGAAGCAACAGCTTTTCCTTCTATTTCCGCAGGGGACGCTCCGCCGATATCGGCAGGCTTACTGCGGATGAACAGATAGCCGACAACAGCTACTACCAGAAGAACAACCCCGGCAAGATTCATGGAACCTCTCCAGCCCATCATTGCGATCAAAGCAACGAAGGGACCGGCGGAGGCAAAAGAACCGCTGTTGCCGATGGCTACCATGATACCGGTGAAAGTTCCGAGTTCAGAACTCTTGAACCAGTCATTAATCATGCGTACTGCCGGCACATAGACAAATCCTGCGCCAAGGCCGATTAAAAAACGGCCGACCAGAGCAATCTGAAAATTGGGGGCGCTGGCTACAACCACGGAACCTACCGCCGCAAAAAGCACCAAAGCGATGGTCTTGCGGATGCCCCAATGGTCAGCCAAGATACCGGCCGGGAGCTGTCCGAGAGCATAAGCGTAGAAGTACAAGGAACCAAAAAAGCCCAACGCTGCAGAGTCGATCCCAAAAGCTTTTGTCAGGTCCGGAGCAAGGACCGCAGTTGAAGTTCTGTGAAAGTATGCAAAGAAAAATGCCAAAGCAACAAAGAAATAAACAACATAGCGGTAAGAAAGAGTCTTTTTAATCGCAGACTCAGTCACATTGGTTGAAGAAGTCATCAAATATTCCTCCCCTCAAAATTTGAGAAACGGCAAAGGATAATTTCTAAAAAAACCAAATTATTTCCAGAATATTCTGGAATTTCAAAATAAAAAACATTTTCATACAATCTTAATAATATTCCTTTTGATGAAACACGCGTCTATCATATTCACCGGTTTATGCGAAGCCGCCCAGAATCACAAAAAACCCTAAGCGACTTCACAATCTGCTTTAATCTTTGAACTTAGGCAATAATTAGGTTATAGGCCTTTAACTTTTTGAGCCAATTCAATGAGACTCTTAACAATGAAATCAGGCTCATTACCCAATTTTTCAATGGGCTCATCGTTACGGTTAATCCAACCGGTGGTGAATCCATAATTTTTAGCACCGGCTGCATCCCAGCCATTGCAGGAAACGAAGAGAATTTCTTCTTTCTTAACATTCAGATATTTTTCTGTTAAAGCATAAACATCCGGTTTTGGTTTGAAGACTTTCAGCTCGTCAACGCTGATAAAACGGGTGAAATATTTGTAATGGCCATTATTGGAAATTACTTTATCAAGCATATCGGGTGATCCGTTGGACATAATTACAAGTTCGCGGGGAGCAAAAGTTTCAAGTGCTTCCGTAACATCGGAGTATGGATCCAAATGATAATATTTGTCCAAAACTTCGTCTAAAATTTTGTCGTCATGGGGCAATTTGAGCATTTCCAAAGCATACTTAAGACCGAATTTTGTAAGTTCCCAGAAATTCTGGTAGTTTCCCATAAGGGAACGTTGCCAAGAATACTGCAGCTGTTTCAGTCTCCAAATCTGGCTGATTTGTGCTCCTTTTCCAGGCCAAACCTGATCACATTTTTCGGTGACTGAATGTACATCGTAGATGGTACCGTAGGCATCAAATGCGCATGCCTTAATCATGAAAAAATTCCTCCCTTGTGTATTTTGATTTTTCGAACTGTTTTGAATAGTTCTGTTAATTAATATATCTCAACAGTCGAAATTTGTAAAATTGATAGTTGTAATAGATTTAATTATGATTTATAATATCGACCAAGGGGTGTGATATTTTTTGGAAATAAAACAATTAAAAACCTTCTCTACAATAGCCCAAACCGGCAGTTTCATTCAAACAGCTAAAATGCTTGGATATGCTCAGCCCACAATCACTATGCACATTCAATCATTGGAAAATGAGTTTAATGTCAGGTTGTTTGAAAGATTAGGACATAAAATCAAGCTTACCCAGGAGGGAGAACGTTTACTTTATTATGCGGAAAATATTCTGAAATTTTCTACTGAGGCAACGTCTTTGCTTGTTTCAAATAAAACAGTGGCAGGAAAAATCGTAATTGGCGTGAACGAGTGCTTTAGTGTTGTCCGCTTGCCAGAAGTACTCAACCACTTTAGGAGAGACTGTCCCGAGGTCGATATCAATTTACGATTCGGTCCTACAAAAATTATACACGAACAGCTTCGAAATAATACTGTGGATGTAACCTTTTTTTTGACAAGGCAAATGTCTTTTACCGATTTGAAAGTCGAAACTTTGATGCCTGAACCGGTCGCCGTGGTTGCATCCCCCAATCATCCCTTTGCTTCGCGCGCTTCAGTTAATATTGAAGATTTTGAAGACCAGGATTTGATCACTACTCCTTCAAGTTGTACCTACCGTGAAATGCTTGACGAGTTTCTAAGGGAGACGCATACCAATCCCCGGTCTATCCTTGAGACAAATAACATTCAGGCAATAATACAAATTGTTATGAATGGCCTTGGAATTAGTATTCTTCCCCGTGTTTCCGCAGAAAACGAAATAGCTCAGGGCTTGCTTGCTGAGATACCTTGGAAAGATTCAATTCCCCCTGTTTTTACTCAAATTGCCTACCATAAAGATAAATGGCTTTCTCCGACAATTTTAGCTTTTTTGGAACAAGCTAAAAACACATATCCTCCCTTTAAATATCAAAATTAGGAAATTGCCGGTTGGCCGTTATTATTATTCATAATAAGACCTGGTATTATTATTTATACTGATAAAATGAATTATGCATTGTTTGTATTATTATTGATGGTAAATAGTACGAATAATGCATTTCTTTGTTTTGTGAAATTCAAATATTCTTAGTTTTGAGGGCCAACTCTAGAAGACTAGATACAATATAATCCGGCTTAACTCCAAGTTTCTCAATAGGACTATTTGTCCGGTTTATCCATCCTGTTATATATCCGTACCATTTAGCCCCTGCTATATCCCAGCCGTTCGAGGACACGAAGAGGATTTCTTTTTTGTTTAGCTTTAATTCTTTCGCAGCCAAGCCATAAACTTCGGGAGCAGGTTTGAATATCTTTACGGCATCTGCGCTTATTATATTTTGAAAATACTTATCTTGGTCATTATTTTTTACCACTTGATGAAGCATATCAGCAGTCCCGTTGGACAGGATTGCCAGCTGGCGCGGAAAGAAAATATTTAAGGCCTCAGTAACGTCCGGATAAGGCCTTAAGAAATAATATTGATTTGAGATTTCCTTGACTATTTCTCTGTTGTACGGTAAGCGAAGCTCCTCTAGGGCATAACGGAGACCATCTACTGTAAGCACCCAAAAGTTCCGATAGTTTCCCATTAAGGAACGCTGCCAGGAATACTGCAGTTGTTGTGTCCGCCAGATTAGACTGATTTGGGTCCCCCATCCCGGATAAAATTCTTCACATTTGGGGATAACTGAGTTCACGTTATAGAGGGTATTATAGGCATCAAAGACTACAGCTCTAATCATTAAAATTCCTTCTTTTTATATCAGACTATTCCTGCTTTATTTGATTTATTCCGCAACTTACTTCTCAGTTAATCGTAATATGAATTTCCTTGACAAAAGTATATACTTCAATATATACTATAAATGAGGTGATCAGAAATGGAAACTGCAAAATTATTTGTCAATGGTCAGAGCCAAGCTGTCCGGCTGCCTAAAGAATACCGTTTTTCGGGTAACGAAGTATATATTCAAAAAGTGGGTAATGCTGTTATGTTGTTTCCAAAAGAACGTGCGTGGGAAACCTTTCTTAACGGTCTTAACAGCTTTACCGATGATTTCTTTGCAGACGGACGTAATCAGGGTGTTCAAGCACCGAGGGAGATGTTATGAAATACATGCTGGATACAAATATTTGTGTGTATCTCATAAAGAAAAAATCAGAAAATGTGCTTATAAATCTCCATTCGAACATGGGCAACGGCATTGCCATTTCTGCAATTACGCTTGCAGAACTCATACATGGCGTAGAAGCAAGCGCATACCCGGAAAAAAACACACTTGCACTAAATCAATTTCTATCGATTGTGGATATCTTGCCATTTGATGATGAAGCGGCTGCAGAATACGGGAAAATTTGTGCAACATTACGGCGGCAGGGAACTCCGATTGGAGTTATGGATATGCTGATTGCAGCACATGCGAAAGCTAAAGGACTTATTATTGTCACTAATAATGTCCGTGAATTTGAGCGAGTTGAGGGCCTTGGACTCGAAAATTGGGTTAGTGCATGAAAGCCCGTCGGCATAGCTTAGCTGTTCAAGAGCAGACTCAAACGAGGCACTTCATTGTGAAGTACCTCGTTTCTCATTCCGGTATCGGTTTGGGGTATGGTTCAACAAGTTTCCCTATTAAACCGCGCCTTTTAGACACTCTCTTTTCTTCTAAACTTAACTAATTACCCAGGAGCTCTCTTACAATTTGGTTAACAATCTTTCCATCGGCTCTTCCCTTGGTCTTCGGAGTAATCATTCCCATGACCTTTCCTAAGTCCTTAGGTCCCTGGGCTCCGGTTTCAGCGATGATTTCCTCGGCTATCTTTCGGATCTCCTCTTCAGTCAACTGCTGAGGTAAGTACTCCATAAGGATGGCGACTTCTTCTACCAGCTCCTGAACTTTATCCGGACGATTGCCTCTGGAAAACTCTTCCATAGCATCCCGCCGCATCTTTACTTCGCGGGCGAGAACCTCTATGACCTGAGCATCGTTAAATTCCGTTTTCTTGTCTATTTCAGCATTTTTAACGGCAGCCCGAACCATTCGGATGACAGAAAGTCTGACCTTCCCCTCCTCTTTGGCTTTCATGGCAGCCTTCATATCCTCAACAAGACGATCCTTTAGGGACAATTGGGACAACTCCCTTATTTGAATTTGCGTTTACGCGCAGCCTCGGATTTCTTTTTCTTTTTCACGCTGGGTTTTTCATAATGCTCATGTTTACGAGCCTCTGACAATACTCCCGAACGTTGGCAATTTCGCTTGAACCGGCGGAGTGCAGAATCCAGGGATTCATTTTTTCCAACTCTTACTTCACTCATTTTTTATCCCTCCCTCCACTGGTCGAATGATACGAAATAATTATAAAGGATGAACATGGACACGTCAAGCTGGAAGCAGGCTGCCAAGCGCTGACCGGAAGCTTGGCAGCTGCGGAAATAAACCAAATAAATTGCTATGATAAAGTATATGTCGGACAGGGGCGCAAATCGCGTATGCTCTGAATAAACTTGAGAATTCAGCCAATTTTTTTCCCGAGCGGCTTACCGCCAAGGAGATGGAAATGCAAATGTCCCACTTCCTGTCCGCCGTCTTCCCCGGAATTGGCTACAACCCGGAAACCTGATTCAGCTATTCCCAATTCAGAAGCTAACTTCTTTATAACGATGAAAATACTTCCCATAGTTTTGGCGTCCCCATCCGTAAGGTCATTAACACTGACCATGTGTTTCTTCGGAATAACAAGGACATGAACCGGTGCAACCGGGTGAATATCTTTAAAAGCGACCAATTCCTCATCTTCATATATCATTTGTGCGGGGATTTCCTTGCGGATGATTTTACAAAAGATACAGTCGGACATCAAAAGAACCTCCAAAAAATGATTATTCTTACCGAACATGAATATTAGGTATTTTTAGTAATCGTTGTTTTACTTAAAATGTTATTATCGCAATCCTGAATCGTACTGCTGTCCGGCGACATTACATATAAAAATACCGTATCCTGAAATTCGGGGAAATATCTTACGTAAAGCCTACCATAGGCGGTAATCAGTCTAAAATCTTCCTGATTAAGTTTTTTCAGCGGATTACCAAATTGAATATACGCCCTGCGGTCTCCCCTGTATTTATGGTTGGGACTATTCACTTGCATAAATGAATCAATTTGAACCCAATCATGATATCCCGCATACTGAACATTCTTTTTAAGGTTATAGGAAAGAACATCCATCGTAAGTTTTTCGGAAGGACAGCCCAAACTCTCTATAACGAGGTGTTTATAGTCATACTGGGGAATTGAAAAGATTTCATCAAGATTGGGATCCCCTTGTTCTAAGAATCCAAACTTCTTGCCCGTTTTATCTTTGACCAAATAGCCGCCGTAAAAACTCGCAAAATAAGGAGAATCGTCCTGAAAGAAATCAGACGAACTCTGGTTCCAACTAAACGAACCAAAATTATACAAGACCGTTAAACTTAGTTCCCTGCCCAGAAAGCTGGAAATACCAGTGTCATCATTAAAGACCATTGTAAACGGATACCAGTCTTTTTCCTTCGTACTGGACCCTCCCGGAATAGTAAAGGTAATTCCTTGTTTCGCCATGAGACTGTTTTTGTTCTCATACTTGCTGTAAGCGTACATCGTAAGATAGCTTCTGGCTTGGTAATAAAGCGGAACCTTTAAGAATAGCACACATAAAGCAATAATAATGACAACGATCAGTCCCAATCTTGATTTCCAATTCTTTTTCGGTTTCATTTTTTTCCTTCATTTCTTGATAATATTTATCTTATGATACAACAAAAAGGCGATTTAGTTAATTACTTTTTAAAAAATCAAGAAAAAAGGTATTCCTTTTTAAAAACGCAATTAACCAGTTGTCCCGGCTGCCAGAACCCTGGGTTTAATTCCGGAGGGATCCTTAATTCTAAATAATTTCCCGTGTGGCCCTGTGCCGTTCCATCCGGACTTACTTTTTCCAGAAGGACTTCCACGGGGTGGTGAATGAACCTCGTAACATATTTTTCACGGCTTTTGCGGCCTGCCTTCATAAATTCTTTAACTCTGGCAGCCTTTACGCCTTTAGGGATTTGACCGGGCATATCGGCAGCCGGTGTCCCTGGCCGGCGGGAATACGGAAAAACATGAATACCTGCGAATTCACAGTTCTCTGCAAATTTTAGAGCTTCTTGATGAATTTCATCTGTTTCCCCGGGGAACCCGGTCATCACATCTGCTGCAATTGCCGCATCAGGGAGGTTCTCCCTGATTTTTCCGAGCAGCAGTGCATACTCTCTGACGGTATACGGTCTCCTCATTTTTTCCAGGATGATATCCGAACCGCTTTGAAGAGGAATATGAAAATGCGGACACACCGCTTTATGGACTATCACTTCTAAAAGTTCAGGCGTAAACTCCATAGGTTCTATCGAACCCAGCCTGAGTCTGGACATTCCCCTCAACTCAACTAACCTGGCTATGAGACCCGCCAGATTTATCTTGTGATTCAGTTCTTGTCCATAAACCCCGATATGGATCCCGGTCAGTACGATTTCCTTATATCCTGCCTCCAGCAAACGTGAGGCTTCAGCAATGACATTCTCCGGATCCCGGCTTCGGGATGGTCCTCGGGCATAGGGAACGATACAGTATGTACAGAACTGGCTGCATCCGTCTTGAATCTTAAGCATGGCTCTGGTTCTGCTTTCACTTTGCAACAGGGGAAGTTCTTCAAAACGTGATCCGTAAACGAAAGGCCGAACGGTCTGAACCGGTTTTTTTTGTTTATTCCGGCCGCTGTCATTGCCTGTTTGCTGTCTGAGCGTTCTAAGATGCTTAAGGATGGAAAATCGATCCTGGGTCCCCATGATGAGATCGACCCCCTCCAGTTCCGCAATTTCTTCAGGTTTCGTCTGGGAGTAACAACCCATGACAACGAGGGTGCTGCTTGGGTGTTCCTTGGCAATTCTTCGGATCAGTTTCCGTGATTTTACGCTTCCCATGCCCGTAACCGTACAGGTGTTAATGATAAAAATATCAGGTTCTTCGGTCTCCTGGACAATATCATACCCTTCACCCTGAAAAAACTGCGCCAATGCTTCGCTTTCCGTCTGATTCACTTTACAGCCCAATGTAAGAAAGCTTACTTTTTCCATCCAGTATTCCCCCAAGATTCTAGGATTAGCCAAGATCACCGAAATAAGTCAAAACCATTGTCAGTGCTGTTAAAGCCGCCGTCTCCGTCCTCAATATTCTTGGCCCCAGGGAAACACTGCACGCTTTCAGTTTCTCGCGTGCTTCGGACACTTCTTCAGGCGTGAATCCTCCCTCGGGGCCGATAAGGATTGCAATTGGATATTCTGAGTGAAAACCCCGTAAGATATGAGTTAAAGATGCTGTCTTTTCATCTTCATAGGCAATTACCCATTGTGTCTGTGCGGGCAGAATATCCATCAGATCATTCCAATCCGCTACCTTACCGATCGGGGGTTCAATCATTCTTCGGCATTGTTTTACCGCTTCTGCAGCGATTTTTTGCCAACGGACAACCTTCTGTTCCGCCTTTTTACCGTCCAGCTGCAAAACTGCCCTCTGAGTCCGAAGCGGAACAAACCCTGCCATCCCAATTTCAGTTCCCTTTTGAATAACCCATTCGATTTTTTCACCTTTGGCCAACCCCATGACGATGTAAACCATCGTTTTGGCCTCAACTTCAGGGAATTTTTCTTCTACGATTCTGCAAGAAGCACAATCCCTATCTATAGATTCAATGATTCCCCGGTACTGAACGCCGGTATTGTCAAAACCCACCGCCTGGTCCCCTTCCTTCAGACGAAGCACCTTGACCAGATGATAAAGCTCATCCCCCAGAATGTGAAAAGAGCCCTCGGTTTTATTCCCTATGCGAAAGCGGTGCATATCCCTCTCCCTTAACACTTTCCTGAAATTGCGCTTTTAACAGGACCCATCCTGAATCTTCAAGCTTCCCGACACATCTTAGGCCATGTTCATTCATTTTTTCCACGACTTTCTCTACCCGGGTGTCAATTAATCCGGATGCCATAAAAAGTCCGTCCGGCTTCATAAGCACCGGCAGCTGCGGCAGAAGATCAATGATGACATCCGCAATAATATTGGCGATGACCACATCGGCTAATCCCGTAAAAACTTCACCTAAATTCCCGGCCTTAACTGTCACCCTGTCACCAGCTTCATTCAATGATATATTTTCCTTTGCTATTTTCACTGCCATAATGTCGATGTCTCCGGCCTGAACGAAGGCCCCCCTTTTGGCCGCCGCTACTGCCAGGATTCCTGAACCTGTCCCAACATCAAAGACTATTTGGCCTTCGCAAACGTGGTCTTCAATTGCTTCTAAACAGAGCGAAGTCGTCGGATGGGTTCCTGTTCCAAAGGCCATTCCAGGGTCAATTTCTATCATCAGTTCATCTTTCTCCGGCAGGTATTCCTCCCAGGAAGGCTTGACGAGAAAGTTTCTTCCTATTTTAATAGGTTTGAAATAACGTTTCCATTCGTTAGCCCAATCTTCTTCCTTAACCATGATAGTTTCCGATTGTATTACCCATTCCGGGAAAAGCTCTTTGAGAAAAAGAAGGTCTTCCCGCAGGGACACAAGTCTTCCGCTTAAACGCTCATCTTCCGGAAAATAGCCCTTAATTACGGATTGACCGGTCACATCAATCTGGTCAAAAACGTGGCAGTCCCAGATTCCTGAATCGATATAAGTCTTAATCAGTTCAGCTGATTCCACAACAACTCCCTGACTGCCCAATCTGTAAAAAAGATCGGTAACAGCTTCTTCGCCTTCTGACGAAACCGTTACCGCTACTTCCATCCAATTCATAGCTTTCTCCTTTTAACCAAGGCTATTGACATTGATGCATTCTACTCAGCCTATGGCATCTTTCACATTTTCCTTGACCTTATCCCAGAAGGATTTTTTGCCCATTTGCTGGTCCTCGGTAGTAATCCGTCCGAATTCTTTCAACAGCTCTTTCTGTCTGTCTGTAAGTTTCGTAGGAGTAGCAATGATCACCCTGACATGCTGGTCTCCTGCCCCGCCTCCTCTTCGGTAGGGTATACCCATACCTTTGATCCTGAAAATTTTTGAAGTCTGTGTCCCTTCCGGAATCTTCATTTGTACATCTCCATGAATGGTAGGAATATCAATCTCATCCCCTAAAGCGGCTTGTACAAAAGTGATAGGTATTTCACAGTAGATATCGTTTCCCTGCCGTTCAAAAAATTCATGGGGTTGAACATTGAGGACTACATAAAGGTCCCCGGAAGGGCCTCCTTTTTCCCCTGCTTCGCCCCGTCCGCTGAAGCGAAGACTTAACCCTTCTTCTGATCCTGCCGGAATGTTGACTTCAATCTTCTTCACTTCACGAATCTTGCCTCGGCCGTTGCATTTATGGCATGGTGTACCGATCATGCTCCCCTGGCCGTTACACGCAGGGCAAGTGCGGGTAGTCGCCACCTGACCGAAGGGCGTTCTCTGCACAGAGCGGACGTGCCCTGAACCTCCGCACTGAGAACAGGTTGTGGGGTGTGTCCCGGGAGCGGCACCGCTGCCGTTGCAATGGGGACATGTATCGGAAATAGGTACCTCTATGGTTTTTTTTGCGCCAAAAGCGGCTTCATATAGTGTAATTGTCAAATCGTACCGCAAGTCTGCCCCCCTTGCGGGGCCCCTTCTTCTTTGACCGCCCCCGTTCATGCTTCCGCCAAAGAACATATCAAAAATGTCACCAAGTCCAAAATCAGCAAAATCGGAAAAGTCGCCAAAACCTCCAAATCCGCCCTGACCGTTAAAATCTACGCCGGCGTGTCCAAATTGATCATATTTTGCTTTCTTTTCCGGGCTGCTTAATACTGCATAAGCTTCAGTCGCTTCCTTAAAGCGTTCTTCGGCTTCCTTGTCATTAGGTTTAACATCAGGATGATTTTCCTTGGCAATTTTTCGGTAGGCTTTTTTGATTTCGTCTAAACTTGCCGATTTGCTTACTCCTAGGACCTCGTAATAATCCCGTTTCATTTTTTAGTCGAAACTCCTCCCTATATATCAATACCGAAGGTATCCATAATATCAAATACGGAGCGGGCACAAAGATCCCTTTGCGCCCAAGGTTTATCTCCGATATACTATTATACTCCCTCACAGGACCTCATGTTAAGCGGAATGTTTTAATCTTTATTCACTTCGGTATATTCTGCATCGACAACATTTTCATCGGCTTTGCCTGTTCCGGCATTCTGACCGCCGGCATTCGGGTTTGCCTCCTGTTGGCCGGGGTTCTGGGCAGCCTGCTGCTGGTACATCTTTTCTACGTAGGGATGAAGAACTTTAGTTAATGCTTCCGATTTAGCTTTCATCTCCTGGACATTGTCCGTTCCGGCCGCAGCCCGGAGTTCTTCAGCAGCCTTTTTAATATTATCCCTTTCAGCCGCGTCCCCTTTTCCTTCGAAATCCTTCAAAGTCTTTTCTGCCTGGTAAGCCAGAGAATCCGCTTCATTTTTGGCATCAATCAATTCTCTCTGCTTTTTATCCTGTTCGGCATTGGTTTCGGCGTCCTTGCGCATCTTTTCAATCTCATCTTTACTTAAACCGGTAGAAGCAGTGATGGTGACTTTTTGCTCGTTGCCGGTCGCCGTATCTTTTGCTGAGACGTGAACAATACCGTTCACATCGATATCAAATTTTACTTCAATCTGCGGGATACCACGCGGGGCAGGGGGAATTCCGGTCAGTTGGAAACGTCCAAGGGTCTTATTGTATGCGGCCATTTCCCTTTCGCCCTGAAGCACATGAATATCCACGGATGTCTGATTATCTGCCGCCGTAGAAAAGACCTGGGATTTTGTGGTCGGAATAGTGGTGTTCCGGTCGATTATGCGTGTAAATACACTGCCTAATGTTTCAATTCCCAAAGAGAGCGGGGCGACATCCACAAGAACGATATCTTTCATCTCTCCGCCAAGAACGCCGCCCTGGATAGCCGCTCCAAGGGCTACTACTTCATCGGGGTTAACGCCTTTGTGCGGTTCCTTTCCGCTGATTCTCTTAATTGCTTCCTGAACAGCCGGAATACGGGTAGATCCGCCTACCAGGATGACCTGGTCAATCTCCTTAAAGGTCAGCTTGGCATCTTCCATAGCCTGACGGGTTGGTCCCATCGTAGCTTCCACCAAACTTGCGGTAAGTTCTTCAAATTTGGCCCTGGTAATATTCATGTCCAGATGGAGCGGTCCTTCAGCCGACATGGTGATAAAAGGAAGGTTGACATTGGACTGGGTAACACCTGAAAGCTCAATTTTAGCTTTCTCTGCAGCCTCTTTTAAACGCTGCAAAGCAACACGGTCTTTGGAAAGATCAACACCATTGCTTTTCTTAAATTCGGCTGCAATATAATCCATCAGGCGTTGGTCAAAATCATCTCCGCCTAAGTGGTTGTTTCCATTTGTCGCTTTAACTTCAACCATTCCCTGGCTGAGTTCCAGAATAGAAACGTCAAAAGTCCCTCCGCCGAGGTCGTACACTAAAACGGTCTGATCATTTTCTTTATCCAGGCCATAAGCCAACGCTGCGGCAGTAGGCTCGTTAATAATACGCAGCACTTCCAAGCCGGCAATTGTGCCCGCATCTTTGGTTGCCTGTCTCTGGGAGTCCGTAAAATATGCCGGAACAGTGATAACAGCTTGTTTCACACTTGCTCCAAGGTAAGCTTCCGCATCAGATTTCAGCTTCTGCAGAATCATAGCGGAAATCTCTTGCGGAGTATAGGCTTTATCTATTAAGTTTGTCTTATAGTCTGATCCCATATGACGCTTGATCGAAATTACAGTATTATCCGGATTGGATACGGCTTGTCTTTTTGCTACCTGTCCGACGAGTTTTTCGCCTGTTTTCGAAAAACCTACCACGGAAGGAGTGATTCGGGCTCCTTCGGGGTTCGGAATGACAACAGGTTCCCCGCCTTCCAATACAGCAACGCAAGAATTCGTAGTTCCTAAATCGATACCGATTATTTTACTCATTATCTATTTCCTCCTTAATTCACTTCATATAAGGGTTTATCAGCCTGACACCTTGACGCTGCTCGGTCTCAACACTTTATCTTTCAGATAATAGCCTTTTTGAAGCTCCTCCAAAACCACATTTTCACCCTGGTCCGTTTCTTCCCTGAGAAGGGCTTCATGCAGATTGGGATCGAACTGTTCCCCTGCAGCCTCTATCGCTTTTAATCCATGATCTTCAAGGACTTTAAGGAACTGACGATAGATCATCTCCACTCCCTGGGATAATGATTCAAAATCTTTGTTCCTGCGGCTGGAGTCTACTGCCCTTTCAAAATTATCGAGTACGGGAAGCAAGGAGAGAATCATTCCCTCCGAAGCGTATTTTGCAAATTCTTCTTTTTCTTTCTGCGTTCTTTTTCGGTAGTTATCAAATTCGGCTTTTAATCTTTGCAATTGTGCATAATAGTCTTCCGCTTTGGCCTTGTACTCATCCAATTCGGCCGATAATTCGTACGTTTCTGAATCCTGAGCCGAAAATTCAGAACTGTCATCTGCAAAATCACCCTGGGATTCTTGTAAGTTATTCTCTTCAGTGATTGTGTTTTGCGCTTTCACGGAACCGCCTCCTTCCTAAGTTCTGCTCATACGATGCTTACGGGTGAGCATCTCTGTCAGACTTTTTGTCATATAATCAACAATTGTGATTGCCTTGCTATAGTCCATACGGGTTGGCCCTAATACGCCAACAGAACCGATTTGCTTTCCATTGATATGGTATGTGGCGGAGATCAAACTGCAATCTTTAAAAACTTCGTCAGGATTCTCGCCTCCAATAGTAATATTCAATCCATTTTGGTTCTGGCTTAATAAATCTTTGAGTTTGTTGTTTTCTTCAAACACGGAAAACAAATTCCTGACTTTATTTAAATCCCGGAACTCAGGCTGATTCAGCATATTAAGCGTACCGCCAACATAGACACGCTGCTCAGGATTATCATTTTCTTTCCCTTCAAACATTCTTTCCAGAATTCCCATCATGCCGTCAATCATCCTGCGTTTTCTGGAAAGTTCACTATAGATCTCATGCAGCAGACTTTTTTTTAAATCCTGTACCCTGGTGCCTCCCATTTTTTCATTAAAGAGGTTGGCGAGTACTTGTAATTCCTCAGAGGTAGTATCAAGCCCGATGTCTACAATATTATTCTCGACTGAACCATTTTCTTTCACCGTGACCATAATGGCTTTACCCGGTTCATAGGGCAAAAAATAGAGTTTTTTCAGAACGCTGTTCCTGGTCTTCGGTCCCAGAACCAGACTGGTCAGACTGGTTACCTGGGAGATAAGTTTTCCGGTATATTCAATGACTTCCTGGACCTCATTCAAGCGGTTCTTAACTTCCGAGTTAATATTTTGTTGTTCTTCTTCGTTTAAAATCATTGGGTCCATCAGATAGTCAACATAGTAACGGTACCCGAAATCAGAAGGAATCCTGCCTGCCGAAGTATGAGGCTGTTCGATCAAGCCCATCTCCTCTAAATCGGACATTTCATTACGGATCGTAGCGGGAGAGACCCCCAGTTCGGATTTTTTGGAAATCGTCCGGGACCCAACAGGTTCAGCGGTGGAAATATAATCTTGCACAATGGCCTTTAAAATCTTTTCTTTCCTTTCATCCATTTCCATAACGCTACCCCCAAGTTTGTGGTTGTTAGCACTCTTACTAAGTGAGTGCTAATACTCTGACCCTACATTAGCACGAAGGTAAAAGATTGTCAAGATGGATTTGGTAATTTCAGTGAATGATTCACCTCATAAAATCCCTAATAATAGCATTGGCGACAAACATATATTGCTTATTTAATGTGAGTCTGTCTTCAGCAATGAATAGAAAACCTCTATCTATATAGTTTGCCATAATCGGGCCGTAAATATCCTGAACGGAGACCTTAAATTTTTGTAAAAAGCCGGTAAGGCTTATTCCCTCCTCTGTCCGAAGTCCAAGCATCATATATTCCGACATGAGTTGTGCTGCGGTAAGAAATTCCGTCTCACAAAGGGCAAAAGTCTTTTGCCCCTTCCCATGATCTTCGATGTAAGCGGTTATGTCCTCATTGTTCTTCGACCTTACGTTTTGAATACAGGAAACTGCCCCGGGTCCCAGGCCGATATAATCCTCCCCCTGCCAATAGGTCAAGTTATGTTTGCATTCATAACCCGGTCTGGCAAAATTGGAAATCTCATAATGCCTGTACCCTTTTTCCTCTAAAAATGCTGCTGCCCATGCATACATATCCGCCTGAAGATCATCGTCGGGCAAAAACTCAGTCCGATCCTGAAGATACTTTTCTCCGAAAGGTGTTCCTTCTTCCAACGTTAACGCGTAGACCGAGAGGTGTTCCGGGGATAACTCCGAGGCCTTCCGCAATGTGTCCTTCCAATCTTTTAGATCCTGTCCGGGAAGACCAAAAATCAGATCCAGGTTAAGATTATGTATTCCAGCTTTGCGGATTCGTTTAACCGCCTGCCAAATATCCTGCGACCTGTGTATTCTCCCCATCTGACAAAGTAGCCGGTCATTAAAGCTCTGCGCCCCTAATGATATCCGGTTAACCCTATAATTGCGCAATACTTTCAATTTCTCTTCGTCAACCGTCCCCGGATTGGCCTCCGTTGTTTTCTCAGAGTCCGAAAAAGTGAAATACTGATGAATTTCGTTCAGAAGTGTATCTAACTGACGCCAGGAAAGCACCGTTGGGGTACCGCCTCCTATATAAAGAGAAGAAACTCCTGCCGGGGCTTCGCCGGATCTTAATTCTATTTCCCGGGCCGCCCCGCGTAAATAGCCGGAGATCAGTCCGGAATCTCCGGCTGACTGAGGCATTCTCCCATACCCCTCGCTCCAGTCAATAAGAGGAAGGGAATAAAAAGCACAATAATCACATTTTTTGATACAGAAAGGGACATGGACATATAACGAAGGCATTTATCTCTCCTGTTTCATTAGTCATCCATTTTTAGCACAGCCATAAATGCTTCCTGGGGAATTTCAACATTCCCAACTTGTTTCATGCGCTTTTTCCCTTCTTTTTGCTTCTCCAGGAGTTTTCTTTTACGGGTAATGTCCCCGCCGTAGCATTTAGCAAGGACATCTTTGCGCATTGCCCGTATATTTTCTCTGGCGATGACTTTAGCCCCGATAACTGCTTGGACAGGGATTTCAAACATTTGGCGCGGGATTAGGCCGCGCAGTTTTTCCACAAGTTTTCTTCCCCGCGGATAAGCCTTGTCTTTGTGAACAATAAAGGAAAGAGCATCCACTATCTCCCCGTTCAGCATGATATCCAGTTTTACCAGATTGGCTTCCTTATACCCGGTAAGCTCATAGTCCAAAGACGCATATCCTTTGGTACGGGACTTTAATTGGTCGAAATAGTCATAGACAATCTCGCTTAGAGGGAGTTCATAATAGAGGCTTACCCGCGATGCTGTGATATAGTCCATGTTGAGGAAACTCCCTCTTTTCTCCTGGTTTAGTTCCATGATCGTACCGACAAATTCAGCCGGGACCATAACGGAGGCTTTTACCATAGGTTCCTCAATAGATTCTATTTTTCCTTCCGGAGGCAGTAACGCGGGATTATCAATAAGAATTTGCTCCCGGTCGGTGGTATTCACTTTATAGACGACACTCGGGGCTGTTGTAATAATAGAAAGTCCGAATTCCCGTTCGATCCGTTCCTGAATAATCTCCATATGAAGCAATCCCAGGAAACCGCAGCGGAAGCCGAAACCTAACGCTGCAGAAGTTTCGTTTTCATACATGAGACTGGCATCGTTTAATTGCAGCTTCTCTAAAGCATCTTTTAAACGGTCATAATCAGAAGTTTCCACGGGATAAAGCCCGCAGAAAACCATCGATATCGCCTTACGATACCCCGGAAGCGCTTCCGGGGCAGGATTTCCGGCATCCGTGACCGTATCGCCTACCCGGGTGTCTCCGACATTTTTAATACTTCCCGCAATGTAGCCTACCTGTCCGGCTTTAAGCTCTTCGGCGATAGTCATTCCGGGAGTGAATACCCCTACCTCCGTTATTTCAAATACTTTTCCGGAGGACATCATCTTGATATTGGTGCCCTTCGTTACTTGGCCGTCAAATATCCGGATATAAGGGATGGCCCCTTTGTAAGAATCAAATTTGGAGTCAAAGATTAATGATTTTAAGGGTTTCTCATCGTTACCCTGCGGGGGGGGAATTCGTTTGACAATGGCTTCCAGAATTTCTTCCACACCTACACCGCTTTTAGCCGAAGCAAGGATGGCTTCACTGGCATCGATTCCGATAACATCCTCAATTTCTTGTTTCACTCTATCGGGTTCGGCGCTTGGAAGATCAATTTTATTAATAACGGGAATAATTTCCAGGTCGTTTTCCAAAGCCAAATAAACATTAGCCAAGGTTTGCGCTTCAATACCCTGTGCCGCATCTACTACCAGCAAAGCCCCTTCGCAGGCAGCGAGACTCCTGGATACCTCGTAGGAAAAGTCGACATGCCCGGGAGTATCAATTAAATTCAGTTCATAAACTTCTCCGTCCTTGGCCTTATAGCGGAGGCGGACTGCCTGGAGTTTAATCGTGATTCCCCGTTCTCTCTCCAAATCCATGGAATCCAGAACCTGTTCTTTGAGTTCCCGTGTCGAAAGTGTTCCGGTATACTCGATCAAACGGTCAGCAAGGGTGGATTTCCCGTGGTCTATATGCGCAATGATGGAAAAATTCCTTATTTTTGATGAGGCTTGTGCCATACAGTTTCTCTCCCTAAACATATTACCGGCAAATAATTATAGCAAAAAGCCGCCCCTTTAAGCAACATACCTTATTAGAGACGGCTATGGATTATCATTTTTTAACGAAAATTAACATTGCCCTCTTTTGAATCTTCTGCCCAGCATGTCCATAGCCATGGTATATTCCTCCATTTTGAAAATACGGGTCACCGCGGCAAAAACAATTAATCCTACCAATGCGCCCGTCACCAGAAGTATAATGGAACCCCATTTTCCGATTCCCAGCCAGGAAATGAGAAATTTGGACCATATCTGGACAATCATTCCCATCAAAGCGGCCGAGGCCAAAGTCTTCAAAAAGGTCCCGGCAATTCTTTTGCCGTCTATTTTGCCCAGTTTATGCCGGAGTACAGCAAACAGAAGAAACATCTGGATAACCGCACCCAAAGTGACTGCCAAAGCCAGGCCGCCATGGGCCAGCGGACCGACAAGAACGTACATCCAGGCGATGCTTGCCGCCATGGCAACAACCCCCAAAACTACCGGCATCCAAGTGTTTTGCAGGGCGTAAAAAGCCCGCGGCAAAATCTGAATAATGGCTTGGGCGGTAATCCCCAAGGTAAAATAAAAAAGGGGGATTGCCGTGGCTTCCGTATCCATCGGGGTAAATTTCCCATGTTCAAATAGAACCCTGATTAAAGGGAACCGCAGAACGACCATGCCAATGGAAATAGGAACGGTAATAAAAACAATGAGCCGGATGGCGCCGGAAATCGTTTCTACGAAGTCTTGCAGCTTATTTAAAGCCGCTTGTTCGGACAGTGTCGGAAACACCGCTACCCCGATTGCCAAAGCAAAAATTCCCACCGGGAGCTGAAATAAGCGGTACGAGTACCAGATTGCAGTCAGACTGCCCGGTACGAGCGCCGATCCTAAATTGGAATTCACTATCACCTGAAACTGGTTTAAGGTATACATAATGATGATCGGGAGAGAAAGGGAAATAATTTTCCTAACCCCCGGGTGCTTGAAGTCAATAAGCGGATAGTAACGGAGCCCAACCCTGCGCAGAGCGGGGACTTGAACCAGGAAATTGGCCGCCGCTCCAACCACGACACCAAAAGCAAACCCGGCAATGCTCCGGGGATTATTCGGATTGGCATATAAAGTCCCAAACAGGATAATGCAGGTATTATAGAGCACGGTGCCGACCGCCGAAGGCCAGAATATTTTATACGAATTGAGGATTCCCATTGTAATCCCGCTTAGAGCAAGAATAACAGGCTGGAGCAGGAGGATACGCGTCAGATAAACCGCCAGGGCCTTATTTTCGGGGGTAAACCCCGGAACCTGCAGGGAAATGAATTGCGGCGCAAATATCATAGCGGCAATCACTAAACCGCAGAGAAAAAGAAAAATGATATTGGCGACTGAGCTTACTACTTTCCAGCCTTCTTCTTCCTTTTCTTTGGCGATATATTCAGAAAGAACGGGGATAAAAGCCGCGCTTAAAACTCCTCCTACCAAAAGCCAGTAAAGCAGGTCGGGAAGAATAAAGGCTGTGTTGTAGGCGTCTGTAGCCCCAATTTTACCAAAAAGGCCTGCCATCAAGGATTCCCGTATAAAGCCGAGAAGCCTTGATACTAAGTTGGCTGCCATTAAAAAGCCGGCCGCTTTAATCATCTTTTGTGTATTCGACATGATTACTGTAACCTCAAATTAGTTCATTTAACCATTAATAACTATGGTTACAGCGAATTATATCACTTTTTAAGATATTCCTTCAATACCTGGGCTAAAGGTTCGGCTGCGGCCATAGCTTCCTCCAGCGTGTTTAGCTGGCTGCCAATTTCAAAAAGGAGGGCCCCATCGGTCAGAAACTGATTATAGCGTGCTTCAGAAGCGTACCTGATCTTGGTGAAAAACAGTCCGGGGTATTTCTGTTCACCGATTTTGATAATATCATTGGCGATTTGATTATTTTTTTCCCAATTGGGATTTTTTTGACCGATAACGATCATGACTTTAGCCATTTCTCTGTTGTTAATCGCAACGGAAGATTTTCCGACTTGTGTAGGAAGCCCGTCCCGGTGGATATCGAGAAGAATCCGGATCGTTGGGTGGTCCTGAAGCATCTTTTTGGCAGTTTGATAGGAATAATCATAAGCATGAATATAGATCTTGTCGTTAACCTCTCGCGCATGATATGAGGGAATCCCGTTTTTATTCAGGGCATCAACCAGCAATTGCCCTACTTCCACAACGTCACCGTTTTCTCCTCCGTTGACACGGTCTTTGCCCCCGTCTCCGGCATAGGACTCGGCATTATGCGTATGGTAAACCCCGACCAGGATATCCTGTTCATTGGTTACCGGAGCAGGTTCATTGTAGAACGGATTATCCAGGGGTTCAAGTATCGCACCTTCCATCTCAGGGTCATTGGGATGATAGGACCAGCCTATCCAGGGAAGCCCTTCTTTAGGAGGAGCATAAAACGCTAAAAAGTACGTTCGCGGATCGGATATATTAACTCCGGTCAAGAGATACATCCCTAACCCCGCTACCGAATACCTTACCTCGCTGATATAATTCCGTTCCGGCTGGGATAATCCCGGAGCGCCTTCTAACAGGAGCATTTCCAGCGGGATGCTTTTTTCAGATAAGAGACCGATTAAATAGCGTGAGGAACTGTCATGAGAAATGTTAAAATACAGAAAAGAAGCAAATATAGCAAGGAATAACACAATTGCTGACGTTTTGACCCAGGCTTTTTGCAAGAACAAGCGCAGACCCTCCTTCCATAATTAGGAATATGAGGGCCAAGCTGTTCTTAGAACATTTTATATTATTATGGGCAGGCCTTTCCTAAATAAGCTTCCCGAATGGACGCATCCGCAATGTCTTCCGAAGAATTGCCTGCATGGGCAATTCTTCCTCTTTCCAGGACAATTACGCTGTCAGCCACCTTGAGGGCGGATTTCGTATTTTGTTCTACCAATACAATAGAGACCCCTGTTTTTTTTAACTGTACAAGAATGTTCATGATTTCCCTCACGACCAGTGGAGCAAGACCAATGGAGGGTTCATCCAGCAATAGAAGGCGGGGGTTGGCCATGAGGCCCCTGCCGATTGCCAGCATCTGCTGCAAACCTCCGCTCAAACTGCCTGCCGGATCCCCTTCCCGCCCTTTTAAAGCCGGAAAAACCTCGAGAACCTCTTTCAAATCTTGCAAGAGATGCCCTTTATCCCTGCGATAACGGTGAAATGCCCCCAGCATGAGATTTTCCCGGACACTTAACGTCCCAAAGATTTCCCGGTTTTCAGGGATGAGGCTGATACCTTTGCGGACAATCTCTTCTGAAGATTGTCCTGTAATCACCTCATCCTTATAGGTTATTTTCCCGCCGGCGGGTCTATATAATCCGGCAATCGCACCCAAAAGCGTACTTTTGCCGGCTCCATTCGCACCTAATACGGCCAGTATTTCCCTTTCCTTTACTCTCATAGAGACATTTTTGAGAGCATGAATATAACCATGAGAGACATTGAAGTCTTCAACTTTAAGCAATTTTTTCATCCTCCCCCAGATAGGCTTTGATCACTTCAGGATGAGCCTGAATTTCAGCCGGGGTTCCTTGCGCAATGACTTCTCCAAAGTTTAAAACAATGATTTTATCTGCTGCGTTCATGACTGTTTCCATGTCATGTTCAATCAGGATCATGGTGGTTCCCCTGTCCCGCAGTTTATTTATATAATTGGTTAGAACTGCCGATTCTTCAGAATTTAACCCTGCGGCAGGTTCATCCAGCAACAAAAGACAGGGATCAGAAGCCAGGGCTCTGGCAATCTCCACAAGCCTCTTTTGCCCAAAGGGAAGTGTGGAGGCGGGGCGTCCCGCAGTCTCGGCAAGCCCGGTTTCTTCCAGTAGAACCAGGGATTTCTCCCGGATCATTTTTTCTTCTTTACACCAGCCATGATAGCTAAACAGGGATCTCAGGAACCCTTTTTTCCCTCTCAAATAGGCGCCGGCCATGACATTTTCCAAGACAGTCATGGAATTAAATATCTGTAGATTTTGAAAGGTCCTGGTGACACCGCCTGCCGCCAATTGAAACGGCTTCAGTCCTTTGATCGTTTGACCTTTCAGAGCAATTACGCCTTGGTCAGGTTCCAGCGCACCTGTAATTAAATTGAAAAGGGTTGTTTTTCCTGCCCCATTGGGGCCGATTAAAGCGAGAACTTTTCCCTCGTCAGCCTCAAACCCCACATTCCTGACGGCTGCGATACCGCCGAAATGCTTTGTCACACCGTCCAATTGCAAAAGCATCTATTTCAGCCCCCTTAGCGAGATTCGGTTTCTCAAGCTGCTTAACCCTTGAGGCTGATAGATCATCAGTATTACAAGGATCATTCCATAAATGATAATTTGATATTCTCCGCCGGCATTCGGAATAATCAAGGGAATCACTTCCTTTAAAACTTCACTGAGCAGTACCACAACCATGGCTCCGATCAATGGGCCCCAGAACGTCCCCAATCCGCCAATAACCGCCATCAAGACGAATTGGACCGATGCGTGGAAACTAAATGGCGAAGGACTGATGAAGGAAACATAGAAAGCATAGAGTCCCCCGGCCATTCCTGCCAGCAATGCACTGAAGATAAAGGCCTGAAGTTTGAGCCGGGAACAATCAATACCTGCGTTTTCCGCCGCATACTCGCTTTCGCGGATAGCGCACAAGGCTCTTCCCGTTCTGGAATGAATCAGGTTTTTAATTCCGATCATCAACATGACAACCAGCAGCCAAATCAGCAAAAAAAAGCTTCCGTCACTGTCAAACGACAAACTGCCGATTTGAAAGTGCGGAATGCCGCTGATCCCTGAAGGACCTCCGGTTAATTCTCCGCCTTCGGCAAAAACTATACTCACTAAAATCCCGAAACCAAGGGTGGCTAAAGCCAGGTATAGTTCCCGGAGTTTGAGAGTTTGTCTGCCAATTACCGCTGCAATCACTGCCGGCAGGAAGACAGCTGCTAATAAGGCGGGAAGCGGAGACCACGAAAAGCGTGTTGTCAGAATGGCGGCTGTGTATCCGCCCAATCCGAAAAACGCCGCATGACCAAACGATACTTGTCCGGCATACCCCATGAGAATGCCTAACCCTTGGACGATAATGGTATAAAGACCCACGACAATAAACAAGCCATATACATAATTGCTTTGGGCTATAAGGGGAATCGCCAGGAGCAGGAGGGCAATCAACAACCCGCTGTATTTTTTGATCCTCATCACTCTTGCCTCATTTCTCAAGATCTGATAGACGC
The DNA here is from genome assembly GCA_001515265.1 of Candidatus Dichloromethanomonas elyunquensis. GTDB lineage: Bacteria > Bacillota > Desulfitobacteriia > Desulfitobacteriales > Syntrophobotulaceae > Dichloromethanomonas > Dichloromethanomonas elyunquensis. Next base: position 138,420 of record LNDB01000001.1, read on the forward strand.
GTTATATTTTGCGTTGTTTCATTGCACCCATGATTCCCTCAGGCCTGATCAGTAGTACGCCTAGTAATATCACAATCGAAATGCCATCCTTAAGACCGGAGGAAATCAGCCCCGAACTATAAGATTCCAACAATCCCAGAAGTATTCCGCCGATGACAGCTCCACCGATACTGCTCAGTCCGCCGATGGAGGCGGCAACAAAACCCTTCACTCCCAGCATAAAGCCCATATCATACGTTACCATGGTCACCGGGGCAATACACAAACCGGTTGCAGCCCCCAAAGCTCCTGCAGCCGCAAAAGCCAGGAAAGAAATGGTATTTAAATTAATCCCCTGCAGTTTTGCTCCTGTAGGATTGGTCACAGAAGCTTTGACCGCTTTCCCCCAAAATGTCAGATGAAAAAACAAACTCACACCGACCAAAATTACAGCGACAAGTAAGAAAATCCAAATACTTTGGGGGTTCAAGGCGGCACCCCCGATCATGAGGGGACCGCCTTGGGTAAAGGAAGGGAGAGAATAGGTTGCAGTGCTCCAAATGAGGAGTGCCAGTCCCCGCAGGGAAATGGACAACCCAACGGTAATGATCAGCATGGTTAACCCGCTGGCGCCGCGCGCCGGACGAATCGTCAGGCGCTCCAGAATCCCGCCCACAACCGCCATGAAGATTACGGAAATCCCGAAAGCGGCCGGCAAAGGCATCCCGGCAGATTTTAAACTCACTGCGATTAACGCACCCATCACGACAAATTCTCCCTGAGCGAGATTCAAAATGCCTGTGATATTAAAGGTAATCACCAGCGTAAGGGCAACAAGGGAATAAATGCTTCCTAGGGTTATCCCGCTATACAGAAGCTGTAATAATCTTTCTCCCATCTTTGAGCCACCTAGTTTAACAGCTGCCATTTGCCGTTCTTGATTTGCACCATGACGGCAGAATCTTCTTTCAATCCATTATGATCTTGTGCGCTCATATTGAATACCCCGGAAATACCGGTAAGTCCTTTGGTTTTTTCCAACTCATCCCGGATTTTGGCGCGATCGGCACCCGCTTTTTCAATGGCATTCACGACAAGATTTAAGGCATCGTAGGCATATCCGCCGAAAGAGTTGGGCTGGGTATTATATTTCTTGGAATAATCTGCAATATAGCTGTCCAATATTTTTTTCTGCGGATCGTTTTCCGGTACTTGGGACGCTACTGTTAATTTGCCGATCGGCAGTATGACACCATCCGCCGCACCCTGGGCCAAGTCAATAAAACTCTGATTCCCTACGCCGTGACTATGAATAAGCGGGATGGTCAACCCCAAATCCTTATAATTCTTGGTCAGAATCGATGCGGAAGGCGGGATTGCCCACACAACTACGGCCTGGGCACCGCTGGCTTTTACTTTGGTTAACTGCGGTGTCATATCTTTATCCGCAGCATCAAATTTTTCCTGAGCGACAATGCTGATCCCGCTGTCTTTTACGGCGGCAGTGATTGCATTTTTTCCGTTATCGCCGTATGAATTGTTCATATACATAAAGGCAATTTTAGTCAGGTTATTTTTCTTGAGGTATTCCATAATTTTATGGATCATGACAATGTCGCTTTGGGCTGTCTTAAATACCCATTGGCGCTCAGCGGCCGGCTCAACAATCGTGCTGGCAGCGGCCATGGAAACCATCGGAATTTTTTCACTTTGGGCCGTTTTCAGCATGGCCATGGAAGGCCCGCTGGAACTGGCGCCTAAGATCGACAATACCCCTTTTTCTACTAAGGTTTTCGTTGCCAGAACGGCTTCTGTCTCGTCACTCTTATTGTCCATGATGACGAGCTCCAGCGGATGACCATTAATCCCCCCGCTGGCATTGATTTTTTCAGCCATCATTAATAAGGTATCTCTTTCTGGTATTCCCAGGGAAGAAGAATTGCCGCTAACGTCAATCACGGCCCCAATTTTGTAGGATTCTTTTCCGGACGGGCTGTTGGCCGCGGTTCCTTTGTTCGAGCTGCAGCCGCCGATGATTAAACTTACCGCCATCATCAAAACAAGCCCCACTTTTAACATAGATTCTTTTTGCATTCTTTTCATAGACCCTCACTCCTATCATTTTTTTGTTGGACACAAGTGTCCCCACACCCCTAAATAAACAAACGCCACAGCCTTCGCTGGGACGAAAGCTGTGGCCTTCCGCGGTACCACCCCTATTGGTTAAATCCTTAACCCTCTTTGCAAGGTACAGGAATAACGATTCGCCTGCTTCGAAGGCGCCGCAGCCATTTGGCCATCCGTGGCCTTGCCGGACCGTCAAATAAAAAAACTTTTCGATCCCTCCAAGGGACGAAAAGCGTTTTCGCGGTACCACCCTAATTAGGTCCAGAAGACCTCTCTTGCAGCAGGCACAAGAACAATATTCCTTATACCCCCTTCCTTTTAACGGCGGAAGTCTCCGTTCGAACCTACTTGCCCAAAGGTTTCAGTCCGACAGTTCAGAGGCGAACCTTCAACGATTGAGTCTTTAGAAGCGCTCTCAGTCTAAGGCGCTCCCTCCCTGAAAAGTCCATTCCGTTTACTTTACCTCATCATTACTTTTGCATAAAAATCATTCAGTTTGTTTCTCAAATTATAAGCAGTTTTTCCAATAATGTCAATGTTATCCTGAAAATATTTTGTATTGGGTTTACTGTAAAAATGATCGTCTTTAAAATTTTTTAGCAAATTTTGTTGCATACACTTAAAGAAATATGATAAAATATCAGTTGCGTAAAAAAACGTACGGTAGATCGTTTTGAAGGGGGTGACTGATATGCCAAATATTAAATCCGCAATAAAAAGAGTCCAAATAAGCAAAATGCAAAACGAAAAAAATACCGCTGCCAGATCGGCCTTGAAAACCGCTATTCGTCGTTTTGAGGAAGCTGTTGCCAATAATGCGGGTAATGCTGCCGAAGCTCTGCAAAAGGCTTCCCGCGCACTTGATAAAGCAGCCGCTAATGGCTTAATTCATAAAAATAAAGCAGCCCGTAAAAAATCCAGAATGTCTAAAAAATATGCTGCAACAACGAGTAATAAAGCAAGCTAATCGATATTTTTATGATACATTGATCCTGAAGCCGGCTGTTTCTGCCGGCTTCAGGCTTTTTTTATTTCTGACAGAACCGGATTACGACCATTTCCAAAAGTAATTGCGGGTTCCCGCCACTGCTTTTTAATGCTATTTCTGTCTGCAAACAGTCTTCCAAGGCCCGGCATAATTTTTCCGGAGTAAATCCGGAAGCCTGACGAAAGATTTTATTCCCCTCAAAAGAAGATCTGATCCCCGTAACTTCCATCAGTTGCTCTACAGAACCCCCTCTTTTTCTCAAGATGCTTCCCGCCAATAATAACCTGATCTGACGGACAATCATGGTATGTACTTTCAGATAGTATTCTTGACTTAATACTTCGGTGAGTCTTTGGATCGCATCATGCGGATTGCCCGCTGCAATAGCATCCAGCATAGCAAATATCGTCGTTTCAATGATGGGTATACATACTGCGCTGATAGCTTCTCTATTTATTTCCTGTTTGTCCCCGATAAAGAGACAGAGCTTATCCAGGTCCTGACTAAGAATACCTGTCTGATGTCCTGAACTTTCTAATAAAAATGATGCTGCAGCAGGATTTATTATCTTTCCTCTCCTTTTTGTTTCTTTTTGGACCCAATTCAGCCATGCGCTTTGTCCTTTGGGAAACGAAAACTCTAATACTTTCCCTGCCCTGACAATCTCTTTGTAAAGTTTTCTTCCGCGGTTCACTTTTTCGGAAACGAGTACCAGACAAGAGGCGGGATTCGGATTTTGACAGTAACTGATGAGGCAGTCCGCATTACTTCCTTCACTTTCGGCATGAAGTCCTGCCTCTTCCTTGACATCCTCCTCTCCCGCTTGGTTAGGATTCCCTTTCCCCTGATTAAAATAGGGAATATCATCCACAATCACCAACCTGCGGGAAAAAAAGGCTGACGTATTGGCAAGCGCAGCGACTTCCTCCGGCAGGATATCTTTCCCTAAATAGACCTCAATTCCGCTGCCCGATGGGTCTTCCCTTAAAAATTCCTGTTTTAATATTTTCAGCGCCTCCGTCAGAGAAAAACGGTCCTCACCGTACCAAAGATAAATAGAGGGGATCTGTTTATTCTGTATATCTTGATTCACAATTTCCAAGGACATCTTATTGAACCTCACCCATCGTTGATTGGTCAGCCGTTCTCATAAATCTAAATAAGCCTTTCTTATTTTCGCCAAATGCTTTGCAAGTTCCTTCTTGGAACAATTTACTTAAATCAAAACGGGCAATCATAAAAAAAGTCCCCCTCACCATGTGAAGGGGGAAAGAAAGAGGAGGAGAAAAGAGATGTTCACTGGTATTATTTCCATCACCTTCCTCTTTTTATTCATCTTTTATCATATTTTTCTCAAGTTTCGTAATTTTATCGCTTTAGTTTTTCCGGCTCGTCATAATTTACTCCTTGGGTATCCACCGCAACACTTTTCATAACCTGATCTTCATTGGGACGGTCCTGGAAATTCCTCTCGGAAGAAACGATCTTATCTACGGCATCCATACCCTGCAGTACTTTCCCGAAAGCTGCATACTGTCCGTCCAGATGGGGAGAATCCGCTGCCATAATAAAGAACTGGGACCCTGCCGAATCGGGAATCCTGGAACGGGCCATAGACATTACTCCGCGCGTATGTTTCAAATCATTTGCAAAACCGTTATCTGCAAATTCTCCTTTAACGGCATAACCCGGACCGCCAACTCCAATTCCTTCAGGGCATCCGCCCTGAATCATAAAGCCCGGAATTACCCTGTGGAAGATCAAACCGTCATAAAAACCTTTTTGGACAAGGGAAATAAAATTATTAACTGTATTGGGTGCAATTTCAGGATAGAGTTCGGCCTGGATTATATCTCCGTTTTCCATTTCAATGGTGACAATTGGTTTTTCCATCATAAGACTCCTTTTCTGTCATTTGATATACAATCTAACATAAATTTTCATGATTGTACAATATCGGATATTTTAAGTCATTCAAACTCTCTTTCATCCCGATACCTTCCCGGAATAATTTGAAACCCCTCATGATTAATTTTCAATTCGATCGTGCCCTGTATATCCGTCCGGAATATCTTTATATTTCTCTCCTGCCAATAAGCAAGGACTTCAGGAGAGGGGTGTCCAAAACTATTTTTGCCAACGGAAATAAAGACCGCCTGAGGGTCTGTTTCATCAAACCAGGATGTATCCAACGCGCCTTTTGCCCCATGGTGCGGGATCTTGATAAAATTAGCCGACCACTTGACCCCCCTGTCGGAAATTTGCTGCATTTCTTCTTTTTCCATATCACCTGTCAGCAGAATCCTGCTCCCAAGATAATCAAGAAGCAAAACCAAAGAATTATTGTTCGCGTCCGAAGCTGTCCCGCCGATAGTTGAAACCGGAGCCAATACTTCAATTTTCAGGCCTGAAGAAAACGCCAAGGTATCCCCGGCCAGAAGCCTGACAAGCTGATCCCTCTTGTGAAGAAATTCCAAGGGGATTGCTTCCTGCCATTCCGGATTTTCCAACCGGTCACCGACTTCAGGTACTCCTAATGCTTTTACGGGAATATTGGCCAGCAGGTACTTGGCTCCGCCGCAATGGTCGTGATCTTCATGGGTAATAAAAACCATATCCAGCTGTTTAATTTGCTTCTCCATCAGATAAGGTACAAGGACGCGCTCTCCCGCATCATAATTCTCTTTTCTGGGTCCGGTATCGACAATGAGATTTTCCTCAGCGGTTTGAATAAGCATGCAATCTCCCTGTCCTACATCCAAAAAGGTAATTGTAAGCATGTCGCTTTGCAGCCAAGGAAAATTTAACAAGAAAATAAAGACCGCAAGGAATAGGCATTTAACACAAAAAAGTAAATTTTTATCTTGCATCCGGTTTTTGAAGGGTCTAGGGAGTCTCCGGCATTGTACGCGGAATATAAACCAGACTTTCTCCCTGCCGGCAAGCCATATGCCTAATGCAGCATACCATGCCATCCAAAATATTTTACCCGGATTTAACACCCAAAAATAAGCAAAAGGTAATGAAGCCGCCCAATGCAGGATAGAATCGCTAAACCGGAGCAGCCAAAATCCTGTTTGAAAAAATATCTTGGAAAGGGACGGGAATAAAACAAGAGCAGTTCCCAATAAACCGAATTGTAAAACCGCTCCTAAGATAAAAAGCGCGACTATGTTTGTCAAGAAACCTGCCAAGGAAATTGTGTGAAAGGCATTAATCAGGATAGGAAGAGCCGCGATCTGGGTGCTTAGGAAAACGGCCGCCAAAGTTCTGAGCGGACCGGGAAATTTTTGAAGCCACAAGTTTTTTTCCAGCCGCGGGGTCAATACAATCATTCCCCAGGTCGCTGCAAAGGACAGCTGAAAACTAATATCCTTCAGATAGAGGGGTTTAGAAATGAACATCATAAGACCGGCGAACATCAGCCAACGGAGGGAAGACATTTTTCCTTTTCCCATCCTCCCCGTCAGAACAGCTATGCCAAGGATGGCCGCCCGCAGGATAGGGGGATTGTACTGGCATAAGGCGGTATAAAGAACCACAGCTCCAATTGTCCAAATAATTCTCACTTTTCGCGGCAGGAAAAAGAAGATTCCCCAGATCAGAGCGATCACAAAAGCAATATTTGACCCCGAAGCCGCAAGAATATGCATTACGCCTGCAGCTTTATACATATTAAGGGTCTCCGCGGGTATCCGGCTGGAATCCCCGAACAGTATCCCATCCATGATACCGCTCTGTTCCGGCCAGTTTATTTTTATCATATGGTTGACCTTCTCCCTTATCTTCCATGGGATGCCAGGTACTCCCTTATTCAAAAGTATTGCGTTGCCCTTAGCCGTAATTGACCCGCTCAATCCCCTGACTGCATTGTATAAGGGCAGATTAAATTGACCTTCTGTTCCCGGCTCTTGAGGTTGTTCCAATCTCCCTGCAAATCTTATCCTGTCCCCTTGTTCAACAATGTCCCATCCTTGATGAAACTGACCTTTGCTGTCCGCAAAAACATAAATAGCATATTTTTGACCAAGCCCTTCAGCATATTGCGGGGTATTTTCCAAAAGAATTACACCCTCAGCCTCAGCTTGGTCCATTTTCCACTGCTCAAGTTTTCCCTCCAACTCTATTTCCTGAATCAGAAGAGGAGGAGCGATAATCCTCTCTGCAGTCATTCCATATATAAATCCAATCAGAATTCCGGCTGCAAGGAAAGATATCTCAGGCTTGTACATTTTTCCCCAGAAATCCGAAGGTTTCCATAAAAACCATAACCGGATAAAAAGCAACACCAAAAAAGCCAGAATCCAAATCCTGACTTCCTGTTTAGGCTGAACTGCAATAAACCCGCCGCATACTACAGCTGCGGCTCTCCGCAATAATGGATCTTTCATGATCGACCCCTGTCTTACGTCTAAAATGATTATGGACCAATCGTTACATAAGGTGCCATTTTCTCGTAGGTTTTCGGTCCTATTCCCGATACTTTTTGAATTTCTTCGGGACTGGAGAATAACCCGTTCTGCGTACGATAGTCAATAATCCTTTGGGCGATTGCGGGCCCAATTCCCGGTATGGAGTCTAATTCCCCCACTCCGGCTTTATTAATATTAATCTTCACAGTCAACCCCGCGGAAGGGCTTTTTACAGCTGCATCCAAACTCCCCGTCTGTCCCGATTCTATAGGCAGTTTCGAAGGAACAACAATCTTCTGCCCATCTTTCAGTTTCTGAGCGGGATTAAGGACTTCAGTATCCGCGTCCGCCTGCAATCCTGCTTTTACGAGAGCATCCTCCAGCCTGGAATCAATCGGTAAATGGATTAGACCGGAATGATTAACCGCACCGCCAATATAAACTGCAATCTCCCTGGAACTTTGGGATTCTTCTATTTTGACCGGAGTTTTTACGGGAAGAAAGAACTTTACCGCAGCCGCCAGTAAAAGGACTCCTAATACTCCCCACCAAAGGTACTTTAATCTTTTGTCCATGTTTCCATCCCTCAAATAACAAACCCGCAACTAATTTACATATTTTGTTATTATTCTCCATTTAATTCCAAACTCCTTTTATTATTTATCTTTTTCACCAACGTCCTTACAAAAAAAAGATTACCTTTTTATTCCAGGCGCATACATTATATTAGCCTTATTGTTAATGGCAATATTGTAAGAAGGAGGTAATTTAGGTTCATGACATTATTTAAAAATACCCAGATAAATTACGCTATGTTAGCGCCCCATGTCGGAAAACGGGCTACCGTCAGTCTCTACGGCGGCAAAACCTATCACGGTGAAATTGTCGCTGTCCGTCAGGATGGTATCCTATTTCACTCCGACAATCCGGGATTCCTCTTCCTTCCCTTTCTAGCGGTAGCTGCGTTAGCGCTTACGGTTCCTCTCGCCTTCGGTGTCGGATACGGAGCCGGCAGACGCGCTTACGGTCCTTATCCTTATCCCTACCCCTCCCCCTATTACTACTAAATACCGATCTTTAATTTCTTATGTTATCAATCTGACCGGAATCAATAAAACGGGGAAGTAATCTTCTGTATGCTTCCCTGTTTTTTTCTCCGCAAACACCTTTCTTTACGCCTATCATACATTAGAAGTAACTTCTTGCAGTTTAAGAACCTATTTAGAATAAAAAACACGGAGGATAAAAAAATGTTTGAAAATTTAGTTCCCTTAGCCAAAGGGAATAAAAAACAAAGCCCGCCCCTCCCAGCCTCCATGATGGATATGACCTTCAAAGAAATTGAGCAGGCGGCAACAGGAGGGGGCACTGTGCTGCTGCCAATTTCTGCAATAGAAGAATATGGTCCCCATCTCCCTGTTGCTGCCAATACTTATCTAACCAACCGAATATGTTTGAAACTGAGAGAAAAACTTTGGGAACAGAAAAAAAACTGTGTGATCGGTCCTCCTCTTTTTTGGGGGAGGAACTATTCTACAGGTTCTTTTCCCGGTTCATTCAACCTGAAATCACAGACACTGGTCAATCTTTTACTCGATATTCTTTCGGATTTTACGCGCTGGGGTTTCGGCACTATCATCCTTGTCAACATTCATGGGGATCCGCACCATAATACCGCAATCATTCAGGCCGTTAAACTTGCTAGAAATGAAAAAAGCAACGTATTTTTTCTTGTGCCCCAGCAAAGCTTGCCTCAGTACAATTTAACTGAAGCGGAAAACTTCGCCATTGTTTATAACATGCCTGCTTTTACATCCCCTTCTCTATATGTTGACCTTCATGCCGGTACTTTTGAAACGAGCTGGATGACAGCGGCTTTTCCGGATCTTGTCAACACAAAGCTGGCAAAGCATCTTCAGTCCACCAAGACAACCCTTGATGAAGCGGCTGTATGGTCCAAAGGATGGGATGAAGTTAAGAGAGCCTTCCCATTAGGGTACTGCGGCAACCCCTCCAGGACTGAAGTCAAAAACGCCAAGGAATTTGAATCTAACATTGTGGAACAGATGGCAAGCGCCATACTCCTGAAAGGCTGTTTACAGTAAATCCATTAAGTATTTGACAGTCCCGGAAAGAGACACTATACTCTAATTAGCTAAATATTTTAATTAGCTAATTTAGCAATATGGCTAATTGGAGGCGGGTCAAATGGAAGTTTCATCAACTGACGCGCAGAATAATTTTGGCCGTTACATGAAACTGGCTTGGTTCGAAGATGTTGTGGTCACAAAAAACGGGAAAAAGGCAGTCGTCATTAAACGCTACGAAGAATCGGGAAAGAATTCTTCCGTCATAGCCGAAAAGACCGAACCCTATACCTGGGATAAAGAAATAATCACCTATGAGGACTTTCTAAAGCTCAGCGAGGCAAGCGAAAACCGTTATGAGTATATTGACGGGGAAGTTTACCTGTTAGCTTCTCCTACCTATGATCACCAAAATATTATCGTGGAAATCATTACTGTAATGCATACTTATTTCAAAGGAAAAACATGCCGCCCCCTTACATCCCCCTTTGATGTCACTTTGACTGTTGATGACAAAAAGAATGTCGTCCAACCCGATATTGTGGTGATCTGCGATACGGAAAATATTAATGAAAAAGGCAGGTATACAGGCACACCCACCTTGGTATTAGAAGTATTGTCCGAATCAACCCAAAAAAAAGATCTGCTGAAAAAGCTGAATCTTTATCTGCATGCCGGTATCAGAGAATACTGGATTGTCAACCCGCTGCGCAAAGAAGTCTATTTATACCGCTTCGGACAACAGGACATTGAGGAATACCGCGTATACCAAGGCAGCGAGACGGCACATTCCTCCGCTTTTAACGGCTTGGCCATTCCCCTGGAACAGTTGTTTGTTTGATAAAGCATGCCTTTGGATATCCGGAAAAATAGTTTATTTTACAACAATATTGACCAGTTTGCCTGGTACTGTAATCACTTTGACTACGGTTTTCCCATCGAGGTACTGTTTGACCCTGTCTGATGCCAAAATTAATTTTTCCAGTTCTTCACCGGGCATTCCGGCAGGAACCTGAACCTTATCCCGCACCTTCCCGTTTACCTGGAGAATAATTGTAATTTCTTCTTCTACCAGAGCGTTTTCATCTATGGAAGGCCAGGCTTGTTTATGGATACTCCCGGTATATCCGATCTGACTCCAAAGTTCTTCGGCAATATGGGGGGCAAACGGCGCCAATAATGTAAGAACCGCTTCAATCCCCTCCCTGGCCACAGCAATATTGACATCTTGTTGTTCTTTATAAAGATAAAGGGCATTAACAAGTTCCATAATGGAACTGATAGCCGTATTGAAATTAAACCTTACCCCGACATCATTGGTTACCCGTTTGATCGCCGTGTGGATATCAAATCTCATTTTTTTGGCATTTATGTCAAGATTCTGCGGAGATAGTTCCTGACCCTGCTGCGCTTTGAGAGATTCCCCGTATTGCAAAACCAAACGCCAGACCCGGTTCAGGAAACGGTAACAACCCTCCACTCCCTGGTCGCTCCACTCCAGGTCCCGCTCAGGGGGAGCGGCGAAGAGGATGAACATCCTGGCTGTATCTGCGCCGTATTTTCCAATGATCTCCTCGGGACTGACAACGTTCCCTTTGGATTTGGACATCTTGGACCCATCCATGCAAACCATCCCCTGCGTTAAAAGGTTGGCAAAGGGTTCATCCACTTCCAGATACCCGAAATCCCGCAGTGCCTTCGTAAAGAAACGGGAATAAAGCAGATGGAGGATGGCATGTTCTACTCCCCCGACATATTGGTCCACATTCATCCATTTGGCTGCGGCTTTTTCATCAAAGGCTTTTGCGGTATTCCTCGGGTCGCAATAGCGCAAATAATACCAGGATGAACACATAAAGGTATCCATGGTATCTGTCTCCCGGCGTGCTTGCCTTCCGCACTTGGGACAGGTTGTGTTCACAAACGCGGAAGAAGTGGTAAGGGGATTTTCTCCGGCTTTAAATATGACATCCCCCGGTAGCTGCACAGGCAGCTGATCATCCGGAACCGGAACCGTTCCGCAGGAATCACAGTAAACCATGGGGATCGGAGCCCCCCAATACCGCTGCCTGGATATCAGCCAATCTCTGAGCCGATAGTTCACTTTGCGTTCTCCCAATTGGAATTTTTCAAGTTTGCCTGCCATCCGGTCCCAGGCGGTATCGTTATCCAACCCGTCAAAATCTGCGGAATTGACCATGGTCCCTTCTCCGGTATAAGCGGCAGACATGGGAAGATCTTTGTCTTCCACGGATAGTGCAGGATCAAGAATTACCCTTGCAATTGGAAGATTATACTTCTTAGCGAATTCAAAATCCCTTTCATCGTGTCCCGGTACCCCCATGACGGCCCCAGTTCCATACTCGAGCAAAACGTAATTGGCAATCCAAATGGGAACGAGTTCCCCGCTTAAGGGATTAATACAGTGATGACCGATGAACATTCCCTCTTTTTCTGCCTCGGTTGAAGTTCGGGCAATTTCATTCAGCCCTTTCATCTTCTCAATGAAAGCATTCACATCCTGCTCGTATTCCGTTCCTTGCACCAATTCGGTGACCAGGGGATGCTCCGGTGCTAGGACAACGCAACTGGCTCCGAATAGGGTATCTACCCGGGTGGTAAATACGGTAATCATATCGGTCCTGCCGACTGCTTTGAATTTAGCCTCAACCCCTTCCGAGCGGCCAATCCAGTTACGCTGCATGGTCTTCACTTTTTCCGGCCATCCGGTAAGTTTTTCTAAATCATTGAGAAGCTGCTCGGAATAATCGGTTATTTTGAAAAACCACTGTTCTAAGTCTTTCTTGGTAACAGGAGTATCACATCGTTCACAAGCCCCGTCTACGACCTGTTCATTGGCCAAAACAGTGGCGCAGGAAGGACACCAATTAACAGCGGCCTTTTTTTTGTAAACAAGCCCATGCTTATAAAATTGAAGGAAAATCCACTGTGTCCAGCGATAGTAATCAGGATGGCAGGTGGCAACTTCCCTGTCCCAATCATAGGAAATTCCCATTTCCTGAAGCTGCCTTTTCATATTCGCTATATTTTTCCATGTCCATTCGGCCGGAGGGGTCTGATTTTTGATGGCGGCGTTTTCCGCCGGAAGACCGAATGCGTCCCAGCCGATCGGATGAAGAACATTATATCCCTGCATCCTTTTGAATCTGGCAATTACGTCAACGATGGAATAATTGCGGACATGACCCATATGTAAATTTCCGGAAGGATAAGGAAACATAGCCAAAGCATAAAACTTTTCCTTGGCGGGATCATCATCCGTCTTACCGGCCTTATGTTCAAACCAATTTTTTTGCCACTTGGACTCAATCTCATTAAAAAAGTATTTTTCCTGCATTTATCCAACCTCCCATTTCTATTCTTTCCCAATTTGAGTATACATAAAAAACTCCCATCCCAAAGGGACGAGAGTCTTCTTTCCTTCAGGGCCTTATTTTATATAGAAACCTTAGTTTAAGTCAAGGGTCTGTCAAAGACTTAAGCTTTAGGCGCACATATGCTCTATAATACGACTTCCCGCGCATCTCCCCACAAACGCTCCAAACTATAGAATTCCCGCGTATCCGGTGTCATAATATGGATTACGAGATCCCCGCAATCAATTAAGACCCAGTTTGCTTCCGGCAAGCCTTCTTTTCTGAGTATGGGTATACCCAATTCAGGTAATTTTTCCAGCAAGTGATCCGTGATGGCTTTGGTTTGTGTTGTCGTATTCCCGGTTGCGATAATAAAATAATCAGCAATAATTGAAATTCCTTTGAGTTCTAAAACAGTGATTTTACCGCCTCTTTTATCATCGATAAAATCAATGACTTTACTCAACTGGTTATTCCCAAGTACCAAATTGGAGCCTCCTTTTAATCATTTCCATTGTTCTTCAAACTCTCATAGGTTAACCATGTGAGTTGATGAATGATTTTCCCACTATCTCTGAGGTAGTTCAATGTATGCTCTACACAAGCTAAGGTTCCCTCTTTAAGGTCATGATACAACTTCTTTCTGAGCTTGTCTACTCCGTGAAAACTTCGTGAAGGTTCAGTCAGATCCGCGCTGTAAATCAGCATTTCCAAATTGGACATCCCAGGTCTGCCCAAAGTATGATTTGCCACGGCATTAAGAATATCCTCATCATGGATTCCATGTTCATTTCGCAGCATATAGGCGGCAATCCTTCCATGAAGGACCTGAGGGCATTGCAGGTCATCGGGATATTGAATAAGTCCCCATTCGTTTGCTTTCCGCATTTGATCCTGAAGGGAATACATTTTTGCCATATCGTGGGTGAGGGCGGCCAAAGCCGCAGCTTCAGGATCTATCTGATATTTTCCCGCAAGATCACAAGCGAGCACTTCGACTCCGATAGTATGCCGGAATCTCTCAAACTCCAAATTTCTAGCAGCCAGGAGACGGAACTGTCCAAGCGGGTAGCCCATGACGACAACCTCTCTTTAGAATAGTAATAATAATAAGAAGAATACGGTACAATATACCGTATTCACCGGGGTCCAGGATATTTAAGATAAACCAGAATACTCAAAAAGGTATGATAATATTTAATAATTTATCTTAAGAGAAACCCCTGACCAAATCGCTTAGACAGTTTGGCGAGGTCTAGCTTCGTTAACTGTCAGTGAACGGCCGTTAAAATCACTGCCGTTAAGTTCTTCTGCAAGGTGCTCGGCATCGTCTGCAGCAACTTCAACAAAACCAAAGCCTCTTGAACGTCCTGTTTCTCTATCGGTTATAATTCTGCTGCCTACCACATTACCGTAGCGAGAAAAGAACTCAGTCAGCTCCTCGGAAGAAGTACTCCAGGGAAGGTTGCCCACATACAGGGTTTTTGTCATCAGATTCACCTCTAAAATCATTTTGATAATAGTATAAGCAACTTATACTATAGTATACAAAGCTGTCGGAAGTCAATTTTTATTTGCTTTGGTAGAGATGGTTTGTTTTAATAAAAAGCCTTACTTCCTCCGGCAAGAGGTACCGGATAGATTTTTGATTAAAGACCCTGGACCGAATGTCAGTAGAAGATATTGCCAAGGCCGGAACTTCCAGCTGATATATCCGTTCCTTGGTAAACGGATATTTTTTGAATATTTTACTAAGCACATTACGCGAATCATATCCCGGTCTGGAAACGCCAACAATTTTTGACAGCTTGATAATTTCTTCGGGTTCCCTCCAGGTTAGCATTTCCTTCAAAGCGTCCGTTCCGGTAATGAAATAGAGCTCCTGATCTGAAAAGGTTTTCTTTAAAATACGTAAGGTGTCAATGGTATAGGTCGGTCCTGTACGTTCAATCTCCATACGGGAAACCTTAAAGTTATTATTACTCCGTATTGACATCTCTACCATTTCAAAACGCAGATTGGCATCGGTTATGATACGATCTATTTTATGAGGGGGATTTCCCGCAGGGATAAAAAGGACATTGTCCAGTTCGAGCTCAATCCTGGCTGTCTCTGCTGCCACGAGATGCCCGTAATGAATAGGATCGAAGGTTCCTCCCATAATCCCCAGCCGTAATCCGCCGGTCATTGAATCTCGAACGTTGGCTTCCATCTTAATCTCCCCGGTTTAAATCTGTTATTCATGTATTCTCTAGTAATTTGGCTGTTTTCCTTGCAGGAATATTCAATCCGGCAAAATGATCTTTACTTTATCACCGGACGTTCGGTAAAGGAGAAAGTTACGTCCAATCACCTGAACAAGTTCGGCCTTGACCTTATCCGCCAATTGCAGGGCAATGCTTTCGGGAACATCTGCGCAATTCTGTAAAACCCTGCCTTTGATTAACTCTCTCGCTTCCAGTGCATCGTCTGCTTGTTTCATCACATTTTCAGTGACTTCTTCTTTGCCGATAAAAAGTATCGGTTCCATTTCATTGCCCAGAGACCTTAAAAATCTTTTTTGTTTACCGGTGAGCATCTAGATCACCCTCCTTCAGACCATTCCAATTCCAGATTACCAATCATCACTTTATCGCCAACTTTAATTCCTTCCTCCCGAAGGGCATCATCCACTCCCATGACTTTAAGGATATTTTGAAAGCGCATGATTCCGTCATCCGTATCGAGATAGGCCATCGCTGCATGTCTTTCAATTTCTTTTCCGCTTATAACAAACATTATGCCCTGACGCTCGATCCGGAACCGGTCTTCGTTTTGGGCCTGGATGATCCGATGCTGATCGGGATTCGCGGAAAATTCGATAGGGGGAACTTGAGGCAGAACCTGTGTTACCCTATGGAGAAGTTCTTCAATTCCTTCCCCGGTTACCGCAGAAACCGGAAAGATTTCATATTGATCCCGCAAAAACTCTTTGAGCTTTCGCAGGTTCTCGACCGCACCGCTAACATCCATTTTGTTGGGCACAACGATCATAGGTCTTTCCGCTAAAGCCGGACTATATTCCTTCAGTTCCCTGTTGATAATTTGGAAATCTTGAATCGGATCCCGTTCCTCAGATCCGGCTATATCCAAAATATGGAGCAATAATCTGGTTCGTTCAATGTGCCGCAAGAACTCGTGCCCCAATCCGGCTCCGGCATGGGCCCCCTCGATAATTCCGGGAATATCCGCCATCACAAAGCTCTCGTCTTCCACTTTAACCACCCCAAGATTAGGAACCAGTGTCGTAAAGTGATAATCGGCAATTTTGGGACGCGCCGCCGATACTCTGGATATGAGCGTAGATTTGCCGACATTGGGAAACCCGACTAATCCGACATCGGCCAGCAGTTTGAGTTCTAATAAAAGCCAGCGCTCTTCTCCCGGCTCTCCTCTTTCCGCCACGGTGGGAGCTTTATTGGTATTGCTCATAAACCTGGCATTTCCGCGGCCCCCGCGGCCGCCTTTGACGATAATAACCTGCTGTCCATGTCTTGTTACATCTGCAAGGATCTCTCCCGACGCTTCATCTTTAATGATTGTACCGGACGGAATCCGCAGAATCAAATCGGAGGCACTTTTTCCATGCATGTCTTTACCTTCTCCATGCTCCCCGCGGTCGGCTTTATAGTGCCTTCTATATCGAAAATCTACCAGGGTTCTTAGACCTTCATCGGCTTCAAAGATAATGTTTCCCCCGCGGCCGCCGTCCCCTCCGTTGGGTCCCCCCATCGGAACATATTTTTCCCTGCGGAAAGATACGGCGCCTGCTCCGCCATCACCGGCTTTGACATAGATTTTTGTCCGGTCATAAAACATAGTTAATCCCTCTGCTTCATCGACTCATTTTGCTTCAAAGTTTTTCTCCAGACAGATTTGTCCTTGATTCAGCAGCTTAAATTCACTGCCGAAACCTCGGGGTAAAGGAAACAAACGAATTCTAACCCATAAATTTCCAGGATCTTCATCTTCCGGTATTAAGTCAAGACATTCTTTAGTGTATCCATAAAATAAGAAAGCATTATCTTCTCCCAGCCTTTCCCGCCAGAACTCTTCACTTTTCATTTCCAGGGGAAAATCAATGGCCATTTCGACACCTTTTAACCTTAACCCAAAATGCCACCCCATTAGAACAGCGACTATGTTTTTTTCACCGATCGTATAAATTTCCTGTTGAAGCGATAATCCTTCGACTGTTTCATCGATATAGGACAATGCTTTTTGAGGCATATTCAATTGCAAATAGCCTCGGATAACCTGAAAATTATTCAGAAAATCATGGCGCTGAATTTGAAAGTTTTCCAATTGTTCAAACAACAGGGTTTTATCTAACTGAGACATATTTCCTCCCTAAAAATCCTTCAAACAAAACAAACCCCTGAGTTAACCCAGGGGTATGAAGCTTGCTTGAGTTATTGGGCTTGAGCAACACCGTTTTGAGAATAAACACTTACTTGTTTACGGAATTTGTCTTTGCGTTCAAACTTGACATAACCGTCAATCAATGCAAATAATGTATCATCGCTGCCAATACCGCAGTTATTACCCGGATGAATCTTGGTGCCGCGCTGGCGAACCAAAATATTTCCGGCTGCAACGAACTGCCCATCGGCCCGTTTGACTCCAAGTCTTTGCGCTTGACTATCCCTACCATTTCGGGTACTGCCTACACCTTTCTTATGAGCCATGAAAGTTCACCTCCTCAAATGGAAGACATGATAAATAAAGAAAGAAAGCCGTTTACGCTTGAATCGTTTCTACAGAAAGCTTAGTATAAGGCTGACGATGGCCTTTTTTTACACGGACATGCTTTTTGGATTTATAACGGAAAGCGATAACCTTATCGGCTTTTCCCTGTCCAATAACCTTTACAACTACGGAAGCTCCCTCTACTACCGGAGTCCCAACGGTTATCATTCCATTTTTTTCCACAAGCAGCACTTCATTAATATTAAGGGTTTGACCTTCAATGACTGCAAGCTTTTCTACCTGAATGACATCGCCCTCTTGAACTCTGTATTGTTTGCCCCCGGTCTCGATAACTGCATACATATTATTTACACCTCCCATACCCAGACTCGCCAATTGAGGTCGGTTTTCAAAAAAACCTGTTTTGTACCTTGTACGTGCGGTTGTGGCAAGAAGTTACCACGTTTAAATATTTTAGCATTATTGGGTACTTTCGTCAACAACTGAAAATCACAGCCTATCTTTTGGCCAACCGGCCCCTTCCGGAACATTTAGGACAATCCGCCGTATAACGGGCGGCAAGAGTCTGTCCTTGCTTCTTGCGGGTCACTTCGACCAGTCCTAATTTGGTTAAACCTATTACTTTACATTTTACCTTATCCCGTTCAAAAAATTTCTCCAAAGTAGTGATTAATTTTTCCCAGTCTTCCGTTCGTTCTAAATCAATAAAATCAATAATGATAATTCCGCTTAAATTCCGTAGCCTGATTTGACGGGAAATTTCTTCCGCCGCTTCCAGGTTAAGACTCAGCAAGGTTTCCTCAAGGTTATTGTTGCCGGTATATTTCCCTGAATTGACATCAATAGCTGTCAGCGCCTCTGTTTGCTCTATCACCAGATACCCTCCCCTGGCAAGGGGTACTCTAGGGTGTAACGCATTACGAATTTCAACATCAATCCCGTAACGTTCGAAAAGAGACGCTTTCATATCCGTCCAAATTTTGCTTGCAGCCGGACATCCCAGTTCTCTTAACTTTTCCCGCAGCAATTCGGCCGTCTTTCCGTTGTCAATCATAATTTTATCCACTTCGTCATCAATTATTTCTCTTACAAGCCGGGAAAACGGATCATTACTGCCGTAAAGAAGACCTTTTACAGTATGATCTTCAATTTTCTTGAAAATTTCTTGCTGCTCCGACTGAAGCCTTTGTACATCTTCAAAAAACTCCTTAGCGGATACTCCCTCTGCCAGGGTGCGTATAATAAGTCCCGCTTCGGCCGGTTTCACTCTTTCCCCCAAGGATTGCAGACGCTGTCTTTCTTTTTCGTCTTTTATTTTTCGGGAAACTCCGATATACCCATGAACTCCCGGAAGCAAAACGACATAACGCCCTGCGAGGGAAAGATGGGTCGTTACCCTAGCCCCTTTGTTTCCAACAGGCTCTCTCACAATCTGAACAATAATTTCCTGTCCTTCTTTCAGGTAATTTTCTATGGACGGAAAAACTTTGGGGATTATTTTCTCGTTACCGGCAAATTCCTCCTCCAACACATCCCCAACGTAAAGGAACGCGTTTTTACCTAACCCGATATCGATGAAAGCAGCTTGTATTCCGGGAACGATATTATTGACTTTCCCTTTATAAATGCTGCCTGCCAGACGCAATTCTTTTTCGGAATCGTCTAATACCTCGATCAGCTTTCCGCCGTCCAGGACGGCAGCCCTTATGTGATTATCTTTCAAGGTAATGATGATCTCTTTCAAACCGCTTCCCCGCTTTCGGCTAAAAGATTGAGTATCTCAATCGGATCCAAAAGCCTTCCGTCAGGCTGTTCAATGAAGAGTCCTTCACGAACTGTATAGACTCCGGAAAGATCCACGGGTAGACCTGCGAGGTCCCGAAGGCTCTCCAATACTTCAATGGGACGGACAGACCCGGAATTACCGGTAACTATATCAAACTGCATACTGATCGCATTATTGCCGGCTTGATCTGCCTGTGCCGCTTCTTGAGCTAAGACAGTGATCCGCTTAACAAACGGACGGATATTCCTCTCCACTTTCTTTCCTTTCTGAAAACGTACTCCTATCACTTCTTCTCTGGCAAGCCATTTTTGGCAGAATTCCAGAATCCGGTCAACTTCTGCAAATCCAGCCAATAGTCCCTCCGTTCTGTAGCGGGCTAAATTAATCACCGCCGTTAAAGCTTTATCAGCCTGCGACCGGACTGCATAATCTATTAACTCAATCCCTCCGGGAAGCTGGCTCTGTAGTTTATTTACAGTTTCCTCCAAAAAATACTTTTCAGGAATATCCGGCAGTGTACTTAACTCCATATCCACAAATTCCCGCTGTCCTTCGACCCCTACCGGCAGCGGAGGACCAAACGAGATTTTCGGGTGGGGATTAAATCCTTCCGTAAATACCGCCTTGATTTTTGCCCTTCTCAGTGCTCTGTCAAATACTCTGGTAAGATCAAGATGAGCAATGTACCTTGCTTCATTTTTTTTGGTATAAGCCATTCTTGTCTTCAGAAACAAACGCCTCTTTCTATAAACAAAATAATTCGGT
This sequence comes from Candidatus Dichloromethanomonas elyunquensis, assembly GCA_001515265.1. Classification (GTDB taxonomy): domain Bacteria; phylum Bacillota; class Desulfitobacteriia; order Desulfitobacteriales; family Syntrophobotulaceae; genus Dichloromethanomonas; species Dichloromethanomonas elyunquensis. Next base: position 158,690 of record LNDB01000001.1, read on the forward strand.
CTTAATCCATTAACGGGACAAGCATGATTCTTTCTGCCGTGAATAAACATCTTGTAGATGAAGGAGCGAAAATTAATTTTATATTCTTCAAGGATATTGTCAAAATTGCTGGGAGGAATACTTTATGCAGTTTTCCTATGGTGAGCAAATGCCTCTTAGGCTTTTGGATGAGGCAACCTTTTGGAAACACCAAGAAAGTGAGCATACCGTTGTAATTAGGGAAATCACACCTAATCTAGAAAGAAAATTTGTCGAAGAACTCAAACAGTGGGAGTCGGCCTTAGTCAAAACTCATAGTCTGGCAGTCCAACTAACCGAAACTGTTGTACGGTCAGGAAATACCGTACCGCCGGTTATTGCCGAGGAAGTCTTGCGGCTGATGAGTTTTAGCCTGGAACAAAGCGGCCGCTTCGTCAAATTTCTCTTTGGAATCCTAGATATGAGTCCGTCTGTCAAAAGGAATTCGATTGCTCAGACTGTTGTCAAACATATCATCCGAGAGTCAGAATACTTTATCGGTATCGCTCAGGCTATCTGCGGAAATGGATAATTGCTTTAATCTATCTGCCTGTACCTGACCGGTTTGGCGGTTTCGGGGCACACTCCGCATTCACCGCATCTTCCGCGGCAGTCAGGGGTTGTTTCTTCTGACAGGGCCTTTTCATATTCACCCCAAAGATATGACTTTTTTACTCCGGTACTAAGATGATCCCAAGGAAGAATCTCATCCTGATCAAATTTCCGGTTGGCATAAAAAGAAGGCTCAATTCCGGTTTCAGTCATTCCCCGCTGCCAAAGCTCCAGATGAAAGTATTCGGTCCATCCATCAAATTTGCAACCTGCATTGACGACCCATTCCAAGAGGCTGGCCAATCTGCGGTCTCCTTTGGCAAGGACCGCTTCGATAAAACTTGTCCCGGCATCATGATAAATAAACTTAATGCGTTGATCCCTTAATCTTTTCTTCAGATATTCTTGTTTTTGTTTTAGAAGTTCCATGGAATCCTGGCCTTCCCATTGGAAAGGGGTATGCGGTTTAGGAACAAATGAGCTTGCCGAAACCGTGACTTTTGCCCCTCTTCTTCCGGCTTTGCGGGATATTTCCAGTACTTTTCGTGCTTGGTCGATGATTCCGTCCAGATCTTCATAGGTCTCTGCAGGCAGCCCAATCATATAATAAAGTTTGATGCTGCTCCAGCCGGCTCGAAACGCTGCCTCAGTAGTTCTGAGAAGATCCTCTTCCGTGACGCCTTTGTTGATCACATCCCGCAGCCGCTGGGTTCCGGCCTCAGGGGCGAAAGTCAACCCTGATTTTCTGACCTTTTGAACCTGTTCTGCGATCTTCACTTCAAAAGAATCCAACCGCAGGGAAGGGAGCGATACGCTGACACCTTTTTCCTGCATTTTGGCCATTAACTCTTCGAGTACCCTGTTTACACAGGTGTAATCACTGGTTGATAAAGATACCAGTGATATTTCCTCGTAGCCCGTAGCTTCTATAGATCTCTGACCCTGTTCAATCAAAGCCTCCGGGGACCTTTCCCTTAGGGGTCTGTAGATCATCCCCGCCTGACAAAAGCGGCAGCCTCTGGTACAGCCCCGCATCACTTCCAGCATTACCCGGTCATGGACGGCTTCAGTATAGGGAACAATTACCTTTTCCGGGAAATAAGCCGCACTGAAATCTTGCATCACCGTCTTCTTAATGAGCCGGGGAGCGCCCTCTTCAACTTTAAATTCTTGGATGGTTCCATCCTGATTATAGGCAAAATCATAGAACATGGGAACATAAATTCCCTGTAATTTGGTTAATTCCTTAAGAATCTCAATCTTAGACTTTCCCTTATTTTTATTTTCTTGAATGACATGAAGAGCGGCAGGGAATTGTTCCTCCCCTTCCCCAATCAGGAAAAAATCCACAAATGGGGCAATGGGTTCCGGATTATAGGCACAGGGACCTCCGGCGATAACAAAAGGAAATTCATGACGGTCTGTTTTTATCCTGTCGCTGGATCTTAAGGGTATTTCACTCAGCTTTAACATATTTAAAATATTTGTATAGCTTAATTCGTACTGGAGTGTAAAAGCGACCACATCAAAATCCTTTAGGGGATGAAAAGATTCTAAAGCGTAAAGAGGAATACCTTCCTCTTTCATTTTTTCTTCCATGTCCGGCCAGGGAGCAAAAGCCCGCTCACACAAAAACTCATCATAAGAATTGATGAGACCATAAAGAATCCGTAAAGCCAGATTAGACATTCCTACTTCATAAACATCCGGAAAAATAAAAGCCGCCTTTACATCCGTTTTGTCCCAATCTTTATGAATGATATTCCATTCTCCGCCCACATAGCGGCCTGGTTTCATGACTTTAAGAAGAATACGGTCAAGCCGGCTGCGGATCCGCTCATTATCCTTGTTGTGCATTTTTGTTTTCTCCTTGGAAACTTTGGTAAATAATTATAGCATGTTGTCTTGCTCAGGGCAAAAATTATACACACTATAATTTAAAACGGCTTCACACTAACAGTGACCAACTGGTAACCCCTGCAATATAATACAATAACTTCAAACCAAGGGGGGATAAGTGTGTTTAAGTTTGCCAGCGGATTATTGTATCCGGTTGAGGTAAGCTGTCCGGACCCCGCTTTCGCGCAGATTATGTTTGAGCATTACGGGGGAAAAGACAGCGAGTTTTCGGCAGCAACCCAATATCTGAACCACCGTTCCAACATGTCTAATCCATACGTCAAGGAGTTATTGGGTATGATCGCCGCAGAAGAACACAGCCATATGGAAATGGTCGCTGTTTCCATCCGTAAACTGGGAGGGCCTCCGCTTTGTTATGTGAATTCGGAGGGAATGCCATGGAATCTCAGCTATATTGATCAGAGCCTTGATCCTATTGCTATGCTGCAAGCTGATACCGAAGCAGAAATCCGGGCGCGTCAGTTATATGATCAGCATTTTGTCATGACTCAAGATCCGGCATTAAAACAAATGATCCGTTTTCTGGGCAGCCGGGAAGATGTCCATAAGTACTTATTTGAAAAATCCCGGATGCTCATTCTTCAGGGAGCAGGACCGGAACAATTCAAGAAATTAATTACCGAGTATAGGATGAGTTTTCCGACATAACTGCATTTGCTTATTTGCACAATATAAAACTAGGCAATCCCGGAGGAATTCCCCGGGGTTACCTTTTTCTTACCGGGAGAAAAATTAAACCAGATCCCCCACTTTGCATTCCAATCCCCGGTCCATCATACCCTGCACAATTTCGGTCTCACTGAAAGTCTTTTCTATTTTATCCTTTCTCCCTAAAACATTGATGAGGCTGTAGCGGTCAGAGGCAAGTTCGTCCATAATCCGGCGGAGCGGAGTATCCCTGGGGACCGTAAACGAATTGCTCCGCATCAGCCCTTTATTGAGAAGCTGCTCTTTCTTACGGCATAGTTGTTTGAGAAAAACAATCTTTGCCTTTGCGATTTCTTTTTCGCTGCCTATCCAGAAAAATACACCAAGCACAATAAAAAGGGGAGGTTCGTAGAGATAATAGCCAAAACCCTGCAAGGCAAATCCCAAAAGAACAAAAATTCCGCCGACCCATTTGCCGCCGGCCGCTAAAAACTTCGTGGTTTTAACAAATCCAAAAGTCCCGGAAAAAAACGCTCTTGCAATCCTCCCTCCGTCCAAGGGCATTACAGGGATAAGGTTAAAACATGCCAGCCAAAAGTTGATTTTGACAACTTCCAGAACCCATTCGCCGTTGAGAATCCCCTCCCACCGCAAAAACTGCAAAAGAAGGAACAAAGCAAAATTAAAGGCCGGTCCTGCGAAAGCGATGACCGTCTCTTCCTTCCTTTTTCCTTCAAAAGTATCTTCCAGAACAGCGGTTCCCCCGTAAGGGTACAGTTCAATACTTTTCACTTTTATACCATATCCCCTTGCTGCCAGAACATGAAACAGCTCATGCAGTATGACAATTCCAAAAACAATAATAGCTCTTACGGCCAAGCCGCCAAGAGCGCATATCAGTAAAAGTCCTACAAACGTAGGATGAATTCTAATCGTTATTCCTCTCAACTGCATTTCTATCCCGCCTAAACTTGGGCTTATTTACTTTGAATCAGATATGGAATAGGATTAACCGGTTTGCCGTTTTTAGACAGTTCCAAATAGAGCCAAGGTTTTTGTCTTGATCCATTAATCCCAACAGTCCCAATCCTCAGACCCATAGAAACCGGGTCGCCCTTCTTGATGGATACTTCTCCGAGATTTCCGATGACACCTTCCCACCCGTTTCCAAAATTGATTTTAATATATTTGCCAAACATGTTATTCTGGCTTGATTCCAGAACGATACCTTCATTGGGACAAAACACCGGCGTTCCGAGTGAACTCTCGATCTCAATTCCCTGACTAAGCGCTCCCTCGAAGTTCTTTCCCTGAAACCCCACCTTTACCGGGCCCGCAACCGGCGGATAGAATATTCCCTGAATTTGATTATTCACGGGTGTACTTTCCTGATTCGGAACCCCCATAGCCTCTTTGGCCATTGAATTTAGGGACGTATATAAATTTCCGCTGTCCATGCTGTTTTTATAAACTGAGTGTACGCTTTGAGATAGAAAGTCTTCTCCTTTCGTGCTAAAAACAACGGTTAGAAAGAAAAGAGCGGATAAGATCACTCTTTTCTGACTTCCGTTTAACTGTTCTAGAATGTTTTTTGGCGTACTTTGATTGAAATAATACCTCTTACCCCTTGGATAATCCCTATTGTTCTCGGAGTGGTCCCTGCCTATCGCCTGTGCCGCTTTTTCCCACTCCCAATCGTCCCAACGTTCGAAAGGATTCATTTACCCACCACCTTTTAGGGGTTTTTTTGTAGACAACCCTGTTAGAAGATATGTCCGGGCAAAGAAAAAAAGAACTTTACAAAAAGTTCTTTTCACACCTTGTATTCTTTGATATTTGAGTATTCGTAAGCGAACCGCTTCGGCGCGTGGTGAGCGGGTAATACTCAAATATCTTTAAAACATTGGCCGCTCTCCCCTTAACCCAACACTCATCACTAAACCCACAGCCAGCATATTAGCCCACATCGAACTGCCTCCGGATGAGATAAAAGGGAGGGGGATACCGGTTACAGGCATAATACCTGAAGTCATTCCAATATTAATAAAGATATGAAAGGCCATCATCGAAACCACTCCTGAAGCGATAAGCGTTCCGAAATTATCCCTGGATTTCATGGCGATATTAATCAGTCTTAATAAAAAAATACAGAAAATAAAAAGCAGAATAGCTGTTCCGATGAAACCGAACTCTTCGCCAACGACTGAAAATATAAAATCAGTATGATGCTCGGGGAGAAAATTAAGTTGTCCCTGCGTCCCCATCCGGTAACCTTTACCCCATAAACCGCCTGATCCAATTGCCCAAACGGATTGTATGACATGATAACCGTCTCCGGAGGTGTCGCGCGAGGGATCAATAAATACAATTAACCGGTTTAGCTGGTAATCCTTTAAGGGAAGGGGAAGCCCTTGCAGATATTTAAGCGGCCAAGGCAGGTTGGAAGCAAAATGCAAGTAGACTGCCGTTACCGTTGCAGCTATAGTGCCAATAATAATACCCCCAAATTTTAAGGGATTTGCTCCGGCAACAAACATCATCCCGACAAAGATGGCCCCAAACACCAATGCGGTCCCCAAATCAGGCTGGAGAAAAACGAAAACCGTGGGAGGCATCACAAATAAAAGGGGAAGAACAAAATCTTTCACATCATTCAGTTTACCTTTTCTGTCAGCGAGAAAATTGGCAAAAGTAACAATTAACAAAACCTTGGCAAATTCCGAAGGCTGAATACTCTGAGTAGAAGTGATTTGAATCCAGCGTTGGGCACCTTTAGCAGAAGATCCAACAAAGAAAACCAGGATTAACAGCAAAATATTGAATCCATAGATCCACCAATTGATTTTCCGCCAGTGCTCGTAATCCAACGCAGCAATAACGGCAGCCATGGCCAGCCCTGTAACAATCCAGACAGCTTGCGTTTTCACATAGTGATAGGGATCAGACGGAATAACATTAATCGATGCTGTACTTAGGATAAGGAGGCTGGCCCCCAATAATAACGCTAGGGTCAAAAGCATACCCGAATCAAATCCCTGTAGAAATTTCCTGTCAGATTTCTTCGCCATCTGCATTTTCCTTATCATTTAAATTAAATTCTATAAAAAATTATATCATACCAAACTCCTTTACAGAAGGTGTCAACATCCAAACTGATCCAATACCGGACAGCAAAAATTCTAACTCTAAGATGTCTGGCCCCGTTCCATATAGTCACGCCTAATCTTTTTAACAGGAATGCTCGCGACCAATGCGACTTCCTGCTCATCCTGATCCAAATGCACCTCCATACCTTCTTCATCAATAATCATATAATCGGATATTACACGTAAAAGATCTTCTTTCAGCCTGTTCATAAGATAGGGTGAGATACTGGCCCGGTCATGAACCAGGACCAGACGCAAACGTTCTTTTGCATAAATACGGCTATTAGGTGTGTGTTTGCCCAGCACACGAAACAAAAGCTCCCACAAGATTATTACCTCCCCTCTGTGCAAGGCCTAGCGCATGCCGACTAATCTTTTGAGCTTACCCATAATACTATTGGATACATCAAGGTTCATTAAAGAAACCTCTTCACCCCTTATTCTTTGAGCAATCCTGCGATATGCTTCACCGGCTTGGGAAATAACATCCATGACTGCGGGTTCGCCCTTATTCGTGGAAACAATGATTTTTTCATCCTCCGGCACTACGCCGAGAAGATCAATCGCCAGGATATCGACGATATCTTCAATATCCATCATGTCTCCCTGTTTCACCATTCGGGGACGGATCCGGTTGATGATGAGTTTGGGGTTGCGCAAATCCGCGCTTTCCAATAAGCCTATGATTCTGTCAGCATCTCGGACAGCACTGACTTCCGGAGTAGTCACTACAACGGCTTTATCCGCTCCTGCGATTGCATTATAAAAGCCTTGTTCGATTCCTGCAGGACAATCGATTAGCGTATAATCAAACTCATCCTGCAATTCTTCACACAGAATTTCCATCTCGTCCGGACTTACCGCCGTTTTATCCTTGGTCTGGGCAGCCGGAAGCAAGTATAAGCTATTAAAGCGTTTGTCCTTGATCAGAGCCTGTTTTAAGCGGCAATTCCCACTGGTGACATCTACGATGTCATAGACGATTCTATTCTCTAATCCCATTACAACATCAAGATTGCGGAGGCCGATATCCGTATCCACCAATACTACTTTATACCCCGCGAAGGCCAGTGCCGTACCTAGGTTAGCGGTTGTAGTAGTTTTCCCCACGCCACCTTTCCCTGATGTTATGACAATTGTTTCACCCATTATCCAAGCCTACCTTTCATCTAATATGCAATTTTCCCATAAGCATCCATTCCAGGTAATATATTACATGAGGCGATGAAAAAAAATAATTCCTATTCTACCTGGAAATCCCCTGAAGATTTAAAAAATCTTTAGATTTTTCATGGAAAATGATTCTACAATCAACCTTCCTTTTCCTTTAGAAAAAAGAAAAAACCGAGGTTCAAATTCCCCGGTTTTTCTGATAATTACGTCTATTTCCAACCGAAATACTTGATAAACGCCGCTTTGGCGACAAGACCCGATGTATCTCCACCATGTCCGCCATATTCGACAACTCCCGCAAAAGCAATCTGAGGGTCATCGTATGGGGCGAAAGCAACAAACATTCCGTTATAGCTTTCCTCCTGCGCTGTTCCTTTAGAGCCGATCTGGGCCGTCCCTGTCTTGCCTCCTCCTGTGAACTGAGGAACATCGGCAAAAAGCCAGTTTGCCGTCCCTTGCCCACTTGTAACCTCAGACATCGCCTTTTTAACGATCTCCAAATTCTCTTGAGACACAGATACTTGATTCAGCAGCTGGGGTTGATTCTCTTTGACGACTTCTCCTGTGACCGGGTTAATGATTTGATCGACAAGATAAGGTTTAAAATGCTTGCCTCCGTTGACAATTGTCGCAACGTAATTGGCCATCTGGATCAATGAATAGGAATTATATCCCTGACCAATTGAATTATTATAACTGTCAAAAAGCCGCCAGTCCACATAGAACTGTACTTTTTCCTTATAATCGGTTTCCACAAGGGCTATTTCATTTTGTTTCTGCTTTTCGAGATTCTTTTTTTGCTTGTCATCGGAGGCGTTGGTAAGAAGACCGGCGTATTTATCATCAATGGCCCTGAGCTGATCTTCCCTTTTTTTATCATAAGCAGGCTTAAAATACTCTTTTTTCCACTCGGGTGACGGGGCAATTCCGATTCCTTCACCTGGAATATCTATACCCGTACCAACCCCCAACCCAAACTCGTTCGCAATCTGCTTAATAAGCTCAGGTTGTCTATCAAAGACCCTCCGCCCAACAATTTGGAAATAAATATTTGAAGAATGGGCCAGCCCGCTATAGAGGTTGACCATGCCAAAGTTATTTCCCCCCCATTCAGCTATCCCTTGGGGACCGAGTGAAGAAAGAGAATCCGCAAAAGAATCCTCGGGGGTAATTACCTCAGATTGCAGAGCCGCCATCGCCGTGATCATTTTAAATGTTGAACCGGGCGGGTACAACCCTGTTAAAGCACGGTTAAACGAAGCGGCATCTTTACTGCTGAAGTATTTTTGGGCAGTTTCATCCGAAATAACGCCGATTAAATCATTGGGGTTCATAAATGGTCTTGAGGCCATGGCCAAAATCTTCCCTGTCTTGACATCAATGACAACTGCTGCACCCGCTTGGGCATCGGGGTGAACCGTTTCGATACTTTTGACGACCTCATCCAGTTTTTGTTCTACCACTTTTTGCAATTCGCTGTCAATTGTCATTTTGATGGTATATCCAGGCTGGGCTTCCTGGACCGTTACCCGGTCAACCGGCCTGGCATTGCTATCGATACCAACGCTGTCAATACCATGGTTTCCTCTCAACCAGACATCATAGCTTTTTTCCACGCCCATCTTTCCGACAAGGTCACCTTGGCCATAGCGGTAAGTATCGCCCTTGGCCTCAGCCTGCTGGTTGAATTGGTCCAGCTCACTTTGACTGATTTCACGCACATAGCCTAAGACCTGTCCTAATGTCGTGTTTTGAGTATAGACCCTTACAGGGATGGGTTCGATACTTACCCCGGGAAGCTCATTGCTGTGTTCGGCTATGACGGCCTGCAGCTGAGAGGGAACATCTTCCAAAATGATAACCGGCCGGTAACTTTCCCACTGTTGATTACGGATCATCACATAAATATCTTCTGTAATTAACTCCACCGACTGATTGGCATTGGGCCAATAAGGCTTAACATACCCCGCTAATTTACTGACAACGTTTTTCCAGTCCTGATTTACTTTCTGAAGGTCTGTCCAATCCAAGACAAGGGCGAACTTTGGAACGCTTCTGGCCAATACAGCGTTATTGCGGTCAACGATCTCCCCTCTGACCGCCGGGGTAGTGATATTCTTCATGACATTGCCGGCAGCCAGCCCCGCATAATACGATGCTTTGGCAATCTGCAGCCTCCAAAGGTTAAAACCGAGAAGCAAAAAAATAAGGACAACCGCAACACTAAGCCCCGTTAGCCTTTTGTGATAAGGTCGACGCTCTTTCCTTTCCATCTTCTCTCACTCCTGTCTAAGTCACCGATGTTCATACTTTGGCTTTTGGAATAAAAAGCCGCTGGTAAAGGACCTGTGAATGAATGGATAAGTCAAAGGGACCAGGAGGCAATTGTAAAAGGATATCCCCAAAATAATATTTAAGGCATCACCGAAAAACCAGTTCAGGCCGGAGGTAGCAGCAAACAGCATAATCAAGGTTTGTCCTAATATGGAGACGATTAACACGAGCACCATCGTGAGGGGGATGTTCTCCCGATACCATCTCTGTTGGAGAAAACCTATCAGTAAGGCTGCTGCGGCTAAACTAATTGCATTTAAACCAATATATCTGCCTAGATAAAAATCTTCAATCAGCCCAAAACTGAAACCGTAGGCAATTGCCCGGACCGGACGGTGGTGAAGTGCGATATATATGACCCACAGCATGACTAAATCGGGTTTTATACCCCCCCATGACCAATATTGGAATAAAGTCCCCGGAAGGGTCAGACAGAGCATAAAGATGATCAACATGATAACATAGCGTTTCATCTGCTCCCTCCCGGAACATCCAGGATATAGACTTCCTCCAGGGAATCAAAATTAACAATAGGTTCAATATTTGCCGTTTTTAACAGCCCGGTAGGGTCCACCCTTACTCCGGTAACCACACCAATAGGAATATCCTTGGGGAAAACCCCTCCGAAGCCGGAAGTGAACACCAAATCGCCAGAATTCACTTCGTCTTCTTGTTTGAACTCCATTTCTAAACTTCCGGTGGCATTTAGCCTTGAACCTTTCTTATATGTCCCTTTTAAAATCCCGAAAACCGCGTTTCCTAGATTATCCCGGACCAGCGCACCAACCTGTCCTTCCCCGTCCAGGATCAGCAGAATATCGGAAGTTGCAGAAGAAGCAGCCACAACCTTGCCGACTAAACCGAGATTGGCGATTACCGGGTCATCCGCCTTGACTCCGTCCTTGCTTCCCTTATTAACGGTTATCGTTTGATACCAGGCAGTCGGATTACGGTTCACAATCGTTGCCCCTATCTTTTCATATTTTTCCAGCGTGGGGCTTTGAAAAACGTCTTTATCCAGTTCCTGATATCTTAAAGCGGCTAAAACCTGCTGCTTCAGCTGAAGATTATCTCCTTTAAGCTGTTCAACCTGTTTCCGCAATTCTTCGTTTTCCGCTTTTACCGTACGAAAACTAAAAATGGCCCGGACATTATCCTTGATTCCATCCCCAATAGACCAGATCGTTCTTTCTACCGGGGACAGAATTCTATCCAGAGCTTTCCCGACAGGGTTGGGAAAATCGCTGCCTAATCCTGTCAAACGAATAGACGTAAGCGTAATCAGGATCACAGCGAATACCAGGACAGCAATCCCCATGGGATTGATCTTTTTCCCCACCTATTTCTCCTCCCGCTTCTTAATTCTTCTGCAAAGAGGCAATCTTCCGTAATATCTCGTCATCCTCCAAAACTTTGCCGGTACCGAGAGCAACGCAGGACAGAGCGTCTTCAGCCAAATGAACAGGAATACCGGTTTGATCAGAAATCAATCTATCCAAATTTCTTAAGAGGGATCCGCCTCCGGCCATAATGATACCCCGGTCCATTATATCTGCCGCCAGTTCAGGAGGAGTTTTTTCCAAACAAGTTTTGACAGCCTCGACAATCGCCGTTACCGGTTCACTGAGGGCATCGACAATTTCTTCGGAAGTAATCTCCACATTCTTGGGCAGCCCCGTTAAAAGGTCTCTTCCTTTTATGACATAAACTTCACCTTTAGGAGGCAGATAAGCTGCGCCGATTTCCTTCTTGATGGTTTCGGCAGACTGATAACCTACAGATAAATTATAGGTTTTTTTGATATAAGCAATAATCGCTTCATCCATTTCATCCCCGGCTACCCGGATAGAACCAGCCGTAACGATACCGCCCATGGAAATGACAGCTACTTCTGTCGTTCCTCCGCCGATATCGACAATCATATTTCCGGTCGGTTCGCCTACAGGAAGCCCGGCCCCGATAGCCGCAGCCATCGGTTCTTCCATAATGATAGGATCTTTGGCACCTGCAGCCAGGGCAGCTTCTTTTACCGCTCTTTCTTCTACGGCTGTTACACCTGAGGGAACACAGATAACCACTCTGGGACGTGCAAACTGAAACTTGGAACCCAAGGCCCTGTTGATAAAATATTTCAGCATTTTTTGCGTGACGTTGAAATCGGAAATTACACCGTCTTTTAGAGGACGAATAGCTACGATATTCCCGGGGGTCCTGCCGATCATCTCTTTGGCCCTGTCCCCGACAGCCAAAGGCTCATTTCTTTCTATATCCATCGCGACCACCGAAGGTTCACGAACAATAATCCCTTTTCCCTTCATATGTACAAGCGTATTGGCTGTTCCCAAATCAATTCCTAAATCCTTGGAAAAAAACATGGCAAAATTCTCCCTTCATCCTATCATATCCAAACTTTACTTAGTTTACCGCTTTAACCAATTTTCATGCTTTAAATGACCATTAATTTATATTTTTTACCAAACCTTGCTTAAATAACTCCTTGCTCCTTGAGACTTACAAACCTTTTATCCCCGATAATGACATGATCCAGAACATCAATACCCAGAATCTTTCCCCCTTCTGCCAGACGCCTCGTAATATCCACGTCTTCCTTGCTGGGAGCGGGGTCTCCGCTTGGGTGATTATGCAGAAGAATAATCGTGTTGGCATTTCGCCGGATTGCCTCTTTAAAGCACTCCCGGGGATGAACTACAGAAGAATTGAGTGACCCGATGGAAACAGGACTAATACCCAGGACGTTATTGCGGGTGCTTAAAAGCATAATTCTAAAATGCTCACGATCAAGACACCGCATTTCTTCCATCACCAAATCGGCAACATCCCCCGGAGAATTGATCACAGGTCTTGTAACCGGATCTGAACAGACACTCCGCTTCCCTAATTCCAAAGCGGCTTTTACTTGAGCGGCCTTGGCCGGACCTATCCCATGAATCTGTTCCAGTTCATAAACAGAAAGTTTGGAAAGTCCTGTTAACCCTCCGGTATCTGCTAAAATCCTCTCCGCAAGTTCTAAAACGTTTTCTCCTTTAGACCCAATCCGGAGCAGAATGGCAAGAATTTCTTTGTTAGACAAAACCTCTGCCCCAAACTGGTGAAGACGCTCTCTCGGTTTCAGATCCTCAGAAAGATCTTTCAGCCGGCGGTAAACCATCACTTATCTCTCCTGCCGGAAATATTTATGGGTTGGGAAAATTCCTCTTTCTTTGAGCTTTGCTGATAAAAGTTCCATAGGCAAACCAATAACATTTGTATATGAACCTTTAACCTCTGCGGCAAATTTTCCGGCCTCTCCCTGAATCCCATAAGCCGCCGCCTTATCCATAGGCTCCCCGGAAGCAATATAGTTGAGGATCTCCTGACTGTCTAAATTCCTGAACGATACGATAGTGACTTCCACATACGTCTTTACAGCTATACTTCGGCGATGATCCAGACCTGCCAAGGCGATCCCTGTCATGACCTTATGGGTCTTTCCGCTTAATCCCCGCAGCATCCGTTCTGCATCCGCATTATCGAATGGTTTGCCAAAAATTTGCTGATCCAAAACAACGATAGTATCAGCGCTTAGAATCATGTCATAGATTGAACCGTCCTGATTCCGCCAGGCCTCGTATCCTGCAAATGCCTTGCGTCTGGCCAGTTCCTGAACTCCTGTCTCCGGAACAATTCCTTCTTCAAGTTCTTCGGACACCGGAGCATTGACCGAACCAAATTCGTAACCCCACTCCTGCAAAAGTTCTTTCCTGCGGGGAGAAGATGATGCCAAGACCAGCATACCCTATCACTCCAGATGTTGCTTTAGTATCAAATTATAACAAGCCAGGGCTTTTATCCCCGGCTAGCGTAATCCTTGCTTCAGTTTAGCATCTTGGATTTTCTTTTGCAAGATACGATGAATACAGCACTCATCTCCTCAGCGAGTCTTGATTTTTTCTGCATTTCCCGTTAATCCCTGTCATTTCTTACAACGCATATTAGTTTCGACATAATTAATATGAATTCCTTTAGATAAATCAATTATTTATTTAATTCTTTTGTTGTTAATTTTCCCCGGTCACTGAGAATTACAAGATGCAATGCCTCTAAAAGAGCTTTGGCGCTGGCCCGGAGAATATTGCTGGAGACTCCTATCGTTCCCCATGTATGAAGACCATGCCGGGTCTCGACAATAACCCGGACAAACGCGCCGGTTCCTCTTGATCCGTCTAATACCCTGACTTTGTAATCCACAAGCTCGCTCTCGTCAATCGCAGGAAAAAAAGCACTCAATGTCCGTCTCAATGCCCTGTCTAGGGCATGAACAGGCCCATCGCCCTCAGCTGCAAGATGTACGAATTTATCCCCGACCTTAATCTTTATCACAGCTACCGAATCCAGTTCTTCCCTTAGCGGGTCACTCCAGACATGATAGTCCTCAAGGCTGAAAGGCGGTTCATATTCACCTAAAATATCCATAATGAGAAGATCAAGGCTCCCTTCGGCCGTTTCGTATTGCAAGCCTTCATTTTCTGCCTTTTTAATTCTATCCATAGCTTCTTCGACCAGGGGATCATCTTTTTTAATTTCCGGTCTAAAACGGCGCATCCGCTCACAGATGTTGGCTTTTCCCGATTGATCTGAGACAAGAATGCGTCGTTCGTTGCCGACCAGGGACGGTTCGATATGCTCAAAAGTTTTATTATTTTTCAATACAGCATCGACATGCATGCCCGCTTTATGAGCAAAAGCACTCTTTCCGACAAACGGTTGTTTTTCGTCAAAAGGATAGTTGACAAGATCAGCAACGTAACGGCTTAAATGGGTTAGTTTTTGGAGAACACCCTGCGGAAGAAGATCGTACCCAAGTTTAATTTGCAGCCAAGGAATCAGTGTACTCAAATTAGCATTTCCGCAGCGTTCTCCAAACCCGTTCCAGCTTCCTTGTATCTGATTGGCTCCTGCTTCAACAGCGGCAAGAGTATTGGCTACCGCAAGCCCACCGTCATTATGGGTGTGAATACCTAAGATTGGAGGCTTGAAATGTTTCGAAACCGCCTCCACACCCTTGGTTATTTCTTTGGGATATGCTCCCCCGTTGGTATCACAAAGAATAAGTCCTTTGGCTCCGCCTTCCAGAGCGGCTTTCAGACAGCTCAGGGCAAAATCCGGATTATCCAGCCAACCGTCAAAAAAATGCTCGGCGTCAAAGAATACCTCCCTACCCGCATTCACCAAAAAGCCGACTGATTCCCGGATAATTCTTAGGTTCTCACGCTTATCCGTACGCAAAACATCCCCGACATGCAATTCCCATGTCTTCCCGAAGATGGTTAAGGTATCGGCTCCTGAAGATAGAAGCCGGGCCAGGATCTCACTTTTCTCCGGAGACTCGTTCACCCGGCATGTACTGCCAAAAGCAGCAATGCGTGTTGTTAGGGAAATGTCCTTTTGATTTGAAGTCTTACTTAGAGAAACCTGGCGAAAAAACTCATCATCTTTGGGATTCGATCCGGGCCAACCTGCCTCAATATAATGAATACCCGTTTCTGTGATTTTTTGCAAATAAACCAGTTTATCTTTTACAGAGAAATGAACCCCTTCTCCCTGTGCCCCATCTCTTAATGTCGTATCGTAGATGCTGATTTTCGAGTCTGCCATTTTTACCCCTCCAATGATAAAACACGGTATTTAAAGAAGTTTGATTTTACTTATTTTATTTATTTTACAGATAATCGTTGCAGAAATAAAGCAAAAATTAAAACCACCCCAAAACGGTGGTTTCATGGACCGTATAAAATTATCATCGGATTAAGCCATTTTAGCGCCAAGATTAAAGGTAAGGACCTCCAGGTTAACGGAAAGGTCTACATTTCTAAGTTCTACCTCAGGGGGAACATTAAGGACAACCGGTGCAAAATTCAATATCGCTTTAATGCCGCACCTGACTAACATATCTGCGATCACCTGAGCGGAGGCAGCAGGAACAGTTATCGCACCTATTTGCGTCTGCCTTTGGGAAACCACTTCCTCAATCTGATCTACAGACATCACTTCTACCCCGTCAATCAACATGCCGATTTTCTGAGGGTCATTGTCGAAAATACTGGTAATGGCAAAACCCCTGTCTTTAAATCCCTTATAGGTACTTAGCGCTAAACCAAGGTTGCCTAATCCTACTAAGCACATGCTCCATTCATTGCTTAGTCCTAAGATTCTCAAGACGTTCCGATGAAGATCCTTTACATTGTATCCGACACCCCTTATGCCAAATTCCCCAAAATAAGCCAGGTCTTTCCGTACTTGAGCAGGACTGACTCCCACGCCTTCCGCAATATCCCCTGAGGAGATCGTTATGATTCCTTTACGATCAATTTCCGTCAAATAACGGGAATAAACGGAAAGACGCATGATGGTTGCTTCAGGTATCTTTAAGGTTTTCAAATAAATCCCCCCATTTCGCAAATGTTCAGTGATGTCGATTGATAGGTTAATTATATCACTACCGAAAGAATATGCAATTCTACACAAGAAAATACAGGATTTGAGGTACGATTGGCATGAATAAGCTTCCGGATCTGTTCTTATTTGCTAATATTAATATATTTTGTCGTAATTGATTTGTACTCGGCATATAATCCGAGTAAGTCCCGCCGATCAAGATTGTCGGATTCTTTATTTGGAAATTCTCTGAACAGAATTTCTTGAAGCATTGCCTTCAAATTTTGAAAATCTTGGGGACATTGACCTGCAAAATAAGATTGAACATCACCAGCCTGTTCCTGTTTGACTTGATCTCTTTCCGCCCCATTAAGTATGGAATTTGCAATCATTAACAAGGATGTGATTTTTCCAATATTATTCCCGCTGACTTTATAATGCAAAGCCGGGAAAGTTTCCTCCTTTATCCAGGTTTGGATGCCCTCTTGAGCGAGAATATTTCCTTGTCTGACCGCTTCCTCTTTGTTGTTAAAGACGCCAAGAGCTACCGTATAAGGCTCTTCTTTAATTATTTCTGCCTTCCGGCCTTCAAGTTTCAGCGAGCTGACCAGAATATCCGCCTTTTTTTTGTCTTTATAAACCCCTATCTGGCATGTCCAGAAGTCAACCTTCGGCAAATTTAGGATGACACTGCCGCTTTGATCAGCTTTGGCCTTTGTTTCAGACGTTCCAGCAGAGACCATTCCCAAAAATATTTTACCGAGATTCCAAGTGAACCAAGAGATACAGCTTATTCCTAGTATTACCATGATAATAGTAATCAAAACTTTCAGTACTTTAAATTTTTTCATAAAAACCCCTTCTTCTGCCCTTATGATCAAGCATATGAGGGGTTGGAAAAATTTAGTACTTTTGCTGCAAATACTTCCTTACCTCGGAAATCATATAAAGTGAACCGGTGACACAAAGCAAGTCATCCGTTTCCATCATTCTTATCCCTTCTTTAACGGCCTGTGCTGGGTCCTCAATTACATGAATCTTGGAAGAGTCAAGATATTTCTCTGCAAGACCTGCAATTGCCTTCCAATCCCCGGCACGAGGTGAATCCGGCTTTGTGATAATTATCTCATCCGCTAAGGGCGCGATAAGCTGAATTATTTTGCCGACCTCCTTATCCCGGAGGATCCCGATACAGAGTAAAAGCCGCTTCCGTTGAAAAGGACCTCCTGCATATTCTTGGAGCGCCCGGACAAGCGTTTTCATTCCGTCAACATTATGGGCCCCGTCAAGAAGGATTTTAGGCCTTTGGGAAATCATCTCCAATCTTCCGGGCCATTGAACAGTGATCAGCCCTTGACGGACGGCCTTCTCTTCTATGTTTATTTTAAAAAGTTCCGCCAGCATCTCACAAACGGCCAAAGCAGCTGACGCATTGATAAATTGGTGGTCCCCGTATAGTGATAGTCTTAACCCGAAATAATGATATTTCAGCCCATGGTAGTGAAAAGAATTTTGCTTGCCTTCATCTTTCTCCCACCGGACCTCATTTCCAACCTGAATTAATGCAGACTTTTTTTTCTCTGTATGATGCTGAATGATTTGGAGGGACTCCGGGTTGTCTACAGAGGTTATAACAGGTACCCCTTCTTTAATAATACCCGCTTTCACTTCGGTGATCTCTGGCAAAGACTCTCCCAAATAATCCATGTGATCCATACTAATGCTCGTCAGAACCGAGATAACCGGGGTTACTACATTTGTGGAGTCAATCTCTCCACCCAGCCCCACTTCGAGCAAAACGAAATCGGGCTGTTTTTCGGCAAAATACCAAAGAGCCAGCGCAGTACTCACCTCGAACTCCGTAGGATGCTCAATTCCTTCGGCAGCCATCTCTTCCAAGATAGGCCTCATCTTTGCTATTCCTCTTGTGATATCTTGACAAGAGATCAACTCATCATTGATCCGTATCCTTTCCCGGTAATCATGAAGATGCGGAGAAATAAACATCCCGGCGCGATAACCGGCTTGTTTGAGTACAGACTGAAGAATAGCTGTAGTAGATCCCTTGCCATTCGTTCCGCCAATATGAACTATTTTCAGACCTTGATGGGGATTACCCAGTCTCTGCAGTAAAGACCTGATCCTGTGAAGACCCAGGTTAATCCCGAATTTGGTAAGATTCTTGATGAAATCCATTGCCTCAAGATCAGCCATCTCAACCGGACCAACCTGTCTTTTCTCCAAATCGTGGCCCTTCATAAATTCCTCCTATTGTGGCCTTTTATTTTTCTAAGTCGTCAGCGACATCAGAGAGTCTGATTTTTAAAGACCGCAGCCTGGTTTGGATCGTATCCAGTTTTTCTTTTTCCTTCGCGATAACTTCTTCCGGAGCCTTCCCGATAAATCCCGGATTACTCAGTTTCCCTTCCAGTCTCTTTTGCTCCGCAATGGCATTTTCAATTTCTTTACGGACCTTGGCAATCTCTTTATCCAGATCCAATAAACCCTTGAGCGGTAAGTAGACAGTAACCCCATCCAGTACCGCACTAGCCGATTGAGGAAGATTATTTTCCAGTCTCTGTAAAATGGTGATCTTCTCTCCAACGGTTAATTTGCGAATATCTTCCCTCCCTCTGTCCAGCATTTCCCTGATTTCAGTCTCAGGGGCTACCAAGAGGATGTCCGCCCTGCGTCCGGGTGCCACATTCATTTCGGCCCTGATATTACGAACTGAGCGGATGACTTCCATCACGACAGACATTTCCTTTTCAGCCTGTTCATTTTTGTATCCGCTGGCTTCCGGCCAGGAACGCAGCATGACGGTCTCTCCTTCCGTAGGAAGGTGCTGCCAGATTTCCTCGGACAAGAAAGGCATAAACGGGTGGAGAAGTCTCATTGTACCTTCCAAGACCTCGAACAGGACACTTTGAGCAGTATTCCGCACCTCGGAATTTTCTTTGTCGTACAGTCTCTTTTTGGTGAGTTCAATATACCAGTCACAATATTCATTCCAGATAAATTCATAGAGTATTCTCCCGGCTTCTCCCAGGTCATACCGTTCCAAAGCATCGGTAATATTCCGGACCGTATCTTCATAACGGGAAAGAATCCATTGGTCGGCGAGTGCCAGTTCTCCCCGGGGTTTATTCTCGTAATCCTCAAGATTCATCAGTACAAAACGGGAGGCGTTCCAAATCTTATTGAGGAAGTTTCGGGCAGCTTCCAGTCTTTCGGAGTGGAACCGCAGGTCGTTGCCGGGCGTGTTCCCTGTTATCAGCATGAATCTCAAAGTATCGGCACCGTATTGGTTGATTACTTCAATGGGATCTACACCGTTACCCAGGGATTTACTCATCTTCCGGCCCTGCGAATCCAAGATCAGTCCATGGATCATGACCTTGTGGAACGGAACTTCTTGCTGAAATTCCAAGCCCATAAAAATCATTCTGGCCACCCAGAAAAAGATAATATCTCTTCCGGTCACAAGGACACTGGTGGGATAGAACTGTTTGAGTTCCGCAGTTTGATCAGGCCAGCCTATTGTCGAGAACGGCCAAAGTCCCGAAGAAAACCAGGTGTCTAAAACATCAGGGTCCTGCTCGATGTTATTGCTGCCGCATTTGGGGCAATGAACGGGGTCTTCTTTGACGCAAATCTCAGCCCCGCAATCCTGACAATACCAAACAGGGATACGGTGACCCCACCACAGCTGACGGGAAATGCACCAGTCCCGGATATTTTCCAGCCAACTGATATAGATCCTGGCAAAACGTTCCGGAACAAACTGCAGGTCCCCGTCCTGAACAACCTTAATTGCCGGTTCAGCCAGCGGTTTCATTTTAACGAACCATTGTTTGCTGACTCTTGGTTCAACCACTGTAGAACAACGGTAACATTCTCCTACCGCATGGCTATGCTGTTCAACTTTTACCAGGAGACCCAATTCTTCCAGGTCTTTGACAATCTGCCGCCGTGCTTCATACCGGTCCAGGCCCTGGTATTTTCCGCCGTTTTCGTTAATTGCGGCATCGCTGTTCATAATATTGATTTGGGGCAGCTCATGCCTCAACCCCATCTCAAAATCATTGGGATCATGAGCGGGCGTAATTTTAACCGCCCCTGTCCCAAACTCTTTATCCACATATTCATCGGCGATGATAGGAATTTCCCTGTCCGTCAAAGGAAGAATAACTGTTCTTCCAACCAGGCTGCTGTACCTCTCATCTTCGGGATGAACAGCTACCGCCGCATCTCCCAGCATAGTCTCAGGGCGGGTTGTGGCCACAATTACCCCTTCACCCCCGTCTTTTGCGGGATAACGGATATGCCATAAGTTTCCTTCTTTTTCTGTGTGCTCTACTTCGATATCTGAAATCGTGGTATGACATTTGGAACACCAGTTGACAATATAATTTCCCCTATAGATCAGCCCTTTTTTATAAAGCTTTACAAAGACTTCCCTAACAGCCCGGGAACACCCTTCATCCATCGTGAACCGTTCCCTGGACCAATCACAGGAAGCTCCCAATTTCCGAAGCTGCCGGGTAATTGTTCCTCCGTATTGTTCTTTCCAGGCCCAGACTCTTTCCAAGAACTTTTCACGTCCCAGTTCATGCCGGTTGGTGCCTTCCCGGGCTAATTGTTCTTCCACTTTCGCTTGAGTGGCAATGCCCGCATGGTCTGTGCCCGGAAGCCATAGTGTATTATACCCCTGCATGCGCTTGAAGCGGGTTAGGATATCTTGGAGAGCATTGTCCATAGCGTGACCCAAGTGAAGAGAACCCGTGACATTGGGCGGGGGCATAACGATACTGAAAGGTTTCTTCTCAGTTTCAACCTTCGGCGTAAAGAATCCGTTTTCTTCCCAGTAACGATACCATTTTTCCTCTACCTGAACAGGGTCATAAACTTTGGCTAATTGTTGTTCTTCAGACATTTTGAGGCTCCTTCCAAAAAGAAAGTAAAAATACAAAAAGTCTTTCTGATCCAAAGGACGAAAGACTCGCGGTACCACCTTTATTCCGGAAATCTACCCCGAAAGACAGAAGACCGGCACTCTTCGGCAATAACGGGCTCCTCTCATTGATTCATAAATATTATACTGACCCTCCCTAAAATTGTCAAAGGAACTATTATAGATTCAAAACGATTACGCCTAAGATTATCAGCCCGGTCCCCAGGAGTTTGGGAAGACTCATTGTCTCCCGTAAAAAGTAAAAAGACAGCATCATAACAAAAATATATCCAAGACTTACCATAGGATAAGCTATGCTCAATTCCATCTTCCGCAGCACAAATATCCAAATCACCATGCTCGTTATAAAACAGGCCACCGCAAGTATCATTTTCAGATTCAGCATGGATAGTCCCAGTTTCCAAATACCGCTGCCCGTTTGCAGCGACCCGGAAGCTAATTTCAGTCCGAACTGTCCAACAGCCCCTAGGGCAATAGAAATAACTGCCGCGAGATAAATCATTTTTTACCTTACTTTAGCCAGCAAAGAGAAGTAGCCTTTTACGGTTTTGGCAACTTTCATCTTACTGGCCCCTTCCTTCAATCCATAATTTAATATGAGCGGTACTTCGCCCGCCTTGATCCCCATCCTGCTGAATCTGGCGGCTATTTCCGCCATGCAGTCAAATCCATTTGTCGTAATTAATTCTATCCATCTCTCTTGGGCCTGACGGATGATTCCCACCCGGTAAGCCCTAAATCCGGAGGAATAATCGTTTAGATTTTTTATGGGGAAAAACAACTTAAAAAAACACATAGCTCCACGGCTGTATAGTTTGCGTATTGCTTTTAATCCCAACTCACAACCGCCATCTGTGAACCTTGAAGCCACCACCATATCCAGATCATGACTGATTAAACTTCCAATCATGCTTTCAATCAGGAGGGGACTATGGGTATTATCCGCATCCATGGTCACAAGAATATCTTCATTTTCCATATGTTCTATGGTATAGCGCAAGATTGTTTTGAGGGCCTCTCCCAAACCTTTATTTCCGTTATGCTCAATCATTTTTATATCAGCATACTTCCGGGTAAAGTTTCGGACAACCTGGGACGTTTGGTCAGTACTTCCGTCATTAACAAGCAAAACCTCAATGGAATACCTGCTGTAATTTCGGAACCGGATAATACTTTCCAATACATTGGCAATGCCCGCTTCCTCGTTGTATGCAGGCAAAGCAATAAGTACGTTCATATTTGCGCCTCCTTCTTTCTAACGCAGTTGAAAAATAGGATATCCTTTTATGGGTTCTATCTTGGAAAATTGATTTTCGATTTTTTTTAGTAGTTCTCCGCTTTCATCCCCATATATTTTTCCCTGAATCGGAACAAAATATTTTGCTCCCCTTTCAATATAATCTTTTAATTCCTTCTCCGGGTCAGCAGGCGTTGCCGCATAAATTCCAAGATTATACCTCCAGCCCCTGCGGTCAGCCGAACTTAAAAGACAAGGGTCCAATGACCCAACCACAATCAGGTCATCTGTTTTTGTCAGATTCTGTACTACTTTTACTTGATTCTGCAGAACCGTATTGAAAGCAAACATCGGCCTAACCAGGTGTAAACTCTCCAAAGCGATAACGGATACCAGTAATACGGCTAAAATCTTTCCCGTCGGTTCTGAACAAATCCTATATAAGAAATTCCCGATGAGAAGTGCACAGGGAACTGTAAAAAATATGAGATAATAAGCCGCTCTGACAGCGCTGACAAAAAAAATAACTTCTAACAGCATGGCAATAAACCAAACCAAAATGACGGTTTGCCTTCTGCTGATAAAAAATATCCCAATGACAGCCAGCAGCAGGGCTATAAGTCCCAGGCTCCTGGGAATATCCGTGGAATAAAATTGGCAGGCTGCGTGACTGTAAAAGATATTCCAAAAGTTATTACGGAAAATATACTGAGTAATTCCGACGGTAAATTTAAACTCGGCAATCTTTGTACTATAGCAATAATAGATTGCAGGGACAGTCAAAATAACAAAGGCATATCCCCATAGTTCCGGAAATCTCAGCCATCTCCGCTGAAAATACTGAAAACAGAGGTAGATCATGGGGATAGCAATCAATATAACCGGGGGCTTCGTCATAATGGCTAAAGCCGTCAATACCGAACTTAGCAGAAGATATCTGATACCGTTTTGGAGGTTCTTTTTCCTGGCAAGCCATTTATCGAAAAAATAGAATCCCCCGGTCCAAAACATTAAAGCGGCGGACTCCGGCATAATTGCCCTGGAGTAGTAAACATTTAAAGGTAAAATCCCGTAGATAAGCAAACTGATAAGCGCTGCACCTGTCTTCATGTAGTTTCTGGCAAACGCGTAAAGGAATACCCCCGATAAGATAAAAAACATCAGCGGAACGAGTCTTGCCAGAAAATACTGATGTCCAAATAAGCGGTATAGAAGAGAGATCAGATAAGTAGTAACCTGAATCTCCAGAGCGGGAATATTGGGCAGAGGCCCATCATAGTTGAGATTGGGATGGAAAGGGTTCGCATCATATTTGACATAATTCCAAGCCATGGATTCTGTATCTGCCTGGCGCCAACTTTCCTCGATCTCTAAAGAGGGAAAATTTACATGGTATAGCCGGATTACAGCAAGGCCAAAAAGTAAAAAAAATAGCAAGAGTTTCTCCTGTTTTTTCATAACTTCTCCCGGTCCTGTTTGATCATGCAATTGCTTTCTTTTTTTAGTATTTCCAAAACATTCAAATCCATTAAAATAAAAGTAATCCCGCAAAAATATACGGGATTAACTTATATCTGCTCTTTTAGCGGCTCTTCAACTGTTTCTTTGATTCAACACTCCACCAGTCGAAAGCGTCTTCCTCGTCCTTATCTGTCATGTCTATTTCCGGGTTGCAAATTTCATAGATCTTGGCTCTCTCTTCTTCGGAATGATTATTGTAAGAGCTTGAATAACTAAACTCGTTATCTAATAATCGAAGACTGTTGTTTCTATCATAATAGTTCTCTTTGTTAGAAACACCCGTTTCCGGATAATCATAAGGTTCCGGGGCCGAACTCAGTATTCCGGCTCCTAAAACACCTGCCAGAAACCCTAAACCGGTACCCTCAGAAATAATTTTGACAGCTCCGATGATATTAATGGGAAAATATAAGGCTAACAGTAAAACCCCTACGATGGCATATCCTCCGGATGCAAGTCCGGCCGGAAGGATTCTCCCCGAATTCCTGCTGGCCCGGTATCCTGAAGCTAAGCAGCTTAGTAATAGACCGAAGTCCACAAGATAAGAAATCATGTTTTTGTCGATTCCGGTCAAAGTGGCTCCCAGAACAGCCAGAAGTGTCAATACCGTTACAAGCAGGCCGGTGGTGATCCCTTTCAAAATGCTTGTACCCATTTTAAAATCACCCCATTCCCGTTATTTTTATATATGTATATTTAAGCGGGGATAGTTTAATTCATCCGATTTCTGTTTTATCCAATTTTTTTAAATAAGCTTAAACCATATTTCGAATAACAGAAATAATAAACAGCAGGTAGAACACTCCTCCCAAGAGAAGTCCTGCCGGGTAAAGGGTTCTCTTTCGCAATAGGAAAAAGTACTGCAAGGAAGCCGACCCCAAAACAAGGAGTGCGCTAATCAAAGCAAGGGGCTCTAAAACCCATGGCGTAAAAGCGATCCCCAGCGCCGGGATTACCGAACTCTGAAAGACCATCGCTCCGGTAATGTTCCCTATGGCCAGCGTATCTTTACCCCTGCGGGCCCAAAGTACACTGTTAAACTTTTCAGGCAATTCCGTTGCCACAGGTGTAATAATCAGAGAAAGGACAAGAACAGGTATTCCCGCAGACGCAGCCACTTTCTGAACAGAACCGACGAAAAGCTCGGCGCCGGCTACAATAATGAGAACAGCAAAGACGATTTGGCTCAAAACAGTCATGATCCTGGGCTTTTTTGAACGTTTATCAAAATAGAGAGGAGGCAGTTCTTCATGGGTATCTACACCCCCATGACCGGATGTGATTGTTTTAATGACATAAGCAATATAAGATCCTAAAAGAACCGCCACAATCACAAGTCTTAAGGGGAATGCCGGGAGAAACGAAGCGATAATTGCCAAAGAATAAACTGCCAGGAAGAAATTAATATCCCTCAGCATTACCTGGTAGTTGATATACATCGCTCTGTTGGACCGGCGAAAGATAAAGACGGCGCATCCCACAACAAATAAAGCAAGCGTACCCAGCATGAACGGGGCACCCAAGATAGCCCCGATGCCTACGTCCTGTCCGGCCGCTCCGCTGTGCGACAAGATGGCGATAACCGGTATCATCGTTTCCGGTAAAGCTGTTCCTACCGCAGCTAAGACACTGCCGACAGCCCCATCGTCCAGATTAAGCCTTTTCCCGAGCCACTCCACCCCGTTTGTAAATACTTCTGCTCCCAAAAGAATGATACCTAAGCTTAAAACCAATAAGACAATGTCTTTCAATTCTTTTCTCCTTTACAGTTGGTTCATAATATTATAAGCTTAGGTTCATCCGATTAGTATTGATTTTATTTATGATCAGACATTTTTTTCTTCATCCGTGTCTTGGATAATATGCTCAATTGCTTCATGAAGCTCTTTCAGGCCTGTTCCATCCATTGAAGAGAATGGAATAATCTCCTTCCACTCTTGCATGTCCAAAGCCTCAGCAATTGCTTTCAGATACTTGGGCCGCTGCCCCCTTGCAACTTTATCCGCTTTGGTGGCAACAATCAAGACAGGGATTTCATTTTCCCAGAGCATATTCACCATCATCCGGTCATCGTCAGAAGGTTTGTGACGGATATCCACCAATTGGATTACTCCCTTGAGGTTTTCCCGGCTCCGGAAATAGGTCTGCATCATTTTTCCCCACTGAGCCCTCATTTGCAGCGGAACTTTGGCATAGCCGTATCCGGGCAAATCCACCAAATACCATTCGTCATTCATATTAAAAAAATTGATGGTCTGGGTTTTACCGGGAGTATTGCCTACCTTGGCCAGATTTTTACGGTTAACAAATTTATTGATGAGGGTAGATTTCCCGACATTGGATCTGCCCGAGACCGCAAGTTCAGGACAATTTCCCTCCGGATACTGTTCCGGTTTGACTGCTGACGTCACAAATTCGGTCTTGCGTAAGATCAATCCTTGTCACCTTCCATTAAACAGCCATCATGCAATTCGCCGAGATTTTATTCCCGGCGATTCAACTCTTATAAAGGTCTCGTATCGGTATGTTGAAATTCGGTATAGACAGGTACTCTTGGTAAAAACTTATCCGGTTCGGAAACAGGAAGAAGCGCAATTTCAATGACTTCCTCCATCCTTTTGACAAACTGAAACTCCAGCTCTTTACGGATATCCAGCGGAATCTCCTCAAGATCTTTCCTGTTTTTTTCGGGTAGAATTACGGTTTTAATCCCGGCCCTATGCGCAGCCAGCACTTTTTCTTTGACGCCGCCGATGGGCAGAACATTTCCGCGCAAAGTAATTTCGCCCGTCATCGCCACATCTTGGCGGACACCTCTTGCCGCTAAAGCCGAAGCCATGGCTGTAGCCATGGTAATCCCGGCTGAAGGGCCGTCTTTGGGTACTGCTCCTTCAGGCACGTGGATATGCAGGTCAATTTGCTCGTGAAAGTCTTCCGGTATCCCCAGATCTGCGGCATGGGAACGGACAAAGGTTAATCCTGCCTGCGCCGATTCCTTCATGACATCTCCCAACTTTCCGGTTAGAGTCAGTCTTCCTTTTCCCGCTAAAGGAGTTACTTCGATGGTGAGAACATCCCCGCCCACCTCGGTATAGGCTAGGCCTACTGCGGCCCCTATCTCCGGGGTTACGCCCACTGTCTTGTAATAATAACGCGGAGCTCCCAAAAGCACCTCAACATCGTCAGACATTACGGTTTTAGGCTCCCACTCTCCTTTAACAATCCGCACGGCGACTTTCCGGAGAACATTGGCTATTTCCCTTTCCAAATTACGCACACCTGACTCACGGGTATAACCACGGACAATTTTAAGGACGCCTTCTTTGTCCAGCTTAACCTTTTCTTCCGTTAAACCGTGAGCCTTCATCTGTTTGGGAACAAGATGCCTGACCGCGATATTGACCTTTTCATCCTCTGTATAGCCGCTGAGATGGATAACTTCCATCCGGTCCAGAAGGGGTCTCGGTATATTTTCGTAATAGTTTGCTGTCATGATGAACATTACCTTGGAGAGGTCAAACGGAATTTCCAGATAATGATCGGAAAAATTACAGTTTTGTTCAGGATCGAGAACTTCCAATAACGCTGAAGCAGGATCTCCCCTAAAATCCGCCGACATCTTATCAATCTCGTCAAAGAGAAAAACAGGATTCTTGGTACCGGCCTTCCGTATTCCCTGGAGAACCCTACCGGGCAGAGCGCCGATGTAAGTTCTCCGGTGCCCCCTGATCTCTGCCTCATCCCTCACCCCGCCCAAAGACATCCTGACAAATTGACGGTCCATGGACCTGGCCACCGATTTAGCGAGCGAGGTTTTCCCAACACCGGGGGGACCAATAAAACAAAGAATAGGGCTGCGCATACCGGATGCCAGTTTGTGGATGGAGAGAAATTCAATAATCCTCTCTTTGACCTTCTCCAAACCATAGTGGTCTTCTTCTAAGATCTTTTCCGCTTTGGGGATATCGATTTTATCTTTGCTGGCTTTCATCCAGGGAAGAGCCAATATCCAATCGAGGTAGGTTCTGACAACTGTTCCTTCGGCGGAAGCAGGAGGCATCTTATCCAGACGGTCGATCTCTTTTAGGGCCCTTTCTTTTGCTTCCTTGGTTAGTTTTGCTTTTTCAACCTTTTCTTTATATTCTTCTATTTCTGCCTGTTTTTCATCTTTATCGCCCAATTCTTTTTGGATTGCCTTCATCTGCTCACGGAGGTAATACTCCTTTTGTGCTTTTTCCATTTGTTTGCGGACCCGGAGTCCAATACGCCTTTCCAACTCCAGGATCTCAATCTCGCGCATAATTAATTCAGTGAGTTTTTCTAATCTCTCGCTCAGATCAATCGCATCCAGAATCGCTTGTTTATCTTCAACTTTGAGATTGAGGTGAGATGCAACCAAGTCGGCCATTCTTCCGGGTTCCTTTACGGATAATACAGTCCCAATTGTCTCCGGCGATACTTTCTTTCCCAAACGTGCATATTCTTCAAATTGGTGGGAAAGACTCCGGGTCATATTTTCAAGTTCGGGTGTCATCCGTTCATTGCCCGAAATCTTTAGAACCCCAGCCTTAAAATAAGGCTCCTCGGTTAGAAATTCCTGGACCTTGCCCCTGCAAATCCCCTCTACAAGAACCCTTAGGGTCCCTCCCGGCAGTCTAAGGAGTTGTTTAATTTCTGCTATCGTTCCAATAGTATACAAATCATCCGTAGTTGGACTATCGATTTCTGTTTCTTTTTGGGACAAAAGAAGAATCTGGCGATCCTTAAGCATTGTTTCCTCGATAGCTGCCATGGACCGTTCCCTGCCTACGTCGAGGTGAATAACCATGTAGGGAAAGACAAGGATTCCTCTAAGCGGAAGGACCGGTATTTCTCGTTGATTCATTTTCTTATATCTCCCCTCAAAAGACTTGTCAGTGCTCTATTTTAACATGTTCTACCTTGCTCAGGCAAATTTGAGACCGGTAATTTTATCCTGTTTAAAACTTTATGCAAGGAAGTGCCCTTTTCTGTCAAATTCACTTCTACAGTTTCCATAAATACTTCAGGTTCCAATACAGAGCTTAAAACTTCCTCTAAGGTATCCACAGGGATAATCTCCGCATCTTTTTCCATATGGGTAAAACGGACTTGCCAGTTTTCTTTAGGAATGAAGATTTTTTTACATCCCGCCTGGATCGCCGCCTCGACTTTTGCCGCTACTCCCCCTACAGGTTTAACCTTTCCCCGAATCGACAATTCGCCTGTCATGGCAACTGTATTGTCTACCCTGCGTTTTTTGATTGCCGAATATACGGCTGTGGCCATGGCAACTCCTGCGGATGGTCCGTCTAAGGGAATCCCTCCCGGGAAGTTGACGTGAATATCGTAATGACGGGGTTCTATCTTCAGCTCCCGACGCAGGACGGTAAGTACATTTTCCAAAGAAGAACGGGCCATACTTTTCCGCCGCACTTTTTTCCCGCCATACCCGGACTCCTCTTCTTCTACAATTCCTGTCACATATAACTCCCCTTTTCGATGATGAGCAGGATAAGCAGTCACTTCCATTTCCAGAAGCATTCCCAGATTAGCACCGTAAACAGCCAATCCGTTTACGACTCCGACTTGAGGGACCGGAGGAATATTCTTCTCCGGTCTCGGCGCATATTCGCCCGTGGTTACTACCCACTCAATGATTTCCTCATCGATTTCGACATGCCTTTCATTTTGAGCCGCTCCGGCTGCCAACTGGATAATATTCACGGTTTCCCGGCCATTGGTAGCATATTTTTTTATGACTTCCAAAGCGTTTTCAGTTATGTTCATATTGATTTTTTCAGTAGAATTCAACGCTATCTTCGCAATATCGTCCGGCTGCAGCGAACGGAAAAAGATCTCCATACAGCGGGAGCGGACGGCCGGCGGTATTTCATCCGGGCTTCTTGTAGTGGCTCCAATCATACGGAAATCTGCGGGTAAACCATTTTGGAAAATATCGTGAATATGCTCGGGAATATTTGTGTCTTCCGAGCTATAATAAGCGCTTTCTAAAATCACCTTTCTATCTTCCAGTACTTTTAGGAGCTTATTAATCTGAATGGGATGCAGTTCTCCAATCTCATCAATAAATAATACTCCTCCATGCGCTTTGGTCACGGCCCCCATTTTAGGTTGAGGTATTCCTGCCATCCCCATGGCACCCGCCCCCTGATAGATGGGGTCATGGACAGAACCGATCAGAGGATCGGCAATACCCCGTTCATCAAACCTGGCTGTAGCTCCGTCGATTTCAATAAACTTGGAATCCGTTTTAAATGGGGATAAGGGATTTTTACATGCCTCATCCAGCACAAGCCTGGCCGCAGCGGTTTTTCCGATCCCCGGAGGTCCGTAAAGCAGTACATGCTGGGGGTTAGGTCCGCATAAAGCCGCCCGTAAAGCTTTAATTCCTTCTTTCTGGCCGACAATTTCAGTTAAATTTGCAGGTCTGGTCTTTTCCGAAAGCGGAATGGTTAACGATATTTTCCTCATTTTATCCAATTTTTCTTTTTGTTTCTGAGACTCCTTCTCCACAGCTGATTTTGTGGCATACTGCTGCCGGAGCATAGTCCAAAAATACATTCCGATAACAAAAGCAAACACGAGCTGTACAATTACCAGCAGCCCACCCAAGTTTTCCATGATGAGTCCCTCCTGCAAAAAATTCTTTATCTAGTATTTACAATTATAGGAATTTCAAAACATTTTCTTTGCAGGACACCAATTATCTTTTAAACAAACATATGAAAATATGTTCATAGTTTATTTTTTACTAAATAGAAAGAACCTGCTTGTTTAGGCAGGCTCCTTATCCTTAAAAACAATATATCACTCTGGAAAGCGCGTGCTATGGTCAAGCACTTACGCTGATTCTTCTTTCTTTACCTTCTGTTCCACTGTAACCAGTTCAGGCTCGATCCGCCTGAGTATGGCATCTTTGGTTACAATGCACTTGGTAACATCGGTTCTGGTAGGCAGATCATACATTACGTTCATCATGATCTCCTCCATGATCGCCCTTAGACCCCTGGCCCCGGTGTTCCTCCTGATAGCTTCTTCGGCAATAGCCTTAAGGGCATCTTCTTTGAATTCTAAAGCAACACCGTCCATCTCGAGCAATTTTTCATACTGTTTGACGAGTGCATTTTTCGGCTGGGTTAGAATGCTTACAAGCGCCTCGTGGTCTAAGGCATCTAAGGTCACAATGACAGGAAGTCTGCCAACGAATTCGGGAATAAGGCCAAACTTTAACAGATCGGTTGGGAGAATCTGCCTTAATATTTCGCCCACATTTTTCTCGTTCTTCTTTTGTATTTCCGCCCCGAAACCCATTACTTTTTTACCCATTCTGTTTTGAATTAATTTCTCAATTCCATCAAATGCCCCGCCTACGATAAAAAGGATATTTGTGGTATCAAGCTGTATAAACTCCTGATGAGGATGTTTACGTCCGCCTTGGGGCGGGACACTGGCGACAGTGCCTTCCAGAATTTTCAGCAGAGCCTGCTGGACCCCTTCTCCGGAAACATCTCTTGTGATAGAAGGGTTTTCCGATTTACGGGCAATTTTGTCAATCTCATCAATATAGATAATGCCTCGTTCGGCTTTCTCAATATCATAATCTGCAGCCTGAATGAGTTTAAGGAGGATATTTTCGACATCTTCCCCCACGTATCCAGCCTCTGTGAGAGAGGTTGCGTCCGCGATGGCAAATGGCACATTTAAAACTTTAGCAAGGGTGGAAGCAAGAAGGGTTTTGCCGGATCCTGTCGGCCCAAGCATAATGACATTTGATTTCTGCAGCTCGACATCATCGATCTGTATACCTAAGCTAATACGTTTATAATGATTATAAACCGCAACTGATAAAGCTTTTTTTGCTTCATCTTGGCCGACAACATATTGGTCCAAAATACTCCTGATTTCCTTAGGCTTAGGGATCTCACCTATTTCTGTCCCTGCATCGTCTTGAAGTTCCTCTTCAATTATTTCATTACACAGTTCTATGCACTCATCACAGATATATACCCCGGGTCCTGCCACTAATTTTTTGACTTGTTCTTGAGTTTTACCGCAAAAAGAACATTTCAACTGGTTCTTATCATCATTGAATTTAGCCATATTGCTCACCCCTTTACATGAAAATTTCATTCATTGCGGTGCTTCATCCTCTATTCTTTTTTTCCTGCATCGGTATTCTCCGTCTCTTCCTCCGGTTCCTCCTTTTTGACGTCATTATTTTCAACCAGTAAATCAATTGTCCGGTCAGACACAATACCGATTTTGAACCACTCCAACTCACCCTGTGCCGCCAAAATCTGTTTTAATTCTTCAGCCTTACGTCCGTATTGTTCGGATAGTTTAACCATTTCCTTTTCGACATCTTCGTCAGAAACAGCAATTCCTTCTTTTTGGGCTATGGCATCCAGAACCAGTTCTGTTTTCGTTCTTTCGACAGCCTGTGCCCTGTAATTTTCTCTCAGCTGTCCTTCGTTAGAATTAATATAACTATAATACTGCTCTAAACTAACTCCCTGATAAGAAAGATTATTTTGCAAATCTGCAATCATGGAATCAATTTTACTCCGGATCATTCCTTCCGGAATCTCTACACTGGCATTATCAACAGCTTTTTTAACAATTTCCGCTCTGTATTCATTATTCAATCTCATTCCGGCCGCAGTGATCATCTTTTGTTTAACATCTTCCCTTAATTCAGACAAAGTTTCAAACTCACTGATGTCCTTAGCAAATTCATCATCCAGCGGAACCAATTCTTTACGTTTTATACTATTAATCTGAACTTTAAAGAGAGCTTCCTTACCAGCAAGGTCCTTACTATGATATTCATCCGGGAAACGAACATTCACATCTACCGCCTGATCCTTATGAGCACCTATTAACTGTTCTTCAAACCCGGGAATAAACGTATTGGATCCAATGGTCAATTCATGATTTTCCCCCTTGCCGCCGGCAAAAGGTACCCCATCAATAAATCCTTCAAAATCAATCACGGCAATATCGTTATCAATAATTTCCCCTTCATCTATTTGTATCAATTTGGCATGCAAGTCTTGACGGCGTTTCAATTCATCATCAACCTGCTGCTCCATTACTTGCGGGGATTTCTTTTCAACGCCCAGTCCCATATACTGTCCCAGTTCTACTTCGGGCTTGACTTCGACAACTGCTTTAAAAATCAAATCCTTGCCTTCCTCAACCTGAATGAGTTCAACTTCAGGTCTGGAAACCGGCCAAATCCCGCTTTCATCAAGCGCTTGAGCGTAGGCAGGACCTAATACCGGATCGACAGCTTCTTTTTGCAAGTATTCTTTCCCCACATACCTTTCTATTATATGCCGAGGGGCTTTTCCTTTGCGAAAACCCGGAATAATAATTTCCCCGGCAATTTTTTTGGCAGTACGGTCAATTGCCAGAGAAAATTCTTTAGCCGGTACGAGGATTTCCAATCCTACTTTGTTCTTTTCTATCTGTTCGACTTTGACGGACATGTCTGCTCCTCCTTGTTTTAGCTTTACATTTTATATATTGATTTATTATTAGTATTTATTTCCAAAACCTATTCTAACCTTATTTTATGTTTGACAAACCTTCTGATAGAGAATAATGAACAGATCTTATATGCTATTCTATGTGATAAGGCTTATAAAAAATCAATGAAAGTCAAGCAATTTCAGAAAGGGGAAACTTCCGCTTCCCCTTTTCTCAGCATCTCGAAGATTTGGCCAATTAATACTAACAGAACTTGTCTAAAGAATCAAGAAAAACCATCTAATTAAATGATTGCCTGATTTCCGTATTTCTCCGATTTTTCCCGTTTTGCTAAGTCCAGAATAGACTCGGCGGTCAGTAAAGCAGTATTTGTTTGAAGTGCTGTTTTTGCTTTTATTTCCATTTGCTGGAGCTGATGTTGATGATGTATTAATTCTTTTACTGCGCTTTGAAGTTCTTTCAGAGAATCAACTTTGATGCCAGCTCCGATTTTTTCAACAAATTGCGCATTACCGTTTTCATGACCGGGGATCGGTTTATAGATGAGCAGCGGCAATCCTACCGTCAAAGCTTCCGAAATTGTCAAAGCCCCTCCTTTCGTAATAAGAAGATCTGCTGCAGCCATAAAAACCTCAATATCTTTTTCGTAACGGTAAATATGTGTACTAAAGCCCCTTTTGTTAACTTCGTATCTCAAACCTTGGTATAAATCTTCATCATTTCCGCAGACCACTAGAAACTGCACCGAATGCTGATTCGTTATATCCTCCAGCAGATCAACAATCCCCGAATTTTTGCCTGCTATCCCGCCGGTACCTCCCATAATCAAAACTGTTGTTCTATTCATATCCAGCTGCAGTCTCTGCCGGGCCTCATTCTTGGGGAGTAGCCGAGTAAAGCTTGGCCTGATAGGGATACCCGTAAGCATAATCCTTTCTGCGGGAATGCCCCCCTCCCTGAGTTTTTTGACAGCCTCCCCGCAGCCAGTCAGATAAAGGTCTATCCCGGAATGAATCCAAACGCCATGTACCAGATAATCCGTAACAACGGTAGCTAGAGACGCCGTAATCAGGCCTCGTTTTTTATACTCTGCCAATAAGCCCGAAGAGATAAAATGTGTATTAACGATAATATCCGGCCTAAACTCCCTGATATGGTTAAGCATGTTCTTCGAATCAAGGCCATAGACAAACTTCCGGCAGCTCTCAGCAGTAAGAGCAGCGGTCTTCTCATAAATAAATTTCCAGATTTCAGGAGTCTTTGTGATAACATTGAAGTAAGCTTTTTTCATCAGATAATCTATTTTCTTATGAAAAAACGACCCAAAATCCAGATGGCTGACAACCGCTTGAGAAGGATATTCTGACTTGAATACGGATGTCAGAGCTTCCCCCGCTTGGTAATGTCCTTCTCCAAACCTCAAAGACAGGATAAGAATCCTTGCATTTTGCACGCTGTTTCCTCCGCAAGTCAAAGGATAACATGGTTTGCTAACAACACCTTGATGTTATTTTGCGCGTGTAATTTCAAAATTATCCCAAACTCAGAATTTTTTGAAAGAAAACAACAAACCCGCACGAATGGCGGGTTTTTAGACAAATTTTGGTGCGGAAGAAGGGACTTGAACCCCCACGGAGTTACCCGCTGGAACCTAAATCCAGTGCGTCTGCCAGTTCCGCCACTCCCGCATGAAAAGCGACTTTGCGATAATAACCTCTATCCAGCTTTACTGGATTCCGAATTATTATATCACTGGATTATATTTTTATCAACCAGTCTTTTTTTGCTATTCGCAATGATTTGGAAGTAGAACTACTCCGCCTCATATCAAGATAAAAAATTAGATATGAACATTTTGTAATGTAAAATAGTTAAGTAAAATTTAATAGTTGATTTACGATTGAGAATTATCTATAATACCTTCATAGATGTTCCTCGATAGCTCAACGGTAGAGCAACCGGCTGTTAACCGGTAGGTTGCTGGTTCGAATCCAGCTCGGGGAGCCATTTGCTTTGGGCCTATAGCTCAGCGGTAGAGCGGCCGGCTCATAACCGGTTGGTCCCTGGTTCGATCCCAGGTGGGCCCACCAAAATTGATAATTATTTATAAAAATAGTTCTTATTTAAGGACTATTTTTTATTCTAGATAATTAGATATGAGTTCACACAGTTTGGGGATTGAGGATATCTTTCCAGCATTAGAATACTCGATACGTTTTGTTATGCTATTCCATTTCATAACGCCCAAATTATGTTCATGTAAGTCTAGCTCCTCTTTTGCTTTTCCCTGATGAACACCCACTATTCTAGTAATATTAGTAATGTCTGGGTTGTTATGCAAAATAGTTGTTAAACGAGGGCTAATTTGACCATCAACGTTAATCAATAAACCCAACTTAGAATCTGAAATTAAACAGTAGCCGATTAACTGGGACAGTTCTTTTAAGCCAACTGCCTTTAAGTCTTTAATCTCGCATATAAGGATTTCAAATAGGCCTTTAGCATTCATAATAACAATAAAAATATCTAAATCGAGAGGAGCAACTGCATCAGCAAAAACAGTTAAAAATAGACTAGGAAAAATTGACTTATCTTTTATAAGTTTATCAATACCTTTTTTCAACTCCCCTGTTGCACCAGTTATTAAGTATTTCTTTCCCATAGCTTGAAAGTTACTATTCAACTGCAAAATTAAATAATCCAAAATCTCATTATAAAAAGTTTGCTCATTACTCACTCAAAATCCTCTTCTCTTATTGCTCTGACCTTATACCCAAATTCGCTGTCTTTTTCAATTAACTTTTTATAGACTCCAGGGTTTTCTGGTCCAACTAATGCTCCAAAATTAGTACCCAATATTTTAATCGGAGTAAGTTTATCAGGCATATAAATATTGATATGTTTAATTGTATCATTACTAATTGCATCTTCGATACTCCTTATAAAGTTACCTGATGTCCTCTTACCCCTTGAAGTCCTGCTTTCCATTGAAAGTACAGCTGCTAAGGCTTGTAATACCTTATTTACTGGATAACCGCTTTTATCTTTAGAATTTCCCCATATCAGAGTATTGGGGTCTCTTTTATATATCTCAATAAGTTTCTCAACTTTAACTTCATATTTTGTATATGTGCGATTCTTTAAAACTTCTTCAGATTCTAGAATCTTGTTTATTTGATCTACCCTTGCCTTTGTAATAACCGTGAAAGGCGTAATATAACATTCTAGATTATCTAAAATAGGTTTTAACTGGTTTTTAGGCACATATGGACAGCCAAACATTGCACATAAATGTTTATGATGGACAAAATGATAACCTCTTAGGTTTTTGGGAATCCAAAAATTATCTTCATCGATATGAACCGGTTTAATACCATTAACATTTATCCGCCTATCTAAGCAAGAATTAGCTTCATGTTCCTCTGTCTTTTCCTTTTCAATATTTTCTTTAGCAGCTTCAAGTTTAGCATTAAAAACAAAAGAACCTTTTTTTGTATATTGGTCTAAGAGAACACGAATCTTGAATCCCTTTTTCCAAGTGCCATAATAGTGACCATAGTAACGGTCATTGCCACTATGCTGATTTGGATGATTCCAAAGAATTTGGTCAGCAAAACATTTAATTTCATTCAAAAGCTGACAAATTTCAAAAACTAATCGGAAATTATCTCCCGAAAACTCAAATGAAATTATCTGATAATCATCATTAAATCTTCTATGAGAATTTACCACGCTTCCAATAGAATCTGCAAGACCTGCAATAAACTGTCTCTTTAAATTTTCATCACACAAATAAGGAATGAGATTTTCTATACCGGCATTTTTTCGTAACTCTCCACCGTTAACAATCCCAAACTTATGTAAATCATCTGTTAGTTTTTCTAAATTACCGGTACATACTATGCTCCATTCAGGTTCAGGATTAAATGTTACTGATATATCATATTCGTTTTCAAAGACTGGTTTCACTTTAAGAAGAATATCAGATGCAATTTTACCAGCCCTAATGGGATTACTGATTACTTTTCCCCATCTTTTATATGGTAGAACAATAATCAAATTTGACTTTGTGGGATTAATAATACCGCCGCCGATAATTAGACCTAGCAGATACGCTTTATCATTATTCATTTCTTTAACTTCCTTTGGTTTAGAAAACTTGCTTTTTGATTTCTTGAGCAAATACTTCCGCTAATTTTGGAGGTACTGCATTTCCTATTACCTTATACATTGAAGTTATATCCTTTAAAGAATTATCGATAAATAAAAAATCATCAGGGAAAGTTTGTATTCTAGCAATTTCACGTATGTTATATCTTCTATTTTCCACCGGGTGAATTATGCCACAATTTTCTGGTTGTGCAGATGCTGTAATCGTTCCATTTATTTCTCTTCTTGAAAAACGTCTATAGAAATTTGGAGACCTATATTTTTGCATATTATCTCTTATCTTTTTTAATCTAGTTGGTAATAACTCATAAGGAATATCCTTCCAAGACCCGCCCTCTGGAATATGTTCAATAAGATTCCTCGCTTGTGGTGATAGCTTCCAATCTATTTGATTAGGGATATTACCAGAAATATTCAGAAGATTCCCTACTTCAAGCCCATCTTTTTTAAAAACAGCCGGAAATTCAAAGGTATGTTTTAAATCTTTTCTAATCCCTATCATGATGACTCTATAACGATTCTGCGGTACTTTATAATCACTTGCATTAACCAGCTTATAAACAACATTATATCCTTGTCCGATATTCTCCAGGGTTTCTTTTATTGTACATATTAGTTTATTTCCATTTTCGTCTTTTGTAGAAAGAATACCCCTAACATTTTCGAAAATGACTACTTTAGGATGTTTTTTTTCAATAATCCTAAAACATTCTTTATATAAAACACCACGTTTATCAAAAACGCCTTTTCTGTTACCTGCATTGGAAAAAGGTTGACAAGGAAATCCTGCAATGAGTACATAACATTCAGGAATTTCAGAAGCACTTACATCTCTAATATCTCTTTCATCAATATTTCCCAGATTTAACTTATATATCTTCTGTGCATCTTTATCAATATCATCAGCGTATACTATTTCATATCCTGCATTTAAAAAACCTAAATCCATCCCACCGCAACCTGAAAATAAGGAAACAATTTTCATCTTATTCAGCCCTTCCAAGCATAATATGGCTCATGCACACATTCTACTTGGGTAGCTAAAATTCCTGCTCATGTTAATGCTTATGAAATGATTAAGTCTCGAATTTGATACACTCTGCCATAATTTTCCTAAAAACAACAAATAAGCGGATATGATTTAAACTAAAGTGAATCATAACCGCCTCAAGTTAAAACATTTATTCTTTTTTTGCTAATATACAACCTTAGACAAACAGAACCAACAAAAAGGGCGGGAAACAGAATTTTAGCAATAAATGGCTGGGGTAGATGGATTCGAACCACCGGATGTCGGAGTCAGAGTCCGATGCCTTACCGCTTGGCGATACCCCAGCGGCAAAATGTATTATACTGAAAAACTGTGATTGTGTCAAACAATTTCGACTCCGGTAAGCCTTTCTAATACTTTGACCACGGCGGACATGTCTTCTTGACCAAGTCCGGCATATGCCGCTTCCCGGCCGATTTGGTGAGCCAAAGATCCCAAAAGAAGCCTGACACCCTGATTTAAAGCCAATTCCTCGGCTAACGCCATATCCTTATTCAACATATCCAAAGTAAAGGCCGGACTGAAATCATTTTTCAATACGAAATTCGGCAAATTACGTTTAAGGACGAAGCTGTCTCCTGAAGATTTTGTTAAAATATCGAGCGCCTGCTCCGCGTCCAGCCCGTTTTTGACTGCCAGGATAAAAGCTTCGGCCAAGGCGGCATTGGTGATGCCAACTAGAAGGTTGTTCACCAATTTCATGGCATTGCCGCTTCCGCTGGAACCCAAATAGAAAATGCTTTTACCGATGATCCTGAGTAAGGGTTCAGCCAATATGTAATCATTGTAGTCTCCGCCGACCATAATACTTAAAGTGCCTTTTTCAGCACCGGTCACCCCGCCGCTGACGGGCGCGTCCAAGAATCCGACTCCTTTGTCTCTGCATGCTTCAGACATCCGTCGGGAATCGGCAGGACTAATCGTACTATGATCGATAATCAGCGTCCCCGCAGCGATTGAATCCAGAATTCCATCCGTTCCGGTTACGGCAGCCGCAACATCTTTCCCTGTCGGCAAACAAAGGAAAACAACCTCCACGTCCTTCCCCGCTTGGGCAGGGGAATCGGCTGCAATTGCCCCTGCCATGACCAGGTCATCGACAGCCTTTTTGCTCCGGTTGCATACGGTTAGTTCGTGACCGGCATTGCGTAAGTTAAAAGCCATAGGCTTGCCCATCTTACCCACACCGATAAACCCTAATTTCATAAAATCATCCCCATGGTTCATATTCGGAATTACCCAGTCCGCCTAGTCCATCCCAATGTATTCCATTCTACCGCCATGAATTTCTGCTCAGAACCTCTTTTACCGCTTCTTCAATTTTTTCAGCAGTAAGCCCAAGGACTTGATGGATTTCTTCGTAACTGCCGCAAACACCAAATCTGTCCTGAGAACCTACGATCTGCATAGGAACAGGATTGGCGCAGGACAAAAATTCAGCTACCGCTCCCCCTAATCCGCCAATTACAGAATGTTCTTCCGCTGTCACAACAGCCCCGGTCTTTTTCACCGATTTCAGTATCGCTTCTTTATCCAGGGGTTTAATCGTGTGCATATTGATTACTTCCGCACTGATTCCTTCTCTGGACAGGGCTTCAGCAGCGGCTAAAGCTTTGGAAACCATAACCCCGCAAGCAATAATGGTCACATCGCTTCCCTGACGAAGAATATTGGCTTTGCCAATAATAAATTCATCCTCTTCTTTGGTCACAACCGGAATAGGCAGCCTTCCGACCCTCATATAAGCAGGGCCTACATGCTGGGCTAAAGCTTTCACAGCTTTAATAATTTCAATTCCGTCCACAGGTTCAATAACGGTCATTCCTGGGAAAGCGCGGGTAAGAGCAATATCTTCCAGAGGCAAATGCGTGGGACCGTCCTTGCCGGAAGAAGCGCCGATATTATGTCCGATAATTTTTACATTTTTGTGGGCGTAGCATACTGAGATCCTGATTTGTTCCCAGCCGTTTCCCAGAAGAAAATTGGCATAAGCGTTGACAAATGGGATCTTCCCAGCTACTGCAAATCCGGAACCTGTTCCAATAATATCCGATTCCGCTATTCCTAAATCAAAGAACCGATCCGGAAATACTTCCTTAAATAATACCGTCATCGAAGCTTTGGCAACATCAGCGTCAAGAACGACAATATCCTTATTTTCTTTTCCTAATTCTACCAAAGCCTTTCCATAGGCTTCGCGCGGTGCAATCATCATGTCAGCTCAACTCCTTCAAGGCAATTTCTAATTGTTCGTCACTTGGCGCTGCTGCATGCCAGCCTACTTCATCTTCCATGAAGGAAACACCTTTTCCTTTAATCGTATGCGCAATAATCACTGTCGGACCATCTTTATAGGCAATAGCTTCAGCAAAAGCTTTATAAATTTGCTCAAAATCGTGACCGTCTATTTCGACAGTATGCCAACCGAATGAATCCCATTTTGCCCTCAAGTCTCCCAGGGTTTTAACCTCATCCAGGGAACCATCCAATTGCAGTTTATTATAATCAACGATAGCGCAGACATTATTTAATTTAAAATGAGCGGAGGTCATCATCGCTTCCCAAACTTGTCCCTCATGGAGTTCGCCGTCTCCAAGCATTACATAGGCCCTTTGGTCAGTCCCATTCAATTTTGCCGCCAAAGCAGTACCATTAGCGACTGAAAGGCCTTGCCCTAATGATCCGGACGCCATATCAATCCCCGGGGTGATTTCACAACTGGGATAAGCAGGAAGCCTTCCTTCAACTCCCCGAAAGTCCTTCATCTCTTCCCTATCCAAGAACCCCATTTCGATTAAAACCGCATACTGCGCCGGAACAGCATGACCTTTGGATAAAAAGAAATAATCTCTGCCGGACCATCTTGGATTCTTAGGGTCAACCTTCATATAACACTTGTACAGCACCGCTAAGATGTCTGTAGCCGATAGACA
The DNA here is from genome assembly GCA_001515265.1 of Candidatus Dichloromethanomonas elyunquensis. GTDB lineage: Bacteria > Bacillota > Desulfitobacteriia > Desulfitobacteriales > Syntrophobotulaceae > Dichloromethanomonas > Dichloromethanomonas elyunquensis. The sequence continues at coordinate 200,337 of LNDB01000001.1, forward strand.
ACCTCCAGGGTGACCTCCTTTGGCGCGATTCGTCATCACAAGAATGTTTTTACGCACGTTTTTAGCAACTGCTTTTGCTTCCTGCAGTGCTTGCTCCATACTTTGCGACATGATTTTACCCCCTAACTTTAAGCTATACTAAATCTTACTCTTTTTCATGCCATAATTCCAGTTTTAGTATGTACATTGTCAAAGAATAGACTCTTCATAAATAAAAGCATGTTTTTCACCTCATGCTTTAAAAATGTGATATAACAAAAATTGAGACCCGGCAAAAACACCTCCAAACTGCTTAGTAATCTTGCTTTATCTCCTCAAGTTACTAACCCCTCTGCATTCTCTCTATTTACAGCAGCCGGAAGTATCGGGATCTCTTTTTTTGTAAAACCTTGGTTCCACGATATGAAGCTTTATTTCATTGGGCATTGAAAATGTTTACAGAAACGGTTAAATCCAAAGATATAAGTAGCAGCCTTTTCCGGTCTCAGGGTCTCCCACTGCGTAATATCAATTTTTTCACCAAAACGGTTTTCAGCAATACGGTCGTCACTAACCCAGCCAAATGGGCCCTGCTCACTTAAGTGAATTTCCCATTCCCCTTCTGTTTTTCCCGGAATGATCCGAAGACCACAGCGGGCATGAAAAATCTCGACCAGCTTCACAAAAACTGTAAACAGAAAATCAGTATTATGGGTAGGTTTATTCGAAGGAATACCAAGGTCCGAATAAAGTTCCTCTACTAAACCTGTTACGCCTTTTTCCGGAGAATAACGGTGATAAAAACGGGTTGTGAGCGTACCAAAATGAATTGCACCGGCAGTAAATTCTATCATCAAAGAATTGGATAATCTTTTTAGATCAAGGATAATTGTATTCTGCGTGATTTTCCAGTTGCCTTCAAACCTTCTGAGGAAATGATCCGCAATTTGAAAAGAAAGGATGTAGGTGGAAATTTGTTTTTCATCTCTGATTTCACATCCCATGCACTCCCTAGCTTCATCATAAGTGATAGAAGCAATTCTCATCATTCTTCGCTCACCTCCACATCTGTTTTAATATTTGAAACAATGTTTCATTATTTAATTAACATCACAATATTTTATGCAGTCACTTCAAAAAATTCACTTCACTGCACTTATTATATTAGATATATTATCTACCTGTTTTTGTTTTGAGTCAAGTAGGTCTCTTCCGAAATAACAGCAGCGGCATTAGGGCATATAACCCCTGCCGCTCCTGCTGCCGCTGCTGTTATTTTGATTCATTATTATCATGGTAATAAGCATAGCCTAACTTTGAGGACATTTCCAGACCGGCGCGCTTAATTTCTTCCCCGATTCTTTCCGTTCCTTTTTCCTTCATCCTGTTCACAGGACCGGAAACGCTGATTGCGCCAATAGCACGTCCTGAATAATCAAAAATCGGAGTCCCGAGACAAAGAATCCCAATCTCATTCTCTTCCGCTTCGAGCGCATATCCCAGCCGCTTAATCTCGCGCAGCTGTTCCATTAAGCGGTCGGGGTCAGTAATAGTTGTGTATGTGAAGCCTGGCATTCCTTTCGTTTGCAAAATGTAACGCACTTCTTCCTCCGGCAAAGTAGATAAAATTGCTTTGCCGACTGCAGTACAGTGCATCAGAGCCCTGCGTCCAACCTTTGAATGAAGGCCGACCAACTGTGAACTTTCCCTCTTGTCAATATATACGACTTCCCCATCGTCCAGCAGAACCAAATGAACAACTTCATCAAAAGACTTAGCCAAAAGTCCAAGAAAACTAGCGGCTACTTTCCGAATTTCCAGGTCGTTAAAGAACCGGGTTCCCAGTTCGACAATTTTAATCCCCAAGTGGTACCGTTCCCGGTCTTTCTCTTTTTCTACATATCCCCGGTAACATAGAGTCTGAAGTATCCTGTGGACTGTACTTTTATGCAAACCTATTCTGTTTCCGATTTCCGTAACTCCCAGATACTCCTCAGAGCGAGCGAGGACTTCTAATATATCTAAAGCTCTCTCCAAAGTCTGGACATATCTCTCTGTCACAAAGAGGCCTCCAATCTATTATCTTTCCCCTCAAATAAGTATGCCTAACATTAAATATTTAGTCAATACTTGAACCTGCCAATTATTCAAAAAACAAAAACATCAGGAATCCACTCCTGATGCTTCATCAATTTTAAAAAGTACTTCATTGCCATGAAGCTCAATATCATTATGGGGTGAATGATGGGACTTGAACCCACGAGTGCCGGAGCCACAATCCGGTGCGAACTCCACGATACCACGAAGTCAAGTACCATGCAGGTTTCAGGTATTATTTAGGTTGAAATCTTGTCCCAGCCGTGCCGGATTTTGATTTCTTAGCCTAACCGGATTGTATAATTCTGTTATAGGTTGCAAGCTCTATATGATCATTATTGAACCTGCAATAGAATGCAATTGGCAATCAATCATTAATTGCCAATTGCATTCTAGCCTAAAAAAGTCAGTAAAACAAACTCTTGTTATTACAAACCATAACCTAGGATGCTAACTTCTTTGGGAAGTCAGTTACTTCAGATTTAATAGTTACACCCAAAGCATCTAATATTCTTTGTGCCTTCTCTAAAGTTATACCATGGTATTCATTTCGTTCATCTTTTGAAATTTGAGCTTCAGAAACATTTAATTTATCAGCTAATTCCTTTTGACTAAGACCAAGTGCAATTCTTAATCCAATTAATGTCCTTCCGAGATCTTCTAAATTCAATATGGCTTTGAATTCCCCTCTTTTTATCCTTTCATAATATTCAACTTCGTCTTTCAACTGTTGATAAAATGAAAGGGCTGGAGCCATCGCTCTTTCAATTTCTTCTTCTGTTAGATTCATTTCAGCTAATGAATCTCTTTGTAACCTTAAAAAGTTACGATCATCTTCAAGACGATCTAACATTTCTTTATATTCTTTTTCACTTCTTATCATTGTGGTACCTCCATCACTTTCTATCTCTCTTCTATCTATCTCTTTTCTCTTTTACCTTTTAAATTCTCTCTTTGCTATTCAATATTCTATCTTCGCTCTTCTATATTCTATCTCTGTTAATCTCTTTCAATTACTATTTCAGATTACTTAACAATTTTAATTATCCCTTTTGGTCTTCTAGAATACCGCTCCTTTCTAAAAGCTGCCGGGAACTGCAATGGATTTCCATACTCGTCTAAAGCACCAAAAAATTGTCCGAATTCCGGATATAGTTCAACTCTATATTTATGCCACATTGGTAGTTGCCGTTTAGTTGAACCGCGGCAGGGTCTTAAGCTTTTTGGATCCCAAGTCCAAATCTTATGTGGATTGATTTTATTCAAATCACGTTCAATGTCTCCACTAGCAACTCTCATTACATCACAAACAAAATAACCATCAATATCGTTTGGGTGAGGTTTGTTTGTAACGAATGACCCGTCAATAAAAATTTCAGTAATTCCCACCTCCCATAATTCATTAACGAGTTTCTGTAAGTTATCAACTAGTTGCAATCTCCATTGTGAATCCCATTCTTCATCGCAATTCGAATTACCAAGTACTAATATTGATGTTCTTAACATTCCAAAGTTCATTAAATAATCACCCTGCGGTAAAAGCCCGTATTCATTAAAATCTAACATTAACATCGATACTCTTCACCCCTAGTATATGCTGATTTTTTAAATACTATACTTATATATTAACCTTAACCTATATATTAATTCAAGTATTTTTATGTAAAATATTTATTATATTTTTTAGATCTAAAGTAGTAGTATACCGATGAAAGATAAATCTGAATGTTACACAACTGCATTATGTTACATTCTTTAATCCATGGAACGCCCGGTACACCTGGCTTCCAGAGATTTTTATATATAAGCCTAGAAAATACGGTATTGGAATCTGACATAGCTATTAACTTTGAAGCATTATGTCACATACAGAAAGGAGTTATCACAATGGAATTTGTGCAGCCGATCCGGGATAAAAAGGCACTGGAAACCATGAAAAAGCTCTTACGCTCATCAAACTTAAGAGATTATTGTCTCTTCGTTCTCGGTATCAATTCCGGATTGAGAATCAGCGACCTATTGACCCTTAAAGTTTCTGATGTCCTGGATGAGAAGGGAAAAATTAAGGATAGGATCAATAATAACAACCTTTACTGTCCCAGGCCCAGCATATAAGGGAAAGACTTTCACACCTCCGACACCGGAAACTTCTTCTGCCCATTGCTCGTATTGATAGGCATTTCCCGAACTGCCGGCTGTATCGCATTCAGCCAATACTGAAACATAACCTTCATCTGGAATTACTTTTGTTTCTTTTATTGTGAATGGTATTCATAGTCTTTCTGAGTGCGCACAGAACGTCCCTGAGCTGCCTTCTCGTTTAAAAATTGTTTCAACATGTCCTGCCAACCTATTGACTGAATGATGTTCCCTAAACGTTTTCTCGTCATAAAAATACCTCCCATCGTTTTCTGGTTAAGAAACGCAAGGAGGATTTCAACCAAATAACACCTGATTTATTACCGTGCCGGACTAAGAATTTTCTACCATGCCGGACACCACCCAATTTTAAGCAATCATAATAAAAACAAAAACATCAGGAATCCACTCCTGATGCTTCATCAATTTTAAAAAGTACTTCATTGCCATGAAGCTCAATATCATTATGGGGTGAATGATGGGACTTGCTCCGCCCCTGCGGGGCTATCACGCCGGGGCGGGTAAATGCTCCCCTAGGTCGCATTTCCTTTTCCGCCCGTTCAAGTCCCTCATCAATTTTAAAAAGTACTTCATTGCCATGAAGCTCAATATCATTATGGGGTGAATGATGGGACTTGAACCCACGAGTGCCGGAGCCACAATCCGGTGCGTTAACCACTTCGCCACATCCACCAAGTAAATGGCGCGCCTGGAGAGATTCGAACTCCCGACAACCTGCTTAGAAGGCAGATGCTCTATCCGACTGAGCTACAGGCGCGTTACCAGGACTCTCCATATGGAGTACGGCCGGGACAGAGGAATTCAAAAGTTTATCCTGCTCCCTAAGGCCCTTGATATCACTAAGTTTAAAGATTTTTGATCAAATTTTTGCTGAAATTTTGACCGAATCACTAGCTTAGCTGATTTTTTGACCGAATTTTATAATGCCATGAATCTGATTGATTGTCAAGACTATTTGCTTCCGACACCGGAATAACAAACAGGATCACTATACTTTTTCCTTATATTAAATCCTTTCCTTATTAACATAAATAAATTAAGTGTCAAATAATAAAATTTCATTCATTTAACAGCGAAAAATTAGGCCTCCTGTCGTTTAGGAGACCTATTTTGTCATTTCATCCAAAGAAAATCATCTCTGAGAAAAATTAATTTACATCCTTAAAAGATTACTCCAAGAGCGATTAAGATCAAGATGGCAATCGCAATTATTCCTACCCCATAATTGGGTGCGGCAACAACTACCGGTCTAGCCACAGGTCTGCAACAACAACCGCCGCGTCCGTACATTTTTTTACCTCCTTTCGAGAAAAAACTCATCTTGGACTTATTGGATTAAAATACGATTCCCATTGCGATTAACAAAAGAATGATAACGACTACAATTCCAATCCCACAACCGCAGCCGCCACCGAAACTGCCAACGTAGCCTGCGCCTCCTTCAACAGCCATTTTGTACACCTCCTTAAAAAATTCTTCGGACAATAATGAACGTATTATTTTAAAAAACGATTCCCATTGCGATTAACAAAAGAATAATAACAACAACGATACCTATGCCGCAAAAGCACCCGCTACCGCCGCCACCGCCGAATGTTCCGCCAAAGGTTCCGGCTCCAACTGCCATTATATATTCACCTCCGTTTAGTTACTTAAAATGTGTCTATAGCTTCGTTTATAGATGAACCTTTAAGAGCTGTGTTTAAAAAATAACGCCAAGCGCGATAAGAATTAAAACTGCGATAGCAATAATTCCAGCCCCTGCACCAATGCCTCCTCCGTACGCATTTCCGCCTGCGAAGGTTCCCGGATAGGCTGCTGCACCGTAAACTCCGTGCATGCTTTTTTCCTCCTTTTAATTATTGTCTTGGTTAGGACTACTTCACAATATAGTATTCTCCCAACATTTTTTTGGTACTATTTGGTAATCAACAATACCTGATTTTTCAATTATCTATCGACAGTCTCATGCTTGTCTTTATGAGGATGAGCAGCTAGAAAAGCTACCAGCCATAGCCGCCGTAACCGGCGCCAGGTGCGTATCCGCATCCCCAGCCGCCCCAGCCGCCCCACGCCCACCAACCAAAGAAGATAAAGATGATGATGATGATCCACCACCACCAACCTCCTCCCCAGGCCCAACCGCCGCCATAAGGGCCATAGCCGCCGCCATAAGAGCCTCCGTAAGTGATTCCGGTTCCACCGAGAAGAGACATAAAATAACCTCCTTCCCTTCGATAATACGTTTTTCTGTCCCTATTTTATGAATATAATTGGTAAATGTTTCCTGATGCCTTGCTGTTTAACAGCGTTAAGACATGCCACCGGTTCACATGCAAAAAACCCAGAGGTTTGGCATGTAAAAGAAAAGACGCCTCAATTAACGAGACGCCTTTGTTGGCTATATAGATACGGCCCCATCTTTTTTTACTGCAGGCAAAGATCTTACCAAACTCGATTCTTTCCCCGGT
>LNDB01000002.1 GCA_001515265.1 Candidatus Dichloromethanomonas elyunquensis
ATAAGTAAAAAGACAGCTGACGGCCCCATAATGGAAAGGCTTACAGAGCTTGCACAAAAGAAAAGACGTTATGTAATAATAATTTTTTCTTCAAGTTTTCTTGACTAAAATTATTTTTATTGAACTGCTGGTTAAGATCCATTCCGTTCAACCGATTATTATATTTATTTACTTAGGACACTTATCCATATATACTAAATAACAAAGGGAGTGGATAATCTTGGATAAACTAGACCAAATTCTTTTAGAACTAAAAGACATTAAAGATAACCAAGAAAAAATGCAGTTTAATATAACCGCACTAAAAAATGATAACGGAGAAATACGAAAAGAATTGTCTAAATTAGATCAAATCGTATTAAAGCAGGAAATGACTTGGCAAGCTGTACAAGAAATACGAGACGAACTAACAGAAAACAGCGTCAAGATTAAGAGCATTGATAACAAAGTAAAGGCTTTATAATTAAAGTCTTTATTTTGGTTTGGCTTTTTTCTTTGTCATAAAATTATATTTATCTCATTCAATCAAGCAAATCATGAAACCTTAGCATCCCCATCATACAAGATAGAACTCAGAAAAATAATACGAACAAACGTTCGCATTATGATTATAGCCCGGCAAAGCGCTAATGACAAGATTTTTTGGATGGAAATATTAGTTAATAGTATGGAACAAGTCACGATAAAAATTACTTAAACAGAATCCTGCCGTAAAAAAATAATATACAAATTACGGAGATAACAATAGCAATTATTTCGTTTTTAGAAATAGTCAATATATATTGGCAGCCCTTATTTTTGGACAACTCAACTCTCTCATATATTTCATCCGTCCGCTGCAGGGAATTGGCAATAAAAGTGACAAGAATATTGGATAGTTCTTTACTCTTGCTTTTTATACCAAGGTGATTATCTGTAAAAATATGACGAGCCTGTTCCAGATTATCATTCTTGAACCGACTCATCAAGCCGGTTAATTCACTTAAAATAAACACGATCATATTCAAGTATTTGGCCGCTGGGATACCTGCTGAATTCAGTGGTGAAAAGACTTTATTAAGCATATCTATGATAGATTCTATAGGAGTTGTAGAAAGGTAAAGGTTGCCGATATACCATATAAAGAAAATTTTTACCATTTTTAAAATTGCGGTATCCAAATTGACAGTATTAAAATATGCTGCTCCAGAAAAAAGACGGCTTACCAAAAGGGATAACAACAATCCGACAAAATAAGGAAATACAATGATTATTGTATAAGAAATCAGATTTTTATAAACAAAACGAAGATTACTTTTTAATAAAATGGTAATAAGCAGCAGAAAAATAAAAAAATAAACCAAATCCAAATGACTAATACAAAAGGAAGAAGTAACTGCCAGCAACAGAGCCAAAACAGCTTTTATTCCCGCATCGATTTTAACACTTTTTTCTTTTAAGCCGGTTGAATATTCCAGCAAAAAGTCCATCTCCCATAACCATGATGCCAATTCAAGGAAAAATACCTCTTTTATTTATCTCTTGAACTGTCAGCTGGCTGATAGTTCCGGTAATTAAACCCGTTACTACGGCAAAGATCAGCAGCATGGGAAGATAGTACAACATAACGGCTTCCCTTAAAATTAAAGAAGCCATTGTCACCTGAGCTGTATTGTGAGCAACGGCGCCAATAACGCTGATCCCCTTGATACTGAACAAATGCGGCAATTTCGTGTAAACCAGCCACATGATAAGAGCGCTTAAAATCCCCCCTGCCAGGCTGAAGGGCAACACTGTAATTCCTTTGCTCAACAGAGCGACAATTATGCACCGTAGAATTACAATAATCAATGTGTCTTTTAGGTCTAAAAAGGCAATCGCGAGGATGGTGATAATATTAGCCAGGCCTAGCTTGACTCCCGGCACCGGAATGGGTACGGGAACAACCATTTCTAAAAGGGAAATCAAGATTGCATTGCAAATTAAAATTATGATAACCGCATCGCGTTTATTCCGATTCACGTTTTCTCCTTGCTAATAAGAAACAGTATCCATTTTTTGATTTTGTCCCACTACTGAAATCACAACTTTAGACGGAATACAAACCGCTCTGTCACCAGCTTTAGTCAGCCAACCTGTTTTTACACAAATTTTATTGGGACAATCTGATTCTGAAAATCTAATTCGCCCCTTTTCGGCCAGGATTACCTGGTGCAGAGGTTGGTTTATATCGATAGATTCTGCGGCTTGAAGATTATTAAGATTAATTTGTTTAAGCAGCTTCCCGTTCTGGGTAATGACAGCAGTAAGCTGCTGGTCACGCCCAACTCCAAAAGATCTCCAGCCTATAAAAAAAACTGCAATTATTAAGATGCTAACAATGAGTATTTTATCCCCCGTTTTGAACATAGGTATATTCATGACTTGCGTCCTCCAAACGGAACTTATCTTCCAGTCCAGGTGTCACAAATATCTTCTTATCAGCGGTTATAAAAATAGCCTCGGCCTTGCCGTAATTCTTTACCAATTCCATTCCTTTGTCAAGGCCTAAAACAATAGCTTTAGCCAGTCCATCGGCGTCAGCTGAGGAGGAAGCGATAATGGTCACACTCATCAATCCGCTGTCGATAGGATAACCCGTCCGCGGATCAATAATATGGCAGTAGCGTTTGCCGTCTTCTATAAAATAGCGTTGATAGTCGCCGGAAGTAACCACAGCCTTATCGGTTACCTCAACCACTCCGACTATATCACTTGTCTCACTCCGGGGATTTTGGATGCCGATTTTCCACGGGCTGCCATCGGGCTTGCTACCCAGTACGACAACATTCCCCCCCAGGTTGGCAACGGCGGAAGTAATTCCGTTCTTCTTATATATGTCGGTCACTATATCGCCGATATATCCTTTGGCAATTCCACCCAGGTCGACCATTTGGCCTTTCTTTTGCAAAGCAGCCGAATTGGTTGCTTGATCAATGATAATGTCCTTATAGTTTACCAGAGAAACCAGCTGTTTAACAACATTGTCGGCTGGCAGCCGGGGATGATCGGTACCGATACCCCAGGCTTTTACCAGCGGGGCTACAGTAATATCAAAGGCAGCCCCGCTGCTTAAATCGGAAATCTTCCGGGCCTCGTTTAATATGGTTATGGTTTCCGGTTTTAATTCAACATATCCAAGACCTGCGTGATCATTAAGTTTATTGATATCTCCACCCGGACTGTTAATAGTCCACAAAGCATCGAGTTCTTTTATTTTGGCGAATACTTCAACCGAGGCTTTTTGGGCATTTGCTCCATATACGTCCTGGTCAATAATAGTTCCCAATGCAAAATCCTCTGATTTTACTGGTTGCGGCAGCTTATTATTACAAGCTGCGGAAAGAACAGATAGACATAAAATCAACAGCATGCAAATATACTTTTTCATATCAGTTCCTCATGCTTCATGGTTATCAATAACCTCTGGAGTTTACCATTTATACCGCATTTTTTATTTCCGGCAGTGAAATTTTGTAGGTTCTTATGACTTTACTGGGACATTTCTCCAGACAAACCGAATTATCACATTTATCCATACAGATACTTGAATCGATAACCGCCAGATTATCCTTCATTATGATCGCACTATAAGGACACTGCTTAACACAAACACCACAGCCAATGCAGCCGACCTTACAGATCTTGCGTACCACTGCTCCCGTGTCCAGCGAATTGCAATGAACAGACACATGGGACCCGGCTGGTATCATCGCAATGACTTTTTTGGGGCAGGCTGTTGCGCATTTACCGCAGCCGGTGCATTTTTCTTCATCAACTTCCGGCAATCCGTTCTCATTGATCTGAAGAGCATCAAACACACACTGCTTCACACATGTTCCCAGGCCAATGCAGCCATATTTACATTCTTTGGGCCCGCCCTGGCACAAGGTAGCTGCTAAACAGTCATTAATTCCGGAATAATCATACTTGTTGTTTCCCACGGCAGGCTGACAACATTTGATGAAGGCATACTGTGGCTCAATCTCGGCGGCAGCTTTACCGGTCAATTTGGCCACCTGTTCAGACACAGCTTTTTTACCGGGAATACATAAACTGGGGGAAACATCCTTATCCAATACCACAGCCTCAGCATAGGCCTGGCAGCCTGCATAACCACAGGCTCCGCACTGCCCTTTGGGTAGTACATCTTCCACAACGTGAATCAAGGGGTTCATTTCTACAGCCAGTTTTTTATTGGCAAATGCCAAAACCAGGCCGAAAAACAGCCCCACCAGAGCCATAACGCCAATTATTGCAATAACAATAACCATGTTTTATCATGCCTCCTTTATAGCTTGATCATTCCGGAAAAACCGAAGAATGATAAGGCAAGGCACCCAGCGAGAATAAAAGCTACTCCCAAACCTTCAAGTGATTTCGGTACATCCGCCAATCTTAACTTCTCTCGCAGGCTTGCCATCAGTATAATTGCCAGAGCAAATCCTACCCCGGAACCGATTGCGTTGACCAAACTTTTCACAAAGGAGAAATTGGATTCCACATTGATCAGAGGAACACCCAATACCACACAGTTGGTAGCGATCAACAGGAGGTAAATTCCCCACATTTTGTGCAGAGCCGGGGTGAATTTTTTAACCACCATTTCTAAAAGCTGAACGAAGCTGGCGATTAGCAAAACAAATACGATCGTAGTCAAAAACATTAGATGTAAAGGTACCAGAATAAAATTGTAGACTGCCCAGGCAAACATAGAACTTACGGTAATAACAGCGGTTACCGCCATTCCCATTCCCACTGAAGCGTTGAGGTTTTTGGAAACTCCAAAGAAAATACATAAACCAAGGAACCTTGTCAATACGAAGTTATTAACTACGACTGCACTCATAAAAAGGAGAAAATAATCGGTCATACTGTCTCACCTCTTTTTGTTTTGACTCTTTCTATATAGTTATTTAAGATTTTGAAGCCTGCCACCAAATAGCCTATCAGGATAAAGGCACCTGGAGCCAGGATCATAATCAGAGCCGGCTGGTAGGAACTCCACATGACGCGGTAGCCTAAAAGGGTTCCATTACCCAGCACTTCCCTTATAGCTCCAATAATTAGCATGGCTAGAGTAAAACCGCAGCCCATTCCGAACCCGTCTACAAATGAAGGCAGCGGTTTATTTTTAGATGCAAAGACCTCGGCCCGGGCCAGGATAATTGCAAATACTACAATTAGAGATAAATATATTCCCAAAGATTTATAAAGCAATGGGGAAAATGCCTGTAGTAATAACTCGACTACCGTTACAATCGTAGCGATAGATGTTATATATATGGGCACGCGAACCTTGGGGTTTACAAAATTGCGAACGATCGATACCACTAGATTGTTCATGGATATAACAAAGGTTACAGAAAGACCCATGGCTAGAGCATTCACCACGGAAGTCGTTACCGCCAGTGCCGGGCAAAGGCTTAAAGCCAATACAAAGATAGGATTTTCAACAACCAGACCCTTGGAAAAGATTTTCCACAATCCTTTCATATCATTTACCTCCTTTCAAATGAGCACTTACTTCATCGATGGCATTTTTTACCGCTAGGGTAACCGCCCGGGAAGTTATGGTCGCGCCACTTATCGCCTGAATATCGTCTTTATTACTGGGGTCCTTGGTAACGATTAGATGATCGGAGGATTTCCCGGCGAATTGTTCGCCAAAAGGCGCTTTACCGGCTTTATCCCCGAGGCCGGGCGTTTCTTTGGCGTCCAAAATGGTGTATTTAATCACTTTATTATCCGGGCCAACCGCTACTAAAAGCTTGATGGTACCCCCATAACCTTTGCTCTCGGAAGGAACAAGATAGGCAATCACTTTACCATCCTTGCTGGCTGTATACCAGCCGGTCTTACCCTCCACCGAAGCGTACTGGTCAGCTACGGTAACTAAGCTTTTAAGGGCTAAGTTATTTAATTCTGCCTCTTTTTGTTTAGCGATATCAGAAGTCAGAAAGTAAACGATAGCAATGATAATTCCAGAAATAATACAGGCCCCCGCAAGGTTTAGTGAAATCTTGAATATGCTGTTATTTTCCTGACTATGTTCAGTCATTGCTAAATCTCACTTCCTTCCCCCATATATTTCAGGCTGTGTATAACGATCAATCAACGGGGTTATACAGTTCATTAATAGTATTGAGTAGCATACGCCTTCCGGATAACCTCCGGCCAGCCTGATGAGTACCGTTATTGCTCCGGCTCCGGCAGCAAATATCAGCCTGCCTTTCCGGGTGATAGGGGATGTAACCATATCCGTAGCCATAAAGAAGGCTCCTATAATAAGACCGCCGGCCATCATATGAAAAATCGGGTCTCCGGTCATAAACCCATGGGGTCCAAAGATCAAGGTTAGAATACCGACGGTGCCGATCATCGTTAAAGGAAGCACCCAGTCGATAATGCCTTTACAGATAAGATAAAGCCCGCCCAGAGAGAGCAGTAGTACCGAGGTCTCACCGATGGATCCGTTTCTGAAACCAAAAAACAGCGCTTTATACATCTCGGACCGGCTTCCGAAAGTATGAATAAGTACATCATATCCCTGCAACTTTAATATATTCAAAGGTGTAGCGCTGGTAGTAGTATCAACAGCGGCAGTCATCTTTGTCCAGGTTGTCAATAACACCGGCCAGGAAACCATCAGCGCTGCCCTGCCGATATGTGCAGGGTTGAATATGTTATAGCCCAGTCCTCCCATTGAGTGTTTGGCTACAACTATGGCGATAAACGATCCCACGATTGGGACAAATAAGGGTACCGCCGGAGGCAGGCACATCGCCAGGAGCAGCCCGCATAGAAATGCACTGCCATCGCTTACGGTAATCGGTTTTTTTAATATCTTTTGAGTAAGCGCTTCAAAAACAACCGCTGACAGGCTGCCTGCCAGCAAGGTTTGCAAAGCCGGCAGGCCGAAATGGTAAACGGCAAAGACCACGGCCGGCAAAAGGGTAAGGTTAACTGTCCACATTATTTTTTTTATGGAAGTATTCGCAAACATATGCGGTGAAGACGAAACGATCAATTTACTGACCTGCTCATGATATTCAATTTCTGCACTCATTTACTGACCTCCCTTTTGGGCTGACAATTTTTTCGAATACCGGATGTAATGTACGATTCTGCGTTTGGCTGGACATACATAAGCACAACAACCGCATTCCATGCAGTCCAGCAAGTGATATTCGTTTAATGCTTCCTCTGCAAAAGACCGTTCGCCAAGAATGCTTAGCATACTTGGATTAAGCCCCATGGGGCAGGCTTTCAGGCATTGACCGCAACGGATACACGGCGACTGAGGGCCGCATTGAATCTCTTCCTTTGTGAAAGCCAGTATTCCATTCGTCCCTTTTATTATTGGAACATCAGTCGTATACTGTGTTACTCCCATAAAAGGACCGCCCATTATAATCTTCTCCGGGGTTACTTTAAAACCGCCGCACTGTTCGACAGCATGGGCAAAGCTGGTACCAATTCTTAATTTAAGGTTTTTCGGTTCAGCAATGGCGCTGCCGCTCACCGTTACTATTCTCTCGACAAGAGGGATGCCATTTCTAACAGCATCACATACAGCAACTGCTGTCGCCACATTTTGAACCACTACCCCGATGCTCATAGGCAATTTTCCCGAAGGGACTTCCCGATTAAGAATAGTCCTAATCAATATTTTTTCTGCGCCGTGAGGATACCTGGTAGGAATCGCCATCACTTTGACATTTGTTCCAGCGAGCGCTTTATCCATGACTTTTATTGCATTCGTTTTATTGTCTTCAATACCCAGTATAACGTTTTCCAATCCCAGGACTTTTTTTAGAATTAAAATCCCTACCGCTATACGTTCTGAGTGTTCCAGCATCATACGATGATCTGCCGTCAAAAACGGTTCGCACTCTGCTCCATTAATGATAAGAGTATCTATCTTATTATCTTTGGGCGGGCTCAGTTTCACATTCGACGGGAAAGTAGCTCCACCCATCCCAACGATACCGGCATCCTTAATAATTTGGATAATTTCAGCATTGTCCAGGTTCTGCCAATCCCGCTCAGTTAAAACATCTTCTGCCCATTCATCCAATCCGTCATTTTCAATGGTAATGGCCAGACATGTGCCCATTATGGGGTGCGGCCGTTCGGAAACCTCCGCCACTTTTCCAGAAAGAGTAGCGTGGATGTTACTGGATACAGGGCCGCTGCCTTCAGCAATTAGCTGACCTTTTTTAACCACATCGCCTTTTTTGATTATTGGTCTACTTGGAGTACCAATATGCTGACTGACCGGAAGAATCACTTTAAGCGGCAAGGCATTGCTTTCAATGGTTTTCTCTTCAGTAGGTGTTTTGTGAGTTTCCGGATGGATACCCCACTTGAGTTTACCAAGCATTCGGACCTCTCCTCCGTTCTAAATTTTTGCTTACGATTATCGGCTTCTCCGATTGCAATGATTTATCCTGACGCCTGACGGTATCAATTGCAGGCAGCCCAAAAATTAGTCCGCCCGATATCATCAGGATTTTTACTGAAATCATTAATCGCGAAGATAGATAATAACCCAGAAATATGCCTAACCCAATAGCTAGCATTGGTAAAAGGAAAATCGTGAATGCAGCCAAGAGCATATTGGTTTCCTTTGTTTCAATGAAAACCTGTTCCCCTATACTGGCTCCAACCTTGTCGGTGACGTCAAGAATCATTGCATTACTGCCCGGACACATGCCACAATTTTCGCAATCACCGTGTATGCTGCACCTTACTTTGGCAGTTTCGCCGTTAGATTCAATTACAACCCCTTCAAATAATTTTTTCATGACATCAACTCCGTTTCAAGATCATAGTACGAATCCATTTTAGTAAGCCGGCCACCATTATGTAAGCCGGCTTTGTGTCAACAGATGCTATGCTGAATAGAAGTTCTGATATAAAACAAACTATATAGAGACTATATAGTTTGTTTATTGATTGAATAGATCAGGGATCCTAAATTCCGAAGAATATCTTTGGTTATCTGAGGTTTATTCATAGTAAATATATGGACCCCATTGACGTCCTGAGATAACAAATCAATGATTTGTTCCGTTGCGTAAGCTATCCCGACATCTTTGATAGCCTCTTGATTATGTTCAAACTTATCGAGAATACGGGTGAGTTTTAAAGGCATTTCAGAATTAGTAAGCGATAGCATTTTTTCAATAGATTTACGATTGGTAATCGGCATAATTCCTGCTTGAATCGGAACATTAATGTTCTGCTGAGCAGCCTTATTCCTAAACCGGTAAAACTGATCATTATTGAAAAAGAGCTGCGTAACTAAAAAACTAACCCCTGCATCGACCTTGCGTTTGAGATTTTCTATATCTTTATCGAGACTGGAACATTCAGGATGAATTTCAGGATAACAAGCCCCTCCCAAACAAAAGTCGAATTTACTGGCAATATACTGAGCCAGATCGGAGGCCTGCTTAAAATCATTGGGCAGATCGGCAGGGTTTGCATCCCTGGGAAAATCCCCGCGTAAAACCAAAATATTGGATATGTCATTATCTTTTAATTCGTTGAGAATTTCATCCATCTGGGATTTGGAGGAACCAATACAAGTCAGGTGAGCCAAAGAGTTCAGTCCATATTTATTTTTGATTTTAGCTGCAATTTCCACAGTCGTTTTTGTTGAGCTTCCTCCTGCACCATAAGTAACACTAATATAATCGGGTCTTAATGGGACAAGTCCATCAATCGTTTCAAAAATTACATCAATCGAAGATACTTGTTTCGGCGGAAAAATCTCGAAAGAGACCACTGCTTGCTTTTGTTTAAATAGTTCGGTTATTTTCAACTTCTTTGCCTTCTTTCTTATTAAATATAATTATTAACTCAACTTTCCCATTTCTTTTTGAGGGAATAAACTAGAAGCCAGGAGGCGGCTAATTTACAGTATAGAAAAAAAATACTATTAAAAATACGATTTTACTGCAAAAGGTCTAAAATTGCTTGTCAGTGGCAATACATCGCAGGAGAACGAATGTATTCCCCAAAAAAACGCCGTTTTGTTTTTGCTGAGTATGCGGCTCTTCAATGGTAAAAACGTGGATTCTAGGCCAAAAAACTGGTTACCAGGATTAATTGGCCGCTGACAAGCGAATAAAGGCTTTTGGAAGGAAAAGTATTTTAAAAATTTTGATTTTTGAGATAGAATAAGTAGCGAAGATTATTATTTCAATAGGAGTGGGATCAAATGGCTCACAATGTATTATTCGGGAATATAGCACAAGATTTGGCAACAGAAGAACTTTATAAGAAAGCACAGACAGAAAACATCGAAACGCTTTGGGACAGGAAAGCTGCTCTTAAAAGTCAATGCGGTTTTGGAGAGCAGGGAGTTTGCTGCCGGATTTGTACCATGGGGCCGTGCAGGGTAAGTCCGATCCCAGGAAAAGGTGTACAAAGAGGTATTTGCGGGGCTACGGCCGATGTAATTGCTTCCAGGCATTATGCCAGGATGGTGGCAGGTGGAGTGGCTGCCCACAGTGATCACGGCAGAAACATCGCACATACCTTGCACATGGTAAGCAGCAACGGAAGGTATCAAGTGCGTGATGACAAAAAGTTGTTGGAGGTCGCAGCCAGATGGGGAGTTTCTGTAGAAGGAAAAGACATTAATGCAATAGCTCAGCAAGTTGCAGAAATGGCTTTAAATGATTTTGGCAAACCTTTTGGCAATTTGACGCTGCCGGGCAGTGTGCCGGATCAAAGAAAAAAAGTCTGGGAAGAAAATAAAATTCTTCCGAGAGCGATTGACAGGGAAGTTGTAACAATTATGCACGCCACTCATATGGGTTGTACGGCAGATGCTGAAAGCATGGTTAATTTGGCAATGCGGACATCCTTGACGGATGGTTGGGGAGGATCCTTTATCGGCACAGAATTTAGTGATATTTTATTCGGAACTCCGGTACCCCGCGAAATTGAAGCCAATCTAGGAGTAATCCAAACGAATATGGTTAATATCGTTTTACATGGACATGAACCGGTTCTGTCAGAAATGATTGTTCTCGCTTCGGAAGAACCGGAAATGAAAGCTTTGGCTGTCAAAGCCGGAGCAGATGGGATTAACCTGGTTGGTATGTGCTGTACTGGGAATGAAGTTACGATGCGGCACGGAGTAAAGATAGCCGGAAATTTCCACCAACAGGAATTTGCCGTTTTAACGGGAGCCGTAGAAGCTGTAATTGTGGATGTTCAGTGTATTTTCCCGGCATTGGCCACGCTTACCCAATGTTATCATACGAAGTTTATCACAACTTCTCCTTTGGCCAAGATTACCGGGGCAATCCATGTTGAATTTAATGAGAAAGATGCGTTTGAAAGTGCCAAAAGAATTATCCGGGAAGCAGTTGAGAATTTTCACAACAGAAAACCGGAAAAAATACTAATTCCTCAAATCAAATCTCAGGGCATGGTTGGTTACAGTAATAGGGCAATTATCGGACAATTAGACAGGGTAGTCAATTCTTATACCCATAAATCTGGGAGTTTCGAGCCGCTGGCACAATGTCTGGTGTCCGGAGTCTTAAGGGGAGCGGTAGGAGTTGTTGGCTGCAATAACCCCAAAGTCAAGAGCGACTATGGGCACATAGAAATTATTAAGAAAATGATTGCCAATGATGTAATAGTGGCAGTCACCGGGTGCGCTGCGCAAGCTGCAGCAAAAGCCGGTCTCTTGAGTAAAGAAGCTGTTCAGTATTGCGGCGAAGGACTGAGGAAAGTTTGTGAACTGGCAGATATTCCCCCAGTTCTGCATATGGGTTCCTGTGTCGATATTAGCCGGATTTTGGAACTCGTCGGTGAAGTTGCCAAAATCCTGAATCTGGATATGAGTGAACTGCCTGTGGTCGCTTCGGCACCGGAGTGGATGTCGGAAAAGGCGGTAGCTATAGGTACGTATGCAGTCAGCTCCGGCTTGGATACTTTCCTGGGAGTAACGCCGCCGGTTACAGGTAGTCCGGAAGTAACAGATATTTTAACAAACAGAATGGAAAATTGGGTGGGCGGCAAGTTTTACTTTGAAACCGATCCTCTTCAGGCAGCGGAGAAAATGCTGGCCAGAATCGAAGAAAAGCGGGCTAATGTCGAAAAACTTAATATCCAAAGAATGTGTGTTACAGGATACGATGAATTAAGTCCCGGATTTTAGGTTTGTTCCAAAGGTAGTGAATATGGAGAGGGGTGATAGGGTGAAAATAGCAATTACAGGAAAAGGCGGTGTCGGTAAAACAACGTTTGCAGCAATTATCAGCAGGTTATACGCAGCAGAAGGTTACCGGGTATTAGCGGTAGATGCCGATCCGGATGCCAATCTTGCTTTGGCTTTAGGATTTCCTGAGGAAGTAATTTCTAAAATCGTTCCGATTGCCGAAATGAAAGAGTTAATTGCTGAAAGAACCAATACTCCCTCCGATTCGTTCAGTAAAATGTTTAAACTCAATCCAAAAGTTGATGATATCCCGGAAAAATACTGCGTCCGCTATAACGATGTAAATTTACTGACCATGGGTACGGTGGAAAGCGGCGGCAGCGGCTGTGTTTGTCCCGAACATGTTATCTTAAAAAGGTTAACATCCCATTTAGTACTGCAAAATAAAGACGTTGTTGTTATGGACATGGAAGCAGGCATTGAGCATCTTGGCAGGGGAACCGCCCAGGGAGTTAATGCTTTTATCGTTGTTGTAGAACCTGGAGCCCGAAGCCTGCAAACATATCACAAAATCAAACAGCTGGCTGCCGATATTGGTGTTTCAAAAACTTATGTTGTTAGCAATAAGATAAGAAATCAGGCCGATAAAGATTATATTTTAAAAAATATTAATGAAGAAAACGCCTTTCTTGGTTTTGTCTCCTACAGTGAAAATGTTGTCAATTCGGACCGAGCAGAGCATTCACCATATTCCGACAGTCAGATCGTGGAAGAAGTTCAAGCGATCAAAAGCAAGCTGGATAATTTGCTTGGATAGAAGAGACACTTTTTGAAAAGAGGTATTCTACTCATGGGAAAAATAATTGCGGTTGCAGGAAAAGGCGGAACAGGAAAAACGACATTAACCGGTCTCTTGATTGATTACCTGACCAAGTCGGGAAAAACTCCAGTTCTTGCCGTTGATGCCGACGCTAACTCTAATCTTAATGAAGTTCTGGGCGTGAAAGTTGAATCTACAATTGGTGAGATCAGGGAAGAAGTGAACCAGCGGGAAATGGTGCCGGACGGTTTCCCCGGAGGGATGACCAAAGCACAGTACCTTCAGTACAGACTGAACACCGGAATCTTAGAAGGCGATGGTTATGATCTTTTTGTGATGGGAAGATCGGAAGGCAAGGGCTGTTATTGTTTTGTCAACGGAATTTTGCGGGAACAGCTTGACAAAATATCCGATAAATATCACTACGTTGTCATAGACAATGAAGCAGGTATGGAGCATTTAAGCCGCGGTACAACCCGTAATATCGATGTTTTGATCTTAATAAGCGACTGTTCGCGCCGGGGAATCCAGGCGGTAGGCCGTATTCATAAGCTTGTAGCCGAACTGGGCCTGAAAGTGAACGAGCAGCACTTGATTATTAATAGAGCACCTGAAGGAGATTTAAGTGAGGGAATTTCCGAAGAAATTTCCTTGCAGGGATTAGAGCTTCTCGGTATTATTCCATTGGACCCGCTTATCTACGAATATGATTCTCAAGGAAAAGCTTTGGTTAATTTGCCCGACAATAGTATTTCTAAGCGGACATTTAAAGATATTTGCCAACAAATTTGTCTATAAGAAGGAGGAGTTTTTAGTGGCTTTTAAAACCTCAGTCCAAAAGTATAGCGGAAACGTCTGCAATTTGGAATTAGGAACAGGGGAAAAAAAGATATCGCTCGGGGGTCAAAACGTGATTCCTTTTTACAGCTTTGACGGTGACACTGGCAGCGGAGCGAAAATTGGTTTGGAAATTCTCGATATTTACCCGGATAATTGGGTAGATGAGCTGAAAAATCTTTATGGTTCTGCCGCAAACAATGCTGCTGAATGGGCTAGGCTCGTTGAAGAGAAATACTCTCCCGATTTCATCTGCTTGAGGTTGGTTGGGGCAGACCCCAATGGACTGAACAAATCTGTGGAAGAATGTGCCGCCTTAGCCATAGAAGTTGCCAAGGCAGTTAAACTTCCGCTAGTTATCGCTGGGACTCAAAACCATGAGAAAGACCTGAAATTATTTGAAAAAGTTGCAGAAGTTTTGGAAGGATATAATGTACTTCTGTTAGCTGCCGTTGAAGAAAACTATAAAACAATTGCCGCCGCCGGAGTTACAGCTTACAAACATAAAGTTGCAGCTGAATCTTCTGTTGATATCAACCTCGCAAAGCAATTAAACATCTTAATCAATCAGTTGGAAGTTAAAAGTGAAAATATTGTAATGCACGTCGGTTCTGCCGCCGTAGGTTATGGATTCGAATACGTTGCTTCTACCATTGACAGAATTCGTTTAGCGGCTCTGGGCCAAAACGACAAAACCTTGCAGATGCCGATCATTACACCGGTTTCCTTTGATACTTGGAATGTAAAAGAGGGGGCTTCGACAATAGAGGATACTCCTGAATGGGGGGACCAGACAGAACGCGGAATTGCCATGGAAATATCCACTGCCGTGGGTGTTATTGCCGCCGGTTCCGATGCAGTTATTCTGCGTCACCCGCGTTCAGCTCAAACGATCCGTGCTTTTCTCGGTAAACTGATATAATTCATTAATGATTTGATTTAGATTCAAGGAGGAGATTAATTTAATGGCAATGACCGGATTAGATATCTATAAGCTGACTCCCAAAACAAACTGTAAAGAGTGTGGCTTCCCAACGTGTATGGCTTTTTCAATGAAAGTTGCTGCCGGCGGGGTGGAAATCAGCAAATGTCCACACATGAGCGAAGAAGCGATGGCTAAGCTTTCGGAATCTACAACTCCCTTAATGAAGGCCGTATCGTTTGGCCAAGGGGAAACAGAATACAAACTTGGCGGTGAAACCGTACTTTTCCGTCATGAGAAAACGTTTGTCAACAGAAACAGATATGCGGTTTTGTTTTCTGATGAAATGCCCCAGGAACAAATTGATGCCAAACTCGCCAATATGAAAAATGTTCATTATGTCCGAATCGGCGAAGAGATGAAAGTTGAAATTGCTGCGTTGCAATACACCGGCAATAAAGCTTCGTATCTTGCGCTGATTAACAAAGTGAAAGCTTCAGGTTTGAAAGTTGCTTATATGCTGGTTTGTGAAGACCTTTCCGTTTTAAAGGAAGCTTTGTCACTTGTCGGAGACGAAAAACCGATTGTCTTCGGTGCTACCAAGGATAACTATCAGGAAATGGTGGGTCTGGCCAAAGACAGTAAGCTGCTTCTCGGAGTTAAGGCAGCGGGCCTGGAAGAACTATATGAATTAGTAGAGAACATCCAAAAACTTGACTACAAAGAATTATTACTGGATACCGGAATTGCTTCAGTCCGCGATGCATTCACTAACGCCGTCCAAATCCGCAGAACTGCTTTAAAAGAACAAGACAGAACATTTGGCTATCCTTCCGTTGTCTTTATTAACGAACTGGCCAAAGGCGATAAATTTATGGAAATTGCCCTGGCATCCTTGTTCACGATGAAATATGGTTCCATTCTTGTCCTTGAGGATATGGATTATGCCCGTGCTCTGCCGCTTTATGGCTTAAGACAAAATATTTTTACCGATCCTCAAAAACCGATGCGGGTTGAGCCTAAATTCTATCCGATTAATAATCCTGGCGATAATTCGCCCGTTCTCATTACCGTTGATTTTGCGCTGACCTACTTTATCGTCTCGGGTGAAGTTGAACGGTCGAAAGTACCGACTTGGTTAGGAAATCCGGATGCAGGCGGTTATTCGGTACTGACAGCCTGGGCGGCAGGAAAATTGAGCGGCTCTGTGATTGCTAAATTCATCAAAGAATCCGATATTGAAAGCAAAACCAAATGCCGTAAACTCATTATTCCCGGTAGAGTTGCCGTACTCAAAGCCGATATTGAAGACGGCCTGCCCGGCTGGGAAGTCATCATCGGACCTGATGAAGCCATGCATCTTCCGAAGTTCCTGAGAACTATGGAAGGAATCAACTAAGCAAATCGCAATCATTTTAAGACTTGAATTCTTAATTCTGTCCCTCAAAGAAAGTAATGGAGGTATTTCCAAATGGAAAGATTTTTAGTAATTGGTGAAAGAATTCACTGCATTTCTCCTGTCATTCGTCAAGCAATTGCTGACCGCAATTCCGCTCCGATTCTCCAGAGAGCAAAAGAACAGCTGGATGCAGGTGCTGTCTATCTCGATCTGAATATCGGGCCTGCCGAAAGAGACGGTGAAGAAGTTATGGCATGGGCGGTTCGACTTTTACAGGAAAATTTCGACAATGTCCCGCTTTGCTTGGATACTGCTAATAAAAAAGCAATTGAAAGCGGTATCAAAGTATACAACCGTTCTAAAGGCAAACCAATTATCAATTCGGCCGATGCCGGTCCGAGATTGGGTCTGCTCGAAGTTGCAGCGGCTAATGATGCCATGGCGATTGCGCTGTGTGCCAAGGAAGGGATTCCTACCGGCGTAGAAGAACGCATCATGTACTGTACCGAAATGCTTGAAAAAGCCATGACGCTAGGTATCGACCCCATGGACTTGCTATTTGACCCCTTGTTCCTGGTTATTAAAGGCATGCAGGATAAAGCGCAAGAAGTTTTGGAAACCATTCGCCAGATTACTGAAATGGGCCTTAGGAGCAATGCCGGCTTGAGTAACGTCTCCAACGGAGCTCCAAAACACGTCCGTCCGATTATCGATGCCACTTATTGCGCGATGGCTATGCAGTGCGGTTTGACAGCTGCAATTGTAAACCCTTGCGACCCAAGATTAATGGAAACTATTAAAACCTGCGACATGATTAAAGGCAATATGTTATATGCCGATTCCTATCTTGAGCTTTAAGATAGTCCCGTATTGCACAGCCGTTAAGGGATTCTTCAGAAAGGGGAACTTTACACATGAATTTATATAACACCGTATTTGCTGGCGCAAAGCAAGCATTGGATACTGCAGCTGAATATGTTGAAAAGGCAATCTCCATAAAAGGTATGGAGCATAAAGTTGCTTTTCCTGATACTGCTTACTCTATGCCACTGATTTATGCCATCACCGGCAAAAAAATCAGTACTTTGGAGGAACTTCAAGCTGCGGTAGATATTGTCCGAAATCTCATTGTGAGAAAAGAGCAGCTGAGGGAAGCTGAAAATGCTGGAATGGGAGCTGCTGTAGCCGCTGAGATCATTGAAGTACTGAAATATGTTACTCTGGAAAAACCCTATGAGGATCCCTGTATGGGATTTCTTCCGGACGCGGTTATTCGCGGCTGGGGTGTAGGTTTGGTAACAGATGACATTCCAGGGCAAGCTGTCATCATTGGAGAATTCCCTGATAATGAATCCGCTGCCAAAGTTATCAAGGAATATCAAACAAAAGGACTTCTGACTTTCCTTGTGGGTAAAGTTATTGACCAGGCGATAGAGGGCGGTGTTAAAGTAGGACTTGAGTTCAGGGTTATGCCTTTAGGTTATACCATGACCTCGGTGATTCATGTTGTGACCGTAGCCATTCGTGCAGCCTTGATCTTCGGTGCTTTAACACCGGGCAATTGGGAAGAGTTTAAGAAATATACTTATAAGAGAATTAGAGCGTTTGTTAATGCTGTCGGACCTTTAAGCAACTTTAAAGTTGCTTGCGGTGCCGGTGCTATTAACCTAGGATTTCCGATTGTAACTGACCAAAATGTTGCTGAAGTTCCGATGAAGCTTATTACCCAAAAAGATTATGATAAGATGGCTGCAACATCACTGGAAATACGCAATATCAAGGTTAAAATTACAGATATCCCTATTCCGGTTGCCTTTGCTGCTGCATTTGAAGGGGAAAGAATCAGAAAAGAGGCTATGTTTGTTGAATTCGGCGGCGGAAAAACCGATTCCTGGGAACTTGTAACTCAAAGGGATATTGGTGAAATCGAAGATCATAAAATTACCGTTATTGGTGATGATATTGATAGTGTTACCCAAGCGGAGGGAAGAATGCCTCTGGCTGTGCTAGTCGAAGTAGCTGGGAAAAACATGCAGCCTGACTTTGAGCCGGTTCTGGAAAGACGTATCCACTATTTCATGAACTATATCGAAGGTATTATGCACGTTGGGCAAAGAGATACTACCTGGGTCCGTATCGGTAAGGATGCTTACGAAAAAGGTTTTAGGCTCCGCCATTTTGGCGAGGTGCTTTATGCCAAGATTCTGGATGAGTTCGGAGCGGTGGTGGACAAATGTCAGGTGACAATAATTACCCAGGAAGCTAAGGTAAAAGAATACAAAGAAAAATATGCTTTCCCTAAATATAATCACCGAGACGAAAGAATTGCCAACATGACGGACGAGAGTGTCGATACTTTTTACTCCTGTACGCTTTGCCAATCATTTGCTCCTGCCCATGTCTGCATTGTTACACCGGAAAGACTGGGACTATGCGGAGCCGTAAGCTGGTTAGATTCCAAAACTACCAAGGAATTAGATTCGACAGGACCGTGTCAGCCTATTTCTAAGGATGGTGTGGAAGATAGCATCAAGGGTTGTTGGACATCCATCAATGAAGCGGTAAATACCTTATCCCAGGGGAAAGTAAACCGTATCACCCTATACAGTTTATTGGAGGATCCTATGACCTCCTGCGGTTGTTTTGAATGTATTGCGGGGATTATGCCTGAAGCCAACGGTATCGTTATTGTTAACAGGGAATATTCCGGCCAGTCTCCTGTCGGAATGACCTTCGGAGAATTGGCATCTATGACAGGCGGAGGGGTTCAATCCCCGGGCTTTATGGGTCATGGACGGCATTTTATCTCATCCAAAAAATTTATTTCCGCCGAAGGTGGCCCAGGAAGAATTGTCTGGATGCCCAAAGAATTAAAAGACTATGTAGCCGACAGACTCAATGCCACAGCTAAGGAATTATACGCTATTGACAATTTCACAGATATGATCTGCGATGACACAATAGCAATTGAGTCCGAGGCAGTATTAGAATATTTGACGGAAAAAGGACATCCCGCCCTCACGATGGACTCACTCCTTTAAGGAGGTTGCGAGAATGTATCAGGTAAACTTTCTGCCTAACAATATCATAATTAAAGCAGAAGCCGGAGAGAACTTGCTTGATGTAGCCAGAAGAGGCAATATTTTAACGGATTTTCCGTGCAATGGCAACGGTGTCTGCGGGAAGTGCCGGCTTAAAATTATTCAAGGCAGTATAGATACCGTCAAAACCCATCATCTCTCCGGTGAGGAAGCGGAACAGGGTTATATTCTGGCTTGCAGCTCGAGAGTCAGAGGAGATCTTACAATTGGGCTGCTCAGATCAGAAAATGAAGAATCACAAGTTATGAAGATAGAATCCCTTGCTGAAGAAAAAAGCCGGGAGTTATTGAGGAGAGCGGTTGGGGTAGTTACCCAGAATAAAATGTGCTTTGGGGCGGGAATAAAGAAAGAATATCTGGAATTAGCCTTACCGACTCATGATGATAATGTTGCCGACTGGGAAAGACTTCGGACTCATCTTGAAAAAAAGATAGGTTATCAAGAAATTATCGGCGGGTTATCCATAATTAGAACAATACCCCAGATTTTAAGAGAAAGCGATTTTAAAGTTACTGTTACTCATAAACCTAAAAATGCCGAGAGTACCGTCATCATTAATGTGGAAAAAGGAAATACCTGTGACCGGCTTTACGGGGCTGCAATTGATATTGGAACAACATCGGTAGCCGCTATTCTGGTAAACCTTCTGGACGGCCATATTATAGCTGAATCTTCGGCAGGCAATGTCCAGATCAAATACGGAGCCGATGTTATTCACCGAATTGTTCACGCTGTCAGGGAGAACGGGATGGCTGAGTTAAATCAAGCCATAGTTCAAGAGACCCTAAACCCGTTACTTAACGACATCTGCCTTAAAGCCAATATTGAAAAAGATGAATTAAGCTCGGTGGTAATTGCCGGGAATACGACCATGATGCATCTTCTTTTGGGTGTTTACCCGGATTTTCTCAGAAAGGAACCCTATATTCCTGGCTTTACCGGCCACTTTTTGCTTAAATCAGCTGAATTGGCTCTTGATGTAAATCCCGAGACTCCGGTGTATATTGTTCCAGCGGTTGCCAGCTTTGTGGGAGGAGATATTACAGGAGGAGTTTTAGCTTCCGGCTTATGGACGGTCCAGGAAAACACTTTGTTCCTCGATTTAGGCACTAACGGCGAAATCGTATTAGGAAATCAAGATTATCTGCTGACCTGTGCCTGTTCAGCCGGACCCGCCTTTGAAGGAGGAGGCATTAGTTGCGGCATGAGAGCCACAACCGGGGCCATCGAAAAAGTAACCATCGAGAGAGAATCTTTTGAACCAAATATAACAACTATACATGAAGTCAAGCCGTTGGGACTTTGCGGTTCGGGTATTATTGATACCGTGGCAGAAATGTTTTTAACCGGCATTATCGATAGGAGAGGGAAGATCAATAAAAATATTCATTCCAGCCGCATCCGTTTCGATGAATATGAAGTAGGCGAGTATGTCCTGGTATTTAAAGAAGACAGCCAAATAGCAAAAGACATTACCATTACAGAAATTGATTTAGAAAACTTTATCAGAGCAAAAGGTGCAGTGTATTCCGCTGTTGCTGTTCTGTTATCCAGTCTGGGAAAAGACTTTTCCGAAATAGATAAAATTGTTATCGCAGGTGGAATCGGTAATAATATCAATATTGTGAACGCTATTACCATTGGTCTTTTCCCGGATATACCGCTTGACAAGTATGAGTATATCGGAAATAGTTCTCTAATGGGCTGTTATCTGATTTTGACAAGTGAAGATTGTCAAACTAAAGTTCAGGAAATCTCTGCCCAAATGACTTATATTGAACTGAGTTCCAATCCTGATTACATGGATGAATTTCTGTCAGCTTGTTTTTTCCCGCATACGGATATTGAAAAATTTCCGTCAGTCAGGGACTGGCAGCAAAAAAATAGCAATAGTACTTTATTTTAAGATGGTTATATCCTGTGCCAGTTCTGCCAAGGATAAAGATGCTTTTGAGGTAGTCGGAATTGATTACCTCTATTTTGTTATGCAAATTTACTTAAGATTAGAAAATTAAAATATTGTTTATTGTATAATTATTGTATAAAAAACGTATGATTGTAAAATGCAAAGCCCTTTCGTTCAAATAGTTTGAAGGATATAAAATAAATGAAAAAAGCGATTATTGTAGAAGGAAAAACTGACCGCCAGAAATTGTTACAGGTTCTGGATGAGCAGGTGCACATCATTTGCACGTATGGAACCATGAACGACAGCAATGTAGAAAAAATCTTAGATGAAGAGCTCTATGATGAGGTATATGTGATGGTGGATGCGGATGAAGCAGGGAATAGATTAAGACATAGCCTCAAACGGCTGTTCCCTAATTTTAAGCATCTCTATACCAAAAGAATGTATCGGGAAGTAGCGAGTACTCCGATGGAAGAAATTTGCAGAATTTTAGAAGGTGCTCATTTTTTAGTCAAGGAGCAAGATGAATATCGCCTGGATGAAAAGTAAATCTCTTTAATCCAATTAAATAATTTGATTTGGGTTAAAGAGATTACGGTTAATGCGGCCTGGAAGAATAGAAATGTGCCGTTTTTTGTATAATAAACAAGAACGCAAGGGCAGGATTTTTATATCTTATCACGAATAAAGTTATGTTAGTCAGCAAATACATAAAATAAGAAAGCTTAAGAAGGAAGAAAGCTAAGGGAATAGGGTCTAGGGGGACAAATTATGGTGGCTGTAAACGGTAGTTTTCAATCAGAACTATATGGAATGGAAGTACTGATGAATGAGGAAATACGATTTAGATCCTTCCGGTTGGAAGACCTGTTGGATTTACGGATGAATTCGCTTGATAAGTACCTTTGTCCGTCAGTAGTGTTAGCTGTCGGCAGTATGATGGGAAAGAACAGCCAAAAAATGATAAATTTGGCATCTATTCTTCAGTACGTTTTTTTAGCCCATTATATTCAGGCTCAAGTTACAGAAAATAATCCAACCGAACATATTCGTCAATACCCAGTGTTGGTCGGCGATTTTATGTTTGGTCAAATTTATTTAAAGTTATGTAAACCGGACCTGTTTCCTTATTCAGGGCA
Source organism: Candidatus Dichloromethanomonas elyunquensis (assembly GCA_001515265.1). Classification (GTDB taxonomy): domain Bacteria; phylum Bacillota; class Desulfitobacteriia; order Desulfitobacteriales; family Syntrophobotulaceae; genus Dichloromethanomonas; species Dichloromethanomonas elyunquensis. The sequence goes on from LNDB01000002.1 coordinate 22,336, forward strand.
GTTCGTTAAGTTGATAAAAACAATTAATGAAGGTATTATCCTTCGGTGGAAGTTAAAGAATAAAAATATTCCATTAAAGGACTATCGTATGGTAATAGGAAAAGAGAAAGCTTCACTTACGGCAGTTGCAGCAAAAACTGCTGCGGAGTTTTCCGGATTCCAAGAACAGCATCTGAAAAAATTGGAAGAATTCGGGTATAACCTTGGTATGGCCTGGGCAGCCTGGGAGGAATCCGTATATACCGCATTGGTTCAGGAATACCTGATCAAAGCTAAAATAATCATAGCAGAGTTAAAAGATCAATTATATACGAAACCCCTGCAGGAACTTTATGAATTTTTTTATCAGGAAATTAATATTAATACGTCAGCCATAACGATCGGAATATAATGATCTTTTATGTGCTTCTTTTTTAGGTTGCTATTCATCTTGTTTTTTGAATATTACATGGTAAAATAATAGAAATCAGCTTGTTTGGGGAGGAACATACGGTGCATGGTAAAATAAAGCAGAGTGCAGAGATGCCATTATTCGAACATTTGAAAGAATTACGTAAAGTACTACTCTTTTCCGCCTATGCCATCGCTTTAGGAACCATTACAGGATGGGTTTTAAGTGATGAAGTGTATCATTTTTTGGCACAACCTCTCTCGGGACTCCGAGATGTTCATTTTATTACAATCACCCCGATGGAACCTGTTTTTGTCAAGTTGCAAGTATCGGTAGTATTTGGCGTATTGGTTGCGTTGCCTATTGTCATGTGGCAGATATGGAGCTTTATTTTACCGGCCCTCAACAAAAATGAGAAAAAATATCTTTATTTAACTGTTCCTTGGTCAATTATTTTATTTATTGGCGGTGCTGCCTTTTGTTATTATTTTGTTTTGCCTGTCGGGCTGAAATTTTTATTATTTGCAGGTGGAGGGGCTGTTGAATCCACTCCTTTTGTAACAAAATCTTCTTATCTTAGTTTCATTATCACTTTTTTGCTGTGTTTTGGTGTCGTATTTCAACTTCCCATTGTCTTGTTGCTTCTAATCAGGCTGGGCTATCTCTCTCCCAAAACGCTGGCAAAACACCGGAAATGGGCATTTTTTATCATCGTAATTTTAGCCGTTATCATTTCGCCGACTCCGGATCTTTTGACACAATTGTTAATGGCAGGCCCTATGTACTTGCTTTATGAAATAAGTATTTGGCTGGGTTATTTGGTTGTTAGAAATAAAAGAAAAAAACAAGCAAAGTTGAACCAAAACAGAGAGGTGGGGTAATATGGGGTTAACTGAACTGGTTTTGATCTTGGTTGTAGCCCTCATTCTTTTTGGCCCGGAGGATTTGCCTGTTATTGCCAGAACTCTGGGGAAAATTTTTTTTCAGGTGCGCAAGTATACCGAAGAGCTTACAAGAGAGTTTCAGGATGCTATAAATATTCCTGAAAAGGTTATTAATGATGCCCTGACAGAAAGTCCTGCTCAAACCAAGGCGCTGGCTGAAAAGAACGATGATGCCGAAGAACTTCTCACGTATGAGGACTATCCTGGGGATACCCCTGCCAAGCCTATGCAGGAAGCAAACCCTTCAGCAGATTTACCCTCAGATAGTGTGATGAAAAAAGATCCGTAAGCAGGTGAATAGAATTTGAAACAGCAAAAATTTTTTAAGGAAATAGCCTCTGATTTAAAAAAAGTTGAAAAAGAATTAGATCGCTTCCTTAAAGTAAACGACCCTATTTTATCCCAGACATGTATTTATCTGCTGCAAGCAGGCGGCAAGAGAATGCGTCCGGGATTTGCCCTTTTATCCGCAAAATTTTTTAATTATCAATTTGAAAAGATACTTCCGGTGGCTATGGCATTGGAGTTAATTCATATGGCTACCTTGGTGCATGACGATGTTGTCGATGCTTCGCTGACCCGCCGAGGAAGACCGACACTGGCAGCAGGCTGGGGAAATACCGTATCTATTTCAACGGGAAATTATCTTTTCGCCAAAGCTTTGGAACTGATCGTTAAAATTGATAATACCGAAATTTCCAGTATTCTTGCCAAAGTGTGTATTGAAATGTGTCAGGGGGAAATCCAGCAAATCAAATTTTCATTTGATGTAGAGCAAAACTATAAACAATATTTTTACCGAATACAAAGAAAAACAGCACTCTTAATTGGATTATGCTGTAAATTGGGCGCGATGGTTTCCAATGCCAATAAAAGGCAAATTTGGACCATGTACCGGTACGGCCATTGTTTGGGTATTGCTTTTCAGATCGTAGATGATATTTTAGACATCAGCGCTAACCCCAAAGTCCTCGGAAAACCGGTTGGGGGAGATATTCGTCAGGGAATTATCACACTGCCTATCATTTATTCCCTGAAAGATTCACCGGGTTCTGAACGTCTGAAAGAATTGATCGGAAAAGAATCAAAATCGGAAAAAGAGATTGAAGAAGCAATTGAGTTGGTCAAACAATCAGGCGGAATAGAGAAATCCAGGAGAATCGTTGATCTTTATATTGATAAAGCTGTCAGATGTTTGTTCGAACTTCCGGATATTCTTTCGCGTGAAGCACTGGTAGAACTTGCTCAGTTTGTAGGGAAAAGAAGCTATTAACAAACCATATTGAGATATCCGGCTCTATGTCAAGTGATGGGGGTGTCTAAAAAGCACCTCCTTTTTTGCATGTAATGCAGACTTACATAGATACAACGTTACACTTTTTTCTATTTAAGGTCAAAAGAATAACACCAAACAAACTGGAAAAAAATAGAATAATATACAAAATTTCTTAATAAGGAGTGCTAATTTTGGATGAGACAAAGAGGAAAGAGCTCTTAGAAAGATTGGAAAAAATTCGTGGGTCAAAAGTAATCGTCTATTTTTCTTATACGCCCCTTGATGACAGAATCCTGGTTCCTCTTTATCGTGAACTTGCCAATATCGGCAAAACTGACAAAATAGATCTTTTTCTTCACAGTTATGGCGGCGCGGTAGATACTCCCTATAAAGTTGTAATGCTCATCAGAGAATTCTGCAAAAATTTTTCGGTCATTGTACCATTTTCTGCAAAATCGGCTGCATCCATGATTGTATTAGGCGCAGATGAAGTCGTAATGGGGCCAATATCCGAGCTAGGGCCGATTGACCCTTTAGTGAAGCATCCGAGTTATAAAGACTTTTGGATCCCCGTTCAAGCTCTCCGGTGTTGCTTTGAATACATTGAAGAGATGTTCTATAATAGCTCAAACCCTGAGGTATCTGAAATTATTATTAATTCCGTTTTAAGCAAACTTGATCCCTGGCTAATCGGCGACTATGAAAAGGCTTTAAAAGCCTCTAAACAATATGCTGAATCCTTATTGTCAAAATATATGCTGAAAGATAATCAAGATAAAATTCAATCAGTTACCCATAACCTGACTACAGGTTATTTCTCGCACGGTTATCCGATAGGAAGGCAGGAAGCCAAAGAAATGGGTTTATCAGTTATCGAGGCTTCCGGCGAGTTATGGGATGTCATTTGGGAATTATATCTTGTCTATCAATCAATGTTTATTAGTGAAAATTGTTGCATTTTTTCACTTTCTACTATAGGATAAATTTGTACGAATCATAATAGTTTTTAAAGTTTAAGATATGGTATAATAAGAGTTATAATGGAGGTGACTGTGATGCAGCCAATAATTGGTTTTATTACTCCTACTACTGCTGGAATTGTATTGGTTATTGCTCTGATTATCTTCGGTCCGGGAAAACTTCCTGAATTGGGAAAAGCTTTAGGTAAGGGTATCAATGAGTTTAAACAAGAAACTAATGAAGAAGAAAAAAAGTCTTCAGGCGATTCCAAATCAGACACACCAAAGTCTGAATAAACAAACCAAGTAAGGACGTTTATTAACGTCCTTACTTTCGTGTACAATCCTATATTCTTGGATATTAAGCGTGATTTTTAGAACTGATTTTCTCTCTTATATCAATCTTGCATATGTGAGAATTATATATTATTTATGTGGAACAAAGAAATTAAATTATAGGGAGAGTCTTCTTATGTTACTTACCGATAAGACTGCACTGATCACCGGTGGAGGTACGGGGATTGGAAAAGCTGTAGCGCTGAGATTAGCCCAGGAAAAGGTGAATATTGCAATCAATTATTCCCGTTCAGAAAAGGATGCCCAGGAAACCCAAAGAGAAGTGGAAGCTTTGGGAGTTCAATGTCGAATATACCGCGCTAGTGTTTCCTCAGACCAGGAAGTCAGGAAGATGATCGAACAGGCCGCAAAGGATTTTGGAGGATTAGATATTTTAGTCAATAATGCGGGGACTACGCGTTTTGTACCTCATTCTGATTTAGAAGGAATGAAAGAGGAATACTGGGATGAAATTTTTGCAGTAAACGTGAAGGGGCTTTTTTTCTGCTGCAGGGCGGCTGCAGAAGAACTGAAAAAAACGAAAGGTGTCATTGTAAATATCACATCCATTGCAGGTTTAACTGGACTTGGCAGCTCGATAGCCTATTCCGCATCCAAAGCGGCATCTATCAGTATCACCAAATCTCTGGCCAGAGTACTTGCTCCGGAAGTAAGGGTCTTAAGTATTGCCCCTGGGATCGTCCTCACCAGATGGGTTGACGGCCAGGAAGATCATATTGGACGGTTGGCGGGGACAACCCCGATGAAACGAATTGCCAAGCCGGAAGATGTCTCAGAACTCGTGTACGGCGTGATTGCTCATGCCGGGTTTGTAACGGGGCAGACCATCGTTGTCGACGGCGGGGCATTTATCTAAAATAAATCGTATGACAGGAATATAACAATCATTGAGCAGGCAGTTAATTGGCCTGCTCCAATATTTTAGCACAATACCCAATAATTTCTCTTCGTCGGACAATCCCAATAAATATTCCTTGATCGTCAATAACTGGAATAAAATTTTGATGTATGGCTCTGGATATCAGATCATTGATTTGCGCGTTGATCGAAACAGGTGTATTTTGGGTACGCTGATCAATTTCGTCCAGACGGATTTTCTCCGTATTGCCGAAAGTCAGATCCGGGGTATTTTTTAATTTCCACAGAAGATCCCCTTCCGTTAAGGTGCCTGCGTAACGTCCCTGCGAGTCAACCAGAGGGACAGCGGCATAACCGTGGTATTCCATTCGTTCTAAGGCTTGACGCATGGTAGAATTTACTTTCAAATAGACAACATCCTTCTTGGGAATGAGAAAAAAAGCTATGTTCATGACAAAACCTCGATGTAAAGATATTTGCAGGATTTTCAAAGTCAGTACGGGACTAAGCTACTGTTTAATAGTTCACGTCTAATATTCCATAAGAAGATAAAAATTCCTTCTAAGTTTAGACGAGAGCCGGCGCAAAAGCAACATGGCTAAAACACGACCTCCGCGCTAATAACTAAAAGGATGCTTGAATTATCAGTGCCGTCTCACTTTACAGGTGATACGGCACTGGTTTTTGAGATTACAAACCGCAAGTTACTTTTTTAAAGATTTTTGAGACAGGCCGTCTATTATAGAGACAATTAGAAGATCACTGCGAGAGCAATAAGGATTAGAATTGCAATTGCGATAATAGCTGCTCCCACAGTATTATATGCGGGACCAGGGGTAACTACAGGGGTAACCATCGGTCTGCAGCAGCATCCGCTATAACCGTACATTTCATTCACTCCTTTTTCATCGTTCTTATATCTTTGGTTAACGAAAGATTGAAAATTGTCGGATTAGAACCTTAGAATAAGATACCCATAGCAATGAGGAGTAAAATAATAACAGTGACGATAGCAATTCCGCAGAAACTCGGTGTGCAGCAGCAACCGCCGCCAACACCTACACCAGCACCAACTGCACCTTCGTAAGCCATATCTTGAGACACCTCCTACTGGAATTATCTGGAATACAATGTAATATATGTATATACCGAATAAAGTGTGATTTAAAAAAATAAGAGAAGTCCCCGCGTCCGGGGACTTCTTTGCGCAAAGCCAAAAGACAACTGCGACTAGATTTTATACCTAGACATCAATTATCTAGAGACTCTTCAATAAAAAATTAACATGGAAAAGCTTTAAAGTCAACGTTTATCACCTAAAATCTACAGTTAAGTTTTGGGTAATTTTCTTCAATTATCAATAGTGCAGAGAAGTAATCATATTATTCTGTAAAATTTTACAGCTATTTAAGGTCATTTTGAGGTGAATTTTCGTCTTCGAGAATACATACAACCACAAAAATCTTGACGATAAAAATTTTCTTTTTTGGCGATTATCATCGTTTTTTGAAAGCCAGCCTGTTTTTTGAAATCTTCTGCAAGAAAAATGACGTTATGCAAAACAGCAGTCTGCTTTCCGATTTCCAGGATAGTCTTGCTGTCTTTATGCGGACTGATAGTTAAAGTAGTTGTAAACTGTTTAAACTTATTCGCGTGGGCAAAAGAAGCAGTTTTTTGCAATCTCATTCGGAAACATTCGGAACAACGTCTGCCTTTTTCCGGTTCATCTTCCAACCCCTTCGTCCTGGTCTGCCACTCTTCGGGGTCATATTTTTCTTCAATAAAATCAACATTTTTATAAGCTGCATAATGCTGAAGTTCATTTCTGCGAAGACGGTATTCGTCTTGAGGATAGATATTGGGATTATAATAGTAAATCACTGGGTTATAGGCTGATTCCAGTTTTTCCAAAACGTATGCGCAGCAAGTAGCACAGCAGGCATGCACCAAGACTTTTTCTTTAGACATTGACTCTAAATCCCCCCAAAATATTTTCAGTGAAATTATAGTATGCAGATTGATGGAATGCAACGGTGATGGATTTATAATTCAATCCGGAGTTTGGACTGAAAGAAATTCCTCAAGGCCGTACATTCCTTCTGTAATGCTAAATCTACCAGCACAATACTTTTGATAAATACCATTCTCTGATGAAGGAAATTCTATGTAAATGTAGAATATTATAAAGACTATTCAAAATAATCTGCTTAATCAAATAGGCTATAAACAATATTGGAGGGCTTATCATGGCAATAGGAACTGTCCACAGTGGGGTCTGCGGTTTTTGTATAAACATAAAAGCAGTGAGTGACCCGTCAAGTTCTCGAAGAAGCAGGACAATAAAATTAGAGATAACAAGCGATTGTCCGAATTACCAGAAGATAGCAAAAGAGTTAACCGAAGTAGATGCCCTTAAAGAAATATCAAGTAAACTTCATATGAGTAAGGTGTATGAAATATTTTTGAAATATAGCCCACATCCCAGTTGCCCCGGGGTTTCAGGAATTCTTAAAACAATTGAAGTAGAAGCCGGTTTGGCATTACCCCGAACAGCAGATATCACTGTCCAAAGGTAAATCGGAGAAGAAATCCAAGCATATTTCATACCGTTAAACCGAAGAGAAAGTTTTTATTACCCTTGCAGTCAACCGGACTGCATTTTTTATTTTAGTAATACTCAACATTGTTTCATCAGGTTGGAAAGGCAAACGAAGAAAAAAGTTATTTTACATATTCGCGATGATATTCCGACCCAGAAGTTACGGTTATGCTTATCGGAACATCCATTTGGCACGGTTAAGTGGTATCACGGAGCTCATTATCTTTTATGCAAAGGTATAGAAAAAGCTACAGCCGAGCTTGGCTTAAGTTTTCTGGTCTATAATATGAAACGGGCCATCAATATGGTAGGGACAAAGAGATTAGCGGAGGCAATAAGAGGGTAAGTCCCCTCTTTTTTTGTTTTCTCTCCAAAATCCCTTCTGAATATGCAAAAAAGCAGGTGCTTTTCCTGCTTAAGAAAACCGCAAACCCGCATGAAATGCGGGTTTTCATACAAATTTTGGTGCGGTCGAGAGGACTTGAACCTCCACGAGCGTAAGCCCACTAGTACCTGAAACTAGCGCGTCTGCCAGTTCCGCCACGACCGCATTTACAGATAACATTATATTGGACGGTATTCTAGTTGTCAACACAAACTGCTACATCAAAAAAATCTTGTTACCGGGATGATAGAGTGATAAAATGAGTAAAACATTATAAATTATAAATTATAATGTTTTCTTTTAAAGGTGAGGTTGAGATGGAGCATTTAAGCCTTAAAGAAAGTGCCTATAAAATCATTAAAGAGAAACTGCTCAATTTGGAATTTGAGCCTGGAAGCAGGGTAAGGGAAGATCTTCTGGCCCAGGAAATATCAATGAGCCGTACTCCGGTAAGAGAAGCGGTTAACCAGCTGTCTGCAGAAGGCTTTTTGAACAATATTCCCCGCAAAGGAATTTTTGTGATGCAGCTTACGACAAAAGAAATCAGCGATTTCTTGGATATCCGGGAGGCTTTGGAGACGCTGGCAATAGAAAATTGTATCCGCAAGATTAATGAAGAACAATTAGCGCTTCTCGGAAGTATTTTAGCTGATTTTGAGGAAGCTTTGTCTAAGGACAACTTTAAAAAGTGTAATCAGTTGGACAGCAAGTTCCATCTGGAGATAGCCAAAGTCTCAAACAATAAAAAATTGATTGAATTCCTCGGGGAGATAGAAGATTTTATGCATATTGCCAGAGCGATCGAGAAGAAATTACAGCCTAAAGCGAAAAATGAATTAACCCTAAAGGAACATAAAGCAATCCTTAAGGCAGTCCGAAATATGGATGTTGAAAAAGCCAGAAAGGCTATCCGGGCTAATATTAAGACAATGAAGGAAAACCTGGGAATCTATTAACATATACGAAAACCTATTTTAATTTTAAGAAAAAATTAATTTAATAAAATTAATTTAATAAAGGGTTAATTAAAGGAGGAATATTTATGCCGGTTTTTAGTGCAAATCTGAACTTTTTATTTAATGAGGTCTCCTTTATGGAGAAGTTCTCAGCTGCGGCCCAAGCGGGATTCAAGAACGTTGAATTCATGTTCCCTTATGATTATGATCAAAACGAAATTAAGAAACAATTGGAGCAAAATGGGCTGAAACTAGTATTATTTAACCTTCCCGCAGGGAACTGGGCTGAAGGAGACAGGGGAATTGCTGCCGATCCTGCCAGAAAAGACGAATTCAGATCAGGAGTGGAAAAAGCTATCGAAGCTGCCAAACTTTTCGGTGTGAGCAGAGTGAACTGCTTGGTAGGAAAGGTAAGCGGAGAATGGGACAAAGATTTAATTATGGAAAATCTCTTGGATAATATCGGTTATGCTGCAGATGAATTTCAGAAGGTCGGACTTGACCTGATGGTCGAACCGATCAACCGTTTTGATATTCCGGGTTTTTATCTTAATACCACAGATCAAGTGGTGGAAATTATCCGGAAGCTTAATAAGCAGAACATCTACCTTCAGTATGATATTTATCATGCCGAACGCGAAGGTGAAGACCATGAGATGATTTTAAAACAATATTTTGATTATATCGGGCATATTCAGGTTGCCGATAATCCCGGAAGAAATGAACCGGGTACCGGTGTGATTAAAATAAAATTACTTTTTGATACCATTGACGAAATGGGCTTCAAAGGATATATCGGGATGGAATATAAACCTTCGGCTGCTACCCTCGATTCTTTGGGATGGGTTGAAGATATGGGGTATTCGTTATAACAACATTAACTGGAATGAATACGCTTTAGCGTTCATTAAAAATCAAAGGATTCTAAGGAGGAAACGTTATGAAAAAGATTGGATTTATCGGGCTGGGCATTATGGGAAAACCCATGAGCAAAAACCTGCTGAAGGCAGGATATTCGCTGGTTGTCTATGATCATAACAAATCTGCAGTTGAAGAGGTGGTTGCGGCGGGGGCTGAAGCAGGGTCCTCTTCGAAGGATGTTGCTTCTAAGTCAGATGTGATTATCACCATGCTTCCAAATTCACCTCATGTCAAAGAAGTTGTGCTGGGTGCCGATGGGGTTATAGACGGTGCCAAAACAGGTTCCCTCGTTATCGATATGAGTTCGATCGCGCCCCTCGTCAGCAGGGAAATCAGTGAAAAACTTGCAGCCAAAAACGTTCGGTTCATGGATGCCCCGGTTAGCGGAGGTGAACCCAAGGCTATTGACGGAACCCTTTCGATTATGGTAGGGGGAAAAGAAAGCGATTTTGAGGAGTGCGTTTCTATTCTTAAGTGCATGGGTGCGTCTGCTGTTCTTTGCGGTGATGTCGGAGCAGGTAATGTAACCAAACTTGCCAACCAGATTATTGTCGCTGTTAACATTGCCGCTATGTCTGAAGCTTTGGTCCTGGCTACCAAAGCAGGTGTTGACCCGGAAAGTGTTTATAAAGCAATCCGTGGAGGGTTAGCGGGAAGTACCGTACTTGATGCGAAAGCCCCACTGGTCATGGCCAGAAAATTTGATCCCGGTTTCCGAATGAATTTGCATATCAAAGACTTGAATAACATCCTGGAAACAGGGCATGAAGTGGGTGCTCCTCTTCCACTGAGCGCTTCGGTCATGGAAATGATGCAATCCCTTAAAGGGGACGGCCATGGAGATAAAGACCATGGCGGTTTGGTCCTGTTCTACGAAAAATTAGCCAACACCCAGGTGAAAAAAGGCTAAGTTCCGGATGTGGAGGGATATGATGAAGGTTCTCGTAGCTTCTGATTCATTTAAGGGAAGTTTGAGCAGTATCCAGGTGGGTGAAGCCGTAACCGAAGGGGTTAAGCGTATCTTTCCTGAAGCGGCCGTTCGGGTAATTCCGATAGCCGATGGGGGTGAAGGAACCGTTGAAGCGCTTGTTACTGCTGGCGGTGGAAAATATCTCAGAAAAATGGCAACCTCTCCTTTGGGGGAACCTGTCGAAGCTGTCATGGGAATGCTGCCGGACGGAACTGCGGTGATTGAGATGGCTGCGGCTTCCGGACTTCCTCTGGTACCTTTGGAAAAAAGGAATCCCTTCATAACGACCACAAGAGGAACTGGGGATTTGATAAAGGCGGCATTGGATGAAGGCGCAAGACGGATCCTCATCGGAATCGGGGGCAGTGCCACAAACGACGGCGGGGCCGGTATGGTGCAGGCTTTAGGGGGAAAGCTCCTGAATCAGGATGGAAAAGAACTTCCTCCCGGGGGTGCTGCCTTGGCCGATCTTTCCAAGATCGATATTTCGGGGATGGATATTCGTTTGAAGAATGTTCGCATCACAATTATTTGTGATGTGGATAACCCTCTTTGCGGTCCCAGGGGAGCGTCTGCTGTTTACGGCCCTCAGAAAGGTGCGAATCCCGAAATGGTTCTGTTTTTGGACAGGTGTTTAAGCCACTATGCAAAGGTCATCTCCAACCAGTTAGGAATCGACATTTACGATATTCCCGGTGCCGGGGCTGCAGGCGGCTTGGGCGCAGGATTACTGGCTTTTACCCAGGCAGAGCTGAAATCCGGCACAGAAGCTATTCTCGATACCATCAAATTTAACGAGATGATTAACGATTATGATTTGGTAATCACCGGTGAAGGGAGAATTGATGGGCAGTCCGCTTTTGGCAAGGTTCCGAAAGGTGTGGGGACCAGAGCGCAAAAGAATGAGAAACCGGTTATTGCCATTGTGGGTTCCATTGGTGAAGGGGCCGAAGTGATGTATGATTACGGTCTCAACGCTATTGTGCCGATCGTCAACAGGGCCATGACCCTGGATGAGGCTGTTTCAGATGCCTACAGTCTGGTGGTTCAAACGGCTGAAAGAATCTTCAGGCTTCTTCAAACGGGGAAATCACTGCATATTGGATAATCGCTATTTAATGATGAAAAAGCAGAAACCTCTTTTGCCTAAAGGATGGTTCTGCTTTTTTCTTAATTATTTTTCCTAATATATGGATAGAAAATATCTTTGCAGGAATATATAACTTTATAGAGAAAATACATTAAGTTTGCCTGTTGAAAAAAGGACTCGGCAGAAGAATCTGTAGAAAATGTGGAAGGTGATAATATTGAAAGGGATTATGAAATCTGTATTGGAATGGGTCGTTATAATTGCGGTAGCTTTTGTTCTTTCGGTTATAATCCGAAATTTTATCGTTGATACCAGAATTGTCCCAACGGGTTCGATGCTTCCTACCATCCAACTGCAGGATAGGCTTATTGTAGACCGATTGTTTTATAAGTACAGCACTATCAAACGTGGAGATATTCTCGTTTTTACAGCTCCCGAACAGGCCCAGGAAGACTTGGACCTTGTTAAAAGAGTTATCGGACTCCCCGGAGAGAAGGTCGAGATCAAAAACGGCAAGGTATATATAGAAGACAAGGCGCTTAATGAACCTTATATCATGGCTCCTCCCGACTATAATTACGGACCGGTCACTGTACCGCCAAATTCCTATTTTATGCTTGGTGACAACCGCAGGGCAAGCAAGGACAGTCATATCTGGGGGTTCCTTCCTGCTGATAAGATACTGGGAAGAGTATGGATCAGGTATTGGCCTTTGGAGAGATTCGGATCACTTGGCAAAGTGCCGGAACCGTATTTTACCCAGGCAGTACAGAAATAAATTACAGAAGTATACATAAGGATGAACAAAAGTGAAGAAGATATTGGATTTAAAAAAGGTTAGATTATCTCTGAACGCGATTATTATTTTCGATGAGATTCTGCAAGATGACAGAATTCGTTGCTTTTGCGGGCTTTTAGATGACCTCCTTGATAAAGAACCAAACTGTGAGAGAATCTTGATCTCTTACCACATATTTTATAAGTCGATGGCCGGAATAAACTGGGTCGAGTATTTGATTAAGAAGCTTTTTGAATCGGAATATGCATTTACAGCCTTATCCTCTAATTCAGGTAATGTAGAGGTCAACGATTGTATCAAGCGGGATGCCGCAAGGGACTTACGGATTATCCAAGCCTTGGCAGAGATTACCCCCGGCGACATTATCTCTCTCACTGCGGCACTTTTCCGGGACCGGATTCCCCAAGGGGAAGAGGAGATATTTACCGGGCCGCTCTGGGCGGAGAATTGGCCGGTCTGGAGATGGGAATTCCCGGATTACATCATCAATGAGACAGACTTGAAAGACTTACCTGCCCCCAGATGGCTGGAAGCGATGAAGTCTTTTTTTCTGAAACAGTTCATCCATCAGGAAAACTGGGAGTCAAACGCACCGCTTCTTATGGATTATTACCAAAAGGCAGGCTGCGGCATCTTCGGAACATTTGCGGCCTTTAAACTAAAGGAGAACAATCGGAAGCTCGAAGGAATAGACAATCCTGACACTGTCAGGATCAGGAACCTTATTTGCCAGGAAAGGGAGCAAACCCTTGTTCTTCGCAATACGGAAAGTTTTCTGCAAGGATTTCCGGCCAATAATGTCATTTTGTACGGAAACAGGGGAACAGGAAAATCTTCTCTCGTCAAAGCTCTGCTCAATGAGTATGTGGCAAAGGGTCTAAGGCTTGTTCAATTAAAAAAAAATCAGATTGGAATGTTTCCGGAACTGGTGAAAGAACTTGCCAAGATTCCTCTCAAATTTATTATCTTTATCGATGATCTCTCTTTTAATGATGTGGAAGAGGATTATAAAAATTTGAAATCTTTGCTCGAAGGCGGGGTAGAGTCCCGGCCGGGAAACGTGCTTATCTATGCCACTTCCAACAGGAAGCATTTGGTCAAAGAATCTTTTTCAGACCGTAGGTCTGATGATGTGCAGGCCCAGGATAACATGGAAGAAAAGCTTTCTTTGGCTGACAGGTTTGGGATAACGGTTACTTTCCTCTCCCCGGATCAGGAAACATATCTGAGGATTGTGGAAGGGCTCGCTTCACAGCATCACATTAATATGGAGAGGGATGAACTCCGGCAGAAAGCCCTCAAATGGGTTATGATGCATAATGGCCGTTCAGGACGAACGGCCAGGCAGTTTATCGATCATTTAATCGGGGATTTGGCTGTTTCCAGAAAATGAACCATATCCAGAGCGCTGGGGGGGCATCCTTTCAGATAATGGGTACAACCGGAAGTACAATTGCCTATACCCAGACCGCTCAAGACCTGATTCTTATACCCTTGACCGATGTAAATCGGTTCTTCCAGCTGGCGGAGCTGACCGTTTTCTTCAAGCCGGTTCAAAGCATGGATCAATCCTCCGAAGCAAGCGGAGCAAGCATCGGAAGCGTGGACTCTTTCCGCTAATCTGGCGGCCTTTTTTGAAGGTTGGAAGGCAGTGCCGTTTTGCAGATCTCGGTTATACTCCACAACATGAGCGCGGGCTAATTCTCCCATTCCTACTCCCAATTGTTCAGCAAGGGAGATATAAGCAATTTCTTCTTTGGTATAACCAATCAATGAAGCGCAATAAGTATCGATTAAAACGGGATCCTGACCGGCAATGATTCTATCCATCTGTATGGGGTTGCCTCCTTCTTCAAAGGTCAGGTCCCCGTTCAGGGCGTCAACAACATTTAAACTGGTTTTGAGGGCTTTGGATAAATAGGCAATGGGTTTATGCAGTCCCAGGGAATGATATCTTCGTTTTTCACTGTTTGGGATGCATCCTTTGAGGTTTTTCAAAGCACATGTAAACAGGGTCTGACAGTGGGCCTTTAAAACGGGAAGATTAATTAAATAGTCTGTTTCCAGGACTTTTTTACAGATCTTAAGAGACTGTCCCTGGACGGAAATATTTTGGGCATCATCCTTCTGCAAATCGACCAAAGGAATTTGATATTTGCGGGAGATTTCGTCGTAACCGCAGATTTTAAAGGCCCTTGCAGTCTGATCGCCTACCCAGGAACCTTCGATAATCGATATATTTCTTAGATTATGTTCCAAGAGGTATTGAATGATTCCCTCGGCAATAGCAGGAGTGGTAGTGGCCCCTTCCCTGGAAGGTTTAGCAACGACCAGGTTAGGTTTCAGGGCGATTTTCATCCCCTGATCGATATGGTCTGCTGCTTTCATCTGATCCAAAAGGTCTTTTACCATTGTCAAAGGCTGTGTTCCGTAGATAACATGTATTTCGTCCGGTCTCATAACATGGATCCTCCTCATTTGTGGTTTGTCAAGCTTATTATACAGGATTATCCGGCGGAAATTAACCCGATGGAAGTTGAATCATTACTGAAAATAATGGAGGGAATAGATAGATGAATTCTGTTTTTGTCTGGATAGCTGGGATAATCGGAATCTTCGCAGGGGGCCTGATCGGATTTATAGCTGAGAATGTTAAGAATAAGGGCCTTGCAGAAAAAACACTTTTGCTGGAAAAGGATAATGTTCGTCTCTATGCGGAGTTAAGCCGGGAAATTGAAAGAAGAACATTCCATGCGGCTCAGATATCAGAACTGAGAACCAGGCTGGAAATGGAGCAGACTCTGCATGAGGAAAAGATATCCCTCCTGAATAAAGCTAAAGAAGAGTTATCCGCTGGGTTTAAAGCCCTTTCTTTGGAAGCCTTAAAGAGCAACAACCAGTCCTTCCTGGAACTGGCCAAGACCACGTTGGAAAGATTTCAGGTACAGGCTGTCAATGATCTGGATAAGCGTCAGACTTCTATTCATGAACTGGTTAAACCGTTAAAAGAGTCCCTTGAAAAAGTGGACGGAAAGATTAACGAACTGGAACAAAAAAGGGCAGGGGCCTACGAAGGTTTAGTCAAACAAATTGAATATATGGCTATTGGACAGGAGAAGTTGCAGCGTGAAACCAATAAATTGATTTCTGCTTTAAAAGCTCCCACAGTAAGAGGACGCTGGGGAGAAATTCAGCTGAAGAGAGTTGTCGAAGTTGCAGGGATGATAGAATATTGTGATTTTGCTCAGCAGGAGGAAGTTATCAGCGAGAACGGCAGACAAAGGCCGGATATGATTATCCGGCTGCCGGGTAATAAAATTATCGTAGTTGACTCCAAAGCTCCCCTTGCCGACTATCTTGAAGCCATCGATACAGCCGATGACGAAGTAAAAAACTTCAAAATGCTAGGTCATGCCAGACAAGTTAAGAGTCATATTACCAAACTTGCCAGCAAGTCTTACTGGAGCCAGTTCAATTTTACCCCGGAGTTTGTAGTCATGTTTCTGCCGGGGGAAACATTTTTCAGCGCGGCCTTGCAATTTGATCCTGAACTGATTGAATATGGTGCGCAACAAAGGGTTATCATGGCTACGCCGACTACGCTGATTGCGCTGCTCAAGGCAATTGCATACGGGTGGAAGCAAGAACAAATGAATGAAAATGCCAGACAGATCAGCGAGTTGGGCAAAGTGCTGTATGAAAGGATCAGCGTGCTGACTGAACATTTCCTGGATATCCGGAAGGGTCTCCAAAATTCTATCCAAGCCTATAACAAGGCGGTTGGTTCCTATGAGAGCCGTGTCCTGGTGACTGCCAGAAAATTCGGAGAGTTAGGGCTGGCCGGTGATAACGATATCAAAGAGCTGGAAATTATTGAAGCGGGGGTGAGGGAAATGGCGGGGGGAAATTAACAAAAAAATAATTTAAAAAAGTTATAAGCAGCTATTGCAAATATCTTAATAAATATTTATAATAATTATAAATTTAAAATTATTATTTAATGGAGGGAATTTAAAATGTCTACATGGGTCTGTAAAGTATGCGGTTATCATTTTGAAGGAGCAGAAGCGCCCGAGCTATGCCCGCAGTGTAAAGCTCCTAAAGAAAATTTTGAATTAGTGAAAAGTGAAAAGGAATGGGCTGACCAGCATTTCGTTGGGATTGCTTCAGGTGTCGACCCTGAAGTGATAGAAGGTCTGAAAAATAATTTCATGGGTGAATGTACTGAGGTTGGGATGTATTTGGCTATGAGCCGTGTCGCGGACCGCGAAGGATACCCTGAAATTGCTGAGGCTTATAAACGGATTGCTTATGAGGAAGCAGAGCATGCCGCAAAATTTGCGGAGCTTTTAGGTGAAGTTGTAACCGATTCGACCCAGAAGAACTTGGAGATGAGAGTGGCAGCCGAAAACGGAGCCTGCAGAGGAAAGAAAGAACTGGCTACCCTCGCTAAAAAACTGAATCTCGATGCAATTCATGATACCGTTCATGAAATGGCTAAGGATGAAGCAAGACATGGCTGCGCTTTTGAAGGTATGCTCAAACGATATTTTACAAGGTAAATAACCTTTTTGATCGAAAAGGGAACTTCGCATTTTAGGTAAGGCGAAGTTCTCTTCTGAATTTCCTGAAATAGCCAAAAATTTGACTTGTTTAGCAGGGACCTGCTTGCAGCGAATGATTTAACACAATGATAAAGGAGTGAAGAATTGTGTTGGGATGGAAGGATGATTACGCTATTGGCGTTGCGTTAATTGATGAACAGCATAAACATCTTTTTCAAATAGGGAATTCAATATATACCCTTTTGGAGGATAAAGTATTAATAGACAAGTATGATAAGATTATCCCCATTCTTCAGGATTTAAAGGAATATACCAAATACCATTTTCAGACCGAAGAGGAGTACATGATCCAAAGCAGATATCCCAAATTCTTGACCCATAAGGTTGACCATGACGACTTTATCAATAAGATCGAAGAAGTGGAATTAACAGATATCGATGCTGATCAGGAAAAATATATCCGGGAAATCCTCGTATTTGTTTTCGATTGGATTCTGGAGCATATTCTCAAAAATGATAAACTGATTACTGCAAACGAATAGCTTTTAGTCAATCAAGGAGCAGGCGCATATCTTCCGGTAAAGATACCCCGATATTGATTCTTTCCTGTTTTAAGGGATGCATGAAGGAATAGGAAGAACAATGAAGCGCTTGACGCTGAATATAGGACATGTCGCCTCCATAGAGATCATCACCTAAAAGGGGGTAACCGGACCCTTGACAGTGAACGCGAATCTGATGCGTTCTTCCGGTAACAAGAGTGAATTCCATCAGGGAATAATTTTTATGCCGCAGTAATACCCGAAAAAGGGTCAGAGCGGTTTGTCCTTTTTCATTGATTTCCCTTTTGATTTTACTGCCTTGTTGTAAGGCAATGGGTGAAGAGAATTCCCCGCAATCCTTTGGGAATTGTCCCTGGACGATTCCCAAATATTTTTTTTCAACTTGATTTTTCCCAGCCTGCCAGGCAAGCTGCTGGTGGGCAAAACGGGTTTTGGCAACAAGGACAATTCCCGAAGTGTTGCGGTCTATCCTGGAAATAGGCCGGAACGGACGGAATTCGTTTTTCCTTTCCCAATATCCTACTACGGCATTGGCGAGAGTTCCGGAAGGATAGCGCAAGGTAGGGTGAACCGTCTGTCCAGGCAGCTTATTTACCGCTAAAAAAAGGTCGTCTTCGAATAAAATATCAATCGGACCGTTTTCACCCTCAATGGTTGACAACTCTCCTGTCAGGATGTTTACGGTCAAAGTTTGTCCCGCTGAGCCTCTGGTGTTGAGAAATACGAATTTTCCGTCAAGCCAGGCATTCTCTCCTATCTTAATTTTCTGGATGAGTTTTCGCGAAAAATGAAAGCGCCGATACAGAATTTTTTCTATTTTTTTATCTTCATCTTCGTTTTGCAGGATATAGGTTAAGTATGAGCCTGAGATAGATTCCAACATAAAAGTCTCCTATTTTTTATAACTATAAATTTTTTAGGCGAAAAAAGGAAAAAATATTGTTTGGGAAGAATTAAAAATAAATAAAGAATTTACCTGCAAGAAAAATGTTTTCTGAAAAGAGGTTTAATTGAATGAACGATGAGCGAGTTAGCCGTCTTGCCCGCAATATTATCACGTATTCCGTGGAGTTAAAGCCGGGCGAGAAAATGTTAATCGAAGCGGCAGGTCTGGAAATCCCCCTGGCCCGCGCCTTGGTCAAAGAGACTTATCAAGCGGGGGCTCAGCCTTTTGTTGCTATTACAAATCATACCCTACAAAGGGAAATATTAAAAGGCTTGTCCGCAGAACAAGCTCAGGCCATGGCTGTTTGGGATGTGGCACGGATGAGAGATATGCAGGCCTATATAGGTATCAGGGCAGGAGAAAATATCAACGAACTGGCGGATGTCCCAAGTGAAAACATGCGGATTTATATGACTTATTATTCCAAACCTGTCCACTCGGAACAACGGGTGAAGCATACTAAATGGTGTGTTTTGCGTTATCCCAATGCCTCTATGGCTCAATTGGCTGAGATGAGTCTCGAAGGTTTTGAGGATTTTTATTTTCAGGTATGTAATCTTGACTACTCCAAAATGTCTAAAGCGATGAACCCCTTAAAGGAAATGATGGAAAATACGGACAGGGTCCGCATCATAGGTCCGGGAACCGATTTAAAATTTTCTATAAAAGGAATGCCGGCAATTAAATGTGACGGCAAAATGAATATTCCGGACGGGGAACTCTTTACGGCTCCTCTGAAAGAATCCGTGAATGGAAAGATTACTTATAATACCCCGGCTGTGTACCAAGGTTACACGTACGAAAATATTTCTTTGGAATTTGAAAACGGGAAAATTATTAAAGCTTCTGCTAATAACACAGCAAAAATCAATCACATTTTAGATACAGATGAAGGGGCCAGGTTTATCGGCGAGTTTTCTTTTGGCTTTAATCCATACATCCAAAAACCGATGAAGGATACCCTATTTGATGAAAAGATCGATGGGAGCTTTCATTTCACACCCGGTTCCGCTTACGATGAATGCGATAACGGAAACCGTTCGGCGGTTCACTGGGATTTGGTATGCATTCAAAGACCGGAATACGGCGGGGGGGAAATCTATCTGGACGATAAGTTAATTCGAAAAGACGGCAGATTTGTTCCCGAGGAATTGGCTGTGCTTAATCCTGAGAATCTGAAGTAATATTTGAGTTAAGGGGACAAAAGAATGAAAGTTATCAGCAGTATCAAGATGGGAGAAGACCGTGTACAAAAATTGCTTGCGGCTCAACCCCAAGCAAAAATTGATCAAGTCAAAGATTTTTCCGAAAAAGATGAAGAAGCAGAAATTCTTCTTACCTACGGCTGGGACCTGAAAAAAGAAACCCTGGACCTTTACCCGAATTTGAAATGGGTACAGACCTTGAGTGCAGGGGTAGATACCCTGCCTTTAGCAGGATTGGACGAGAAAAAGATCCTATTAACGAATGTGAAAGGCGCTCATAAGATTCAAATGGCTGAACACGTTGTCTGGAGCATATTGATGCTTCTAAGACAAGGAGTAACATTCGTAAAGCAGCAAGAGAAAAGGATTTTCAGTGCCAAACCTCCGGTTGATGAGATGTACGGAAAAACGGTTTGTATCATTGGAGCTGGAATGATTGGGAAGGAAATCGCCCAAAGATGTTCAGCTTTTGGGATGAAAGTTCTTGGAGTTTCCCGTAAAGGCATTCATGATGAAGCTTTCGCCAAAGTGGTAACAACAGATGAGATGTCCGAAGTGGTAGGCGTAAGTGATATTGTGGTTGTGGTCCTGCCCCTGACCCCCAAAACGAGAAATTTTATTAATGAAGATTTTATTAAACTCATGAAAGATGGGGCACTTCTTGTGAACGCGGCCAGGGGACCTGTTGCCGATGAAGCGGCCCTTCTGAAAGCCCTTCAAGACCGCAAGATTACGGCTGCGGCTCTTGATGTATTTGTCCGGGAACCTCTTCCGGAAGACAGTCCCTTTTGGAGTTTGGAGAATATCTTCATTACTCCTCACATTGGAGGAAGAACCATTCAGGCTTCCGAGAGAATGTGGGAGGTCTTTACCCGGAATCTTTCCACCTATCCTGACCTGCAAGAGATGATCAACAGGATTGATTTGTCCGTTGGATATTAACTCCCATAATAATAAGGAGAAAGAATGAACGACTTTCAGCAAAAAATAATCGATATTATAGCAAAATATTCACCTGTTTGGCTGGTAGGAGGAGCGGTACGGGACAAGCTCCTTGGGCTGGAATCCAAGGATATTGATCTTGTTACCTATATGAAACCTGAAAATATTGATTATATTCTGCGGGAAAACGGTTTTCATCCACAGCAAATCGGAATGCGCTTTAAAACCTTAAGCCTTTTTGAAGATGGAAAGAGAATTGATATTGTTTCCACGGAAGACTTGGGGAAAGATGCTTCACAGAGAGATTTTACGATTAATGCTATTTATGTCGACCCTCTTACAGAGAAATTTTATGACCCTTGGGAAGGAAGCAAGCACTTAAAGGAGAGACGTTTGCAGACCTGCGGGAATGCACAGGACAGATTTAGGGAAGATCCGGTCCGTATTCTTCGGATGATTAAATTCGCAGTAAAATTGAACATGGAAATTGAGGAAAAAACCTGGGAAGAAGCGAAAAACCAGGTGACATTATTGGAGAATATTTCAAAGGAAAGAGTTTCTTCCGAACTGGCTCAGATTTTGGTACTGGAAAACGCGGAAAAGGCGGTCCGGCTGCTTGGGGAAGTTGCCTATTGGGATGTTTTTGTTCCGGAATTGGCCAGACTCAAAGGAATCGTCCAGAACCAGTACCACTCGCTGGATGTCTGGGAGCACACCCTGGCTGTCTTTCGGGGTACTCCCCAGGACCTATTTTTAAGACTTGCAGGTCTGTTTCATGATGTCGGGAAATGGGAAGTTGCCAGTAGGGAGTGCTATTTAGCCGGGAGATTAGTTTTTAAAAATATGCAGTACAGGATTGAGGATTATCAGATTATTGGGACCCGGGGGAAGAGGGAATTAGAAAGTAAACTTAAGCCCCTGGCTGGCAAGCATATTAAAATTCTTGGCGCTAATTTGGATCAATTCCCTGAGACTGTCCAGTTTAAGAGGATATTGATTGGAGAAAACGCCGACAGGGGACTAACTTTTGTGGAAAATGGAAAAAGACATTTTCTGAATCACGAAAAGGCCAGTGCCAGGATATTAGAAGATATCCTGAAGAGATATACATTCTCGATGTTTTTTAAAGGCGCCGGCCAGAAAAGGGAAAGAAGCCTGCTTAAACTTGTGGAAAATCACATGCAGGCAACATTGACCTTTATGCCAGAATTTAGAGATGAACCATCCAAAAGATCTTTTAGGCATAGGGCTGCGGAATTGGTTTGGAATATTTCCTGGGATGGCAGGGACTTTGAATTGCAAAATATTTATGACTTCTTAGTGCTTTGGAAGGCTGACTTTGATGCAGGCAAAGTGCATAGTGAGGAGCAAAACAGCCTTTTGGAAAAGATATTTAAAGAAGTGATTACGATCGCATTGTGGCAAAATGAAAACCTTCCGAAGATTGAATGGGGGTTATGCCTTTCTTTCGCTTCTGCAGAAGGATTATCAGGTCAGAGCTTCGGAAAATTTAAGGATTTTATTCGGACAAAACTCATGAAGGAGATGACTGTTGGGTTATCTGAAGTTTTTCTGAAAAAAGCGTTTGCAGAATTTAATAATTTAGATAAATAGAGAGGAGAAGGCAGGTATGAAATGGCGTTGTGCGGTATGTGGCTACATTCATCATGGGGAAAATCCGCCCGAGATTTGTCCGGTCTGTGGAGTTGATTCCAGCTATTTCGAAAAAATTGATACTCAGCCTCAGGAAACATCCGAAAAGGTTCCAATGGAGATTCTCACCCCTGAGGAAGCAGTGAAAAAGGCTGTTCGTTCCCTCTCCTATGGGCTGTTTATTATCACAGCAAACCATGAAGAAAAAGATAACGGCCAAACAGCAAACACCTGCTTTCAAATTACATCTGACCCTGTTCAGGTCGCTATCGGCATCAATAAGAATAATTATACTCATGAACTGATTTCCAAGAGCGGCAAGTTCGGGGTCTCCATCCTTGATCAAAACGGCGGTGATCTTGCCAGGAATTTCGGGTACCGTTCGGGGAGAGAAGTAAATAAATTTGAAGGAATCAAAGCACACCGGGGAATATTGGGTGTGCTGGTGTTAGATGAAGCGTTGGCAAATCTGGAAGCGAAGGTGGTTAATTCCATGGATACAGGGACACACACCCTTTTCTTAGGTACAGTTGCTTCCGGGGAAGTGTTGGGGAATGGAAAACCTATGACTTATGATTATTTCAGATCGAAAAATGACCTTAAAAAAAGAAAGACTCCGTAGAATTACGGAGATATGAGGGGATTTTATATGAATAGGGAGGGGACATGTTCAGTATAACAAAGGTTTAAAATGAAAGTATTAAGCTGCTGTTAAATACTCGTAAAAAGTTTTGACAGCAGCTTTTTTGTTCTTTCGAAAATGAATTGATGCGGTTTTCTTTTTATATTCTTTTCTTTACAAAGCGTGATATTCTGGAAAGCGCTTCAAGCAATTGCTGGGTGGAATAGGCGTAAGAACAGCGGATATGCCCTTCTCCGGCAGGACCGAAGGCTGTACCGGGGACCACAGCCACTTTTTCTTCCTTGATCAGCTGCTCTGCGAATTCATCTGAACGAAGACCTGTTGCAGTGATATCCGGGAAGACATAAAAAGCCCCCAGGGGTTCAAAACAAGTCAGGCCCATTTCCCGAAAACCGTTTACCAGAATCCTGCGGCGTCGGTCATATTCTAAGAGCATTTCTTTTTTTGCTGAATCTCCAGCTTTCAATCCTTCCAGCGCAGCGATTTGTGCCATAATGGGAGCGCACATGATGGTATACTGGTGGATTCTGGTCATAGCCAGGATAAGATCAGGGTGCCCGGCGACATAACCGATACGCCATCCAGTCATGGCATAAGCTTTAGAGAAACCGCTTACATGCAAAGTCCTGTTTTTCATGTAAGGCAGGGTTGCAAAGGGAGTATGTGTTCCTTCATACGTTAGATCGGAATAAATTTCATCGGTAATGACAATCAGGTCATTTTCGGAAGCAAAACGGGCGATGGGAAGCAATTCATCACGGGTCATAATGGCTCCCGTGGGATTATTGGGATAAGAGAGGACTAATACTTTGCAATTCGGTGTATAAGCCAATTGCAAATCATCAACTTGAAGACGGAAATCATGTTCAGCCCTCAATGGGACATAGTGGATATCGGCTCCGGCTATGGCGGCACAGCCGGCGTAAGCCACATAAGATGGGTCCGGAATCAGGACACCGTTACCCGGAACGATCAATGCGCGCATAGCCAGGTCTACAGCTTCACTGGCGCCTACGGTAATGAGCAGCTCAGTATCCGGATTGTACTGCAAGCCCTGATTTTTGGCCATATATTTGGACAATTCACGGCGTAATTCTAAAAGCCCGGCATTGCTGGTATACATGGTTTGACCCTGCTCCAGGGAAAAAATCGCGGATTCCCTCATGACCCATGGTGTTGCAAAATCGGGTTCCCCTACCCCGAGAGATATGATATCCTCCATTGTAGCTGCCAGGTCAAAAAATTTGCGTATTCCAGATGGTTTCAGGTTTGCTGCCAAAGGTGATAAATACTCTTTCATGGCGTAATCATAAGGCGTTTAGGCCCTTCTTCCTCTCCGTGGAATTCCATTCCATCTTGTTTATATCTTCGAAGAATAAAACGGGTAGAAGTGGTTTCGATCAGTTCCGAAGGGGATAGTTTATCCGATACAAACTGGGCAATTTCATGCATGTTGTGGCCTTCAACCACCAAACAAAGATCAAAATCTCCGGACATTAAATAAACGGATTTGATTTCCGGAAATTTTTGAAAACGCTGGGCGATTTTATCATAACCGTGGCCTCTCTGCGGAAGGACTTTAACATCAATTAAAGCGGTTACTCTGTCTTCTTCCAGCTGTTCGTAATTAATCAACAGCCCATACTTGACGATAACCTTATCTTTTTCCCATTGTTTTATTTTCTTATTTACATATTCCGGGGTTAAACCGGTTTGAATGGACAATTCCTCGGGTGTCAGGCGGCAATCCTGTGATAAAATATAAAGGAGGCTGCGATCTTCCTGGGATAGCATAAATACAGTACCCCTTTCCAACAATTTAGACTATAATATCATAATTTTGGATGTTATAACAACTTAAAAAAGAAAACTTTTTAATGTTGATCTTCTCATAAATATACATTTGCATCTATTCAGGTTATAATATATGGGAAATTGGGTAATCTCACCTTGTTGAAAGAAATGACTGGCAAAGGTTCAATATGTGTAATTTAAATATTGTAATGATCGAACCTGAAATTCCTCCAAACACCGGGAATGTAGCAAGGTTATGTGCTGCGGTAGGAGCAGATTTGCATTTGGTTAAACCTTTGGGGTTTAGTATTGATGATAGGCATTTAAAAAGAGCGGGACTGGATTATTGGCACCTTTTAAATGTTTTTGTCTATGAAAATTTTATGGAATTTGAACGGAAGAATCCCGAAGGTGAGCGTTTCCTGGCAACGACCAAAGCAAAACAGTATCACAGCGATGTGCAATACCCTGCACAATGTTACTTGCTTTTCGGAAAAGAAACAAAAGGGTTAGCGCCGGAAATTCTAAACCGTTATCCTCAAAATCTTATTCGTCTGCCGATGAGAAAAGATGCCCGTTCCCTGAACTTGTCCAATTCCGTGGCAGTAGTAACGTATGAGGTCTTGCGGCAGTGGAAATATCCTCAGCTCACTTAGCTGAGTGTCATGGAGGCAAAAATGATAACATATGTAATTAGTTTTACTGCAGCAGTCCTTTTCGCCTTGATTTTAACCCCCGGGGCAATTATCCTTGCGAGAAGATGGGGGATATTGGATCATCCCGGAGAACGCAGAATTCATTCCATACCTATACCGAGGCTTGGAGGGGCGGCCATCTACCTATCATTCTGGTTGGCTGTATTTATTAATGGTCATTTCAATAGAACGATCTTAGGATTTTTCCTGGGGAGCACTATTATTTTTATTGTTGGTCTAGCGGATGATATCAAAGACATAAGGCCCTTATATAAGCTCATTTGGCAGATCATAGCAGCAGTTATCCCTTTTTTCTTCGGGCTTCCGGTGGTAGAGAAAATCACCTTGCCTTTTCTTAATCAGGTGAATCTTGGGTATTTTGGATATGCTTTTATTCTTTTCTGGATCGTCGGCTTGGTCAATACGGTGAATATTTCTGACGGGCTTGATGGATTGGCCGGAGGGATTTGTACCATCGCCGCTCTGATTCTGTTCTGGTCTGCAAACCGGATTGGGAATGAGCAAGCGTCTTACCTCATGCTGGCTTTAGCCGGAGCTGCCTTTGGCTTTCTTTTTTATAATTTTCACCCTGCGAAAATCTTTATGGGAGATTCAGGAAGTATGTTCCTTGGCTATATCATTGGAGCAGTATCCGTTTGGGGACTGTTGAAAACCGCTACACTTTTTGGCTTGGTTGTCCCTATTTTGGTTCTCGGGATGCCTTTAACCGACTTGGTTTTTGCCGTTATTAGAAGGAGTTGGAAGAGGTTATCTATTGCCAGGGCGGACAGGGGACACTTGCATCATCGCCTTTTGGATTCAGGACTCACCCAGAGACAGGCTGTTCTCATTTTGTACGCTATCAGTTTTTGTTTTGGACTGGCGGCAGTTTTTTGTGATTATGACAATTGGTTTATGGCCATACTTCTTGTAATTATCAATTTTGTGTTAATCCTTCAGATCATGTTTCGGAGATTCCGCTGGCATAAAGCCTTGGCCAGGGGGGACTCTAAATGACGGATAGGAGGAAATAGCTATGCAGGTGATATTTCATAGTCATGCCTGTTTTGAGATTAATTCAGCTCAAGGGAAAATTTTGATCGATCCTTTTTTAAGAGATAATCCCAAAGCGATAGTGAGCCCTGATGATTTTCAAGAGCTTGATGCTGTCCTGGTTTCCCATGGACACGGAGACCACCTTGGAGATGCCATTGAAATAGCCCTGAAAACGGGGGCAATTCTCATTGCAAATTCAGAGTTGGCCGATTTCGCTGCTAGGTCCGGTGTGAAAGTGCATCGGCTGCATATCGGCGGAAAATATCAATTTCCTTTTGGAACGGTCAAACTCACCCAAGCCATTCACGGTTCCGGCATAGCCAATGGAGATGGGACCTATCTCTATGGCGGTCTAGCCTGCGGTTTTCTGATTCAGGCAGAAGGAAAATGGCTTTACCATGCAGGGGATACCGGTCTTTTTGGAGATATGCAGATCATAGGGAGGTATCACGATTTGGAACTCGCCATGCTTCCGATTGGCGATAATTATGTTATGGGGCCTGAGGACGCGGTTATTGCAGCCCAAATGCTCCGTGCCAAGCATGTCGTTCCCATGCATTTTGATACCTTTCCGCTAATCCGGCAGGATGCCGGGAATTTTCTTGATCTTCTCCAGCGTAAGGCCCCTGAGTGTGTGGGAATTTTACTGGATGTCGGGCAAATGATGGAGCTGTAGAAGTTCGCTCTGTAATACTAAAATGAAAATATAAGTTCATAACCTTAAAAAGATAAATATCCTGCAAGTTTTGCAGGATATTTTTTTGGGAAAAGGGAAAAAATACAGGCGAGGAGATGATTTCCGTGAATGAAAAGCAATGTATCCGAAATTGTATTTTTTCTGTTAGTGGTGCTTGCCGTTTGAAGCACACCCAAGGGCTGGAATTAAAAGGACAAGACTGTCCATATCGGGAAGGCTCACAAGCGGCAATTTCTGTACTTTAGAAGGAGTGGTAACGGCAATGGAAAGCTTGGAAAAAGGTAATACTAAACGGGGGAGCAAAAAACAGAATAGTTTTATTGATGATCTGAAGATGGAGATTGCTTCTGAACTCGGAATTATCGACCAAATTGAAGATAGTGGATGGCAGTCTCTGAGTCCCAGGGTTTCAGGCAAAATTGGCGGAAAGTTATCTCAAAGATTAAGGAAAATGGGTAAATAAGCTTATATATATATCAAATAGTGTATAGCCCCGCCTTGTGGTATAATAATAAATAAACAGGTGGGGCGTTGCTATTGAGTAAAACAAAACATCAACAGATTCTAAGTTTTATTGAGGGTCTGGAAATCGGAAGCAAAGTCTCAGTACGGTTTATTGCTAAAGAACTGGATGTCAGTGAAGGTACAGCATACCGGGCAATAAAAGAGGCAGAGAATAAAGGATGGGTAAGATCTATTCCCAAAGTGGGCACCCTCCGAATCGAAGGTGTCAAGGAAAGACAAATTGAGGATCTTACCCTTCAGGAAGTAGCTCAAATCGTAGAAGGAATCATTGTGTGCGGTGAGAACAGGCTCACGGAATGCCCAATTAAATTTATTATTGCTGCGATGGAGCTAAAAGATATGCAGCGCTATCTGGAAGAAGATTCTCTTTGCATCGTAGGCAACAGAACGGATGCCCAGCTGTTGGCCCTTGAGAATAACGTCCCGCTTTTAATTACCGGTGGTTTGGAGCCCTCCCCGGAAGTAGTTGATCTTGCAAAAACTTCGAATTCTGTAATTATTATTTCACCTTATGATACTTTTGTTGTTACAACGATGATTAACCGCGCCCTTTTTGACCGCTTGATCGAAAGGGAACTCCTGTTGGTTGAAGATATCATGGTGAGGGATGTCAAATATCTCCAAGATAATGCCACTGTCGGGGATTGGTACACGCTTTCCCATGCCACTGGCCACAGCCGCTTCCCGGTAATTAATCAAGAGGAAAATGTGGTCGGGATTGTCTCGGCTGTCGATGTTGCAGGGGCAGGCCAAGATGTTCTGATTAATCAGGTGATGACAAAAAATCCGTTCACAGCAGGAAGAGACGATTCAGTCACCCACATCTCCCGAAAAATGGTCTGGGAAGGACTGGAGATTACGGCCGTTGTAGAAAACGGCAGATTAATTGGTATAATCAGCCTACAGGATGTCCTGGAGGCTTTGCAGCAAATCCAGAAACAGCCGCAGTTTGGGGAAACAGTAGATAACCTTGTTTTAAGCGGCTTTCGCTATGTCCAGGATTCGGAGAACCTAACCATTAAGGGCGAGATCAGCCAGTTTATGTCCAATGAATTTGGAACGGCCAGCTGCGGGATTCTTGTCACTTTGATGAATGCTACAGGATATATTGCTCTGCGCAAAAAATACAGGGTGGATGCTATCACCGAGAATTTCAGTTTCTATCAATTTTATCCGGTACCGGTTGGGACGGAGATTAGCATTTCCGCAAAACTTCTTCTTGTGACTAAAAAACACTGCACTATTGAAATTGCAGTAAGCAATGACCAAGGGTTACTCTTGGTCAAAGGTCTTATGATGGCCCGGATGGGGGATAATAAGTAGAAATGTTCACTCATCTCCATGTGCATACGGAATATAGCCTGTTGGACGGTGCCGCCCGTATCAGTGAACTCGCCCGTCAGGCTGCAGAACTGGATATGCCTGCGTTGGCGATTACCGACCATGGGGTAATGTTTGGGGCCATCGATTTTTATAAAGCATGTCATAAGCAGGGGATAAGGCCTATTATTGGATGTGAAATTTACGTAGCCCCGGGGAAAAGAACGGACAAGGTTCAAGGGAAAGACGATAAAAATTATCATCTGGTGCTTCTAGCGGAAAATAACGAAGGTTACCGGAATCTTGTAAAAATTGTATCACAAGCCTATATGGACGGGTTTTACTATAAGCCAAGGGCAGATAAAGAACTTTTGCGACAGTACAGCAAAGGCTTAATTGCTTTGAGCGGGTGTTTGGCAGGCGAGATATCAGAGTATCTTCTCCAGGATAACTATTCCCGTGCAAGAGATACAGCACAGGAACTGAATGAACTTTTTGGAAAAGAAAACTTTTACCTTGAAATGCAGGATCACGGCTTAACCGATCAAAGAAAGGTCAATCTCGGTCTTCGCAAGCTTCATCAGGAAACAGGAATCCCTCTGGCAGCAACCAATGATGTGCATTATGTTCGAAAAGATGACGCTTTCATTCAGGATGTCCTCTTGTGTATCCAAACCGGAAAAACATTGGCCGACACAAACCGTATGAGCTTTGAAGGCAAAGAATTTTATCTCAAAAGCAAGAAAGAGATGGAGATGCTTTTTGGAGAAATGCCTCAAGTTTTGGATATTACCTACGAGATCGCGCAGCGATGCAAAGTGGATTTTACTTTTGGCAAACATTATCTGCCGGTCTATGAGGTCCCCGAGGGGACCTCATTGGACGATTACCTTCGTGAATTATGCCTAAAAGCCTTTCCGGTCTTTTACCCATACGCTTCAGATAAAGAACGGGAACGTCTTTTCTATGAACTGGGTGTCATTACCAAAACAGGCTTTTCCGGGTACTTTTTAATTGTTTCCGACTTCTGCAGATATGCGCGTGAACACGGAGTGGCCGTAGGTCCCGGTCGAGGTTCGGCCGCAGCCAGTATGGTGGCCTATTTATTGGGAATCACTTCTGTTGAACCGCTCCGGCATGATCTGCTTTTTGAAAGATTTTTAAATCCTGAACGTATTTCCATGCCGGATATCGATATCGATTTTGATCCGGACGGACGGGAAAAAGTCATTAATTACGTGACTGAAAAATATGGTGAAGATAAAGTCTGCCAAATTATTACTTTCGGGACCATGGGTGCTAAAGCGGCCATCCGGGATGTAGGCCGCGTCCTGGATATTCCCCTGGGAAAAGTAGACCGGGTAGCCAAAGCTGTACCTTTTGAATTGGGTATGACGTTGGAAAGAGCTTTAACGGTCTCCCCTGAACTGAAAAAAATGGTGGCGGAAGAAGAGGAAGTCAAGAGGCTTTATGAAATTTCCAAATCTTTAGAAGGAATGCCCAGGCATGCTTCCACCCATGCGGCAGGGGTCGTGATTGCCAAAGAACCTTTAACCAGTTACCTTCCGTTACAGAAGACTGCAGATGGATTCCTTATGACCCAATTTCCGATGAAAACCGTTGAAGAAATCGGTTTACTCAAGATGGACTTTTTAGGGTTGCGCAACCTGACCATTATCACCAAAGCCTTGGAAAATATCCGGCAAACCAAGGAGATTCATTTGGATATTAATCATTTGCCCCTGACTGATAAGAAAACGTACGATCTTCTTTCCGAAGGAAACAGTACGGGGGTCTTTCAGTTGGAAAGCGGCGGTATGCGGGCTATTTTGAAAGACCTAAAACCTTATTGCTTTGAAGATATTATCGCAGTCATTGCCTTGTACCGTCCCGGCCCTATGGAACAAATCCCCGAATTTGTCCGCAGGAAACAGGGAGGCAAAATTACCTATCTTCATCCCAAAATGGAAGAAATCCTAAGAACTACATATGGGATCATTGTCTATCAGGAACAGGTTATGCAGATTGCCCAGCAGCTCGCAGGTTATTCTCTGGGACGCGCCGACCTCTTGCGGCGGGCCATGGGGAAAAAAGACAAAAAGATTATGGCGGAAGAAAGACAAAACTTTATTCATGGTTTGCAGAAAGATGGGAAATGGATCGTTCCCGGAGCAGTGTTTCTAGGAGTTAAAGAACAAGAAGCTGAAGAAATTTTCGATCTTATGGCCAAGTTTGCCGAATATGGCTTTAATAAAGGCCATGCAACAGCCTATGCCATGATTTCTTATCAGACAGCCTATCTTAAGGCCAATTATCCGCTGGAGTTTACCGCTTCTTTATTAAGTTCGGTAATCGGTTCTTCCGACAAAGTGTCCTACTACATTCAGGAAGCCCGCGGAAGCGGAATCGAAATCCTTCCCCCAGACGTTCAGTTTAGCTATAACGATTTTACGATTGAAAACGGTGCTATACGCTTCGGGCTGGAAGCTATCCGAAACGTTGGGAGCCAAGTCGCAGATAAGATTATTGAGGAAAGGAAAAAAGGACTATTTACATCTTTTTATGATTTTATTCTTAGAATTGACTCCAGGGTCATGAACAAAAGGATACTGGAAAGTCTGATTAAAGCGGGGGCTTTTGGGTCCCTGTGCAACCGTGCTCAGGCAATGAAAATCTTGGACCAGGCTTTGGAGCTTGCCCAAAACCGTCAAAGGGATATGGAATCAGGACAAATCTCTTTGTTCGATCTGGATAAGGAATTGGATGAAGATTTTCCAATGCCTGGTGTAGATGATTTTGAAGAAAGTGAAATCCTGAAGATGGAGAAAGAGTATATTGGAATCTATTTAACGGCTCATCCCCTTCTATCAGTTCAGGATTTGTTGAAGAGGGCCACAAGTTCTGAAATTGCCTCCTGTTTGGAGAGTGAAGAGGAAAAAATAGTTATCTTAGGCGGGATAATTAATTCCTTCAGGCAAACAATAACCAAGAAAGGCGAAATGATGGCAAGTTTTGTGCTGGAAGACTTATCCGGTATGATCGAAGTATTGGTTTTTCCTAAGCTTTTTACGGAAGTTGCTGGGCTGGACAATGACCATATTGTTATTGTTCGTGGCCGTTATTACATTAATGAGGAAGAGAAAAAGGTCTTTGCTGAAAAAATCATTCCCGTTGAAGAATGTCAGGGATCAAGTCAGACTTCTTCAGCTGTGAACCAAAAAGGGAATACAGAAAACAAACAACCCAAACTATATCTAAAAATTAGCAATGATGAAGAAAAAGACTTGATAAGCCGGATACGGCTGCTATTAGGTACGTATCACGGGAACCTTCCGGTTTATTTCTTTTTTCAAGATACGCAGAAAATATTTGAAGTGAACAAAAATCTTTTTGTGAGGTACAGTGAGGAGCTTGAAAGCAAGCTCATTCGTTTGATCGGCAAAGAAAATGTAAAATGGCAGTAAGTTAAGCAAATTTGTCTGATCTTGCAGGATAATGACCTTTTAAAGCGAAATCAACTTAGATTAAAACTTGAGAAGGAAAGAATAATCATCATAATTGAAAACTAGAGGAGAATAATGTAGTGCGTATTGCAGTGTATCCAGGAACTTTTGATCCCGTAACCTACGGTCATTTGGATATTTTACAGAGAGCGGTTGTATTATTTGACCGCGTTATTATTGCGGTAGCTTCCGAAAGTAATAAAGAAACTTTGTTTTCCCTGAGTGAAAGGCAGGAACTTTTACAAGAGGAGATTAAAGATATTAATAATGCAGAAGTAAGTTCGTTCAGCGGCCTGACCGTTAATTTTGCCAGGAAATGCGGTGCCGTGGCTTTGATTAGAGGGTTAAGGGCTATGACAGATTTTGAATATGAATTTCAACTTGCTTTGATGAATAAAAAACTGGATCCTAACATTGATACTGTTTTTCTGATGACCAAAAGCGATTACTCTTTCATTAGTTCAAGCGCAATTAAGTGGGCGGCAAGTTTAAAAGGAAGTATTTCAGAATTTGTTCCCCCACAAGTGGAAAAAGCTTTATTGCAGAAGTATAATAAAAATGTCTAATGGATTTTACAGAATTGGCCGGAGGGAATCTTATGTGGACAGTCATTTATATTGCACCGACTAAAAATATTGCCGAAAAGTACCAGCAGGCACTTGCTGAAGAAGGGATTCTGGTTCAGCTCAGAGCCGTGGGTTCTACGCAACAGGTAAATACACATTCAATGGAAATCCTTGTTCCGGAATCGGAAGCAGAAGAGGCTCATGAAATTTTAACCTATATTATCGGCTGTTAGAGGCTTAGTTTATTGTTTTTAAGCCAGTGATTGATATGCAACTTTAGATAAATAATTTATCATTAATATTTTGTATTTCAAAATAATTTACTTCCTAATGGTTGATGAAATCCATGAATTCTCTACTTGACTGGGTTGCTTATAAATGATAGTATATTAAAGCAGTTGCCGAAGTGGCGGAATTGGCAGACGCGTCGGTCTCAAAAACCGATATCTGTGAGGATGTGCCGGTTCGACCCCGGCCTTCGGCACCATTGAAAATAAAGGCTTTAGGGCCTTTTATTTTTTGTGTTGAACAGATTTTTAGACAAAAAAGAACATGACATTAATCCCGTTATCTGATCTCAATTTCAAATTGAAATAGTAACATTCATTTACATATACGTAACACTTTGCTGAAGAACATTGCAGGGCGTATGAATCGGCTGCCGCCAAGGCACCGAAGCTCGTTATAACTTATTAATAAACATAAATTTGACTAAGCATTATTTTGTAAAGATTTAGATCCAATTGGCATTAGCTTACACAGGTTTTGGAATAAAGGAAATTGTAAATTTATCTGTAAAAAGCATTGTACTGTATATTGCAGTACAATGCTTTTTGCAGTATATTTAGGATAATACTAATTTACGTATCGTATTTAAATGAGTAAAGGAGGTTCAAATAACCCAAAAGTTAAAATGTCGGTTTTTTAAGGATGTTTAACACGAAAGAGAGGTATTCTCATGAAAGATTCAATCTATGAGTATATGAAAGTCGGGGTAGTGCATTTTAAAGCATTTCCGGAATGTGTGAATGGCACAGGGCCAATCGTTGAGACATTGAGAAAAATATGTGAAGACGATTTCTTCACTGCTGTTGAAATGGGGACAATTAAAGACATAAAACAAAGAACAGAAGCTGCAAAACTTCTGGAAATTTCAGGACTGGAAGTAGCTTATGGCTGTCAGCCAACTATCTTTCCGAATAAGTTAAATTTGAATCATTTCGATAAAAATGAGAGACAAAAAGCTCTCAATGCCGTTTTTAATTGTTTGAAAGAAGCCCATGATCTTGGTGCAACTTCAGTCAGAATCCCGGCAGGGAAAGATCCCGGCACTGAAAAAAGAGAAGAAGCTAAAAGGTTATTGATAGATTCTCTTTCACAGATCTTGGATAAGGCAAAAGAGACGGGAAATCCACTCATTACTTTAAAAATTTTTGATAGGTCAATAGACAAAAAATCCCTTATTGGCCCTGCGGAAGATGCATCGGATATTGCTCAAGCGCTCTGTCCAAGTTATGAAAAGTTTGGATTACTAACAGATCTCTCTCACTTTCCATTATTAGGAGAAGATCCTGCAGTAACTTTGCCTAAATTGGGTAAATATGTTAAGGCGTTTCACATTGGGAACTGTGTTTACAGAGATCCACTGCATGTCCTCTATGGAGATTTGCAGCCGCGTTTTGGTGTACCGGATGGTGAAGTCGATATGCCTATGGTAAGCAAATATTTTAAGGTCTTAAACGATCTTAACCTTATTGGTCCCAATAAGAGGCCGGTTTTAAGTGCGGAAGTTCGTCCATTGCTGCCAATGGAGACTTCTGAATTAATTTTGGCCAACTGCAAAAGGACAATTAAAGAAGCATGGGCGTTAGCTTAAAGCAAGCTTATTTACGGATAACCCATGAATATAGATCGGTTGAAATTGGAGGGAAAGCATATGAATCAAGTAATTCCAAAAAAAATGAAAGCATTAATATTGTATGGTCCAAACAATTTTGGTATCGTCAACGACAAGCCGGTTCCCAAACCGGGGCCCGGGGAAGTGCTAGTCAAAGTAGAAGCGTGCGGTATTTGCGGAACGGATGTTAAGATTATTACAAAGGGTATGCCCAAAATGCCTCCGTATGGAGAGTTTACCCAAGGCCATGAATGGACGGGAACAATCGTTGCCTTGGGTGAAACCGTAGATGAGTTTCAGGTAGGAGACAGAGTGGCCATCGAAGCACATAAAGGTTGCGGCCGCTGCCAGAACTGTATTGAAGGAATGTATACAAGCTGCTTAAACTATGCTCAAAAGGGCCAGATGGCTTCTGGTATGACCAGGGATGGCGGATTTGCCGAATATGCTGTACACCATATTAACTCGGTTTACAAAATTCCGGATAATGTTTCTTTTGTGGAAGCTACTTATGTTACAACCCTTGGCTGCGCATTATGGGCCCTAGATATGAGCGGAGGATTCATCGCGGGGGATACTGTACTGATTACGGGACCAGGGCCTATTGGACTGTCAATGGTCCAGGCTTGTAAATCCGTGGGGGCAGAAAAAATTATACTAGTAGGAACTAAAAACGATCGGTTAGCTATTGGTAAGAGCGTTGGGGCAACTCACACCATGAATATCAATGAAGTCGAAGATCCTCTGACGGAAGTTATGAAAATAACCGGAGGAAGAGGATGCGAAAGAACCTACGAATGTGCAGGAAATGATTCTTCTTTCGAACTTTGCCTGAAGTCTGCCATGCGCGGACATACTATGACTTTAGTTTCCTTCTATAAGCATCCGGTTACAGCTCCGCTTGATTATGCGGTCTTAAACGGAATCAATATTATGACGGTACGCGGCGAGGGAAGAAATAACTGTAAACGTGCCTTATCTTTAATGTCCCAAGGTAAAATTGAGACTAAGCAAATTCTCACGCACACATTCCCTCTGGATGAATTTGCAACCGCGTACGACTATTTTGTCAATAGAAAAGACGGGGCTATGAAAGTCGTTGTCCTGCCTTAAGGATAGCAATAAATAGCTCAGCGGCTTCTTCTAGATGTGAGTATCCTAAATTACTTATAAATGAATAAATCTGTCGCCAGTGTGTCAAAAGCATGCTGGCGTTTTTGTCTTTGTTTGGATATATGTAGGAATAAAATTATTTTTTTCCAATTATGCCCTTTCCAGAAGATAAAATAAGTACCAAATAATGGAAAGATGAATAGTATATTGTGACAGCAGTTAGAAGAAAAAACTCATTTCAAAGAGGAGGGAAAAAACATGTATGGAGCTTGCGGCGCTGCAGCCTATCCGGGTACTTTTGGCGGATATGCTGGGGGAGGCTTTGGTGCGGGGGTAGGAATTATTGCCATAGCTGTTCTGATTCTGATCGCACTTGGTGTAATTTTTTAGTTCCTGCTGATATTAAAAATAATTAACCCTGTGCAATAATCAACTGGAGGTGAAAGAAAAGTGGCATTTGGAGCCGGCGGAGTCAGTGGAGCTTTTACCGGAGGTGGCGGGTGCTTCTGCGGCATAGCCATCGTAGTTGTAATTATTCTTCTGTTAATTGCCATGGGTATAGTATTTTAGGAAAATGAGTTCAAAAGGTTTACTAAGGAGGTGTAAGGCAATGGCTGTAGAAAGAGGCGCAGTCGGTTTCGGCGGCGGCTGCGGTTGCGGGATCGGAATCGTAGTAGTCATTATTCTTCTTTTAATTGCTCTGGGTATCGTTTTCTAGGTAACAATGTGACTTTAATTTTAGAAAGGAGGTTATAATATGTTCGGATACGGTGGTGGTTGCTGTTGCAGACCTGTTGTCAGAACTGTTCCGGTCCCAGTCCCCAACTATGGAGTAGGCATTATCGCAATTGCGATTTTAATCTTAATTGCTCTTGGCGTAATATTCTAAGCAAAGCCATTTTCTGATATTATTAAAAATTAACCCTGTCTAAAAGAAAGGGGCTATCGCAAAACTTCCCAGAAGTTTCCATAACGTATAGACGCTCTCGGCAGATTGCGCCCTCCTTGGCGTAAACAACCGCGCTTCGCTTCCTGCTTTGCTTGACGCTGTCTATACGTTATTGGAAACGTTGTTTCGCGGCAGCCCTTTTAACGTCTGTTTTTATACTCAAAACGCCGTGATAAATGGGAACTATAAAATAATGAAGTCATATACTGATTAAAACTAGATAATGTGTTAGCCTCATATACATAGTTAATTAATTATTTACTCGGAGGATTATGAAAAGGATGGGATTAATGGCAGATTTAAAACAACTCGGCATTTATACGCATATTCATGCTGAACTTCAAGCGTTAGAGACAGAACTGCTGGAATTTGTCGCTACCGATTTCTCTGTTCTTCATGAACCCTCCATTCATCTGCTAAAGGCGGGAGGGAAACGTTTAAGGCCGGCCATGGCTTTTTTATCCGCAAAATTTTACAAGCCGGACCCGGAAAAACTTATGTTTGCGGCTATGGCCCTGGAACTCCTTCATATGGCATCCTTGGTCCATGACGATGTTGTCGATGAATCCGTGACGCGGCGGGGATGTCCCACGGTTAAAGCCCAGTGGGGAAATATCGTAGCAATCCAAACGGGCGATTATTTGTTTGCTAAAGTGCTTGAACTCCTTGCCAAAATCGGCGATCCTGCAATATCAAAGATTCTGGCCCAAGCAACCGTAGAAATGTGCAAGGGGGAAATTAAGCAAATTAAAACTGTGCATGATACCCAGCTCAGTTTTCAACAGTATTATTACCGGATTAAGCAAAAAACAGCCATACTGCTTAAAGCAAGCTGCTATTTAGGAGGAATTGCCGGCGGGGCGCCGAAGAAAGAGACTTGGGCCTTGGGAGCCTATGGGCATGCCCTGGGAATTGCTTTTCAAATAAGTGACGATATTTTAGATATTACCGGTGAGGCCTCCGAACTAGGAAAGCAAACAGGCGGGGATATTAGGCAGGGAGTGATGACTTTACCTATGATTTTGGCCTTGAAGCTTTCGCCCAGAAGCCAAGAACTCTATCAAATCTTAAATAAGCAAGCCAAAAGTGAATGGGATGTGGACTTAGCACGAAGTCTGATTAGGGAATCCGGGGCCATTCAGGCCTCCGGCAGGTGGGTCAATCTTTTTGTAGACAAAGCAATGAAATATCTTGAGTACCTATCGATAATTAAAACCAAGCAAGCCTTGGGTGAGCTTGCCGGGTTTATCCGGATTCGAAAATGGTAAGCATTTCTAAAGAGGCAAATCATTTTTTTCAAGAACAAAGACGGCGATTGCAAGGAGAATAGCGGAAACCAAGGATAATCCGATTACTTTTCCCGTAGAAGGAACCGTACCTTCTAAAACCTCCTGCGGTTTCAGAAAACGGAAAAGAGATAAATTTCCGGCCCAGGCCAATTTGTCGGTTAGCCCGGACGCAACATCAAGCCCATAAAATAGAAAGGTTAAGGCATAGGCATAAGCCAGAGATTTTTCTTTATCCGCCAACATGGAAAATAAGAAAGTATAGCTTTCAACTACCGAAAAAAAGGAAAAAGATAATACTGATAATTTTACATACTGAAAAATATCTATTTTAATTCCAAAAAAGCGGGTGCCTAAAATGATACCGATAAATGTGAATAATATTAACAAAATAGTGTTTGTAAAAAGCACGGTTACCTGGGTTGCAAGAATCTTGCTTCTGGATACCGGCCAGTTCTAACGTACGTTGATGAAATCCGCTAATCCGAGTTTGTGAAAGGGTTTTCCACAATATATTTAAATCTCCGCTTAGCGCAATCGTAAAATGGAGATCGTCTTCTTCGATAACCGGCAAACCGCTTTGACGCAAATATTCGGCCGCTTCTTCATTTTCGGGTGTGATATCGAACGTCTGGCATTTTATCTCCTTTAAATGAGACATCTGTTCTACGCCCAGAAGCTTTCCTTCCCGAATAATCCCCACGCGTTCGCAAGTTTTTTCAATTTCCGGAAACTGGTGGGAAGACATCAGGATCGTGGTTCCTTTCTTTTTTTCTTCGAGAAGCAAATCAATAAAGATTTTTTGCATCAAAGGGTCCAGGCCTGAAGTCGGTTCGTCTAACAGAAGTATTTCGGCATTGAGCATAAACGCTGAGATAATTCCTAATTTTTGTTTCATTCCTTTGGACATTTTTCGAACCGGCTGGCTGATATCCAACGCAAAACGGTCAATTAACTTTTGGCAATTTTGAAGTACATGGTCGCTGTCGCCATGCATTCTAATTAAAAGCAATAAAAATTCCTTGGCGGAAAGTTTATCAAAGAAATGAAGCTCTCCCGGAAGATAGGCAATCCTCCGTTTAAGCGCCGTTCTCTCTTGCCAGGTATCCATCCCTTTCATCTTGGCTGTCCCGGCATCGGGATGCAAAAAACCCATTAAAATACGCATCGTTGTCGTTTTTCCGGCTCCGTTCGGACCTAAAAAACCGAAAACCTCACCTTGTTTTATCTGCATATTGAGATTTCTAATCCCTTTTCCGCCGGTATATATTTTTGAGAGTTGATTTATCTCAATCATAAATTCTTCCCTAATCCTAAATTATTTGCGGGTTTATAAGCTATTGTCCTTTGTCTGTCAGAAGGTTATATCTTTCCATAGCTTTGATAGCTGTCAAAGCCGTAGTTAAGGGTTCTTCATAGTTCCATCCTTTGGCATAAACGCCCTGATAGGAGGGTTGAAACGAACCGTTTGCAGCTTGCCGGGAGAGGATATAGGAAACTCCTTTGGCAAGAGTTGCGGGGGGAAGCCGGTGATAATGCAAGCTAAGCGCGGATAAAGCGAGGGAAGTTTCAATAACGGAAGCGCCCCAGCTTCCATCGGTATTCTGGCTGGACACCAAATATTGAAATAACTTGTTTTGGACGTTGTAGAAATATTGGGAAATTCCGCGGGGGTTCACTTGATTTACCCACTTGTTCAGCAGCTCCAGTGCTTGGGCTGTGGCATAGACTGGGCTTTCATACCAAACAGCAGGTATCTCTCCTGATGGAAGCTGTTGAGACAGTAACCAGCGAAGTCCAAGAGATACTGCCAAGCTTCCGTTATTTCCGGGCATTCCGATTAGAGCATCCAACGCGTGAATCGTTACATCGGTACTGCGGATATAGACAGGAAACATACAGTTTAATGCGGGAGGGACACCATCGTAATTGGGAAATGTACTCCAACTGCCGTCTTTATTTTGCAACCGGCGCAGGGTTTCCGCTGCCTGATCGGAGCTTACACGGTTGAAAAGCTGCAAACCCAAGAGGGCAACGGCAGTATCGTCTAAATCCGGCTGGGTGAACGGTGGGGTTGAACCGTAGCTTCCATCGGAATATTGGGCATCTGCCAACCATTTGGCTGCACGATTAAGAAAGTCACGTTCTTCCGGACTTTGAGAAAACTCGACAAAGGTGTAAATCGTTAAGCCGGTTGACCAAATCTGCAGCTGATCGAAAGCAGGCCAGCCACCGCGGGGGTATTGTTTTGATTGCAGCCATTTGCCTGCTTTTATTATTTGTTCACCGGATACACGGGCGCGGACCAGGGCGAGGGCTGACAAACTCGTAGCGACAACATCCTCACACCACGAACCATCCTCTAATTGGTGGTCACAAAGATACGCAGCAGCCTGACTCGCGCCAAATTGATCAAGATTTTTGACCGCGAGCAGGGAAGCTGCTATGACTACCGGACGTCCGTACGGTGGAAGTTTGTTTAATACGTGATCCGAAAGAATATAGGGCAGTTTAGTTTCCTGGGGCTGCGGGCCTTCCATTCCTGCAACAACCTGCTGCCCAAGAGCCAAGACAATATTGGCTAATTCGTTGGCTTGACCGGGAAGAAAATATTTTGCCATCTTTCCACTATAGCTTCCTAACAAAACCTTTTGGACGAGGCGTGTTATTTCCGGGTCACTTTCCCCGTTCGGCACTTTGCTCCAGCCTTGAGGACAGCGATTTTGCCGCAGCCAGGCCAGACCTGCCTGATGACTTTTTTTGAACTGGTTGCCGAGTAACAACTGGGTTAACGCTGCCAAAGCGGTCGCGCCCGGACTAATAGATAGGCGGTGGGCTTCGTCTAATCCCCCCCGAAGTATTTGTTCCCCTCCTTCGAGAACATAGCTGCGGGCCTTAACTAAAGAATCCTTAATTTCTCCGTTTACACTCTCCACTAAAACACCTCACCCTAATTAAAAACTATAGTATGATTTATGATTGGTTTTGGCAGAGAGTTCCAAGAACAAGCCTATTTTACCGTATATTTAAAGCAAACGAGTCTAAGGTTTTATCGCAAAAAAATAATGAGATACTTTAAAAAGCAGCGGCCGTACTTCAATTTTTTTAAACCCGGCTTCCTGGAGCAGCTTCATAATTTCCTGTTCAGCAGGGAGACCGTCAAAACCCTGATGACAGGCTAAAAAGAAGCTCATTAGATTTTGAGGGATATGCGCAGGCAAAATTGGAACAGAAGAAGTTATCCCTCTTAACGCTGTAAGAATTGCTATTTGCCCTCCCGGCTTAAGAAGGCCTTTTAGATGCCGGATAAGTTCTAAACGTTTTGAACCTGTAAAATAATAAATATTGTTGTTTAATAGGCAGCAATCAAAGGCTTCTTCATTATTAAAATCAAAAATATCCTGACAGACAATGCGCAAACGGTCATGGAACTTTTCTATTCCCTGTTCGGCACGCACACAGGTGGCCGGGTTAATTTCCAACCCTACGCCTGTCAGTTCCGGGAATACAGCCAGCAGCTTTTTTAAATAGGTTCCTTCTCCGCACCCGACATCTAAAATTCTCCGCCAGTTCTCTCTAGCGCACTTCTTTTGAAGGACAGGCCATACAAAAACTTCTGAGGAACGCGAAGCCCGGGAAATCAGGTTGTCCTTCAATTCGTTTTCTAAGGACGGGCATTCCTCGCGTCCTGTCATTAAATCAGGCAATTGACGGAAACAAGTACCCCAGTAGAGGACAAACTCTTTGTACATCGCCTCTAAACCAAGGTCCTGATATCGTAAAACAGACTTCCCCAAACTGGACAAGCGATAGGTGTCCCTGTCAAGGATCAATAAATCCTGAAAAACAGCTTGGTTCAGCCAATGCTCCAATAAAACAGCATCCCACTTAGGGTTATCAGCCAAAAGTCCGTCCATCGTTTTTTCTTCCTGGAGCTGCTCCCAGAGACGCAGTTCAAAACCGCTAAAAACGAGCCAGAGAAATCCCATATTTTCCATCAGCGAAACTGTTTTTCCAAGCAGCCTTAATATGCCGGGATCCATGTTCAAAATCACCGTCCTTATCAGATACGTCCGATTTTTTGAAACTATTTTATAAATATGTTTTTTCTTATCAAAAAGAAACTAAGAGGGTAGGGATTTTAGAAACGTCACAGGAAATTATATTTTAAAACTGCTAATACTATTTTTTAAGAATTCAGCTACTAGACGCAAATACAAATTTGGAGTAAAATGCTTTATCATGAGCCATAAAAGTTTGGAAATGAGGTTTAATGATCATGGCGCATACGAATAAAATGTATTGGTTAAAGGTTCGAACTATGCTTTTTGGTCATCCTTTGGCTTCCCATCAGACCGAACATGCAAAAGTCGGCGTCTTTGGCGGTATACCGATTTTTGGGTCGGATATTATTTCTTCCGAAGGTTATGCCCCAGATGCAATATTAAATGTATTGCTGTTAGTCGGGGTGCTTGGATATGCCTATGTTATGAGGGTATCCCTCGTCATCATTCTCATCTTGGCAAGTGTAACATTAGTGTACCGAAGAGCGATTCAAAAATATCCACAAGGCGGGGGTTCTTATACGATTGCCAAAGCCTATCTCGGTGAAAATTTTGGGCTTATCGCCGGGGCCAGCTTAACGATGGATTATGTTTTAACTGTTGCGGTAAGTGTGAGTTCAGCAATTGAAAACTTATCCGGGATTTTTCCCTGGTTGATTCCTCATAAAGTTTTAGCGGACTGTTTCGTAATCCTCTTTATGGCTTGGATCAATTTAAGAGGTCTAAAAGAGTCTGCCCGCCTGTTTGCACTTCCAGTATATTTATACATACTGTCATTAATACTTTTAATCGGAACCGGTCTTGTTAAAGTTCTTGTTTATGGCGTAACACCATCTTCAGTTGTCATGAATCATGTCCCTGCTGCGACTGTTTCCGGCATGACTCTTTTCTTATTTTTAAGAGCGATAGCTGCCGGAATTACAGCACTTACCGGCCTGGAAGCAGTAAGCAATGGGGTTACGGCTTTCAAGAATCCTTCACAAAAACACGCCATTCAAACCTTGCTTATTTTGGCAGGAATTGTTGCTGCCGGTTTAGTAGGATTAGTTTTATTAGCCGGAGCTTATCATATTGTTCCCAGCGATTACAATACTGTGCTGAATCAACTTGGTATGATTATATTTGGGCACACCTTGCCATACTATATTCTCATGTCCACTGTTGCTGCGATCCTGATCATTGCTTCGAATACTCCGTTTGCCGGTTTACCAATTCTAATGAGCCTTATGGCCAAAGACAATTATGTTCCCCGGTATTTTAAAAACTTGGGCGACAGGCTGGTCTACAGTGTGGGCATCTGGTTTCTTTGTATTATTTCCATATTTTTAATAGTGATTTTTCACGGTCATACGCAAGCGATGCTTCCTCTGTACGCCATAGGCGTACTGTTATGTTTTTCCTTAACCGGACTCGGTTTAGCCAGACATACCCGTGAAGTAAAAGCGGCTAAATGGATTCCTGATTTCATGATTTTTACTTTTGGCGGGGTTGTCTGTTTTATTGTTTTTCTCATCTTTATTGTTACGAAATTTACCGAAGGTGCCTGGATCGTTTTAATTGTTCTTCCGCTATTAATTATGATTTTTAAAACAATTGCAAAAATCTATCGTAAAGAAATTGTGAAACTGGAGATAACCCCGGAAGCAGTGGCGGATTTCAAACGGGAGATTGCCATCGTAAATAAAAGACGAGCCCATTCAAGCCTAGCGGAATATCGGAATAAAATTATCATACCGGTGTATGATTTGAATTTAATTGTTTTAAAAGCGTTAAAGTATGCGTATAGTCTTACACCGCAGGTGACTGCCGTTCATATCGCTTCTGAGCAGGAAAGAGCTAACAAAATACTCAAACACTGGTCGGAATATAATATTGAAGTTCCCCTGGATATCGTTCAATCACCTTATCGAAGTACTGTAAAAGACTTTATTAGTTATCTGGATAGAGTCGAAAAAAATTCGAATTTCCAAACGATAACTGTGGTAGTTCCGGAATTCGTACCCTTGAAATTCTGGCATAATATCCTTCATAACCAAACCGGTCAGCATCTCAAACTACTATTGCTCTATCGGAAGAACATATTAATCACCAGTGTGCCTTATCATCCCGGCGATGAAAACTACGTGTCAAATTAAGCCTAAGGTGTAAACGTATTTATTGTTAGTTTTTTGCATAAAGTGATTGCGCATATTGCGCTGCCAAAATGGCCGTTTCAGGTCCTCGTAACCCGC
This sequence comes from Candidatus Dichloromethanomonas elyunquensis, assembly GCA_001515265.1. Taxonomy (GTDB): domain Bacteria; phylum Bacillota; class Desulfitobacteriia; order Desulfitobacteriales; family Syntrophobotulaceae; genus Dichloromethanomonas; species Dichloromethanomonas elyunquensis. Next base: position 67,054 of record LNDB01000002.1, read on the forward strand.
AACAGTTTGTTACATTGGAATGATTGGTGACCGGTTTCCCGCCAATTACCACAAGGTGTTTCGCGGAAAACGCATCCGGATGAATGGCGGACTGGCCGTTTTGGCAAAACATCGCGCAACCGCCGAGTAAATCAGATACTATCCTCGCACTTGAAAAGTCCCGGTCGGTAAAATAAACTACTGCATGATCCATTATTTTTCCTCCTATTTCAGGCCATGTCCCAGCGCTTTGGCTGATGCTGTCACGGTCAATAGCAATTCCCTGAATTGAAACATTATTTCGGTACTGATAAATATTATATGGAGAAAAGATCTGCCTCTGAGACCAGACGTAAGTCTGAAAATATTTATCCGGAGGATTGGCGGAGTTCTTCAATGCAGTCATTACTTTGAAGGAACCATATGCTCCTATCAGATATTTCCGGCCCAACCCGTCTTTAACACCTCTAAAATATTCTAAAATGCCTGCCATATCTGCTGTCTGGGCATCGTAGTCTACAGTAAAATAAATTGCGGCAGAACCGGGAGCCCCAAGGTAACCGGCTTCGTCAGCAGCAAAATTGGCATCTGAAATTCCCTTGATATAGCTGAAGTATCCTGCATGGGTCGGTGAGGATTCCCAAATGAGAAAAAGGGATAGTCCGGCAGTATGAATATTCATTACTTCATTTGGGGAGAGGGATTTCCACCAGTTCATGTTTTTATATCCCAGATAGCGGCCGACAGCTGTTATCTCCATATTCTTCAAATCCTGACAGTTTTGCAGGGTAAGTGGAGTCGCACAATCAATTGCTTCCATCTAGAAATCCCTCGTTTCTTAAATGATATAGCCTTCTACGCTTGCTTTACTTGCATACTGGCTGAAGGTAAAAATAAACTGTATCCACCGGTAAAATTTTATGCAGAACTGTAAATTGGTGTTCTGCTGCAGCATGCATGTATTTAGCCCAGTGGGAGGTATGAAACCCCGGTCGCGTTCTATAAAAATCACAATTATTAATCATTTGGGACAAATACTTTCTCCAAAGCGGTATTTTAATGACATCTACCGCGTTTCGAAACCATAACCGGGGGTCATAATCTAGGTTTCTGTCAATTTCATCATGGTCTTCGAACTCAAAATAATTATTTCTGATCAGTTCCAACCAATTGGCATGTCTTTCTTTGGCATTACCCTTGTATTGAAGAACGTAAAAAAATTTTTCTTTATAAAAGTCAAAAGGTTTTGGTTCGATTCCCGATTGTACATAAGGGGTAGATTTCACAAACTCAGTAAGAAACGAATATATATCCTCTAAAGCAACGATGAAACGTTCACGAAGGTTCTCGATGACATAAATGTCCGTCCCTCTGGAATAAGACCACTTTACATAGGGGATGTCCGGATTGGATAGAACTTCTCCGTGTCCTACCGCTAATATAGGAAAGTGATTGTTTAAGATTCTTTCAACAGTATCATCAATCTGTTTTTTAATTTTGTCTTTTTCTTCAATACCGGATAGGAGTGTTACCATATTATATTGGTCAAAAAAACCCTTAAAATCCTGATGCGTATAGGTATCGGCAAAACAATGCAAACCGATTCCCAGTCGGTAAAGGCCAATCGGGGAAGCAGCCGATTCCCGGATATTTTCCAGCAGCAGTTTAAGTACTTTCGAATTTGTCCGGCAAATTTGAGATTCCGCATTTTCTATATCAAGGTTATTAGGCAAAAAATGAAAAGGAAGCCACGTTTCCAGTGCCTCATTTACATCCAGGTTTTTGGATGATAATAACTTCTCTGAAGTTCTGGTCTGCCGGAAAGCTCCGCCATTTTCGAATTTGAGAGCATGCCCATAAGTAGCGTCATCCACTTGTTGGGAAGCATAGGCCGCTATTTCTGCATATTCGCTTTTCATGCCGGTGATTCTGCATAGAACATACATTCCTGTATGGTGAAGATCCATCTGCATAAAGGGACTCCTCCTTTTATTCTTTTAACCTATAATATATGTATGGATCAACATTTATTTTTGACAATGCAGCTTAAAATAAAAAAACCAGCCAATCTAAGCGGGATTGTCGGCTGGTTTCTTGCTTCAGACGGATGCAAGGAAAAGGCCGGAACGAAAACAGGGCTGGTCAGATCATGCTGATGAAATGATAGCAGTCCCGGCTCTGAATTTTATTAGGGTTAAAGATTATCTTCGTGACCTAAGTTGAGGAGCCTTGCCAAGGTGATGCTTTTTTCGCCATAGCGTTCTTTGATAGCGTCTATTGTTTTGGCCAGTTTTTCTTTTTCGCTCTCTGCGGGTTCAAACAGACTGTTTTGGAATTCTTCGGGAACAAAGTTATGCACGGATACCCCGATCAACCGGACAGGCTGTGAAAGGTGTAATTCCAGCAAAAGATGCTTAGCTTCCAAGTAGATATCCTGATCGAGATTAATATAAGTATCCAGGGTTTTTGACCTTGAAAGCGTGTGAAAATCTGCAAATCTTACCTTGATGGTAACAGTTTTGGCTTTCAGGGATTCTTTACGCAACCTTCTTCCCACATCAGCGGATAAATTAAGAAGAAAAGCCTGGAGGACTTCGTAATCACTAAGGTCTTCACGAAAGGTTGTTTCTCTGCCGATGGATTTGGCTTCCCGGTCCGTTTCTACAGGCCTGTTGTCAATTCCCCTCGCCAAGAAAAACAGCCGGGTGCCGGCAATCCCGAAATGTGAGCGGAGGGAGGGTTCATCCAGTCGTTTTAATTCTTGAATAGTTCTAACATGGAGATTGTGCAATTTTTCTGCGGTCCTGGCCCCGACCCCCCATATCCTTTCCACAGGAAGGGGATCAAGAAAATCCTGAATCCTTTCTTCCGTGAGCATCACGAGTCCATTCGGCTTCTGAATATCTGAGGCGATTTTTGCCAGAAATTTATTGGGAGCGAGACCAACAGAAGCAGTAAGATCCAGATCTCTTTTAATGCGTTCCTTAATTTCTAAAGCAATTTTCTGAGCTGATCCAAATAAACGTGTGGAATCTGACACATCCAAAAAAGCTTCATCCAGGGATATCGATTCAATTAAGGGAGTATAGTCTTTAAAAATGAGATGAATTTGAGAGGATACTTGAGTGTATTTGGGCATATTGACAGGCAGAAAGACAGCCTGAGGGCAGCGCCTCCGGGCTTCAGTCAAGGGCATAGCGGACCGGATGCCGAATTTACGGGCTTCATAGGAGCAGGTAGAGACCACCCCCCGGCTGTTCGGTCTTCCGCCCACCACGACAGGCTTTCCGGACAGGTCAGGATTGTCGCGCTGTTCTATAGCTGCATAGAAGGCATCCATATCGACATGAATGATTTGCAGTTTTCTTTCTGATTGATTCATTCTTTTTATATATTGAAGCCGAATCTTAGCTCTTTTAAGAGCTCAAAGGCATCTTCGAAGTCTGTTGCATAAAACAATTTATTCGAAAATTCTTTTAACTCAACAAAAGTAAAGAAATCGTAACTGTGTGTGACTTTTACCGTATAGACTTGTCCTTTTTTTAAAAGTCTTTCGGCATTTTCACCTGCTTTAAACAAATCGTGTTGATGATGGGGCGGAGCAACGAATCGCACTTTATCTCCTGGGACAGCATTGAGATTCATACACTTCTTTTCTTTACCGGATGTTGATATCATTCCTGCGTTTTCCGTATCTAAACACCCCCACTCCAAAAATTCATGCTCCTTAGAAAACTTTTTTTGGTGTTATTACTTATGGTAAAGTTACAATATAATAATACCTCTAATCTTAGTTTATATACAAGAGGATTAATTTTGATACGCACTTGTATGAAGCAGATTATCTAAAGTTACTATTTTATAGCCTTTGGCGTGAAGTCCTTCTATGATTTGCGGGAGGGCTTTGAGGGTTTGCGATTTATCACTGTTGCTATGCATGAGGACAATATCGCCCGGCCTGACGTTCTCAAGAACATTTTGGGCTATATGGCCGGCTTCTCTTTGGGACCAATCAAAAGTGTCAATGGACCAAATGATCAGTTTAATATTTTGATTTTTGCCAATCTTGACTACGTTTTCATTGATGATTCCATAGGGCGGACGGATTAACGAAGGTACTTTTCCTATTACATTTTTGATAATTTCGTTTGTTCTGTTGATTTCACCCGTTATAAAATTTGAACTCTTATCCGAAAAATCCGGGTGGGAATAACTGTGGTTAAGAACCAGGTTTCCCTCTTGATAGGCTCTTTGAACTACTGCCGGAAAAGCTTTCACATTTTGCCCTATGAAAAAAAAGCTGCCGTGTTCCCCGTAAGATTTAAAAATATCCAGAACCGCCGGCGTAACCACCGCATCGGGTCCATCATCAAAAGTAAGGGCTACGGCTCTCTCGTCAGTTTCACCGTTGAGGTACACAACATTGTTATTTTGAAGAGAAAAATCTGTAATTTGCTGTTTCCACTTTGCAAGGGATTGTACGTTTTTTTTACTCAGTTGATTTGATGTTCCTCTGATCTCGTAGCACACTGTATTTTTTACAGGAAAGGCATTTCCCGCAAGTTCATGTGCGGCAGACTGTAAAACGGGCTGCGAAGAGGGATCCGAATTATTAATTTTATCGGATGCGGCTGTTTGAGATGTTTCCGGATGAACAGTGCTAAAATGATTTTCACTGATTCCAGAAGCCTTGATTTGAGGTGCTAAACTGATCAATATTGTTAAAGACAGAACATAAATATAACCCAAGATTAATCCTTTTTTCATCAATTGTTCTCCGCCTGTTCTTTCTATTTATCTTTATATTTTTACATGGAGTGTTTCCAAAACATGATATATTTCACCATTTAATTTAAATTACCTTCTGGTATGACTATCGACTATCGATTACAGCGATGATCCCAGAAAGGGCTTGAGGGGTCTGAAACCCTTTCTTGTTATTGATTTGATAAACGGTTATGATATAAAGGTGATATTTATGCAGAGAACCCGTTGAAAGGAGTCAATTTCCATGGCTCGCATACTCATCCTTGATGGCAACAGCCTTGTGAACAGAGCATTTTACGCGCTGCCTCCGCTTACTTCCGCAGAAGGATTGCCTACAAATGCCTTGCACGGCTTTATGACTATGCTGTTTAAACTGGAGAAGGAGCAAAACCCGGATTACTGGGTAGTTGTATTTGACAAATCCAAACCTACAGTAAGAACCGAACAATTTGAAGGATATAAAGCACAAAGAAAAGAGACTCCCGATACGCTGAGACCTCAATTTTCTTATTTGAAGGAAATCTTAAAGGTCATGTCTGTTCCGATGCTTGAACTGGAAGGTTATGAAGCTGATGATATTATTGCAGCGGTTACCGACCGGGCTGTGGAACGAGGAATGGAAGTCAGTATTTATACGGGGGACAGGGATGCGCTTCAATTAATTTCCCCGCTCACCAAAGTGTTTTTGACGATGAGGGGAATTACAGAGGTACAATGTTATGACGAAGAAAAATTAGCAGAAGAATACCGGCTCAAACCGGAACAAATCATTGATCTCAAAGGATTGATGGGAGATGCATCGGATAATATCCCCGGAATTCCCGGGGTAGGGAAAAAGACTGCTTTAAAGCTTTTGTATCAATATGGCACTGTAGAAAATGTTCTGAGCCATAAGAACGAAGTGAGCGGCAATAAGCTTCAAAATTTACTTAAAGAATATGCTGAGCAAGCGTTGTTAAGCAAAAGGCTTGCTGCCATGATTCATGATGTTCCGATCAATTTTTCTTTAGAACAATTATTGCATGTTGAACCGCAGAGAGAGGAATCCGTTCAAATTTTACACCATTACAGCCTGCATACGGCAGCAAGGCTATTTGAACAAAATGCGGACAGGCGTCATGAACACAAGGACCAACCAAATGCAAATGGATGCCCAAACTCAAAACTAACCCATATTCCAATACCAGAACCTAACATGTTGGACGGACAGGCCTGGCTGGAGCAAATGCGTTCCTGGCAAGAACAAAAAGTGACTCTGGCAATCAGCTACCGCTATGAAGGAACCCACGTCCATCAAGGAAGATGGTCGGAAATGGGAATCTGTGACGGAAATGACACCTATTTTCTTGACAGAAGGGAGCAAGCGGCACCGGTCATTGATCTTTGGCATGAAATACTGGCGGATGATGGGGTCCGTAAAATTCTGGCTGACGTCAAATCTTTGTACTCTTTGTTGTTCAATGAGAAAAAAGATCTTAACGGCTTGGACCTCGATGTGAGCCTTGCCGCCTATTTACTGAACCCCAATCAGTCCCGTTATTCTCTATCGGAGTTATTAAGAGATCATACAACAAACCTGTTTGACCTTTTAGCGGCACAAGAAGCTTATTTACTCCGAAAAATGGCCGAAGAAACAGTGGAGAAAATTGCCGGCAAAAACCTCGAAAAACTTCTGCATGAAGTCGAAGAACCGGTAAGCAGAGTACTGGCCGCAATGGAGAAAACCGGGATAGCTGTCGATGAAAAAATGCTCTTACAATACGGACAGGAATTGGAAGCAAAAATTCAGCATCTGGAAAAGGATATTTATCTCTCCGCCGGATCCCCGTTTAATATCAATTCACCGCAGCAACTTGGAAAAGTATTGTTCGAAGACTTGGGGCTTCCTCCCATGAAGAAGACTAAGACAGGATATTCTACCGATGCTGAAACGCTGGAAGAACTATGCTCGGAGCACCCGGTTGTCGAAAAAGTTTTGGAGTTCCGGCAATTGGTCAAATTGAATTCTACTTATGTTAAGGGTCTGTTGAATCAATTGCACGATGGAATAATTCATACTACTTTTCAACAAACAGTGACCGCGACAGGAAGGTTATCAAGCATAGAACCCAACCTCCAGAACATTCCGATTCGTCTCGATGAGGGGAGGAAGCTTCGAAAGGTTTTCACTCCGACAAAGGAAGGGTGGATACTTTTTTCCGCAGATTATTCTCAGATTGAACTGAGGATTTTGGCCCATTATTCCCGTGATCCCATTCTTTGCGAATCATTTTTGGCCGGAGAGGATGTGCACGCCCGGACTGCTTCGGAAGTTTTTCAAGTGGCGATTTCCGATGTGACACCGGATATGAGGCGTAAAGCAAAAGCCGTAAATTTTGGTTTGATGTATGGGTTAACTGATTTTGGATTGGCGCGGGACTTGGGAATCTCCAGAAAAGAAGCAAGATATTATATTACGCAATATTTTGAACGTTATAGCGGGGTTCATAGATACCTTCAGGAAGTTGTCGATATGGCCAAAAAAACAGGTGAAGTCAGAACTCTGCTTCACCGGGTGCGGAAGATCCCTGAACTGTCTCATCCTAACAGAATGACCAAGCAGTTCGGTGAACGGATCGCTAAAAACTCTCCTATACAAGGTACTGCCGCAGACATTATGAAAATTGCAATGATTCAAGTTTATGAAATCCTAAAAGAATTAGAGGCTGAGGTTTTACTCCAGGTTCATGATGAATTGTTGATTCAAACAAGTTCCCGTTATTTGGATGTGGTATCAAGAAAAGTTAAAGAGGCGATGGAAACGGCTTGGCCAATTTCAGTTCCTCTTCAGGTGGACTGTAAGGTGGGTAAGAATTGGTACGACTTGGTTCCTTACCAATTTCAGGAATAATTTGTAAGAGCGTAAAGGGGGATTGCTGTGCCTGAACTGCCGGAAGTTGAAAGCATTCGATTGACGCTTGCTAAAAATACATTGGGAAAAAAAATTATTCATATAAAAATACTTTGGTCTTCCGCTGCAATATCCATACCCGGTTATGAATTTGCCGAATTACTTAAAGGAAAATTCATTGAGAACTTTGATAGAAGGGGAAAGTATTTGTTAATCGGTTTAAGCAACGGGATTACTATGATCGTACATTTCCGCATGACGGGGCGTTTAATCTATTATCCGGAGATACATCCGCTGGACAAACATACCCATGCAGTTTTTTGCTTGGATGAGGGGGAACTGCATTATTCGGATATCCGGAAATTTGGACGAATCCAGCTTGTGCCTACTGCAAAAGCCGGAGAGGTTGCTTCTCTGGTCAAGCTGGGTCCCGAGCCTTTGGACGAAGCTTTTTCCTTTGATCAATTAGGACAAAGCTTATCGAAGAAAAAGGGTACGATTAAGGCTGCCTTGCTGGATCAAACGGTTATTGCCGGGTTAGGTAATATTTACGCCGATGAAGCCCTATTCCGGGCGGGAATCCTCCCGGAAAGAAACACCCGGTCCTTGAAAGTCTCGGAGATTATTCTACTTTACAATTCCATTTACGAAATCCTTAGGGAAGGAATTGACGCCAGAGGTACATCTTTTCGGGATTATCGGGATGCCGAAGGAAACAGAGGCTCATTCCAGGAAAGTTTGATGGTTTACGGAAGGGGCGGCCAAGAGTGCAAGGGATGCGGAAATCCATTAGAACGGAAGAAAATTGCCGGAAGAACTACTGTTTTTTGTCTGCACTGCCAAAGATAATGAAATTGAAATCATAAAGGAGGAGCAGCCGGATATTTCATGAGTATTCTACTTTGCAAACATCTAGAGATAGAAGCCTCAGGCAGTTCGCTTCTTAAGAATATCTCTTTTCGACTGGAACAAGGGGAAAAAGTCGGGCTGGTTGGAGCCAATGGAGCTGGAAAAACAACGCTTCTGAGAGTAGTTATGGGTGAAATCCCTTATGAAAAGGGAGAAATCAATCGTCCTGCCGCTATCGGATACCTCGCCCAGAATGCAGCTGCTGCGGATGGACAGAGCGCTTGCACCGTGTTTCAGTCCATGCTGGCAGAAAGGCAAGATATCCTTGAAATGCGGGAGGACCTCCGCTTCTTGGAGATCAGGATGTCCCAAGAGGCCGATGGAAAGACTCTGGAACAATACAGCAAACTCACGGAAAAATATGAACTTGCCGGAGGTTATGCCTTAGAGGCTCAGGCACGGAAGATTCTAGCCGGATTGGGGCTTTCCCAAGATCATGATAAAAGCTGCGAAAACCTCAGCGGCGGGCAGAAAACCCGTCTGGCCTTAGGAAGATTGCTTCTGCAGCAACCTGAACTCTTGATTCTGGACGAGCCTACCAACCATCTCGATATTGAAGCCATCGAATGGCTGGAAAATTACCTGGACGATTTCCCCGGTTCTGTTCTGGTTGTTTCTCATGACCGGTATTTTCTGGACAGGCTTGTAAGCCGGATTTTTTTTATTGAAGATGGAATGTTAAAAGAATACTCTGGAAATTATTCTGAGTTTGAACTCCAACGGGCGGTGGAAGAGGTTACCTTAACCCGTGAAGCGGAAAAAGTCAGCAAAAAAATTGCCGATTTAGAAGAGTATATCCGCAGGCATGGGGCGGGAATCAAAGCTAAGCAGGCTAGGGGAAGGGAAACCCAGTTAAAAAAAATTACCCCTGTTTCCGCACCTAAGTCCGCTAAATCCCTCAGTCTTCATTTTGGACAACAAACCAGAGCAGGAGATAAGGTCCTGAATCTTGATAACATTTCTGTAGCATATCACCAAAGGGAAATTTTCCGAAATGTTCATTTGGAATTGCGCAGAGGGGATAAGGTCGCTCTTCTCGGGAAGAATGGGATCGGAAAGACCTCCTTATTAAAAGCAATCATAGGAAGAATCTCTTATCAGGGATCAGTGCGAATTGGAGCAAATGTTTCAATCGGATATTTTTCCCAGGAACATGAAGATATGGGGCAGAGGGATACAGTAATAGACGAGATTCGTTATTCATCTAAGTACGAAGATCCTCAAATTCGCAACATCCTGGCAGCTTTTGGATTCCGTGGAGAGAATGTTTTTAAACCGCTGCATGTTTTAAGCGGTGGGGAAAAAAGCAGGTTGGCTCTCTGCAAACTATTTTTGGCTAAAGGCAACCTGCTCCTGCTCGATGAGCCTACCAATCATCTGGACATGGATACCAGAGAAGTCCTAGAAGAAGCTTTGCTTGAATATGACGGAACTATTGTGACCGTATCGCACGACAGGTATTTTATTAACCGGATTATGAACAAGATCGCCGTTTTGACCCCCTCGGGTTTAAGATTGATTGAAGGGGATTATACTACTTACAGGGAAACGGCAGAAATGGAGAATAGTATTAATTCTCAAACCTGTGATATCGAGAACGAGAAAATCTCAACAGCTAAAAGTTATCAGGAAGAATCGCGAAATAACAGGCGAAGAGAAAAAAAAATAAAACAATTGGAGGATAAGATTGAAGAAGTCGAAGAATTACTCCGGCTTACTGCACATGAATTGGAGTCACTTTCCGGTGATTATGAACAAATATTGGAACTGCATAATCAATATGAGAACTTGCAGGAAGAATTAGACAACCTGATGCAAGAGTGGATCGTATTCATGGAATAATACCTCACCATTTTTCATTTCAGACCATATATTATCCCTGAAGTAATACTTAAAGGGGTAAGTGAAAATGGGAATAGCGTTCATTATCGCTCTGGCTTTAAGTCTTGATGGATTTGGCGTTGGAATAGCATACGGGTTAAAGAAAATTAAAATTCCTCTGGGCTCCCTGATTATTATTGCCTCTTGTTCCGCCTTTGCGATGGGAACTTCCATGCTGTTCGGCCACTTGATTATGCCCAAACTCACTTTTATATCTCCGAAAACATTTGGGGCTGCAGTGCTTATCGCAATTGGGTTTTATCAATTATTACGGGCTATTAGAGGACAGGAAACAGCAGCCCCGGCAATGGCAGCAACAGTCATCAAACCGGATTCTTATAGAACATTATTGAGTCTTAACCTGAACGTATTTGGACTTGTCATTCAAATTCTCAAAACTCCCGATGCTGCCGATGTGGACCGGTCAGGTGTAATCAATCTCACAGAGAGTCTGTTTTTAGGAATAGCACTGGCCATGGATTCGTTTGCTTCCGGAATGGCGGCAACAATGACAGGGGTAAAGCTGTACGTCATTTTTTGGGTTGCACTCATGCAGATTATAATGATTGGGGCGGGTCAGGTTTTTATAGGAAAATTGCCTTCTTCTCTCATTGATAAAGCAAAATATCTCCCCGGATTAGTATTAATGGTAATTGGCTCCCTTAAAATCTTCTAAGGAGAATTATATTGATAAGGAAGATCGGATTGACTGGCGGGATAGCCAGTGGAAAAAGCAGTGTTGCATCCTGGTTTAGAGCAAAAGGCGTTCCCGTTTTTGATGCGGATGATGCCGTTCATCTTATCATGGCCAGAGAGGCCATGATTTCATCCATTAAGGGTGAATTTGGACCGGAATACATTCAAAATGGAAAAATTAATCGCGTTTTGTTCGGCAACAAGGTTTTTCAAGATCCAAAAATAAAAAAAAGGCTGGAAGAACTTCTGCACCCTCTTGTCTTGAAAGAAATGGAGATACGATGCCGGGAAGCTGAAAAGATGGGGGAGAAGATCATCATTTTAGAGATTCCCCTTCTTTTCGAAGCCGGATGGGACAAGAACATGGATGAAATATGGGTTGTGTTTGTCCCATATTCTATCCAGGTGGAAAGGTTGGTTTTAAGAAACGGATTTTCCGTGGAAGAAGCTGTAAAAAGGATCTCTTCACAGATGGTTTTAGAGGAGAAGGTTCAAAAGGCAGACAAAGTGATCGATAACAGCGGAAATTGGAATGAAACTGAAAAACAGTTGGGTGCTATTTGGAAAGAGATTAATTCAATATAAATTTGTATGAGTTTTAAGAAATTACTAATCAACCGTTTAGTAAACGCATAGTATTATAGAGCTGGAAAAAGAATTGGATGGGTGTATTTGTACTGGATGAAAAGAAAAAGATCGAAATTTTTAGTCTTTTTATTAATATTATTTATATTCTGCAATTATCAATTTCGAATTGTAGATAAGTTATTATACCCTTATCCGCACAAGCAGATTATCGAGAAATATGCCTCTGCTTATGGAGTAGATCCGTTACTGGTTACCGCCGTGATTAGAGAAGAAAGTCATTTTATTCCTTATTCCAGTTCCCATAAAGGGGCAATAGGGCTTATGCAGCTTATGCCCGAAACTGCCAAGGAAATATCGGCCTGGCTGGGGGAAAATTACACGAATGTTGACCTTAAGAAACCGGAGGATAATATTCGTTTTGGAACCTGGTACCTTGCGTCCTTGACCAAACAGTATTCCGGGAATCATATTTTGGTTCTTGCTGCCTATAATGCGGGAAGCGGCAGACTGAACAAGTGGCTGGATAGTTCATCGAAAGATCTGAATTCTTATCTGATCGAAGATATACCTTTTAAAGAAACCAGGGAATACGTGCAAAAAGTTCTGGCATCCTATAAAACATACAGCAGTCTTTATGCAGAGAATAAATAGGATAGTGACAAAGTATAGTCTCCTCAATCATAAAAAAAGCTGGTTACTTATTTCAGGATTTTATCCGTTGGTTTGCTCATAAATCACTGCACCTTCAGGGTCGATATCCAGTGTCAGGCAAGTTGATTCCAGATGATTTTCGGCAAGAGCTTTTTGCATATTTTCCGCAACGTCTTGACCCACACCTTCCGGACAAAAAGCAATAAGAGTGGGGCCTGAACCGCTCAAAGCTGCGCCATAGGCTCCTGCTTGCAAAGCAGAATCCAGGGCTTCCGGCATTCCGGGAATTAAAGAGGCGCGTTGGTTTTGGTGAATGCGGTCCTGAGTAGCTATGGACAACAAAGGATAATCTTCACGGATAAAAGCATCAACTAACAGACCTACTCTGGAGGAATTAAACACGGCATCATTTCGTGGAACGAAGGCCGGAAGAATGGACCTGGCCTTTTCCGTTTCAATCAAGATATCCGGGATTACAACAACAACTTTAAAGGAGGGGTTCTTAGATAAAATTCTCGGAACAACACCGGTATCTGTCATAACAGTAAGAGTAATCCCGCCGTAGAGGGCAGGAGAAACATTATCCGGATGACCTTCAATTTCAGTTGCTAATCTTAAAAGTTCAAAACGGTTAAAGGGATAGTTTGCAAGGGCATTAGCGATAAGTAATCCGCCGACAACAGCGGTTGAACTGCTTCCAAGTCCCCGGGCCGGCGGAACATCACCTTGAATCGTAATTTTCAAGGGCTTTGGCGTATAACCGATTTTTTTCCAAAGGATGCAGGCGGTTTTCCAAAAGAGGTTATTACTGTCCAGCGGAATATGATCGCAATATGTGCCTTTCAGGTGGAACTCCAACCGGTCGTTGGCTTCTGCGGTAAAAGTATTATACAATCTAACGGCTAGTCCCATACAATCAAATCCTGGTCCAAGATTGGCTGAGGTCGCAGGTACTTTTACTTGTAACATTATTTCCTCCGTCATGCGACGTTCTATATCAAATATTGTATTAACTTATTAATTCTATTACAAAAGAAGATTGAAGTAAATAAAGCCTGACGTTTTATATGCTGTTCGTTTCCAAACGGATGACGTTATAGATCTTATCGAGCTTGCTGTATGAATTTAAGGAATCCAAAGCCTGCCGGAGTTGCCTTTCTGTGCAGGGGTGGGTTACAAGGACAATTTCAGCATTATTCTCAGGACGGGGCTTTTGGATAATGGAACTAAAACTTATCCCCGCTTCGGCAAAAAATAGGGCTAAAGTAGCAAAGACACGGGGTTCATCTTTTACTTTCAGGCGAATATAGTATCCGGTGGTAAAACTATCGGTTGTTTTAATAGGAGCATTACGGTAGCAACCATATCCTATCAATCCAGTAGATTTACTTTCCATATTTCTGACGACTTGGATAATATCAGACACGACCGCACTTCCCGTGGGCAAAGATCCGGCGCCTTTTCCATAAAACATGGTTTCTCCTGCGGCATCGCCGACTACGTAAACCGCGTTGTAAACTCCGTTGACCGCAGCCAGGGGGTGCTTTTTGGGCAAAAGGGCCGGATGAACCCTGATTTCAATGCCATCTCCCTGATTTTTGGCAATAGCCAAGAGTTTGATTACACAATCCAGCTCTGAAGCATACTGAATATCGGCCGGGGAGATTTTGGAGATTCCTTCTACAAAAACATCGTTAAACGTAACGCTGGTGTTGAAGGCTAAAGTTGAAAGAATAGCCAGTTTTCGGGCTGCATCCAGTCCTTCTATATCGGCAGTCGGATCTGCTTCCGCATAACCAAGTTCTTGGGCTTCCTGAAGAACATTCGAAAAATCACGGCCTTGTTCGGTCATTGCCGATAAAATATAGTTTGTTGTACCGTTAATGATGCCGATTACGGAAGAAACTTGATTTGCGGTTAAAGATTGCCGTATAGCAGAAATAATGGGGATTCCCCCTCCAACACTGGCTTCAAAGAACAAATCTGATCCGTTTCTTTGAGCAACATTCAATAATTCTTCACCATGAACGGCGAGCAGATCTTTATTGGCTGTAACGACATTTTTTCCATGTTCAAGAGCTGATATCATGTAAGAACGGGCAGGTTCAATTCCGCCAATGACTTCAACAACAATATCTATATCAGGGTCTTCAAGGATTTCAGAAGGACTATCGGTAATGTAAATGCCCTCGCTGTAAGATCTTTCTTTGAGAAGGTTGCGCACCAACGCTTTTTTGATGCTGATACTGGCATGTGAACGGGTATCAATGTCATAGAGGTTATTCTTAAGGATAGCGGCAACACCGCTGCCAACCGTTCCGAATCCTAATAAACCAATTTGAATGTTGCGCATAAAAACTTCCTCCTATCCTTGTTGAGTGAACAAATGTATATATACAGTGGACATTATATCAATCTTATCTCATTTAAGCAAGGCTTTTTTTACAGAATGCGATAAAGTCTTGACACTGAAAACTGTGTCATATACACTTATGAATAATATAATATGTGCTATAACAGATTATCCTATTTTTAGAAAAAAATTTTTAATTTTAAGCAGTAATGCTAAATAGTCCCTTAACATTTTGGCAAAAAAGAAGTAAAATTACTTATTATAGTGCTTTTTGTTTACAAAGGTATGAAATTTTAAATCAAATAGATGGAGAACCTATCTAAAACCTGAGAGGATATCCTCCTCATAAAGGAATACTAGTTAGTTAGGATGTCCCTATTATTCAAATAGGGGACATTCTTTTTAAGTAAGGTTTGCAGGAGCAGAAAGGAAGCGGTCTTATGAACAGTGATGCAGTTAAGAAAGGTATCGACAGGGCTCCACACCGGTCACTTTTTAAAGCTCTGGGGTTAACGGATCGTGAAATAGAAAAACCGCTTGTAGGTGTTGTCAATTCATTTAACGAATTGGTGCCGGGGCATATGCATCTTAGACAGATTGCAGAAGCTGTGAAATCAGGAGTCAAAGAAAACGGCGGAACACCTCTCGAATTTCCCACGATAGGAGTTTGTGACGGAATTGCCATGGGACATGTCGGAATGCATTTTTCCCTGGCCAGCAGGGAGCTTATTGCAGATTCCGTTGAGATTATGGCTAGGGCGCATGGTCTGGATGCGTTGGTGTTTATCCCAAGCTGTGATAAGGTTGTTCCGGGTATGCTGATGGCTGCGATGAGGCTGAATCTTCCCTCGATTGTTGTAAGCGGAGGTCCGATGCTGCCGGGACGCTTCCGGGGTGAAGATGTGAATCTGATTTCCGTTTTTGAAGCAGTAGGCAAGGTTCATAGCGGACAGGAAAATGAAGAATGGTTGAGAGGTATGGAAGAAAAAGCTTGTCCTACCTGTGGATCCTGTGCAGGAATGTTTACTGCAAATTCTATGAATTGTCTGACAGAAGTATTGGGTTTGGCCCTGCCTGGCAACGGAACGGTCCCGGCCGTTTATTCTGAAAGGATTATCCTAGCTAAAGAAAGCGGATACCAGGTCATGAACCTGCTAAGGGATGATATCCGCCCCAGAGATATTGTGACCCAAGCTTCCATCTTAAATGGTATCGCTGCAGATATGGCTTTGGGCTGTTCCACAAATACCATCCTTCACCTTCCGGCAATTGCCTTTGAAGGAGAGATTGAATTTGATCTTGCCGTTATTAATGAGATCAATGGCCGTACTCCTCAAATCTGTAAATTGAGTCCTGCGGTTAATGGACATTACCTGGTGGATCTTAACGAAGCCGGAGGAATCAGCGCTGTTCTAAAAACGCTGTTGGAGGCCGGGTTAATTGACGGTTCGGTTAAAACTGTCTCCGGAGTGACGATGGCCCAGCGGCTTGCGGATGCACGGGTGAAAAATGCGAATATTATTCATCCCCTGGATCAACCCTATTCCCATAAAGGGGGGTTAAGTATTCTTTTTGGAAACTTAGCACCGGATGGGGCCGTAATTAAAGTGGGAGCGCTGGCCGACCGTGAAATTGTGTTTGAAGGAACAGCAAAAGTATTTGACGGGGAAGTCCCGGCGGCAGATGCCATTCGCAGCGGAGAGATTCAGGCGGGGGATGTTGTAGTCATACGGTATGAAGGACCGCGGGGAGGACCGGGAATGAGAGAAATGCTCGGGCCGACCTCGACTCTGGCAGGTATGGGATTGGATGCTTCGGTAGCTCTTTTAACCGATGGCCGTTTTTCAGGCGGCAGCAGGGGACTCTCTATCGGACATATTGCTCCTGAAGCGGCTCTGGGCGGAGAGATCGCTTTTGTTGAGAACGGTGATGTCATTCGAATTGATTTGGTAAAAAGGACAATCGATTGGCTGGTGCCTGAAGAGGAAAAAATAAAAAGAAGAGAAAAGTTCTCTCCGGAAAAAGGCCTTGCCAAAGCTTATGAAGTCGCGGGAAGAACCGGTTATCTTGGACGTTATGCCAAGTTTGTCCAATCAGCGAATAAAGGGGCTTCCTTTAAAACTTCAAAGGAGGATTAATTCAATGAATAAATTGATAGACGGGACTTTAATCGCAAGAGACCCGGAAACCGTTTGGGAGGACGAAGAAAGCCTTTCGGCAACTGCTGGCATCGGGGCCAAAGTTCTTTTGGATGTTCTGGCCAATGAAGGGGTTGAGGTCATCTTCGGCTATCCGGGAGGGTCTTTGCTTACATTATATGACGCCCTTCTTGACAGTCCGATTCGACATGTTCTGCCACGGCATGAGCAAACCTGTGTTCATGCGGCGGATGCATATGCCAGGATAAGCGGGAAGGTCGGAGTCTGTATGGCAACTTCGGGTCCGGGAGCCGCCAATCTTGTTACTGGAATTGCGAATGCCTATATGGACTCGATTCCTATAGTCATAATTACTGGACAAGTACCTACCCATTTGCTGGGTAGCGACTCTTTTCAGGAAGTGGATATTACGGGGATGACTTTTCCCATCACCAAACATTCTTATCTGGTGAAAGATGCCGAAGATATTCCCAGGATTGTGAAAGAGGCTTTTCATATAGCAGGGACAGGGCGGCCGGGGCCTGTTTTAATTGATCTTCCTAAAAATATTATAGCTGCCGAGGTGACAGATCCTCGCCCACCCAAGGTATCTCTAAAAAGTTACAAATTTTTTACAAAAGGGAACTCCGGACAGGTTGAAGAAGCCGCCAAGGCCTTGGCCCAAAGCAAGAAACCTGTGGTCTATGCGGGCGGGGGAGTTATTACTTCCGGGGCAGGACCCGTTTTAAGAGAACTTATCGAAAAGGCTGATATTCCTGTTGTTACGACCCTTATGGGGATCGGCAGTGTTCCTTCGGGTCATACCAATCTTTTAGGCATGGTTGGTATGCATGGAACCATTACCGCAAATTTAGCTGTCAATGATTGTGACCTCTTGATTGCTGTCGGAGTTCGTTTTGATGATAGGGTTACCAGCGGGCTGAAGCACCGTTTTGCAACTAAGGCCAAGGTCATTCATATTGATATTGACCCGGCTGAAATCGGAAAAGTCATTCGCACTCAAATTCCCATTGTAGGCGATGCAAGGCTTGTTTTAGAGGAGCTCTTCCAAAAGGTAATACCGCCGGATATCCCCGAGTGGTGGGAACAACTGCGCCGGTGGCAGAAGGAGTATCCTTTGCAATATGAACAAGACGGACATTTAAATCCCCAGACCATACTCGAAACCATGGGAAAGGTCGGGGGAGAGAATGCCATTGTTACCACAGATGTCGGTCAGCACCAGATGTGGGCCGCCCAGTTTTACCCGGTCAGAAGCAGCAGACAATTTATTACCAGTGCCGGTTTAGGGACCATGGGTTTTGGGTTTCCGGCAGCAATCGGCGCACAGATCGCCAAACCGGATCGTTTGGTTTTCCTGGTTACCGGAGACGGGTCTTTCCAGATGAACATCCAGGAATTGGCCACGACAGTTCAATACCAATTACCCATTAAAATTATTCTTATGAATAACGGAGTTTTAGGAATGGTCAGACAGTGGCAGAAGATGTTCTATAACGAAAGGTTCAGTCAAATTCAGCTTCATGCCAATCCCGATTTTATCAAAGTAGCTGAGGCTTATGGCATTCCGGGAATACGGGTAGAAAGTCCGGAACAGGTGGAAACTGCCCTGCAAAAGGCCTTGGCAATTCCGGGGCCGGTATTAATTGACTTTATTATTTCCCCGGATGAAGTTGTTCTTCCGATGGTTCCTCCCGGTAAAGCCATTACTGAAATTCTGGGAGGTAATGTGTAATGCTGCATACCTTAGCCGTACTTGTAGAGAATAACCCTGGAGTGCTCGCCCGGATCTCCGGACTTTTTGCTCGGCGGGCGTATAATATTTACAGTTTGACGGTATGTCAGACGGAAAATCCGAGTATTTCATTAATGACTATTGTTGTCGAAGGTGACAGCCAGGTCATAGAGCAGGTTACCAAACAATTGCATAAGCTTGTCGTAGTCCATAAGGTTTCCAATTTAAGTGAAGAAGCGGTAGTAGACAGAGAGCTTGCTCTCATCAGAGTAAAAGTCAGATCAGATACAAGGCTTGAAGTTCTGCAAACCGTTGATATTTTCAGAGGAAGGGTTGTTGATATGGGAAGGAGTAACCTTACCATTGAATTGACAGGTGACGAGGATAAGATTAATGCCTTTATTCGGACCATGCGGCCTTACGGGATCCTGGAATTAGTCAGAACCGGCAAAATTGCTGTCGCCCGTTCTGATAACTGATTAATAAAGAAATAGGAGAGTTAAAATCATGGCTAAAATTTATTATGATTCCGATGCGGATTTGGGAATTCTTCAAGGAAAAACGATTGCAGTAATGGGTTGGGGAAGCCAGGGACATGCCCAATCCCAGAATTTGAACGACTCCGGTCTAAACGTAGTGGTTGGCTTGCGAAAAGGAAGCGCTCGCTGGAAGGAAGCTGAAGAAGCAGGTTTAAAAGTCATGACGGTAGCAGAAGCTGCTGCCCAGGCGGATATTATCCAAATTCTTCTTCCCGATGAACAGCAAGGGAGAGTTTACAGGGAAGAAATCAAACCTCATATGAAGTCGGGAAAAGTTCTGGTCTTTTCTCATGGTTTTAATATTCATTTCGGACAGATTGTTCCTCCGGCTGACGTAGATGTTATCATGGTTGCGCCCAAGAGTCCGGGGCATCTGGTTCGCCGGACTTATGAGGAAGGAGCGGGTACTCCCGGACTGATAGCCGTGTATCAAGATGCCACAGGCAATGCCCATCAGATCGGTATGGCTTATGCTAAGGGAATCGGCTGTACCAGAGCCGGGCTTTTAGAAACCACTTTTAAAGAAGAAACGGAAACTGACCTCTTTGGTGAGCAAGTTGTTCTTTGCGGAGGGGTAAGCGAACTGGTCAGAGCGGGATTTGACACATTGGTTGAAGCCGGCTACCAGCCGGAAAGTGCTTATTTCGAATGTCTCCATGAATTAAAGCTGATTGTTGACCTGATGTATGAAGGCGGAATCAGTATGATGCGCTACTCTATTTCTGATACTGCTCAATACGGGGATCTGATGATCGGCAGAAGAATCATTACCGAAGAGACCAGGGAAGAAATGAGACAGGTGCTGTCAGAAATTCAAAGCGGTGAATTTGCCAGAAACTGGTTGCTGGAAAACCAGGTAGGCAGACCGGTCTTTAATGCCATGACCAGAATAGATGCCGAACATCCCATTGAACAGGTTGGAAAAGAACTTCGTTCCATGATGCCGTGGCTTAAGAAAAAGAAATAAGATTTTTTGAGTAACTACCCGCTCACCACGCGCCAAAGCCACTGGTTTGCAGATTTCACTAATGCGCAATTACACGAAAAATTGAATTATTGAGGAGGTTGACGGAGTGCGCGGTGTAGAAATTTTTGATACCACTTTGAGGGATGGGGAACAATCCCCCGGGGTAGCATTGAATATGGAAGAGAAATTGCAGATTGCCCGTCAACTGGAAAAGCTGGGGGTAGATGTGATCGAGGCAGGTTTTCCGATTACCTCCCCCGGAGATTTTCAGGCAGTTTCCTTGATTGCCGAAAACGTCAGGCAGACGACCATCGCCGCCTTGGCGCGTGCTGAGGCGAAGGATATAGAAAGGGCCTGGGAAGCTATCCGTCAAGCGGCCAATCCGCGTATTCATACTTTTATAGCAACGTCTCCCATCCATATGCAATATAAATTAAGGAAAAGTCCTGAACAAGTTTTGGAACAGGCCAAATTTGCCGTAGAACTAGCTAAGTCCAAGGTATCCGATGTGGAATTCAGCGCAGAGGACGCATCCCGCAGTGATGTGGAATTTTTGGGAAAAATTTTCTCGATTGCGATTCAAGCGGGTGCCACGGTTTTAAATATCCCTGATACGGTGGGATATGCGATACCTGAAGAGTTTGCATTGTTTGTGAAAGCTGTCATGGCACAAACCAAGGGAATAGAAAAAGTAAAGGTCAGTGTTCACTGCCATAATGATCTGGGTTTGGCTGTCGCTAACTCTTTGGCTGCCGTACGGGTTGGAATCCACCAGGTCGAATGCGCGGTAAACGGACTGGGGGAAAGGGCCGGGAATGCTGCACTTGAAGAAATTGCAATGGCGCTTCACACCCGTAAAGATTTGTATCAGGCCAAAACGGCTATTGTTACCAGGGAAATCTCTCGTACCAGCAGTATGGTAAGCCGTTTAACTGGGATGATGATTCAGCATAATAAAGCGATAGTAGGAAAAAACGCTTTTGCTCATGAGTCGGGAATCCATCAGGATGGCGTACTCAAAGAAAGATCAACCTATGAAATTATGTCTCCCAACTCCATTGGTCTTGATATGAATACAATCGTTCTGGGAAAGCATTCCGGAAGACATGCCGTGAAGCGGTCTATCGAAGAATTGGGGATCCTGGTATCGGATACGAAATTTGAAAAACTTTTTGAGAATTTTAAAATACTGGCGGATAAGAAAAAAATGATTACCGCTGCCGACTTATTTGCTCTTGCCGATACACAGGAAATAAAAGAAGTGCTGTCGCTGAATTATTGGCAGATACTAAGCGGTAATAACTTGAAGCCCACAGCGACAATAGGTTTATGGTATAAAAAAGGAGAGCATGAGGATGAACTGGTAAAAGCAGCTTATGGAGACGGACCTGTAGCCGCAGCCTATAAAGCCATTGATAAAATTATCGGCGTAGACGGAAGACTTCTTAACTATTCTTTACAGGCTATCGACAGCGGGGAAGATTCCCAAGGTGAAGTAACTGTTACCGTTGGTTTTGAGAAACATATCGCAGCTGGCAGAGGTATTAGTACGGATATTATCGAGGCCAGCCTTAAAGCCTATCTACAAGCCGTAAACAGGGCATTGGACAAGGGATGGATTTCTGTAAAGAACAGAGAAAAAGTCTCGGTTGATTAAGCATTCAATCGATTAAATCAATAAAAAGATTTATCAAATTGGACGGATTATATGTTAGGCAAATGCCCTGAGAGATAGTATAATGTAGCGTATTCAAATAAAAAGGAGGTATGTTTTTTGTGGGGATGACAATCAGTGAAAAAATCCTTGCCGCACATGCCGGATTGGATCGCGTAGTTCCTGGAGAAATCGTTAATGCGAAACTGGATTTGGTATTAGCCAATGATGTCACAGGTCCGGTTGCGATTCAAGAATTTGCAAAATTAGGGATCCATAGTGTATTTGATAAAGAAAAAGTGGCTATGGTCCCGGATCATTTTACGCCAAACAAAGATATCGCTTCAGCTGAACAAAGCAAGATCTTACGGAATTTTGCCAAAGAGCAAAACCTGAAATATTATTGGGAAGCGGGCAGGGTAGGAATTGAGCATTGCTTGCTGCCTGAACAGGGAGTGGTTCTCCCCGGAGATCTGATTATCGGGGCAGATTCCCATACATGTACATACGGTGCCCTCGGCGCTTTTGCCACAGGGGTCGGAAGTACAGATTGTGCGGCGGGAATGGCAACCGGTGAAGCGTGGTTCAGGGTACCTGAATCTCTGAAATTTGTTTTTAACGGTTCGAAATTTCAACCGTGGGTGGGTGGAAAAGATTTAATTCTTTATATTATCGGCAAAATTGGTGTTGACGGCGCGCGTTATAAAGCGATGGAGTTTACCGGTGAAGGAATCAAAAATCTTTCCATGGACAACCGGCTGACCATGTGCAATATGGCAATCGAAGCCGGGGCCAAGGCAGGCATCATCGAACCGGATGAAATTACCCTGGAGTATGTTAAGACGAGAGCGCAAAGAGATTTTTCAGTCTATATCAGCGATCCGGACGCTTCCTACGAGAAAGTTTTTGAATTCAATACGATAGATATTCCATTACAGGTTGCCTTTCCGCACTTGCCGGAAAACACGAAATCTGTGGATGAAGCCAGCGGTATAAAGGTTGACCAGGTTGTGATCGGTTCATGTACGAACGGACGTTTGGAAGATTTAAAAATTACTGCGGAGATCTTAAAAGGGAAAAAAGTTCATCCCGAAATCCGCTGCCTGATTTTCCCCGGGACCCGCGATATCTATCTGGAGGCACTGCGTCGGGGGTGGATTGAGACCATGATTGAAGCCGGGGCATCAGTAAGCACGCCGACATGCGGACCATGTCTGGGTGGACATATGGGGATTCTGGCGAAAGGCGAGCGTGCGTTGTCTACAACTAACCGTAATTTTGTTGGCCGTATGGGACATCCGCAAAGTGAAGTTTATTTATGCAACCCTGCAGTAGCAGCTGCGTCAGCTGTCCGCGGAGAGATCGTTCATCCCAGGGAGGTTGTAAATCATGGGTAAAGCTTGGAAATTTGGACATGATATCGATACGGATGTCATTATACCGGCACGTTACCTCAATAGGTTTGAACCGGAATTTTTAGCAGATCACTGTATGGAAGATGCGGACGTTTCATTTGCCAAAGAAGTTCAGGCGGGGGACATCATTGTCGGCGGTAAAAACTTTGGCTGCGGATCTTCCAGAGAACATGCGCCGATCGCTATTAAGGCGGCAAAAGTCAAAGCAGTCATTGCCGAGTCCTATGCCCGGATCTTTTATAGAAACGCTCTCAATATCGGAATGCCTATCTTGGAATGTCCGGAAGCAGTCGCCGGAATTGAAAATGGTGATCAAGTGGATGTGGAACTTATCACTGGCCAAATCAAGAATCTTACAAAGGGAACCACTTTTCAAGCCAGACCTTTCCCTAGCTTTATGCAGGACCTCATTAAGGCAGGCGGATTGATATCCTATGTAAAGGAGAACAGGAAGAATGCCTAAAATAGCGGTATTGCCCGGTGATGGGATCGGTCAGGAAATCATCCCTGAAGCGGTAAAAGTACTTCAAGCCGTACTCGGGAAAAATAATCTGAAATTTGAATATCAAGAGTATCTCATTGGGGGAGCAGCCATTGACCAGACAGGAAAAGCATTGCCTTTGGAGACGTTAAACGCATGTCAGGAGGCAGATGCTGTTTTACTGGGTGCAATTGGCGGACCCAAATGGGATGTTTTACCTGCTCCAGAGAGACCGGAGTTGGGGGCGCTTTTGCCTTTGCGCAAAGAACTGAATCTCTATGCCAATATCCGTCCGGTAAAAATGGTCCCATCACTTTTATCGGCTTCAACCCTGAAGGAAGAGACCGTAAAAAATGTGGACCTTGTTGTCTTGCGCGAGTTGACCGGAGGTCTATATTTTGGGGAAAAGGGAAGGCATGACCATCCGCCTGCTGCCTATGATGTCTTGGTCTATACCGAAATAGAAATCCGCCGTATTGTGGAACTCGGCTTCCAAACCGCTCAGGAAAGAAGGAAAAAACTCTGCTCCGTTGATAAAGCCAATGTTTTGGAATCCTCAAGGTTCTGGAGAGAGATTGCCAATGATGTTGCCAGGCATTATCCGGAAGTAGAATTAACCCATATGTATGTTGATAATGCCGCGATGCAGATGGTTCGTTATCCTGCCCAATTTGATGTTATTGTTACGGAAAATATGTTTGGGGACATTCTTACGGATTTAGCTTCCATGCTGGGCGGCTCTATCGGAATGTTGGCGTCTGCAAGCATGAACGGCAAGAAAGGTCTTTACGAACCGGCTCACGGTTCGGCACCGGATATTGCGGGCCAAAACAAAGCCAACCCCTTGGCAACAATTTTGTCAGCCGCTATGATGCTGCGTTATACATTTGAACTGCATGCTGAAGCAGACCAAATTGAGAAGGCGGTAACCAAAGTTCTGGATGCAGGCTACCGGACAGCCGACTTAGCAAAACCCCATGAAAAAATAGTTGGAACAAGAGAAATGGGAGATGCAGTGATAGCTGCGTTGGCCTAAGAAGTTTCTTATTTTTGAAACAAATGTTGACAACGGTCCTAATATTTTACTATGATAAAGTATAGCCACAAATCTTGTATATAGATGAAAGCTGATGACCGGCCCAGTATGTTAATGATTCACGTAGAGAGGAGAGCCTTGGCTGAAAGTTCTCTTGATCAGTTAACAGAAACCTAGCCGTGAAGTGCGGATTGAATAATCTGCCGGGTCTTCCCGTTAACAGAGTATGGTAGTGCCTGTTCAGGCATTAATCATTGCAGAGCGGCATGTGTTGCAACTAAGGTGGTACCGCGGAAGAGAACTTCTTTCGTCCTTAATTTAGGGATGGAGAAGTTTTTTATTTTTTACTGTTTTTATAATTTTGATCATAAAAAATATTAGGAATTGAATGACAGGATGGAGTGAATCTGTTATGAATAAGATCGGGCTGATCGGTACAGGAAATCTTGCGGCTTCTATTATTAAAGGGCTAAGGCAGAACCAATCCAATTACAAGCTATTTTTATATGATGTTTTTTCAGAGAAAGCGCAATCTTTGGCTAAAGAATATCAGGCTGCGAATTGTTCTTTGGAGGAAGTACTAAATGAAGCCGAAATTCTTCTTCTGGCGGTGAAACCCAAAGATATCAAAGCTTTGCTTGAAGAGTTATCCGGTTATTCTCTAACAGGAAAACTTTTGATTACCGTTGCAGCAGGTATTGGAATAGCAGTGTATGAAAAGGCGCTTCCGGGAATTGCTGTCATCCGTGTCATGCCCAATACCTCCTGTGCAGTACTGCAGGCTGTTTCCGGTATGGTCAGAGGGAAGCATGTAAACGATGCACAGGCTGTCGCAGGGGAAAAAATATTCTCTGCAATCGGCAGAGTAATATGGATTGAAGACAATAAAGTTAATGCTTTAACCGCAGTGAGCGGAAGCGGACCGGCGTATTTTTATCTCTTGACGGAGTTAATGGCTCTAACAGGGGTAAACCTTGGTTTAACCGAGGGAGAGGCTGAGCTGCTTGCCAGGGAAACTTTAATCGGGGCAGGAAAAATGTTGGCGGAAGACAGCAGATCCCCTCAGAAATTACGGGAAGCAGTTACTTCTCCTAATGGCACAACGTATGCTGCTTTGGATACTTTTCGCCGGGAAGGACTTGATAAAATCGTTTGGCAGGCCATGAAAGCCTGTCAGAGGCGCGCTGAGGAAATGGAAGGGGAGTACGGCCAATGAGTACCCTGAAGAGGGCAGTGATCAAAATTGGAAGCCATAGTCTCAGTTCTGCCTCAGGCGGCATCAGCGGAGTGGTAATGGATCGTTTGGCCGCTGCGATTGCCGCTTTCCGCGAAATGGGAGTCGAATGTATTTTGGTAACTTCCGGTGCGGTTGCTGCAGGTATGGCCAAACTGAACCTGAAAGAGCGGCCCAGGGATATTACCGGCAAACAAGCAGCTGCTGCCGTAGGGCAGGGCATATTGATTGAAAAATATTCTTATTTCTTTGAAAAATATGGATTGACCTGCGCCCAGATTCTGCTTTCCAGGATTGATCTCGTTGATTCATCCCATTACCGTAATGCCCAGAATACTTTGGAAAGGTTATTGAAATTTGGAATTATTCCTATTGTGAATGAAAACGATACTGTTGTATTTGAAGAATTATGTTTCGGGGATAATGACAGGCTTTCCGCCTTGGTTGCAGGGATGATCGATGCCGATATGCTTATACTGCTGACAGATGTGGATGGATTATTTACTGAAAATCCGTTGAAAAATTCTCAAGCCTGCTTGATTCCTTTGGTAGAGGATGTGAGTAAAGTGAAAGAACTTGCCGATGGGACAGGTTCTTCAATTGGCACAGGAGGAATGAGGACAAAACTTAAAGCGGCTGAGATGGCCAACCGGTTTGGGATGACTACCTTCTTGATGAATGCTTCACGCTTAAATGAATTGGCGAAAATACCCGGAGGGACTTATCCGGTAGGGACATTGTTTCTTCCTTCCAAACATAAAATGTCCGGGAAAAAAAGATGGATGGCTTATGCGGCGCTTTCCATGGGGACGGTTATTATTGATCAGGGAGCCCAAAGGGCTTTGGTGAATAACAGGAAAAGCCTGCTGGCTTCAGGGGTAACCGGAATAGATGGCTATTGGGAACGAAAAGATTTGATACGGATTGTAAACGCTGATGGCGATGAAATTGCCAGGGGGATTGCAGAATTAAGCAGCGAAGAAACGCATAAGGCAAGGGGACTTCGGTCTAAAGATATCATACAATTATTCCCGGGATTAAAATGTGACGAATTAGTGCATCGCGATAATATGACGGTTATTGCCGAGGGGAACGGACCTTAATTATGAGAAACAAACAGGAGGTTTTCGTTAATGGAGATTAACAAGGAGTTGCTTCTGATTGGCCAAAAAGCAAAAAATGCTTCACGGAGACTGTCATTTTCCGGGACGCAGGCTAAAAACAAAGCTTTAACAGCCATGGCTGGGGCTTTGAAGGAGCGGCAGGAAGAAATCTTAAGGGCGAATGCGCTTGATGTCCAAGCTGCTGAGGAGAAAGGGCTGAGGAAAAGCCTTGTAAATCGTCTGCGGTTGACGAAAGAAACTATCCAAGAGATGAGCAGGTCACTTGAGGAGGTTGTCAGTTTACCGGACCCGGTAGGGGGCGGGGAATTCTGGACAAGACCTAACGGATTGCGGATTCAGAAAACAAGGGTACCGCTCGGGGTTGTTGCCATGATTTATGAAGCAAGACCCAATGTTACCGTCGATGCGGCTGCATTATGTATCAAATCAGGAAATGCCTGTATTCTCCGGGGTGGTTCGGAAGCCATTGAAAGTAATAAGGTATTGGCAAAAGTCATAGCGGAAGCAGCAGAAGAAAACGGGCTTCCGGAAGGGTCCATTCAACTCGTGGGAATGACGGACAGAGAGTATGCCTTACAATTAATGAAGATGAACAAATATATTGATGTGATTATCCCCCGCGGCGGTGCAGGTTTAATCCAGACTGTTATAGAGAATTCCACTATCCCCGTGATTGAGACGGGAACGGGAGTATGCCATGCTTTTGTAGATAAAGATGCTGATTTTGCTAAGGCGGTATCTATTGTATTCAATGCTAAAACCCAAAAACCCGGAGTCTGTAATGCCCTGGAAACTTTACTCGTTCATCAGGATGTAGCCGGTGAATACCTTCCGTTGATCGGTAAAAAATTTCAGGATTTCGGTGTCGAGATCCGCGGATGCGAAAAAGTCTTAAGAGTTTTGGAATATGCAACACAGGCAGAAGCTGAGGATTGGGGAACAGAATACCTGGACCTGATTATTAGTGTTAAGGTCGTTAAAGATCTGGATGAAGCGCTGGATCATATTTACATGTACAGTACGAAACATTCGGAAACCATCATAACGGAAAACTATACGGCTGCTCAAAGATTTCTGCATGAAATCGATGCGGCGGCGGTATATGTTAATGCCTCCACCCGTTTTACGGACGGAGGGAGATTCGGATTTGGAGCGGAAATCGGAATTAGTACCCAAAAATTACATTCGCGGGGACCAATGGCTTTACCGGAATTAACTACCATTAAATATATAATCTACGGAGATGGACAGATCGTTACGTAATGGCTTGGAATACAAAATTTTTCATGTATTGTAAACGATTATCCTGTTCCAATCTATTGATAATCGTGTTATAATTCTATTTGCCTGTTTTAGATTATCATCTTAAATTTTAGGGAAGAAGTTTTTTTAAAATTGTGAAAATGAGAACAAGCACAAAGTGGTCTATTTTTGCAGAAAGAGGTATGTTTAGGTTCTTTCCAATTATTTTCACAGATAAATAACGCCTAAATATGTGAAAATGAGAACAAGCACAAAGTAATACAGGAGGTATATCTAGTTTTTACAGTTATTTTCACAAAATATAGAATGATTAGAGGAGGTTAACGATGAGCTGCTCAGAAAAAACATCTCAATGCTGCTGTGGCGAAGAAAGTGAACAGCAGAAATATGACAGAATTGCCGAAGTAATCGAAAAGTATAAAAACAGAGAAGGCAGCTTGATTCAAGTGCTGCATTTGGCCCAAAGCATTTATGGCTACCTGCCGCTTGAACTCCAAAAGTTCATTGCCGAAGGTATAGACAAGCCTCTTTCCGAGGTTTCCGGAGTTGTAACTTTTTACTCTTTCTTTTCCACCGAACCCAGGGGAGAACATACCATCAGGGTTTGTTTGGGGACCGCCTGTTATGTGCGCGGCGGAAAAAAAATAGTTGACCGGCTGGAAGAAATTCTGGATGTCAAAGTTGGCGGAACGACTAAAGATCGAAAGTTTACTTTTGAAGTAGCAAGATGTATTGGAGCTTGCGGCCTTGCTCCTGCTATGATGATTGATGATGTTGTCTATAAACAGGTTAATCCTGATAAACTTGAGGCTATTTTGGCCAAGTATTAAGAAGAAAGGTTTGGAGGTGAAGAAATGAGCGTTCCTTCTGTTTATAGCCTTGCGGATTTAGAAAATATTCAAAAACAATATCATGATAAAATGGCTAAATACAAGTACCAAGTACTTGTCTGCGGAGGGGCAGGATGTATATCCTCCAACTGCAGTGCTGTAAAAGAAGCCCTGATTAAAAGTCTGACAGAAAACAACCTTACAGAAAATGTTGCAGTCGTTGAAACCGGCTGTATGGGTACTTGCGCGGTCGGACCTGTTGTGCTGATCTTGCCGGATGAAACATTTTATACCGAGGTCACCCCTCTCAAGATTGCCGAGATTGTCAAATCACATATTCTTGAGGGTTCAGTAATTGAAGAATATACCTTTTACGATCAGGCTCTTGGCAAGCATATTGCCAATATTAACGATATTGATTTCTTCAAAGCGCAAGTTAATATCGTTCTTCGTAACTGCGGTTTGATTGATTATTCTTCCATCGATGCCTACATTGCGAAAGACGGCTATTTCGCGATTGCTAAAGCAATAGGCGGTATGGCAGATACAGATGTCGTTGAAGAAGTAAAAAAATCCGGATTAAGAGGACGCGGCGGTGCAGGGTTCCCCACAGGGATCAAGTGGGAAGCAGGAATGAAAGCGCAAGCCGATCAAAAATATATCGTTTGTAATGCTGACGAGGGAGACCCCGGTGCATTTATGGACAGGAGTATCCTCGAAGGAGATCCTCATAGTGTAATTGAAGGCATGATGCTTGGGGGTTATGCGATCGGAGCTTCTATGGGTTATGTTTATGTCCGTGCTGAATACCCAATCGCTGTTGAGCGTTTGGGAGCTGCGATTGAAGAAGCGCGTCAATACGGCTTGCTTGGCGGAAAGATTTTCAGCAGCGATTTTGAGTTCGATCTCGAAATCCGTATCGGAGCCGGTGCATTCGTTTGCGGTGAGGAAACGTCTCTGATGGCTTCTATCGAAGGACAACGCGGTGAACCCAGACAGAAACCGCCATTCCCCTTTGAAAAAGGATTGTTTGGCAAGCCGACCATTATCAATAACGTTGAAACTTATGCCAACGTACCTCCGATTATCCTCAAGGGTTCTCAGTGGTTCGCTCAGTTTGGGAATGAATCCAGTAGAGGAACCAAGGTTTTTGCTCTTGCCGGAGATATTGTGAATACCGGTATCGTGGAAGTTCCCATGGGAACACCCCTTGGCGATATTCTCTTCAAGATTGGCGGCGGTATTCCTGGCGGTAAACCGTTCAAAGCAGCTCAGGCCGGTGGTCCTTCCGGAGGTTGTATTACCAAAGAATATTTAAATACCCCGGTTGACTACGAGCATATCACCAAATTAGGGGCCATTATGGGTTCCGGCGGACTCATCGTGATGAATGAGGACACCTGTATGGTAGATACTGCAAGATACTTTATGGAGTTTATCCAGGATGAATCCTGCGGTAAATGCGTACCTTGCCGTGTTGGTACAAAACGCATGTTGGAAATACTGGAGAGAATCACCAAAGGTCAAGGCCAGGAAGGCGATATCGAACTCCTGCAGGAACTTAGCGAATATATCTCCCAAACTGCGATGTGCGGCTTAGGGCAATCAGCTGCTAATCCTGTTCTCAGTACCATTAAATATTTTCGTGAAGAATACGAAGAACACATTAAATATAAATACTGCCGTGCCGGCGTATGTTCAGAACTTTATCTTTCACCTTGCGAAAATGCTTGCCCGGCCAGCGTGAATGTACCCGGATATATGGCTTTAGTATCCAACGGAAGGTTTATGGATGCTTACAACCTGATCAGACAGGAAAATCCATTCCCGGCTGTTTGCGGAAGAATCTGCACCCATCCCTGCGAAAACAAATGCCGCAGGAGCCAGCTGGATGAATCACTGGCTATTGCTGATGTCAAACGTTTCGTAGCGGATTATGCCTTCAAGCATGAAGAGGCTTTCACGAAAGATATTGTTTATCCGAAGAACGGCAAGAGTATCGGTATTATTGGAGCAGGTCCTTCAGGTTTGACCTGTGGATATTATCTTGCCAGACTCGGTTATACGGTAGATGTGTATGAATCTCAATCCATCGCCGGCGGAGTTTTAGCCTTTGGTATTCCGGAATACAGACTGCCCAACAACGTTTTGGCTCATGAAATTAAACTCATTGAGCAGGTTGGCGTAAATATCCACCTCAATACCGAAGCCGGTAAAGACATTACTTTTGAAGTACTCCGCAAGAAATATGATTCGGTCTATATTGCGACCGGTACCCAGCTCTCCAACCGGATTAATATCCCCGGTGAAGATATGCCCGGTGTTGTTCATGGTCTTGAATTCCTCCGCAGTGTAAATCTTGGACGGGATGTAAAAATTGGTGACACGGTGGCGGTTATCGGCGGAGGTAATACCGCTATCGATGCAGCCAGAACAGTACGCAGAATGGGCGCTGAAAAAGTCATGATTCTTTACAGAAGAACGGTTGAAGATATGCCCGCAGATATTAGAGAAATCCATGATTCTTTAGAAGAAGGGATTGAAATTATTCCTTTAACAGCTCCTGTTCGTTTCATTGGAAACGGAAAAGTAGAAGGAATCGAATGTGTCGGTATGGAACTTGGCGGTTTTGACTCAGCCGGAAGAAGAAAACCTATCGTCAAAGAAGGTTCCGACTTCACAATAAAAGCCGATATGGTTATTCCTGCCGTCAGCCAGTCTTCTGATTTGCCTTTCGTCAAGAAAGAAGAAGTTCAAGTGACAGATTGGGGTACATTCGTCACGGATAAAGATTCACTCATGACCACCATGGAGGGCGTCTTTG
Organism: Candidatus Dichloromethanomonas elyunquensis; assembly: GCA_001515265.1. Taxonomy (GTDB): domain Bacteria; phylum Bacillota; class Desulfitobacteriia; order Desulfitobacteriales; family Syntrophobotulaceae; genus Dichloromethanomonas; species Dichloromethanomonas elyunquensis. The sequence continues at coordinate 99,029 of LNDB01000002.1, forward strand.
CCGGCGGTGATGTTGCCAGAGGTTCCGATGTAGCGATCACCGCGATAGCCGATGGAAAGAGAGCAGCTATCGCTATCGACAAATATCTGGGTGGAAAAGGAATCCTGAACAAAGGTGAGAAGATCGATATCCCTGTTCCTTCCAGTGAAGATGAACTTGTTGAGCATAAGCGTTTCCCAATGGAGATTCTCGATCCTGAAAAGAGAAAAGACTGCTTCCGTGAAGTATCTCAGGGTTATCATAAGTTGAATGCCATAGCAGAATCGATGCGCTGTTTACGCTGTGACAGGAGGTAGGTGAAGGTAATGATTAATTTAACGATTAACGGTAAGCAGATTTCCGTTGCGGAAGGCACGACCATCCTGGAAGCTGCTAAACAGAATAACATTGATATCCCCAACCTCTGTTATCTGGAAGGAGTCCATAAATTCGGATCCTGCAGAATATGTGTCGTAGAGGTTGAAGGTGCCAGAAACTTGCAGGCTTCTTGTATGGTTCCAGCCAGAGAAGGTATGGTTGTAAAGACCAATACCGAAAAAGTCCGCAAAGCCAGAAAGCTTCTTTATGAACTGATTCTGTCCGACCATCCCAAGGATTGCCTGAGCTGCGAGCGTAACAAAAGTTGTGAACTGCAGGAGCTTGGGGACCGTCTGGGAGTCACTGAAGCACGTTTCGAGGGTGAGCGTTCTAAAAGCCTTGAAGATTTTTCACCTTCTATTACCCGTGATATGTCTAAGTGTATTCTCTGCCGCAGATGTATCACCGTATGCAACGAAATTCAAAATGTCGGCATCCTCAATGCCCAAAACCGCGGCTTCAAAACAGTGATTGGCCCAGCCATGGATATTCCTCTCAACACCGTGAACTGCGCCTATTGCGGACAATGCACCGCAGTTTGCCCGGTTGGTGCTTTGAAAGAAACCGATGCTATCCAAGATGTTTGGAAAGCCATCAATGATAAGAATAAACGTGTTGTTGTTCAGGTTGCTCCGGCTATCAGGGCTGCCATCGGCGAGGAATTCGGCTTGGCACCGGGAACACTCGTAACGGGCAAGTTAGCTGCAGCTTTGAGGGAAATGGGCTTTGATGATGTTTTTGATACCAACTTCACCGCTGACCTGACGATCATTGAAGAAGGAACCGAATTCCTGACCAGAGTTAAGAATGCACTTACCGGCGGAGAAGCTGCTTTACCCATGATCACCAGCTGCAGCCCAGGTTGGGTAAAACATGTCGAGCATTCATTCCCACAAGAACTCGACCATCTCTCTACCTGCAAATCACCGCACACGATGCTGGGCGCTCTGGCTAAATCTTATTACGCAAATAAGATTAAAGTCGATCCCCGAGATATGTATGTCGTGTCTATAATGCCTTGTACTGCCAAGAAGTTCGAAATTTCCAGACCGGAAATGCAGAATAACGGTGTTCCCAATGTAGATGCCGTTCTGACGACCAGAGAACTTGCCAAGATGATCAAGGAAGCCGGAATTGACTTTGTTAATCTGAAGGACATCCAATTTGACAATCCGCTTGGTCTTTCCTCCGGTGCTGCAGACATTTTCGGTGTAACCGGCGGTGTTACGGAAGCTGCTCTGCGTACGGTTTACGAACTCGTGACTGGACGTGAACTGCCTTTTGCTAAACTGCATGTCACCCCGGTCGTTGGCTTGGAACAAATTAAGACTGCAGATATTCTTATTGAAAATCCGGTTGAAGCCTATAAATTCCTTGATGGTTTTACAGTAAAGGTTGCTGTTACCAGCGGTCTGAAAGGAGCTAAAATTCTTCTTGACCAAATCGCCAAAGGCCAGTCCCCGTACCACTTTATTGAAGTTATGGGCTGCCCTGGCGGATGTATCAGCGGAGGCGGCCAACCTAGACCGACCACACCGGAAATCCGCAAGAAACGACTGGAAGCGATTTATCAAGCCGATGAAGGAAAACAACTCAGAAAGTCTCATGAGAATGAGTATATCACCAAGCTGTATGAAGAATTCCTAAAAAAGCCGAACGGTCACAAATCTCATGAGCTGCTGCACACCCACTACACCCAACGAGGAAAGTTTAATGAGTACCTCAGTAAATAAAATCTGAATGGATTGATGATTTATCGCCGCTTCAGTTTCAAAAATAACACAGGCTGAAGAAAAAATAGGAAAGAGCCTTGGATGGGCTCTTTCATTTTTCATATTGATATGGTATTTTGTATATTATCTTAATACGTAAGCGGTTTTAAATATATCATAATGATGATTTGGATGGAAGGAGCCTTGGATGCCGTTACACGATGAAAATTCAAGACCTGCATATCCTCCTATGCTGATCAGAAATAAAAATCCGAACTATCTGACGACAGGACTGAAAGGAATTGCTTTTCCGCTGTTCGTGATTGTGTTCTGGGAGCTGGCTTCCCGGGCAGGTGTGGTTAATGCTTACTTTTTGCCCGCTCCCAGCAGGATTTATGAGACTTTTGTGGATATGCTGCGGAACGGACTCTTGGCCAGGCACCTTTTGGCAAGCATTGTCCGTTTAACATATGGTTTTCTCATTACGGTATTTTTTGCAGTTCCCATGGGAATTCTGGCAGGTAAGACCAGAACTTTCAGGTTATGGGTGAGTCCGATGCTTTCCTTTTTACAACAGATTCCACCGATTGCCTGGATCCCAATTTTTATTTTGTGGCTCGGAATAGAAGAAGCATCTAAAATAGCCGTTATTGTCTATGCGTCATTTTTCCCGGTATTTCTTAATACCATTCAGGGTGTGACGAGCGTAGACCCGAAGTTGGTTGAGACCGGACGGGCCTATATGCTCTCCCCGCTGGAGATGATCAGGAAAGTATATATACCGTCCGCCATGATGTTTATTTTTGTGGGACTGAGGTTAGGACTTAGTAATTGCTGGCGGGCGCTTGTCGGGGCAGAACTCATTGCAGCTTCCACAGGAATAGGGTCTTTGATTATTGAAGGAAGGCAGCTTGCTCAGCCCGATAAGATTTTTGTAGCCGTATTGACAATTGGTTTGGCAGGTCTTTGTATTGACACAGGTTTAAAGTATTTGGAGAATAGACTGATGCCTTGGGAAAAGGCATACCAGTCAGGGGAGCAAAGATGAATAGAAGGCTGGTTGAAGTCGGTGCTATCGCGAAAACCTTCTATAGTGATTGGGGAAAAGTCGAAGCATTAAAAAAGATTTCTTTTTGTTGTTCCAAAAGCGAATTTGTTTCAATCCTTGGCCCCAGCGGATGCGGCAAAACGACACTTCTAAGAATTATTGCCGGATTGGAGGAACCCAGTTCGGGAGAAGTACTATTTGCCGGGAACGAAATTAAGGGACCCGGTCCGGAAAGAGCAGTTGTTTTTCAAGAACCGAGGTTATTTCCTTGGTTAACGGTAGAAGAAAACGCATCTCTGGGAATTTCAGGAAAGAAAAGAAGAAGCGATCTAGAAAAGATTGTCAATCGAACTCTTGATCTGGTTGGACTGACTCCTTTCCGAAAAGCTTATCCTCATGAACTTTCCGGAGGAATGGCTCAACGGGCCGCCATTGCCCGCGCATTGGCATTTGAACCGGAAGCTTTGCTATTGGATGAACCTTTTTCAGCCTTAGACGCACAAACCAGGACAAGATTACAGGAAGAACTCATGGACCTCTGGCGTAAGACTGAAAAAACCATTATTTTGGTGACCCATGATATTGAAGAGGCGCTTATGTTGAGTCAGAGGATCTTAATCATGTCCCCTTCGCCAGGAACTGTGAAGGAAACAGTAGAGGTACCGATTTCCTATCCGCGCAGACGGGACTCTTCCGAATTTATTCATTTAAAAAAATACATACTTGGCAGGATTATTTCCTAAATTTATTTATTCTAAAGGGGGTTATCTTATGAAAAAACATGTCAAAATTACTTCCGTAGCAGTCTTCATACTGTCCTTATCCTTGCTTCTTTTGTTAACCGGGTGTCAGGGGACTGCTCAACAAACGACCGAAAAGCCTAAGATAATTAACATTTCGTATTCCTACCGGCCTCTTAACATTCCATCAATCGTTGCGCTCGAAAAGAAGATGTTTGAAGACGAGTTTGCTAAAGATGGTATTCAGGTAAAATGGTTTGAGTTGGAAGGACCGGCGACTGCAGAAGCCCTTGCCGCAAAATCCATTGATTTTGCTACCTCGTTGAACTACGTATCCGCTATCATTGCCAAAGCCAATGGGAATGATATGAAGGTTATCTCCGGTTATTCCAAGTTTCCCAAAGGGATTGGGTTGGTTGCAGGTGTAAACAGCGGCGTGATGACAGTTGCAGATCTTAAAGGCAAAAAAGTCGCTTTGCAAAAGGGAACCATGCTTCATGAAATGCTGATTAAAGCACTGGCTGAAACAAATCTTAAATCCAGTGATGTAGAAATCGTGAATATGGCTTCTACGGACGCCGCTAATGCCGTCATGCAGAAACAAGTCGACGCAGCGGTTATCCCCGATCCTTTATTGACGAAGGCAGTCGCTTCCAAAAATGTTATCCTGTTGCGAAATGCGGAAAACCTGATTCTAGGACAAGCAGTCATTGCCGCAAGAACCGACTTTCTGAATCAATATCCGGATATTGCAAAAAAATTCCTGGAAGTTCATCAAAAGACATTAACCTGGGCCAACGCTAATCAGGAAGAAGCATTGACCTTAGCAGCCAAAGTAAATCAAATGGATATCAATGCTGTCAAAGCAATGGCCCCCAAGTTTGATTTCAGCCTTGCTTTAGATAAAACAACAATACTCAAATATAAAGATACTGCGGAATTCCTGAAAACGAATAATTTTATTAAGACTGACATCAACACTGATACACTGATTACACAACTGATTGATACGAAATACTTGCCTAAGTAATGGAAAGACCATGTTTATTATAAACCAGCGGAAACACCTGTTTATTTTTGGGACAAAAAAAGACCCGAGATACTCGGGTAAATAGAGGGGTTCGATAATATTGAGGAGGAGTAGATGAGAATGTACCAGTGTCTCACACCGGTTTCAATTAAAATACAACTCCACGTAAGCATTTTATCTTATTTTTTCAAAATTAGCCAGATCAATGAAAAAAGTTTGAAAATTAAATTTATTTAATGTAAAAATCATTTTAAAAACAAGTTTTATTGAAGATTGTTTATACAATAATAAAAGTGTAGAATAAATTTGTTAAAATTGCGGAAAGTGGTCGATATCTTGAACAGAGCTTATCATATTCATATCAACGGCATAGTTCAGGGAGTGGGGTTCAGACCTTTTGTATATAAACTTGCCTGTGAATTGAATATTAACGGTTGGGTGAACAATTCGAGTGACGGGCTGGACATTCACGCCGAGGGAGATAACCTTGAGGAATTCTGTGACAGGCTTTTGGAGGAGAAACCTCTTTTAGCCTTTATTACCTCAATCCAAAAGCTTGAGACGATCAATAAAGGTTTTCAAGATTTTAGAATTATTGAGAGTAAAGAGACTGTAAAAACAGATGTTCTCATATCCCCGGATGTGTCAACCTGTAAAGACTGTTTACAGGAGATGTTTGATAAAACGGACCGAAGATACCGCTATCCTTTCATTAACTGTACAAACTGCGGACCGCGCTATTCGATTATTTATGACCGTCCTTATGACCGGCATAAAACGACCATGCAAGAATTCGACATGTGCCCGGCGTGCAAGGGTGAATATGAAAATCCGGTGGACAGAAGATTCCATGCTCAACCGGTTGCTTGTGAAGATTGCGGTCCGGTGCTTCAATTGCTGGATGCCTTAGGAAACCATATGGATTACGGGCTAAGCTTAGAACAGGGAATACAATTTTTGAAGGAAGGCGCCATCCTGGCAGTGAAAGGCTTGGGTGGGTTTCATCTCGTATGCGATGCATATCATGATACGGCAGTAAAACGATTAAGAGCCGTAAAAGAGAGGGGAGCTAAGCCGTTTGCGTTAATGGCGAAGGATATTGAAATAGCGTCCAAGGAAGTGAAAATTTCTCCTTTGGAAAAGGAAATCCTGGCAAGTCCGGCTGCTCCCATTGTCCTTTTACCCAAAAACAATGCCGCAGATAGCAGACTGTCTCCCGGCGCTGCTCCCGGCCTCCATACCTTAGGGATTATGCTGCCTTATACACCGGTTCACCACCTCCTTTTTCAGGGGGGATTTGATTTTCTGGTAATGACGAGTGCTAATCTGAGCGGCCGGCCGTTAATATTCGAAAACGAGGAAGCTGTAAGAGGATTACGGGGGATGGCAGACTATTATCTGCTCCACAATAGGGATATTTATCACCCCTGTGATGACTCGGTAGTACAAGTGATTGGAAATAAAATGACCTTTATGAGGAGGGCAAGAGGCTTTGTGCCCTTACCTTTTCTCTTGAAGGAAAGGTTTGATCTCCCTATTGCCGGTGTAGGCGCAGAGATGAAAAATACTTTTTGCCTGGCTTCAGGTCAGATGGCGTTTATGAGCCAGTATATTGGTGATATGCATGGGTATGAAAATTTTAGGCGCTTTCAACAAGAATTTGCTTCCTATCAAAAAGTGGCTGATGTTTTTCCTCAAAGAGTAGCTTTTGATATGCATCCAGAATACGCTGCCACAAAAATGGCGAAAGCCATGGATTGCCCAAAGTGCGCAGTGCAGCATCATCATGCCCATCATGCCGGGGTTATGGCAGAACATGGTTTAACCGAACCCATCCTAGGGATATCTTGTGACGGAACCGGATACGGAACAGACGGAAAGATATGGGGTTTTGAATATATTTTTGGAAACGCAGAGGGTTATATCCGAAAAGGCCATCTGGAGTACCTGCCGTTACCCGGGGGGGATGCCGGGGCAAAATATCCGCTCAGGACCGCTTATGCCTATTTACGGAAAGTCCTTTCCGAAGAGGAATGGGCCTCGACCGCTGATCTGTGGACAAATCTCAGTCATCCGGAAAAAAGCATTCTGGATGCTCAACTGCAAAGCGGTTTTCAACTTTTTGATACTTCCAGTGCAGGGCGTCTCTTTGACGCAGTCAGCGGGCTGCTGAATATATGTACACGGGTAACATATGAAGGGCAAGCCGCAATAGAATTGGAGAGCAGAGCCGCAATTTGGCTGATGAATGAAACAGCAAAGGGATATGACCGTAAGAATAGGGATTCTAAGCTTTATTCTATTTATGAAGAAGGATTAAAGAATCTCAACAGGTTAGCCGTTAAACTAAGAGATATTAAAGGCAATATAGATGAGAAGGATATCTGGATAAACCATCGAATTGAAATCCAATATCAAAATTTTCAGGAATCCGGGAATGGCTATCTGTATCCGGTCTACTATGAACACGATTCAGGAGGCGTTATTATTAAAATAGACCGTCTCTTATTCGGATTAGTCAAAGATTTGTTATCAGGAAATGACATAGGGGAAATCGCTTTTAAGTTTCACTATTCTTTAGCCTGTGCCATGTTGGAAGCTACTTTGGTTATTGGATTGGGGAACAGTCAATTGGTTATCAGCGGAGGTGTATTTCAAAATAGGTTATTAACCGAGAGTCTGTTGGACTTAGCCGAAAATATCCAAGTTAAGATCTATTATCCGAGTCAACTACCCACAGGGGATGGAGGATTAGCCCTGGGTCAGGTCGTTATCGCCAATCATTATTTCAGGAAAACAGGTATACTTGAATGATATTCTTGGCGGGAGTCTCTTTAGCATGATAAAATATATATTTAGGGACTTGAAGCACAATTAGCAACTTAAATGTATAAGGGGGAGCTATTATGTCCGGTCATTCCAAGTGGGCGAACATCAAACATAAAAAGGCTAAAACCGATGCTATTAAAGGCAGAATGTTTACGAAGTTCGCCAGGGAAATTATTGTCGCCGCTCGTGCCGGGGGAGGAGACCCAAACGGTAATTTCAGGCTGAAAATTGCAATTGAAAATGCCAAGGCAGCCAATCTGCCAAATGATAATATCAACAGGGCGATTCAAAAAGGCGCGGGAGACAGCGAAGGAGCCAGTTACGAAGAACTTCGCTATGAAGGTTACGGGCCTGGCGGTGTAGCCGTCATGGTTGATCTTGTCACGGACAGCCGGAATAGGACCGCTGCAGAAATGAGACATATCTTTTCTAAGAACGGCGGTAATATGGGGGAAACAGGCAGTGTCGGCTGGATGTTTACTGAAAAAGGGCAGCTTAGTCTTGCCAAAGAATCCTTAAAATTAAACGAAGATGAATTAATGCTGTTTGTTCTTGAAGCGGGGGCTGATGACATGGAAGATCAGGATGAAAGCTATGAAATTTATACCGATTCTTCTGCAATGCAGGAAGTCAGGCAAATCCTTCTGGATGGAGGGATACCCATAGAAAATGCAGCCGTAAATCTTATCCCGAACAACCGGGTTGAGGTGTCCGATCTGGAACAGGCAAAAAAGATTATAAAATTAATTGATTCGCTGGAAGGACATGACGATGTCCAAAAAGTTTATACCAATTTTGATCTTGCCGAGAGTTTGGCAGAAGAAGATTTATAATACACCCGGTACAGGAGAAGGAAATGCTTATTCTTGGTATTGATCCGGGTACGGCAATTATGGGATACGGATTAATTGAAAAGAAAGGACAGAAATTAACACCTGTCGCCTATTCATGCTGGCGTACACCATCTGATTTGCCTATGCCGCGGCGGTTATTGCAGCTATATGATTCCCTGGAAGACTTTTTATTAAAATATTCACCCGAGGTAATCGCAGTTGAGGAATTGTTTTTTAACCGGAATACCACTACGGCTTTATCCGTAGGTCAAGCGAGAGGTGTCGTGCTTCTAAGCGGTGCGAAAAATAAGATTGAAGTTTTCGAATATACACCGTTGCAGGTAAAACAAGCGGTAGTCGGTTATGGAAAAGCGGATAAAAAACAAATTCAGTATATGGTGAAAGCCTTATTGTCACTTCAAGAAAGTCCAAAACCGGATGATACTGCAGATGCTTTAGCTGTGGCAATCTGTCATGCCCACAGTATGGGGCAGGGATTTGGAGGGTTAAGCAAATGATAGGAATGTTAAAAGGAACCGTTTGGACTGTTGAAGCGGAAAGAGTTGTATTAGATGTCCAGGGTGTAGGCTACCTGCTCTATGTTCCTTCCGGATACCTGACGAGCATGAAGCCTGGAGAGGAAAGAATATTCTATACCCATCTTTTAGTTCGGGAAGACGATTTGACGCTTATTGGGTTTCACCACAGGGATGAAAGAGACCTGTTTCTTCAACTGCTTGGGGTTACCGGCATAGGGCCGAAAGCCGCTTTGTCCATTCTGTCCGCATTTCCCGTAAAGCAGATCAAATCAGCTATTATTCGAGAAGATGCATCTTTGCTAACTGAGGTTCCCGGGATTGGGAGTAAAATTGCTAAAAGGTTGATTTTAGAATTAAAAGAAAAGATAAAAGACACAGATTCAGATTCTCCTGCTCCAGATCAGGAGAGTTTTTCCGGCAATACAAATGAGGCTTTGGATACCCTGCTGGTTTTAGGATTTTCCAGAAACGAAGCAAGAGAGGCCTTGTCCAAGGCAGAAGAAAAAGGTGTGCAATCTACGGAAGACCGGATTAAAGAAGCATTACGTTTACTGGCCAAAGAGAGGTAATATCCATGGATGACAGAGTCATAACTTCCTTTGAACGGCCTGAAGACCAGGATTTTGAGGGCCTAAGACCCGGCAAGCTGGTTGAATACATTGGGCAGACCAGGATCAAGGAAAACCTGAGTGTCTTTATTCAAGCTGCCCAAAAAAGAGGAGAGGCTCTGGATCATGTACTGCTCTACGGGCCTCCCGGTTTAGGGAAAACCACCCTTGCCAACATCATCGCTTCGGAAATGGGTGTCAGTATCCGTACCACATCAGGCCCGGCCATAGAAAGGCCAGGGGACTTGGCAGCACTTCTAACTTCTCTGGAACCTCGGGATGTGCTTTTTATTGATGAAATCCACCGTTTGAGCAGAACTGCGGAAGAAGTGCTTTATTCGGCCATGGAAGACCTTTGTTTAGATATTGTCATTGGCAAAGGGCCTAGTGCCAGATCAATTCGCTTATCTTTGTCTCCGTTTACCCTCATCGGAGCAACGACTCGGGCTGGACAGCTGACCTCCCCCTTGCGGGACCGGTTCGGCGTCATTAGCAGGCTGGAATTTTACTCAACGGAAGAATTGTTGGAAATCGTTGTCAGGGCTTCACGTATATTGAAAGTGGAATTATCGTTAGACGGTGCTGAAGAAATCGCCAAAAGGTCCCGTGGGACCCCAAGGGTTGCGAATCGCTTGCTGAAGCGCGTGAGAGATTTTGCGCAATTCTGGGGAGACAGCAGAATCGATTATCAGGTTGCATCCAAGGCTTTGGACAGACTGGAAGTTGACCCCATCGGATTGGACGGTTTGGATAAAAAAATCATCATGACCATGATCCAAAAATTCAACGGCGGGCCTGTGGGCCTGGAAACGCTTGCTGCAACGGTCGGGGAAGAAGCGGAAACGCTGGAAGATGTGGTAGAACCGTTTTTGCTCCAGCGAGGTTTTATTCAACGTACTCCAAGAGGGCGTACTGTTACTTCCCAGGTTTATCTGCATTTTGGAATCCCGCTTCCCGATAATTTCCAGCAAGGACTTTTTTTGGAAAATAAGTGAATACTCTATTTCGTTTATGGGCAATCTGTTTATCATAAACAATTGGTTGAGGGGTCTGTGAAGATGATCATAAAAGTTAAACAGGTTGTTTTTTTCTTTATTTCTGCCTTAATTCTAGTTTTTGCACCAAAGGTTTGTTATGCCGAAAAAGTTACGGTTGATCTGGTTTGGAAATTTCCCCAGCCCGGTTGGCTGGAAATGGAGGTAAGACAAGGAGTATATCAGCTCAGCTATGATAATGTTAAAACCAACTTGCAGGCCGGAGAAAATCTGAAAATCGGCCAGAGCGGGTTGGCAGTCTTTGTTTATCAAAACCAAAACCTGTCAGTTTTAGATAAACCTTTGATCCGTTTTACGACCCAAAATAACGGTATTTTTAGGGTAAGAGAACCAGGAAAGGATTGGATCAGTTACAGGGGAAACCTTGTAGTGACGAAAGAAGGGTTGAACTGGAAACTGGCTAATACCTTGGACAGTGAGGATTATCTCAAAGGGGTCGTACCGGTTGAAATGAGCAATGCCTGGGCGGCTAAAGGATTTGAAGCACTGAAAGCTCAAGCGGTTGCTGCCAGAACGTATCTCTTGAAAAATATGGATGCAAACGGCAGAATAACGGATTCTCCGGATATCCATCAGGCTTATTGGGGGAAAACGGTAGAAGGGGAAGCAAGTCGGGCGGTGGACGCTACCCAAGGGGAAATTCTGGTTGATTCCGAGTCAGGACAAGCTATTTCCATCTATTATTCTTCGCACAACGGCGGCTTTTCTGAAGAGGCTCAGCATGTCTGGCAAAATTCCGATCCGCATTATGTTTCCCAACCGGACCCTTTTTCCGATGGCGTTGGGGGATATGTCAATCACTGGAGGTTTTGGGTTGCCGCTGATGTCCTCGGTAATAGTTTCGGACTTTCTACGGTTAAAGACGTGAATTTAAAAAGGTATCTTTCCGGGCGTGTCTATGAGGTTGAGCTGATAGATTGGTTGGGTCAGAAAAAAACAGTCACCGGCGGAGAGTTTGTTCGAAAGTTTTATCCCTACGGCAGAGAGCTTTCCCAAGATTCTTTTTTAGGCCGGCTGTTTCAAGTGGATTATTTCCTGCCCAAACCGTTGAGAGATACGCTGCATGATTCCCCTATTTTCCCGATTCGCAACGGATATGCAGTCACCGGTCCGGATGTATCCCTCTTTAACAGTTCCAATGGCGGATTAACCGAGCAGCCGCGGGAGGTTGGATTGTTTGTCTTTGACGGCCGGGGATGGGGTCACGGCGTGGGGATGTCCCAATGGGGTGCTTACAATATGGCAATGAAAGGTTACACTTATACGAGTATTTTGTCCTTTTATTATAAGAATTCGGACCTTGCAAGAATATAAAGGCCATTGATTTTACCACCGATAAAGTTCAACAGGTATAAATGATGCAATAAGAGATTAAGTTGTATACGGGGAGAAAAGCGCCGCATGAGAGTGGATGATTTTGATTTCGAATTGCCTGAAGAACTCATAGCCCAAACCCCTGTGGAGCCTCGTGATTCTTCCAGGTTAATGATCGTTGATAAAGAAAAGGGGACAATTGAGCATTCCTATTTCCGAAACATCATTCGTTTGCTTCATCCGGGGGATGTTCTTGTTCTCAACAAAACAAAAGTGATTCCTGCCAGACTTTTAGGTGTTAAAAAGGAGACAGGCGCAAAAATTGAGGTATTATTATTAAAGCGAAATGATAAAAATATCTGGGAAGTACTGGTGAAACCGGGAAAAAGACTTAAGGTGAACCAGGAAGTCCTTTTTGGAGAAGGCCTTCTCAGGGGACGGTTAATTTCAGTCCTTGAAAACGGGAACCGGATCATGGCGTTTACGTATGCGGGTGTTTTTGAAGAAGTGTTGGACCATTTGGGGAGGATGCCTTTACCTCCCTATATAACGGTTGCATTAAAAGACCAGGAGCGCTACCAGACCGTTTACGCGAAAGAAAGCGGGTCTGCAGCTGCTCCGACAGCAGGCCTCCACTTTACGAAGGAGCTGATAGATGCTCTCCAAACCAAGGGAGTCGAAATCGTTGAAGTACTGCTCCATGTCGGACTGGGGACTTTTAGGCCAGTCAAGACCGAAAATGTAACAGACCACCAAATGCATGCCGAATATTTTAAAATTGAACAAGAAACTGTGTCCAGGATTAATCTTGCGAAAAGAGAAGGACGAAGAGTAATCGCTGTAGGGACTACGGCGGTAAGAACCTTGGAGTCTGCTGCAAAACAAATGCGGGAGAAGGGACTTTCAGAGCTGGAACCGGTTGAAGGATGGACAGACATTTTTATTTATCCCGGTTATGAATTCAAGATCATTGATGCACTAATCACCAATTTTCATTTTCCGCGGTCCACTTTAATTATGCTGGTTAGCTCTTTAGCCGGCAGGGAACTCATATTAAAGGCCTACAATATAGCGGTAATAGAACACTATCGCTTTTTTAGTTTTGGGGATGCCATGTTTATAGTTTAAATGAGGTCTGTCATATCATGGTTGAAGATTGGTAAGACTTATACCAAGATGAGGAGTGAGTATTTTGGCTGCGGTAAGTCTTGAGATTATAAAGAAGGATTCTCAAACCAAAGCAAGATTGGGAAAACTATATACCCCGCATGGAGTGATAGATACGCCTGTTTTTATGCCGGTTGGGACCCAGGCTACCGTAAAAACGCTGAGCCCGGAAGAATTAGAGCAAATCGGTGCAAAAATTATCCTAGGTAATACCTACCATCTTTTTTTACGGCCCGGTCATGAATTAATCAGAAGGGCAGGGGGGCTTCACCAGTTTATGAACTGGGACAGGGCTATTCTAACTGACAGCGGCGGTTTTCAAGTTTTTAGCTTAGGAGATCTCCGGAAAATTACTGAGGAAGGGGTTGAATTTCGGTCTCATCTTGACGGGTCCAAACAATTTCTTAGCCCGGAAAAATCGATTGAAGTACAAATGGCCCTCGGGTCTGATATTGTAATGGCTTTTGACGAATGTACACCCTATCCCTGTACGCATGATTACGCTGAAAAGTCCGCACAAAGGACGACACGCTGGCTCAAACGCTGTAAAGATACTTTAGCAGCCACGGACAAGCAGGCACTTTTTGGAATTGTACAAGGGGGAATGTTTGCGAACCTAAGAAAACAAAGCGCAAGGGAAATAACGGAACTTGACCTTCCCGGATATGCAATCGGCGGATTAAGCGTTGGGGAGACGAAAGATCTCATGTACGAGGTTATGGATTATACCGTTCCCTTCTTACCTGAGAACAAACCGAGATATTTAATGGGTGTCGGGTCGCCGGATGCCCTCATTGAAGGGGTAATCCGGGGAATTGATATGTTCGACTGTGTCTTGCCCACACGTATAGCAAGAAATGGTACCGCAATGACACGATTCGGCAAACTTGTTATCCGGAACGCCGAATTTGCCGATGATTTTAACTCTATTGATCCGACTTGTGACTGTTACACATGTAAAAATTATTCCAGGGCCTATCTCCGGCACCTGATTAAAGCCAACGAAATATTCGGCCTCCGGCTCATGACTATACATAATCTCAGATTTCTCACCAACGTGATGAGGGAAATCAGAGAAGCGATTCAAGAAGGAAATCTTCTTGCGTACAAACAAAAATTTTTTACTGAGTACGGTTATGAGAAATGAGATAATATTCATGAAATATATGCTGTATAAGTTCAATAAAAATGTTATAATCATCCATGGCAGGCGGGTCCAATAAAATATCATTAAGGAGGATACTATACATATGAATTCGAGTACATTAGATTTGTTATTTTGGTTTGCAGTTTTTTTTGGGATCATTTACTTTATTATTATTAGACCCAATAATAAACAGCAGAAAGAACGCCGCTTGATGTTGGACAGCCTAAAAGAAAAAGATAAGGTTGTCACCATCGGCGGACTTCATGGCACGGTGACGAAGATACTGGAAGATACTGTCATGATTAAAGTTGCTCCTAATATCGAACTGGAATATGCCAAGACTTCTGTCCAATCAATTCAAAACCGTGATTATAAACAAGCTGGGGGAAAATCCGGAAAACATAATATGTCCAAAACTGATAAGATCGAACAGTCTAAGGAAAATCCCAAGTCAGATGTATTACAAGAAGCTCCTCAAAACGAAACTGGGGCGCTTGGATCTTCCGAACAATAATTCGTTTTTTTGATGTTTGAAATGCATGCGTTAAAGCAAGTGACAAAACACTTGCTTTTCATTTTTTATTATCGAAATTATCTATTTATTCAAGCTGAATATTAGTACATTGACACTCTTAGCGCAGTAGGATTATAATGAAATTTGTATATGGGCACGTCCCATTTATTCTATTAGGGAGGAACAAGAATGAAACGGGGAAATATCTTAAAACTTGTAATAACCGTTATATTAGTCGCAGCTGCGGTCTTCTTTTCCATCCAACCCCTAACGAATCCGACTAAAGGAATTCCGCTGGGACTTGATTTGCGTGGAGGAGTTCATCTGGTTCTGCAAGCCGAACCTGGTAAAGACGGTGCCCCGGTAACAGACGATGATATGGCGAAAGCGAAAGCTATTATTGAACAGCGTGTTAACGGTTTAGGTGTAGCTGAACCTATTATTCAGGTAGACAATCTAAGAAAAAGGATTATTGTTGAACTCGCCGGGGTTACTGATCCCGATAAAGCGGTCAATACGTTAAAAACGACTGCGAAATTAACTTTCAGAGATGCCCAGGGGAATATTCTTCTGGATGGGTCCCAATTAAAGGACGCGAAGGCCGGAGTGGATAATTCTGCGGGCAAAGCGGATTATGTTGTCCAGCTTACGTTTACCACACAAGGTGCCGATCAGTTTGCCAAGATTACAACTGAAAACGTTGGCAAAAAAATCGGAATTTTTCTTGATGAAAATATGATTCAAAACCCGACTGTTTCAACACCGATCGTTAACGGTCAAGGTCAGATTACAGGATATTCATCTTTGGATGAGGCAGCCCAGTATGCCGTTATGCTGCGTTCCGGCGCTTTGCCTGTAAGCCTGAGCATAGCTGAGAAACGTCAGGTGGGTGCTTTACTCGGGGTTGATTCCCTGAAGAAGAGCCTGAACGCAAGCATGTATGCCGTTATATTTATCTTTTTATTTATGTTGGTCTTATACAGGCTTCCGGGTATTGTCGCCAATTTCGCCCTGGTAGTATTCGGACTTATTGTTCTCTGGGCTTTATATGCTATAGGTACCGTTCTTACCTTGCCTGGAATTGCCGGTTTCGTTTTAACCTTGGGTATGGCTGTAGACTTGAATATTATTATTTATGAGAGAATCAAGGAAGAGATCAAGCTGGGCAAATCCCTGAGGGCAGCTGTCGATGCCGGTTTCTCCAGAGCTTTTATTGCAGTATTTGACTCCAATATAACAACATTATTTGCCGGTGCCGCACTTTTCCTTTTGGGCTCTTCCTCTATCAAAGGTTTTGCGCTCACTCTGATTATCGGTATTATTGCAAGTTTGTTTACCGGAGTTACATTCACCCGATGGATTATGCGCTGGATCGTGGGAGTCAACCCTCGTCTGAGCAAATCTTTGTTCGGCGTAAAGGGGGTAAAATAAATGGCAGGGAAAAATTATAATAATACAACAGGCAAAACCGATACTGAGAAAACAGTTAAAACCAATCCGGAAGTTATTACCCCTGCTGCCGGGGACCAATCTTATGAGCAGGTTAAGCAGGAACAAAGATTTTATTTTAATATTGTGAAAAGGCGCTATATCTGGTTTGTGATTTCCTTACTGATTATCATTCCCGGGATTGTTTCCCTGTTTACGCAAGGCTTGAATTTGGGGATTGATTTTACCGGCGGAGTGATGCTGGATATCAAATTTAACCAAACTGTAACACAGGCCCAGGTTACCAAAGCGATTGAATCCATCGGGCTCACGGGACAGGTTCAAATGACAGGAAATAACGAAGTTTTAATCAGGACTACATTTATGGATGAGCAGAAGCGAAGTGAGCTGCTCGCAGCCATCCAAAAAGATGCCGCCAGTTTTGATCCGTCCAACCTGAAGGAAGATAGTGTAGGACCTGCTATCGGAGCCGAACTGCGCAGCGGAGCAATTAAGGCAATGGTTCTTGCAGCTGCATTGATTCTGCTGTACGTTTCCATACGTTTCCGCTTTGTATACGCTTTTTCCGGGATAGTTGCCTTGCTGCACGATATTTTGGTCACAGTAGGAATATTCTCCATTTTCCAATGGCAGATTGATTCTTCCTTCATAGCAGCGATTCTCACTGTTTTTGGTTATTCCATTAACGACACGGTAGTGATCTATGACCGGATCAGAGAGAACGAAAAGCGTATGAAGAAGAAGGACAGTTTTGAGGATATGGTTGATAAGTCCGTATGGCAGACCATGGGACGTTCGGTCAAGACGGTCGGCACAGTTATTATTGCCTTGCTGTGTATTTTCTTCTTGGGCGGAGAATCGACCAAGGTCTTTGCTCTTGCCATGACAATCGGTGTTTTCAGCGGTGCCTATTCCTCGATATTCACTGCCAGCCAACTCGTAGTTGAAATTAAAAAAAGAATGGCAGGTCCAAGCAAAAAAAGCAGTCCTGCCGAAGCGAATTGAATTATCAAAGAGCTATTGCTTATCATAAAAATCAGGGATCCTGGGGTTGCCCGGGATCTATTTTACATATCGGGATAAAATACGAACGGAAAGGTTAAGATGAATATGAAAGTTACTGTTCTGGGGAGATGGGGAGCTTATCCCGCGGCGGGAGAGGCTACAGCAGGCTATCTTCTGGAAACAGACAGGCATAAAATCTTAGTCGACTGCGGGAGCGGTGTCCTGTCCAACTTATTTAAACGGATACAGCAGGAAGACCTTGATGCCTTATTTCTCTCTCACTATCATCATGACCATAGTGCTGATTTAGGCTGCTTGCAATATGCCGGCAAAATCGCAATGGGCTTTAAACGGAGATTAGCCCCTCTGCCGATTTACGGAAACAGCCATTCTCCCCGCTATAACGAATTAAGTTATCGGGATTATACGGTGGGTAAGGAGATTCAGTCCGGTATCACAATAGACCTAAAAGGGATGAAAGTATCTTTCTTCCAGACAGTACACGAAGAAGTAAATCTGGCAATGCGGTTTGAATACGGCGGCAAAGTATTTGTATATACCGGAGATCTTGGGCCGGCCACACAAATTGCTCATTTTTGTTCGGCTGCTGATCTCCTCCTGTGTGAGGCCAGTCTTTTTGAACATGAAGAAGGATTGTTTCCAGGGCATATGACATCCAAGCAGGCTGCCGCATTAGCCGAACAAGCAGGAGTAAAAAGTCTTCTCCTGACTCATTTTCCCCACATCGGAGATATCCGCAAATTGAAAACTGAAGCCGAAAAATATTTTCAAGGACAGGTTTGGTTAGCGGAAACAAACCAACAATATGAACTATAAATAGATGACGCATCAAATTTAGGCGAGAATTATCCGGCTCGTTGTACGTCTATCTTTGGTTGAAATATATGATGATAAATAGTGAATAAACAATATATTAATATAGTGCATTTATTTATAAACTGTACTATAATAATATTAACATCGGAGAGAGAGGGGACAGTCCAACAAATGAAAGTAACCGGTGCACAAGCTGTTATTGAATGTTTGAAAAAGGAAAACGTTGAAGTTGTTTTTGGTTATCCCGGTGGAGCGGTGTTGACTCTGTATGATGAATTGTATCTGTCGGATTTCCCCCATATTTTGCCTAAGCACGAGCAAGGAGCAATTCACGCAGCTGACGGTTATGCCAGGGCGACAGGAAAAGTCGGGGTTTGCATTGCCACATCCGGTCCGGGTGCCACCAATCTGATTACGGGGATTGCCACAGCCTATATGGATTCCATTCCTATCGTAATTATTACCGGACAGGTAGCCGTATCGCTGATCGGACGTGATTCTTTTCAAGAAGCGGATATTCGTGGAATTACAACGCCGATTACCAAGCATAATTATTTTATCAAAGATGCCAAAGATTTGCCCAAAGCCATGAAAGAAGCGTTTTATATTGCCCGGACAGGGCGTCCGGGACCGGTATTAGTGGATATATCCAAAAATGTGTTTGCAGCAGAGTTGGAATTTGAGTATCCTGAAACCATTAACCTGCGGGGATATCGTCCTGTCTATGATGGGGATCCTGAAGCGATAGATGCTGTGTACAGCGAGTTGCTCAAAGCTGAGAAACCTTTGTTTTTCGTTGGCGGAGGAGTTACTCTTTCGGATACATCGGATATCATGCGGAAAATCGTGGCCTATTCCGGAATTCCTACGGTAACAAGTCTCATGGGTCTTGGCTGTATTGCTGAAGATGATCCCAACTATTTTGGAATGATTGGGATGCACGGAACTTACGCCGGGAACCTGTCAACTACCGAAACCGACCTGCTCATTGGTTTGGGCGTTCGTTTTGATGACAGGGTTACAGGACTGTTAAATGAATTTGCAGACAAAGCGAAGATTATTCATTTTGATATTGATGCGGCTGAAGTCAACAAAAATGTCCGGTCCCATATCAAAGTAATTGGGAATCTGCAGTGGTCCTTGGATAAACTTTATGCCAAAATGACTGAACGCCCAAGTTCCGAATGGACTGGACAATTCCGTCCCTGGAGAGATAAGATGACTGCCTGGATGAACGAAAAGCCCTTAGTATATAACACGGATTCAGAGAGGATTTTGCCGCAAGCCGTCATTGAAAAAATCAGCGAAATTACACAGGGAAACGCAGTAATTGTGACAGATGTTGGTCAGCATCAAATGTGGACAGCCCAATTTTATCAGTTTAAACAACCAAGGGCGTTTCTGACTTCCGGCGGCTTGGGAACGATGGGGTACGGATTGCCGGCTGCCATGGGTGCTCAGGTCGGAGTATCCGGGAAGAAAGTCATCTGTATCTGCGGGGATGGCGGTTTTATGATGAGCTGTCAAGAACTGATGGCGATTGCAGACTTGAATCTTCCCCTGAAAATAATCATTCTGAATAACAGTTATCTGGGTATGGTTGCTCAATGGCAGCGGACATTCTACAATCAGCATTATGCGCATTCCTGCATTAAAACGAAGACAGATTTTGTTAAGTTGTCGGAAGCGATGGGGGTCCCTGCCATCCGTTTAGAGAAAAAAGAGGAATTGAAAACTGTATTAGAAAAGGTCATTGCTTCGGAAGGCCCATTCCTTGTTGATATTCGCATTCCCGAAGATGAAGATGTACTCCCAATGGTACCTTCGGGGGCACGTTTAGACCAAATGATCATGGGAGGTTAGGACCATGAAACATACTTTAGCCGTTCTTGTAGAAAATAAGCCTGGGGTTTTGACCCATATATCCGGATTAATCAGCCGACGGGCCTTCAATATTGAAAGTATTGCAGCCGGGTATACGGAAGAACCGGATATGACCAGGATTACCATCGTAGTTGAAGCAGATGATGAATATGTGTTGGAACAGGTTGTAAACCAACTGTCCAAGTTAATTGACGTGATAAAAATCATTGACCTTACAGGTCAGGACAGGGTACACCGTGAACTTGCCCTGATCAAAGTCACGGCTACCCCCGAAACACGGGCGGATATTCTCAATATTGTTGAAATTTTCAGGGCGCATGTCGTAGATGTAAATAAAGAAACGGTGATTGTACAACTGACTGGGGAAGAGAGAAAGATTGATGCCATGTGCGAATTGCTGGAGGATTACGGAATCAGAGAAATTGTCAGGACCGGAAGGATAGCGATCTGCAGAGGGCCTGTATCGGCTAAAGAAGTTTAATGTTATTCTTAATTTATTCTTTTTTGGAGGCTGTTGCAAAACGACTACAGTAATTTTGCAACAGCTTCTTATTGTCATCTGACAGGCCCAAAATGAAAAAAATAAAAACTGTCCATGATCTGGAAGACGGTAAATTTGCTGGCTTCCTTTACTTTATCCGAATTTAAATGCAAAGTATAATTATTCCAGGGTTAACAGGAAATACTATGTCCAGGAAAGTTCATCGGAAAAAGCTGGGAGAAAGAAAATATGTTTTTAAAGCTTTTGCTATTGGAATTCTTTTTGGTCTCCATGGCAGGATTGTCTTTATTTGGCGGCAGCAAAGGGATAATGATGTCCGGCATCATGATATCTGCAGTCAATCTTATAGGTAATTTTCACTCGAATTTCTGGTTTTGGGAATCTATTATTATTCTCTATAGTGTCTTTGGATTTACTTTGAACAACTTCCTGAATCATAAAACCGATCAGATGAGAGTTGTTAAAGTGACTGCAGGTTCCGTAGCAGCATTATTGGCTGCCGGATTGCTAATTCCTTTTATTCCCGGCTTTATTGCTTGGACTTTAGGCATCGGTATTCCTCTGGTTTTTACATATCGTGAAATTCCCAAAGCCTTATATTTGCAAATAATTTTCAAGTTTATTTTTTCCATAGGATGGCTTATTATAGGAAATATACTTTATTAAAGATGTTTTATAGTAAATAGTGAAAAAAGAGGATATAAGAGAGAGAGTAGAGAAAATAATCATAAATTGCGGATGGAGGGATACTATGTTCATATTAATGATTTCTATTATCCTATCATTGATTATTGTAATATTTGCGGTCCAAAACGCCGCAGTTATTCCTGTTCACTTTTTATTTTGGTCTGCCCAGCTTCCTTTGGTATTAGTCATTTTCTGCTCAGTCTTTGCCGGATCTTTATTAATGTTTTGCTTGGCTCTTTGGCGGGAATTTAAAAAACAAATTGACAGAAGAGGGAAAAAAATTGCCGGAAAGAAAATTCTTCCGAACGATCCCATTGATATTTCTGAATGTAAGCCTCCTGCGCAGCAAAATTCCGCAGAAGATCCCCCTGCTCAAGATAAAAAACAATGATGAGGATCAATATGTGGTGTTTATCACAAGAACTCCAAAAGAAGAAACATCAGCTGGAAGAGGCAGGTATATCCCGGAATATCATTCATATTTTAAAGAACAGGGGCTATCATACTGTTGACAGCATCTTAGAATTCATAAGACCATCCTTATTTGATCTTCATTCTCCTTTTTTATTTACAGATATGCAGCCCGTGATCCATAGACTAAAGAAAGCCTTGGATGATCAGGAAAAGGTCTTGGTGTACGGCGATTATGACGTGGATGGAATAACAGGAACCGTACTTATCTATCAAGTTTTAAAGAGATTCGGGTTCCAGGCAATGATTTATGTTCCAACCAGGGAAGAAGGTTACGGGCTTCATGCCGAGGCCATAGAGAAAGCCTCTGCACAGGAGGTTTCTTTGATCATAACGGTTGATTGCGGGATAACGGCAGTTGAAGAAACTTTCATGGCATCCAGTCTTGGAATTGATATGATTATTACCGACCACCATGAACCACAGGAACTATTGCCTTCAGCTGTAGGAATTCTAAACCCGAAAACATCCGGTTCCGGTTATCCTTTTCGTGATTTAGCAGGTGTCGGAGTAGCTTTTAAACTGGCGCAGGCTTTATTTCATACTTTTCAATATCCTGCCGGGTCGGGGTCCGAACTGGAGTATTTGGATCTGGCAGCTCTCGGAACGATCGCGGATATTGTCCCACTGACCGGCGAAAACCGCATTCTGGTCAAATACGGATTAGAAGTTATGTCTAAAACAAGACATCAAGGTCTCCAGGCGATCTTGGAAGAGTGCGGATTGTGGGGAAAGAAACTTAAGGCTGGGCAGATATCTTTTATTGTTGCACCGAAGATTAATGCGGCCGGCCGGATGGATACCGCCCGTTTGGCTCTAAATCTCTTACTGGAAGAGAAAATGCAAGATGCCGCAGCTATCGCCAAAGCTTTAAATCAAGAGAATAAACAGAGGCAGTACACAGAACGCAAGATTCTCATGGAAGCCGAAGAGGTCCTGTCCCAAGCCCCGGTCCCCGAAGTTATTGTCTTATCTTCAACAGGTTGGCATCATGGGGTGATAGGGATTGTCGCCTCAAGACTTGTCGAACGTTTTAGGCGGCCTGTATTCTTAATTTCAGAAGAGGGTGAGATGGGGAGAGGGTCCGCTAGGGGAATTAACGGCTATCATGTTCTTGGGGAATTAGAAAAACAAGCAACCCTCTTAAGCAAATTTGGGGGACACAAGCAGGCTGCTGGTTTTACCGTTCCTGTCGGAAATATTAATTTATTCCGCAAAAGAATCATTGATAGCTTTAGACAGAGTGAATTATCCCATGAAGAACAGCTGTTTATTGATTCTACTGTGCTGTGCAGCGAGCTATGCGTAAAACTGCAAAAAGAATTGGACGAAATGTCTCCCTTTGGGGCTGGAAATCCGGCTCCGCTTCTCATGACAACCGGGTTAGAAATTAAAAAAATTTCAAAAATGGGAAAAAACGGGGAACATTTAAAACTTATTCTGCAAAAGGACCGTTTTACTTTAGAGGTTTTAGCTTTCAAAAAAAGTGAACACCTGGAAAAATTCAAACAATTAAAATGTATGGATATTCTTTATACGTTAGAAACCAATGATTTCTATGGAGAAGAAACACTCCAGGCTATTCTAAAAGATTATCGGGAAAGTACGGAAGATAGTTTTTCTGAAGTTGCCACTACCAGTGATCAATTTGGAGACTCAGAGGAAAATATGTCACAACCGCTTTTCGCTAAGCCATCTGCCAAAGATTTGAACAGGATGATATTGGTTGAAGCCTACAAGTCAATCAGGGGAAAAGTTGATGAAAATAATCGACTTTATTGGATGCCGGGAGAAGATATCCATCCGCAACTGGAGATCCTTAAAATATTTGAAGAGTTAAGGCTGCTGCAATGGCTCGGGGGAACAGGACCGTTTCTTATCGAGTTGAACAGTACGGACAAGACGAATCTGCATCGTTCTCTCCGTTATCGATTGTTAAATTATCAGGGGTAGAGATTATGACTTTTGAAGATTTAAAAGAGACGTTGATCCTAAACAGTGCTCAGTACCATATTGAAAAAATCGAAAAGGCCTATCATTATGCCGAGGAGGCTCATCGGGGACAACTGCGGAATTCCGGGGAAGAATATATTAACCACCCTTTGGAAGTGGCATGCATTCTGGCGGAGCTGGAGATGGACGACTCTACAATTATTGCGGCTCTGCTGCATGATGTTGCGGAAGATACACATCATACCTTGGATGAGATAAAGAGGAAATTTGGCGAAGAAGTTGCCGGATTGGTAGATGGTGTGACCAAGCTCGGCAAAATCGAGTATAAAAGTAAAATGGAGGTTCAGGTCGAGAATCTCCGCAAGATGTTTTTGGCGATGGCCAAAGATATCCGCGTGGTCCTGATCAAGCTGGCTGACCGGTTGCATAATATGCGGACTTTGAAATTTCAAAGAGAGCAGAAGCAGAAGGAAATCGCCCAGGAAACTTTGGAAATTTATGCTCCTTTAGCCAACCGCTTAGGGATTTTCCGAATTAAATGGGAGCTTGAGGATTTGTCATTCCGGTTCCTCAACCCTCAGGAATACTATGATTTGGTTGAAGGGATCGCCCTTAAAAGAAAAGAACGGGAAGAACAAATCAATGAAGTGATTGAACAGCTAAAGGTTAGGCTTGAGGAAGTCGGAATTGATGCAGATATCGCAGGCCGTCCCAAGCATTTTTACAGTATTTATAAGAAAATGGTCAATCAGAATAAAGATTTGAGTGAAATATATGATTTGACCGCAATCCGGGTTGTGGTGGAAACAGTTAATGACTGCTATGGCGCCCTGGGTATTATTCATACTCTTTGGAAGCCGATTCCCGGCAGATTCAAAGACTATATTGCCATGCCCAAACCCAATATGTATCAGTCCTTGCATACCACACTGATCGGAAGTCACGGCGAACCGTTTGAGATTCAAATTCGGACCTGGGAAATGCACCGTACCGCGGAGTACGGAATTGCAGCACACTGGAAGTATAAAGAAGGAAGGAAAATTGAAAATAACTTTGAACAAAAACTTTCCTGGCTTCGTCAACTTTTGGAATGGCAGCATGATTCACGGGATGCCGGTGAATTTATGGAATCTTTAAAGGTCGATTTATTTGCGGACACGGTATTTGTCTTTACGCCTAATGGCGATGTTGTAGAGCTGCCTGCCGATTCTTGTCCGATTGATTTTGCTTACCGTGTTCATACGGATGTTGGACACAGCTGTATCGGGGCAAAAATCAACGGCAGGATTGTCCCCTTGGAGACCAAATTGAAAAATGGGGATATCATTGAGATACTGACTTCCAAGATACCTGCCGGTCCTAGCAGGGATTGGGTCTGTCTTGTCAAGACTTCCCAAGCCAAGAATAGAATTCGCCAATGGTTTAAAAAGGAAAAAAGAGAAGAAAATATTATCCGAGGCCGGGAAGGTTTGGAACGAGAAGCCAGAAAACTAGGGATGGAGCCTGCTTCAGCTTTAAAGAATGATAACCTTCAAAAACTGGCACGAAGCTTTAATTTCAATGGTATAGACGATATGTATGCCACCCTGGGTGACGGTGCAATTACCTTTAAGAGAGCATTGACTCGCTTACGGGACGAAATTATTAAAGAGGAAGACGAATCCTTGCCTATTCTTTCGCAGGGAGAACAGAAACCTTCGGTAAAGTCTTCGCAGGGAGTACGGCTGACAGGCGTTGATAATATTCTTATCCGGTTTTCCAGATGCTGCAATCCGCTGCCTGGAGACCAGATTATCGGGTTCATTACCAGGGGACGCGGGGTATCCATTCACCGAAAAGATTGTAATGAACTATCGGGAATGATATCTGTGGAACAAGAACGTTTCGTAGAAGTGGAATGGGAAAAAAATACAGATTCGGTTTATCCCGTAGACATAGAGATTATCGGTTTGGACCGGGCTCGCTTAGTAACGGATATTATGAATGTTATCATGGAAACGCGCACTCACATGCTGGCAATTAATGCCCGGGTCGGCAAGGATAAAGTATCTCATATTCAGTTAAAGATCGAGGCCCGAAGTCTTGAACATTTGAATTTTGTCTTAAATAAAATTCGCAGGGTAAAAGATATTACGGTTGTAGAAAGACTTCAGAGTGGGGGAAATCATTAATGCGCTGTGTAGTTCAGAGGGTTAAAAAGGCTGCCGTTCTTGTCGGCGGACTGACCGTGGGAGAGATAGGCCAGGGATTGTTGGCCCTTGTAGGAGTTGGTCCCGAAGATAACAGCCAGGATATCGATTGGCTTGCGGAGAAACTCATCGGTTTAAGGATTTTCGAAGATGATGAAGGGAAAATGAATTTATCTCTTACAGATGTTGGAGGAGAGATTCTTCTGGTTTCACAGTTTACCCTCTTCGGTGATTGCCGGAAGGGGAAACGGCCAAGTTTTTCGTTGGCAGCACCGACTGAGCAAGCCAGGGAACTGTTTGGACAACTGGCTGATACAGTCCGTTTATACGGTGTTAAGGCCCAGACGGGCCAATTTCAGGCAGATATGGATGTAGAATTGGTGAATCAGGGACCCGTTACAATCTTGCTCGATAGTAAAAAAAGTTTTTAATCAAAAGAATAAATTAAATCTTTAAGTTCGAGGTGAAACCTATGATAGAACAGAAAGCTACTCCGGGAATGGGAGTAAATTGTTATCTCGTTTCTTGTGATCTAACCAAAAAGGCAATCGTTATTGATCCCGGTGCCGGAAGTCAAATGCTGCTCAATTGGATCAAACAGCATGATTTTGAAATTACGCATATTATCTTAACCCATGGGCATTATGACCATATTGGGGCCGTTGAAGATTTACGGAAAGCGCTGCCGGCCCAAGTTGCAATTCATAAAGATGATGCGGAAATGCTCACGAATCCAACGAAAAATCTTTCCGGTTTTTGGGACAGGAATATCGTGGTTTCTCCCGCAGATCTCTTACTCGAGGACAATCAGGAACTTGTCGTAGGGGAAATGAAGATAAAAATTCTTCATACTCCCGGACATACCCCGGGCGGAATCTGCTTGCTGACGGAAGAGGGCTTAATCAGCGGGGATACGCTTTTTGACGGTTCGGTCGGCAGAACGGATTTTCCTGGGGGAGACATGCGTAAACTTCTTCGCAGCATTGAGCAAAAGCTTATGGTTTTGGATGATCAGCTCCCGGTGTTTCCGGGTCACGAATCCGCTACCACCATTGGCAGAGAAAGAATGTCCAATCCCTATGTGAACGGGGCCTTTGCCTAATGTCAGATCAGATATTTGTAACGAGTACAACAATGGATAAAAAAGTCCTTTTCAGCTGCATTTCCATTATCGCAGCTTTTTTTCCGGGTATAAATATTCAGACTGGGACTCCCGAACAAGGCCGAGAAGCATTTTTCTTACTTCAGCTGGAAATGCAACGCGGGCAGTTTCCTGGTCTTCAGGTTTATATCCGGGAAAACCACCGGGAAGTATCCGAAATGATAAATCTTCAAGAAGACGGCAGGTTTGATACCTTACCCCTCCCGGGAAAAGAACCGCTATCCCAGATTCTTATTAAAAGGGCACTTTTTTTATTTTTGACCAAGATTACCCTGGAACAGAATCCGTGGGGAATTCTAACCGGCATCAGGCCGGGAAAATTGGTCTCCAGAATGGAAGAAATGGAACTTACGGCTGAAATACAATCCTCAATCCTCACGGATCTCTATTTAGTCGAAAAAGAAAAAACGCTATTGCTGAAAACCATCGCCGAAATTCAAAAACCATATCTCCAAAGGATCAAGAGAAGACCGGATCTGGTTTCTGTTTACGTGACCGTTCCGTTTTGTCCATCGCGTTGTTTTTACTGTTCATTCCCGTCAAATATACTCAATGACCGGAATAAAAAATACCTTCCGCTTTACCTTCAGGCCTTATTTCAGGAAATTACCCTTACCGGAGAAATGATGAAGGAATTAGATCTCAAAGCTGACTGCATCTACATTGGAGGGGGAACACCTACACTTCTGGAGTCAGAAGATTTACAAGCTCTTTTTCAAATCATTCAAAGCAGTATTCCTATGGAAAATAGCGTTGAATATACGGTAGAAGGCGGGAGGCCTGACTCCATAGACCGGACTAAACTTTTACTGATGAAAGCGTCTGGAGTCAACCGGATCAGCATCAACCCCCAAACCATGCAAGAACAAACTTTAATCAAAATTGGAAGAAATCATACGGTTGACGAAGTTGTCAAATGCTATGGGTTAGCAAGGGAAATGGGGGATTGGATTATTAATATGGATTTAATTCTCGGTCTTCCCGGTGAAGGGCATCAGGAAATGATGGACTCCCTGGAAAAAGTACTGGCTTTACAACCGGATAATCTCACCCTCCATGCTTTAGCTGTGAAAAGAGGGTCAGCCGCTTGGGAAAACCGATTTACCCACAACCGTAAAGAAGACTGGGCAAATATTATGCGCTCTGCCGGCCAATGTCTCAAAAAGTCCGGGCTAAAGCCTTATTATGTCTACCGTCAGAAAAATATTGCGGGAAATCAGGAAAATGCAGGTTATACTGGAAATGGCAAGGCCTGCAGATATAATATCGGAATTATTGAAGAAAAACAAAATATTATCGGTCTGGGTGCAGGGGCTTCCAGTAAAATCATGAAACATACGTCAGGACATGTAAACAGCTATAATCAACTTGATTTGCAGTATTATGCGGCACACGTATTTGAAAATCATCTTAAAAGAAAGGATACATTGCGAGAAAGTTATCAAAGATTTGACAAATTTTGATGATTCGATGGTGAGTGAACAGAAGAATTGTGTTATAATACTGTTTTAAGGAAAGGGACACAGCTCCTGATAAGCATTTGCACTGGAGGTAAAATATGGCCATTCAACGTCCAAAGGGTACCCAGGATATTTTTCCTGGGATTGTCGAAAAATGGCATTATCTTGAAGCCCATATCAGAAAAGTCTGCTCAGACTTTGGATATCAGGAAATCAGGACCCCCATATTTGAATCAACTGAATTGTTTCAGCGCGGGGTCGGTGATACCACGGATATCGTCAACAAAGAGATGTATACTTTTTTGGACAAAGGACAGAGATCTATTACCTTAAGACCTGAAATGACGGCTTCAGTTTGCCGGGCTTATGTGGAAAATAAACTCTACTCCCAACCTCAGCCGGTCAAACTGTATTATATGGGGCCCATGTTCCGCTACGAGAATACCCAGGCCGGCCGTTTCCGCCAGTTCCATCAGTTTGGGGCCGAAGTTTTGGGCGGGGAAGACCCTTTGGTCGATGCCGAAATAATCCAGGTCATCTGGGAATTATACCGGAGGATTGGTCTTCGTGGAGTAGAAGTCCATATTAACTCGGTGGGCTGTCCGGTGTGCAGGGGCGAACATCGCGAGAGATTACACAGCTATTTGCAGGACAGGGTAGCTGAGCTTTGCCAGGACTGTCAATCGCGGTTCGAACGAAATCCTATGCGGATATTGGATTGCAAGAACAGGGACTGCCAAAGATTAACTGTGGGTGCGCCAACCACCCTCGAGACACTCTGTGACGACTGTAAGGAGCATTTTGATAAGGTGCAACACTATTTGCGTATTTTAGAGATGCCCTATAAAATCAATCCCAAAATGGTTAGAGGCTTGGATTACTATCAAAAAACTGCCTTTGAAGTAATGGCTGAGGGAATCGGTGCACAAAGCGCAATTTGCGGCGGGGGCAGATATGACGGCCTCGTGGAGGAAATCGGCGGCCCCGCTACACCCGGAATAGGGTTTGCCATGGGGATGGAACGGATTCTGGCCGTTCTGGAAAAACAACAGGCCGGCTGGGAAGATGAAACGGACTACAAAGTCGTTGTAGCCGCCTTAGGAGAAACTGCCCGTGAAAAAGGGTTTCAACTGACGATGGAACTGCGGCAGGCTAATATTTCCGCGCAGATGGATTTGCTGGGCCGGGGTCTGAAAAGCCAAATGAAGCATGCTGACCGGGTACAAGCCCGCTATGCGGTCATCATCGGGGAGGAAGAACTGGCTGGAAATATTGCCATTATCAGAGATATGAAACTGGGAGACCAGACAGAAACAGCACTGGAATCTGTTAAAGAATATATTTTAGATCAAATTAATCAAAGCCAAAGAGAAGTGTAGGAGGATAACCATGTTAGAAGGAAGAACCGGCGCTGGGAATTTGGGAAAAGAAAATATTGATGAAGTGATCCGTCTGCTTGGCTGGGTGCAGACCAGAAGAGATCACGGAGGTGTTATTTTTGTCGATTTAAGAGACCGCTCCGGTATCACCCAGGTGGTCTTTAACCCGGATATGCCTGAAGATGCTTTTGAACTCGCCGAAAAATTGCGTTCAGAATTTGTGATAGAAGTTACCGGAAAAGTAAGGTCACGGCCGAGCGGATCTGAAAATCCGAATATGAAGACGGGGGAAATCGAAGTTGTGGCGGAATCATTACATATTCTGAACAAAGCGAAAACTCCGCCTTTTTATATTCAGGACCAGGTGGATGTAGATGAGAGCGTCAGGCTGAAGCATCGTTATCTGGACCTCCGCCGCCCTGAAATGCAGAAAATTTTTATGATCAGACACCGGGTTATGCAAATCATGCGGAGCTTTCTCGATCAAAACGGATTCCTGGAAATTGAGACACCGGTCCTTTGCAAATCCACACCTGAAGGGGCCAGGGATTACCTGGTTCCCAGCAGGGTCAACCAGGGAACATTTTATGCTTTGCCGCAGTCCCCGCAGATCTTCAAGCAATTGCTCATGGTCTCCGGCATGGAAAAGTATTTTCAAATCGCGCGCTGTTTCCGGGACGAGGATTTACGGGCAGACCGTCAGCCGGAATTTACGCAATTGGATATAGAAATGTCGTTTATTGAGATTGAGGATGTATTACCCCTGATGGAGAATCTGGTGACGAAAATCTTTGCTGAAATTTCAGGAACGAAGATTCCCGTACCTTTTCCGCGTTTGAGTTATCAAGATGCCATGGAGCGTTTCGGTTCGGACAAACCCGACACCCGTTTTGGGATGGAGCTGATTGATGTTGCCGGAGTTGTAAAAGGGTCCGGGTTTAAGGTATTTACCGATATCTTGGCAAAAGGCGGCAGGGTGAAGGGCATTTGCGCCAAAAACTGTGCAGGAATGCCCCGCAGGGAAATTGATGCCCTGACCGGTTTTGTCGGCATTTATGGCGCCAAAGGTTTAGCGTATATTGTGATGGGAGAAGAAGGACTTAAGTCTCCCATCCTGAAATTTTTTACTGAGGAAGAAATTAACAACCTCATCACCGTCATGGGCGGAGAAACAGGGGATATTTTGTTCTTTGTCGCGGACAAAGAATCAGTCGTCCATAATACTTTGGGCAATTTGCGGCTGGAATTGGCCAAAAGACTCGGGCTTATTCCCGAAGGGTCGCTGAATTGCCTCTGGGTTACTGAATTCCCGCTTCTCGAGTATGATGAGGAAGAAAAACGTTATGTTGCTATTCATCATATGTTTACGAGTCCTATGGAGGAAGACCTTCCGCTGATGGAGACAGACCCCCTCAAGGTAAGGGCCAAAGCCTATGACCTTGTACTGAACGGAATGGAGCTCGGAGGCGGCAGCATCCGTATCCACCGCAGGGATGTCCAGGAAAAAATCTTTGATCTTTTGAGTTTAAGTACGGAAGAGGCTTACGATAAGTTCGGTTATCTTTTGGATGCCTTTGAGTATGGCACACCTCCGCATGGCGGGATTGCTTTCGGGTTGGACAGACTTACGATGATTCTTGCAGGGAGAGAAAACATCAGGGATGTTATCGCTTTTCCCAAGACCCAGAGCGCAAGCTGTCTGCTGACTCAGGCCCCGTCTCCGGTTGAGGAAAAGCAATTGCAGGAACTCCATATTAAACTGAATGTAAAGAAAAAGTAACCGATGGAAATCCTTGTTACGACTCTTGACATTACCTCCCAGAGTACATATAATAATGTCATGGGATACCCCCGTAGGGTACTCAGAGGAGATGAATTTGATGGAACTGCTTCAAGACGAGTCCAGGAAAAAGGATATTCTAGTCCGTTTGAAAAGAATTGAAGGACAGGTTAAAGGCTTGCAAAGGATGCTTGAAGAAGAAAAATGCTGTCCCGATATTTTGATTCAGGTGGCTGCAGTCAGGGCGGCAATCAATAAAGTTGGCGTGTTGGTATTTGAAGAACATTCCAAGACCTGTTTAAAGGATGCCATAACTGCGGATAATAATGAGGCATTGGATAACCTGATTGATGTTCTCAGCAAATTCATCAAATAATATTGGGTAATCAGGAGGGATTATTATGGCTGGTATAAATGTCAAAACCTTTACAGCAGCGGCTTGGGAAAATGATGTCCTTAAATCTGACAAGGTAACTTTAGTGGATTTTTGGGCTACATGGTGCGGACCTTGCAGAATGATAGCACCTGTCGTGGAAGAACTGGCAGATGAATATGCCGGTAAGATCGTTGTCGGAAAACTGAACGTTGATGAACAGGGTGAGGTAGCTTCCAAGTATGGTATCATGAGCATTCCGACATTGCTCTTATTTCAGAATGGCGAAGTCGTAGATAAAGTTGTAGGTTTTAGAGGAAAACAGGACCTTGTCAGAATGATTGATTCAAAAATATAATCATTGAGTATGGATGAAAAGAAGGTGCGCAAGCGGTTTGCGGTGCCTTCTTTTTTGCTGCTACCTGTATACCAAATAGCTACGTTTCGCAATCCATGACCCGCTGCAACGGTAAGAGTACGTTATTGCAGTTGCAATAGGCTCGTGAAGAAACTTATACCTATTGCAATTAAGAACATGTGTTTGGTATAATTTTAGCAAGGCTTATTAATGATTTGTATCATAAGGGGCTGACATCCTGTCGGCCTCTCTCTTCGGGCAGATATTGATCTTCAATTATATAATATTCCTGTAATATAATATTCCTGTTAAAGAAGGATATATGAATAGAAGGTAGAATATGGTAAGAGGTCAATGTTGACATCAATTATTCCAGCAAGAATTCGAATAAATTCATTTTTATCTATTTGGAGTTTTTGAACTGATTTTGTCCAGGTACATCTTATTCCTAAAATCTGAGAGAATATGAATGTAATGCAGATAATATGGGATAGAAACTTGAGTAAAATATTTAAAAAGAATATAGTAAATGTCAGCGGTTATTAAGTATTCGTAACGGAAAATATAGTATAATGTAAAAAAGGTGCAAAGCGAATGTCGAATTATTACCCTATATTTATTAATTTAAAAGGTAAACCGGTACTCGTTGTTGGCGGCGGCAATGTTGCTTTTCGAAAAGTCTCCGGCTTACTTGAATGTAATGCGCTTGTAACGGTTGTTTCACCGTTGCTTGGATCTGAGTTAAAAAGTATTATTAATCAGGAGAATTGCATTTGGCTTTGCAAAGAATATTCAATTCAAGACCTGCAAGATGCCGAACTTGTTTTTGCCTGTACGGAAGATAAGGAAATCAATGCTTTGGTGGCAGAAGATGCAAAATCAAGGCATTGTCCTGTTAATGTAGTAGATGATCCCGAGACTTGTTCTTTTTTCGTACCTTCGGTTCTGAGACGGGGGGATCTTTCTATAGCGGTAGCTACCGCCGGAAGCAGCCCTTATGTAGCACGTCAGGTCCGTCTCAGATTGGAAGAACTATACGGGGACGAGATGGTAGAATATTTAAAGATCCTCCGCAGTTGGCGCTCAAAAGTTAAGGCCTCTATATCGGAAGAGAAGCGGCGGCTCTTTTGGCAAAGAGTGACGGATGGACAAGTATTAAAACTAATCGAGAATGGTCAGCTAGAGCAAGCGAAAGAGGTGGTTGAAAATTGTTTCCTATCATTGTTGGCTTAAATTATCGGACAGCCCCTCTCGAGGTACTGGAAAGAATGAGTCTTCATCATTCACAGATACCATCTTCCTTACAGGAACTTCGAGGCAATGGCAGCTTGGAAGGAGTTGTTATTGTAAGTACCTGTAATCGTTTAGAGATTTATGCAGTTGCTTCGCAAGTTAAAGACGGGATTAACGCAATTCAAGATTTTCTGGCAAAACATAATCATATAGAAAAAAAGGAACTTTGCCCTTATTTATATGATTATTCTTTCAACCTTGCGGTTAAACATCTCTTTCGGGTAGCATCTGGCCTTGATTCTATGGTGTTAGGGGAGACTGAAATTTTAGGCCAGGTAGCTAGAGCGTATGAAACTGCCTGTACAGCAGGGGTAAGCCATAAAATTATTAA
The DNA here is from genome assembly GCA_001515265.1 of Candidatus Dichloromethanomonas elyunquensis. Classification (GTDB taxonomy): domain Bacteria; phylum Bacillota; class Desulfitobacteriia; order Desulfitobacteriales; family Syntrophobotulaceae; genus Dichloromethanomonas; species Dichloromethanomonas elyunquensis. The sequence continues at coordinate 133,035 of LNDB01000002.1, forward strand.
TGTTTGGTTTCAAAAAGCGCTGGCTGTTGGTAAAAAAGCCCGGAGCCAGACCGGAATTGATCAGTTCTCCATCTCTATCAGTAATATTGCTGTACTGTTGGCAAAGCAACTGATAGAAAGTTTTCAGGAAAAGAAGATTTTACTCTTGGGGGCAGGCGAGATGAATGAGCTAATTATGAAACATTTAGTCTCTCACGGTGCTTCTATTGTCATGATTGCCAATCGTTCCCTAGACAAAGCAAAAAAACTTGCAGCTGAGTACCGTTTTGAGGCTGTTCCGTTTAATGAGCTTAAACTTTGTCTTCAGGAAGCAGATATTGTATTTTCAGCCACATCGTCCAAACGTTATTTGATTACTGAGGATGAGATAGTTGAGATTATGAAGGTGAGACAACAACGCCCTCTTCTGCTCATCGATATTGCTCTCCCCAGAGATATTGACCCAAAGGTAAAAAATATTGAGTGCGTCAGTCATTATGATATGGGTGATCTGCGTAATGTTGCTGATAATAACCAAAATGCCCGGAAAATGGCAGCTCAGGAAATTGAGCGAATAACCGAAGAGGAAATGGTCCACTTTAATAAATGGCATAATTCTCTATTTATATTTCCTACAATCCAAGCTCTACAGGAACATGCGGAAGGGATTAAAAACAGTCAGATTAATCAAGCTTTAGCTAAGCTGCCGGGGATAACCCAACAGCAAGAAAAAGTAATCCGCTCTTTGGCAAATTCAATCGTGAACCAGTTGTTTCATCACCCGTTTTTAAAACTAAAAGAAGCGGCAAATATCTCTCAAGGTTCTATCTATGCCGAAACATTACAGGAATTATTTCATCTGGTTGTCGATAATGGTATGAGAAATCAACAGGGAAATCAAAACAGCTGTGATTTAAAAGAAGCTTCAAATAAGTAAAACCTTATAACAGAAATTCCAAAACAAATCGGCAGATAAGAGGAGTGTAAACTTACTTGGGAAAAGGTTATGTTTATTTAGTGGGAGCCGGTCCCGGAGACCCTAAGCTTCTTACGATAAAAGGCGCTGAATGTATTGCTAAGGCTGATGTCCTGGTTTATGACCGGCTGGTTTCCCGCCGGATTCTTCAATTAGCCAATAAGGATTGTGAACGTATTTACGTTGGCAAGCTTCCGGACAGGCATATCTTACGGCAGGAAGAAATTAATGTTTTACTGGTAAAAAAGGCCTTGGAAGGCAAGATTGTTACCCGTTTAAAAGGAGGGGATCCCTTTGTTTTTGGACGGGGCGGAGAGGAAGCAGAAGAGTTAGTGGAGGCCGGAATTCCCTATGAGATTGTTCCGGGCATTACTTCGGCGGTTTCAGTCCCGGCTTATGCCGGAATTCCTGTTACCCATAGGGATATTACCTCTTCCTTTACAGTCATTACCGGACATGAAGATCCAAATAAAAATCAGTCTGCGGTTCACTGGGAACACCTCGCAAAAAATATGGGAACTTTAGTTTTTCTTATGGGCATGGAGAACTTGGACCTTATTTGTCAAAGGCTTATTGAATATGGACTTAAAGTTGATACACCCGTTGGGATCATTGAGTGGGGGACCCGCTGTGAACAACGTACGGTTACCGGGAACCTGGAAAATATTAAGCAATTAGCTGAGGCTGAGGGATATAAAAACCCTGCTGTCATTATTGTCGGCCAGGTAGTTTCTCTGCGGCAGAAGTTACGGTGGATGGAAAAAAGGCCTTTGTTCGGAAAACGTATTATTGTCACTAGGTCAAGGCATCAAGCCAGCATGCTTTCTCAAGCAATAGAAGACCTGGGAGGAGAGGCCTGGGAATTTCCGTCCATTGAATTGGTTCCTCCGAGTGAACCTAAGCGATTGCAAGAAGCTGTAAGAGATATTCAAAATTTTCATTGGCTGATATTTACGAGTGTTAATGGAGTTGAAGCTTTTTTCACTGAATTAACGGCACAGGACAAAGATATCAGGGAGCTGTCTGGAATTAATCTTGCTGCGATAGGGCCGGCAACAAAAGCTGCATTGGAAAGTCGCGGCTTGAGAGTTGCTTTTGTTCCTGAGGAATATATTGCGGAAAAGGTTGCCGAGGGTCTTAATGGAAAAATATTGCCGGGGGAACGTATTCTCCTGGCCAGAGCTGAAGAGGCCAGGGAAATACTGCCTGAGTTACTTAAAAAAATGGGTGCCGATGTTTCAGATATTCCGGTTTATAAAACTGTCCCGGGAATGGCAGATAAAGGTGAACTATTAAAAATGCTTCAAAACCGGGCGTTTCATGCTATAACCTTCACAAGTTCCTCAACCGTACGCAACTTTATAAAAATGATTGACGGAAATATCTCTCTTTTAGACGGCATTCAATTGTATACGATCGGGCCAATCACTACGGAAACTGTTAGCGAGTTTGGACTATCGGTATTTCGTCAAGCGGATAATTATACCATCCAGGGACTGCTTAATTCTATGGTGGAGGAAATAAATCATTGATCAGTATAACTAAGCTTTTGTTTGATCGCCAATATTTCGGAGATACGCTGCGTTACAGTCACGGCAGCCATGCTGCCTTACATGGGACTACAGGGAGCGCTGGGCCGGTTATTGTATGGAATTGTACCCGGACATGCAATTTGCACTGCCTTCATTGCTATATGGATTCTGATGCAAAAGATTATGAAGGAGAATTGTCTACTGCAGAGGCAAAGAAGCTGATTGATGATTTAGGGGAATTCCGAGTTCCAGTCCTCCTCTTTTCCGGCGGCGAACCGCTTCTGCGGCCGGATTTTTTTGAATTGGCAGAATACACTGCGGCTAAAGGAATCAGACCTACTCTTTCCACCAATGGGACCTTGATTACCAGGGAAGCAGCTCAAAATATTAAAAAGATCGGAGTGGGGTATGTCGGGATTTCGCTGGACGGATTAAGAGAGGTTAATGATCGGTTTAGGGGAAAAAGGGGAGCATTTCAAGCGGCGATGGAAGGGATACAGAATTGTGTGGCTGTAGGTCAGCGTGTAGGGCTCCGGTTTACGATTAACCGTCATAATTATCTGGAATTAGATCGTATTTTCGATTTTATCGAAGAAGAAAAAATTGACCGTGTTTGTTTTTACCACCTTGTATATTCAGGAAGAGGTTATCAGATAAAGAATGAAGATATAACACCGGAAGAATCACGAAAAGCAATGGACACGATTATTAAACGCACAATGGACTTTGAAAACCGGGGTCTTCATAAAGAAATCTTAACCGTAGATAATCATTGTGACGGAGTTTATTTATATTTACAAGCTTTAAAAAACAATACAGAGATGGCGGAGAGAATTAAAGAATTGATTTTACGGAACGGGGGAAACCGTTCAGGGATTGCTTTTGGAAATATTGACCCTGAGGGTAATGTTCATCCGGACCAATTTACCCAGAACATTACTTTCGGAAATATTCGAGAAAGAAAATTCGGGGATATTTGGACAGATATGACTTATCCTGTTTTGGCAGGGTTCAAAAACAGAAAACCCCTTCTCAAGGGGCGCTGTTCAAAGTGTCGGTATTTAAATCTGTGCAACGGGAACTTTCGAACCAGAGCCCACGCTGTAAGCGGTGACATATGGGGGTCTGATCCCGCTTGTTACCTAACCGACGAGGAAATAGGCATCAACGATTAAAGGAGGGATATTATGCAACTGCGAAAACGTCCTCGGCATCTGCGGTCTAATGAAGTTATCCGCAGTATGGTGAGAGAAAACCATATTATGCTTACAGATCTGATCTATCCTATGTTTGTCTGTTATGGTGAAAAGAAGAAAATTCCGATACCTTCCATGCCGGGAATTTTTCAATACTCATTAGATGAGTTCTTATTGGCACTGCAAGAAGTGGTAACATTAAAGATTCCGGCAATACTGTTATTTGGCATTCCTGAATATAAAGATGATATTGGCTCAGGCGCCTATGATGAATGTGGAATCGTGCAGGAGGCTGTACGTCTTGCAAAAAAGCATTATCCCAATCTATATCTCATTACCGATGTCTGCTTGTGCGAGTATACCGATCACGGACATTGCGGTTTAGTTAAGTCTGGACAGATTTTAAACGATGAATCCGTTGAACTTTTGGCTCGGACTGCTGTGTCTCAAGCCAGAGCCGGAGCAGATATGGTTGCCCCGTCTGATATGATGGACGGACGGGTTCTGGCCATTCGTGAAGCTTTGGATGCAGAAGGATTAGCACATATTCCTATCATGTCGTATTCTGCTAAGTACGCTTCCGGTTTCTACGGACCATTCCGGGAAGCGGCAGGTTCCGCTCCTCAATTCGGAGACCGCCGGACTTATCAAATGGACCCTCCGAACAGTGATGAAGCTATACGTGAGACCGAACTGGACGTAGAAGAAGGAGCCGATATTATCATAGTCAAACCTGCTTTGGCCTACGGAGACATTATTTACCAGACCAAGCAGAAGTTCAGGCTGCCGGTAGCCGCTTACAATGTAAGCGGTGAGTATGCAATGATCAAAGCGGCTTCCGCTAACGGGTGGATTGACGAACAGCGGATTATAATGGAAGCTCTGGTTGGAATGAAACGCGCAGGCGCTGATTTATTGATTACGTACCATGCTTTGGAGGTAGCCCGTTGGCTGAACAAACCCGGAGGAGGAGGGGCGTAAAAATGATTGTATCCTGGAATACAACAAATGCCTGTAACATGTACTGCAGCCACTGCTATCGCGATGCCGGATGCAAAGCGGAGGAGGAGCTAAGTACGGCTGAAGCAAAGACTTTGCTGGAACAAATAGCCCATGCAGGATTTAAAATCATGATTTTCAGCGGGGGAGAACCCCTTCTTCGTCCCGATATTGTCGAACTAACTGCTTATGCAAAACAACTGGGATTGCGTCCTGTCTTTGGTACAAATGGGACACTCTTAACTTTGGAGTTAGCTCAGTCTCTCAAAGAAGCCGGTGCTATGGGGATGGGGATTTCATTGGATTCGATGGATAAACAAAAGCATGATAAGTTTCGGTCTTACGAGGGAGGATGGGAACAGGCGGTTCAGGGGATGCGGAATTGCCGAAAAGTGGGGCTCCCTTTTCAGATTCATACAACGGTTATAGAATGGAATCAATCGGAATTAGAAGGCATAACCGATTTTGCTGTCCAAGAAGGTGCAGTGGCACACCATTTCTTTTTTCTAGTTCCAACCGGCAGAGCAGAATCTATTGAAGAGGAATCTTTAAGAGCGGAAGCTTACGAGGAAGTATTAACTAGAATTATGAAGAAACAGCAAACAGTAGGTATTGAACTCAAACCAACGTGTGCACCGCAATTTATCCGAATAGCCAGGCAATTAGGTATAGAAACGCGTTTCGGCCGCGGCTGTCTCGCGGGAACGGCCTATTGCATTATTAGTCCTAAAGGCAAGGTACAGCCCTGCGCTTACTTAAATATTGAAATAGGAGACGTAAGAAAAAACTCATTTAACGAAATATGGGTCGGCAGTCCTGTACTTCAAGAACTTCGTACTTTAGATTATAAAGGCGGTTGCGGTACTTGTCCGTATAAAAAAGTATGCGGCGGCTGCAGGGCCCGTGCGGCCTACTACCATAAAGGCGATTATATGGCCGAGGAACCTTGGTGCTTATACCATGGACGTAAAGGAGAGGGCTAAGTGGATGAAATAGATCGTATCCTTTTAAACAACATTCAGCATGCTTTTCCTATCGATCTGTTTCCATACCGGATTTTAGGATCAGAGGCCGGAATTGAGGAAAATGAAGCTTGGCAAAGAGTGGAAGGCTTTAGAAAAAGAGGAATTATACGACGTCTTGGAGGAGTTTTTGATTCCAGGCGTTTAGGGTATACAAGTACTCTTTGTGCTGCTAAGGTACCACATGATAAAATATTGACTGTAGCAGATTTTCTAAATGGAATTAATGAAGTCACCCATAATTATCTGCGCAGTTACGAATATAATATGTGGTTTACCATAATTGCTGTTTCACAAGAAAAGTTAACAAAGATATTAAGAGACGTGCAACAAATATTAGGAAACGGGGAAGTATTCAGCCTTCCTGCTCAAAGAGTTTATAAAATCAATGTGCAATTTAACTTGGAAAAAAGAAAAACCGAAAATCTAGTAAAGGAAAAGGTTGATGAACGGTTTAACAGGGGTATAGTTGCAAAAAATGTAGTAAGTGATAAGATTTTTGTTCCTGCAGAGGAAGATAAAATGCTTATCCGACTGATTCAGGATAATTTACCTCATAGTATCAGCCCTTTTGCAGAAATCGCACAAAAATTGTCTTGGAGCAAGGAAAATGTATTTTCCGGCATATCCCGCCTTCTCGAGAACCAAGTACTTCGTCGCTTTGGGGCAGTATTAAAGCACCAAAAAGTAGGTTTTACTTCTAATGCAATGGGAGTTTGGATCGTGCCGGAAGACAAAATCGATGCGTGTGGTTATAGAATGGCTCAATTTAAGGAAGTAAGTCATTGCTACAAACGACAAACTTTTCCCGGCTGGCCCTATAATCTTTTTACTATGATTCACGGGCATACCGAAAAGGAGTGTAGCGAAATTGCGGAAAGAATTTCACATGATACGGGGATCAAAGATTATAAGATGCTTTTTAGTCTGTCTGAATTGAAAAAAAGCAGTATGCGTTATTTTACGGAAGAGAACTAACCAGCAAAATAAAACATAATTCCCATAACCTACAAGTAAAAAACCAAATCTGGGGGTAGTTTAGCGTTTCTTTAAGAATTCAGTGCTTCATCCAGTAAATAAATTGCTTGTTCTTGAGCAATACTCTTTACCTCCATTAGTTCACTGACAAAAACCCTTCGCGCATTGTCTAAAATATTTGTGTCATCTTGTCCAAGTTTGCTTGTTTGGCTCTTACGAGTCAAATCACGTATTACTTCAGTTCCCTGGTATATATTTCCGGATTTCATTTTCTTTTTATTGATATCTTTACAAAATCTTTGGTTTTCAAAAATGATGGGATCTGTTTCACCATGGTTGAAGCTTTTGAGTATATTTTCCAAGATATCGAGTCCAACCACCTTACGAATTCCTATTTTACTGGCTTTATCCACAGGAATAGCAATCTCCATATTTACTTTTGGAATACTCAAAATGTAGCAGCGTTCAAGTTTCCCCAAAATATCTTTCTTTTCTACAGCATCAACTATACAAATACCATGCATTGGATAAAAAATTTTATCTCCGACTTGAAACATATAATTCACCTCCCATGAATAACGTACTCATTATACCATAAATATTGCAGAAATGTAAAATAACATACTAACATAATTGCAAAGATAATGTCAATAACAAAATACACAAAATATATTACAATGAATTACAGAGATTTAAGGCAAAGCCTTTTTATTTAAGATTATCCAGTCGTTTATTCCGGAAGTACAGGAGAATATCGATCCCGACCATACAAAAGTTCAGTACATAGAGGATTAAGATATAATCGAACGAATATAAAATCTTGTGCATGATCCCGGAAAGATAGCCGATAAGTAAGACAAAGAGGAAAAATGCGCTTTTTCCTTTGGCGGTTCGTGTTTTGTAAGAGGTGTAAATCGAGAAAGGCCAGGCGGAACCGAAACAAAGCAGCATAATCATTTCAAAAATACTCAAGGGAAACACCATCCATTTCTTGTTATTTAATGATAAATTAAATAGGATACAATCAAACCGGTCTCGGACTGAAAGGTTTGTCGGATATGCAAATTAACAATGCCGGCTTTCTCAATCCCATAGTACAAGATATTGATCTGACGCAGTTAAAAGTCGGCCAGCAGCTTGAAGTCGAGATTTTGAGCACTGATGCGGATCAGGAAGGGATTATTTCCCTCGGCGGCAAACCGATGAGGGCCAAAATTGAGGCCCAGGTCCAGACCGGCGACCGTTTCTGGGCCGCAATCAAAGAAGCCGGTGCTAACGGTATTGTTTTAAGCCGTGACATAAACGCTTCTTCCTTGAACAGCCTTTCTAAAGAACAGATTATTACTTTGATTGACCGGGGAGTAGGTTTTGATCCCCGGATTGCGGAAGTTCTGACTTCTTTTGTGACCAGCGAGACAACGCCGGCCCTATTCTCCATGCTTAACAGCAATAATCCCCAAATTCGCAGCCTGATGTCAGTATTATTGAGCGCTCTTCCGGACTGGTCCAAGCTCAATAGTCAAAATTATACTCAAATCATTAAATATTTTTCCGCTTTGGGTTTGGAAAATGAGAAATCGGTCTACGATGCTTTTTTTTCTAATAAGAAGGACATCGATTTTAACCCGCAATCGGTTAAAGCAAATATATTAAAAATAACACAGGACCAGTCGGATAAATTGTCTAAAGAAGAAAGAGCTGCAATCGGCGATATTCTGAAAGAAATCACCGGGCAGCAGCTATGGGCCCAATCAGGAACGAGAAAAAATGCCTACAGCTTATTGCATTTGCTCTTGCAGGACCAGGGAGAATATTTCAATTGCAAAATTGCTTTGGAGAGCTCACGCAAAGGGAAAAGAATGGATCCGGAACATTGTCACATTGCTTTGCAAGTTGACACTCCGAATTTAGGAAAGGTCGGGGCAGATATTATGCTCTACGAAAATAAAGTAAATGTTTGCCTTCTTCATGAGGATATTGAAGTGCTGAGACCCGTTATTCAGGAACTCCGGCAGGATTCAAATGCAAACATACAGATGACAAGGCTGCAAATTGAGAAAATCACCCTTAAATCATTTCAGGAGTTGCCGTATTTTCAGAAATTTTTATCAGGGAAACAGCAAAGCGGGGTGGATGTTAAAGGATGAAGGATGACAAATCTACGAAAAAAATGGCAGCTGCAATCGCTTATGACCACATCGGTGTCCCGAAAGTTGTGGCCAAAGGCGATGGGCTTGTTGCCCAAAAAATTATCGAATTTGCACAAGAAAAGAGAATACCCATTCAAAACAATGAGACATTGGTAGAAGCCTTGATGCAAGTGGAATTAGCAGGTGAGATTCCTCCGGAACTCTACCAGGCTGTGGCTGAAATATTAGCTTTTATATATCGGATGGATAAACAAAAAGCGAAATCGATCCGTTAGATTTTCCGTTGGTTTTTTTTACGGTTTAATTCTTTTTGTGCCAGTATTTCTGCAACTCTTCCGCTGTCCCCCAGCTCTAATCCTTGAAGACGCCATTCTCTGAAAGTTCTCCAGAATTGTTGTTGGGTGATGATATGTGTGTACTTTTCGATTTCTTCATCATAAGGCCAAAATACGTCAACCCAAAGCTTGCAACTACTGCTGAGCACAAGAACGTAGTGATGTAATTCAGGATTTACCGTATCAAGATTTCTCATTAAGATATGTGACCGGCCATTGGGGAAATCGGTCTGTAAGTAGGCAAGCTTCATTCTCATCCTCCTTAACCCTAGGCTATCCCTAGTATAGCATGAATTTTGCAGTCAAATAACCATTATTCTTAGTAAACTTCATACAACCGCGGTATAATGAACCTAATACATATGTATTAGGTTGTCGTTCTTTTGGTGTTTGTCTTTTAGCTTCGGAGAGAAGGGAGCAATACCCAGTTGGATCAATCGGTCGTAGTACTGTCATTCATAGTCTCGAAAAATTCTCAGGATTTATCTCATTTCGCAGCCTTGAAAATAGAAGAAGGGCTGCCCCCGGTTTATCTATTGTCGTCCTTTTCCGAAAGAAACGCTATGACAATGGATTTCACAAACGAACGAAGAAAAATTATTGATTTTCTGAACGGTGCTTCCACCGTGTTTCTTTGGGATTATGATACGGTCCGATGGATTAAGAAGATACTGGAGTTTGAATTTGATTCGAGGGACGTATTTATCATAAAAGATTTCATCGTGATGCTTTACCCAGCTTTTTCGCAGTTAAGACCGGTTGATTTATGTATTGAACTCCAACTCAAATTCCCAGGCAGTTTTTTCTCGCCAGCCCAAAAAGAATGCAGATTGGGATGGGGATTTCTAAGACACTGCTATACAAAAGGGTTAGCTTCGGATATCGGCTACCTCAGTAAGTTGCAAACTTACATTGAGGATTTAAGCATTGCGAAATGGGTGGCTTGGTTAAAAAGAGAAATAATGATTCAATACCCCGATCGAATCATTCAAACAGGACCGTTTCCAAGAAAACGGGAGGGGTCTTTATTTTCAGACTTTTATTTCCAGGATTCAACTTTGGAGAAAGACGAAAAAATTGAATCGTCTCCTTGGGTTATTCAATGTTTCCAAGCGGGGGGATTATTATCTCAGAACTTACCGGGTTATGAAGACCGTTTGCTCCAGGTTGCCATGGCCAGGGAACTCCTCAAAGGTTTTCAAGAATCCATGGACATTGTCGTAGAGGCCGGAACAGGAACAGGGAAATCTATCGCCTATTTGATTCCGGCTTTGTGGTGGGCCAGAAAAAATCAGAAACGCGTTATCATTGCAACACATACCATCACGCTTCAGGAACAGCTCTATGGGAAAGATCTGCCTTTTCTGCAAAAAATACTTCCGTTTTCTTTTAAAACTGCGTTACTGAAAGGTAAAAATAATTATGTATGCTTGAATAGTTTTTTTCAGGAACCCCTTCATTCTGACCAATTTACTGACAGAGAAAAGCTTGCCAGGGCGGGCATGTTTTCTTGGCTTGGGGATACCTGTACAGGTGATTTGGGAGAACTGCCTTATTCTCCAGGTTCTAGTCCTATATGGAAGCGATTTGGTGCAGACAATAGTATTTGTATGCCGAGTAACTGCCGCTATGCCGGACAATGTTTTATGTTACTGGCAAGAAAGCGGGCTGAAGAAGCAGATCTTATTGTTATTAACCATTCTTTGTTACTGGCCGATGTTAAGACCAACTATAATATCCTGCCGGAACACGGTGATCTGATTATTGACGAAGCGCACCATCTCTACCAAACCGCTCTAAAGCAGCTGGGGTTTGAACTGAGTTTTGAGGATATCCACAGACAAATCGAGAGTATGAAAACAGGACTTTTCTATACGTTAAAAAAAAGTTATCCGGTATGGCGAGAAATTTTCCCAGCCATTAACTGGGCAGAATTTCAAAGTTGTTATGAAAGTCTTTTCCCATCCGGTACAAGTATCTTGGAACAAGCGAAAGACTTGTTCAACCTGGGAAGACAAATATTGGCCGGGAGGTTAAATCTTTGCCTGGACCAAGGGAAAATGGGAGAAAGCGTATATGCGGCCTTGATCGTATCCATAGAAAATCTGATATATCGATTAAAAGAATACATTCAACTTTTAGATAAAATCAATAGTTGTCTTTTTATTGAAAGTCAGCAATTAGAACCTGTCCGGTATGAGTTAATTAAAAACAAAAATGAAATCGTTCAGATAACTGACGGGTTAAATACGATCTTAACCGGTGAAGAATACAGCCGGGTAACTTATTTAGAAAAAACGAACTTAATATCTCTCAAGAATACGCTAATCGATGTTTCAGGAATTTTACGAGAAAAGATATTTGATAAAAATAATTGTACCGTCCTGACTTCCGCAACGCTAAGCGTATCCCAAAGCTTTTCCTGCTTTGCCAGGGATGTGGGACTGGATGAATATCACAGTATCCGGCTGAATTCCCCTTTTGATTATGACAGGCAAATGCTGTTTTGCGTGGTAAACGATATGCCTATCAACCATTGGACCGAAGAGGTTTTGGCAGCCCGCGCGGCCTCTTTCATTTGTCAAATTGCGGAAGTAATGCAGGGAAGGACTTTAATACTATGTACATCCTACCGATATCTGCGGCTGGTACAGGAAGAACTGTGTGCAAGACTTAAGCATACGGAATTACGAGTCTTAGCTCAGGGAATCGATGGGAGCAGGGAAGATTTACTCCAATTATTTATGAAAACCAAAAATACAATCCTTTTGGGAACAAACAGTTTTTGGGAAGGAATTGATGTACCGGGTGAAGCCCTTCGATGTGTTATTATGGCGAAACTTCCGTTTTGGCCGCCGGATTCTCCCATCATGGAAGCAAAAGCAAAGCTTTTGGAAAGCCAAGGGCTGGATCCTTTTCGTGAACTGCATCTGCCTGAAGCGATTATCCGTTTCAGGCAGGGATTCGGCCGCCTGATTAGAACCAGAGAAGATAAAGGCGTTGTTATTTTACTGGACGATAGGATCTTAAAGAAACAATACGGAAGGCTTTTCATACAATCCCTGCCGATACGGTCCTATTATCAGGGGAGTTCGGAAAAAGTGATTCAACAGGTCGGCCGCTGGGCCTGAGCCTATTCACACATTCTAAAAACAATATTTCTCATAAGGATAGACATCTGCTACGGACCTGATTATAATAACCATAATTGTAGTGTTTAAGAATTGACATCCGTACATATAGACATTTTTGTAATTTGGAGAGTGAATAAGGATGTTCGGAAAAACCTTTGATTCTCGTATTCTGCCCTGCCTGTTTACTTTAGCAAATCTATTTTTTGGTTTTCTTTCGATTATTTTCGCCTTTGACCATCAGTTGCGCATGTCCGCGGGCATGATCATGTTCTCTGTCCTGATGGATTCTCTGGACGGTAAAGTTGCCAGAAAGCTGAAGGCCAGTTCGGATTTTGGAAAAGAACTTGATTCATTAAGCGATGTTATTTCTTTTGGTTTAGCTCCCGGTGTTCTGATCTATGTATTTGTGTACCATAATTATTGGCCGTTCTGGGGAGCTTGGATCTCCGGATTTTTTACGATATGCGGGGCATTACGTTTGGCACGGTTCAATATTCTTAGTTGTACGGATTATTTTGTAGGCGTACCTATCACTTTTGCGGGGGGATTTATGGCCTTACTTCTCCTGTTTCTCGACAGGATTCCTTGGGAGGCGTATCCTGTAACAATGTTTATTTTGGCGGTCTTAATGGTTTCTTCCTTGCAAGTACCTAAACTCGGCAAATAGTTGAATTTTCCACTTTGGTTGAATTTCACCCCTGAACTCACCTGTGCATATAGTAAGGCACAGGTGATTTTGTAGAAGGGGGTTTTGAATATGGCTCAACCAATTGATTGGTCGAACATAGGGGTAAGGATGGTTCAGGGGTTAAATACAACAATTGATGCTGTAAGACAGCTGGACCCTCAGGAAGCCGCATTGGTCATGAAACTCTTAGGGAAAACATGTACCAAAATGATGAAAGAAGGTGTAGGGCATCAATTTGGGATTGCAATGATTGAAACCAGTGAAAAGTTAGCCTTAAAGGACAAGTTGGTTTTTGAAGATGTCATTAAAATGCTGACAGCAATCGTAGGCAAATTGTACTTCACCGCTAAGACTGCCGAAGAGATTGAATTAGTAAAACAACTGGAAGACGCTGTTAATAACTACCACGTTGCATAACTTTAATGTCAATCATTAATGATTCCGTAAAGAAATGTAAGGGGGGCGGGAAGATGAAGATCTATTATATTCGATTACCTCAGCCGGTACTTAATATCATCAGAAAAGTATTTAAGAATAATAAATAAAAGTGACATAATTTTTTGTTTCCCTTCTATTTATATAATAAAAGGGTTAGGAGGGAAATTATGTTAATGAACCGTCACTTTTTCATTATATTGTTCAGCATATTTTTTATTGGCGTGATATTTTGGTGGCAGAAACCGGTTACTGCGGTCTCTGCTATGGCTGGAGCAGACTATCACGGTGACCCGTATCAAATGATCAAAAGCTACTGGAGGAGAATGGACTATCGTCAATTTAACCTAACCAGAGAGATGATCTCAGATACCGCTTTAGAGCGGCATTATCAAATACAAAAAAATTTAACAGATAATCCGCTTCTAAGCATACGAAATGTTGATATAGAAGCAACAATGGAAAAAAATACTCTCTTAGCCAGAGTAACATCAGGATCAGTTATTGACCCGAAAACCGAAGTGAGCTATCTCATGCATGTCGGAGAGTCTCCTCAAGGATTTCTGATTACGTCCATCAAAACGATTCCGTAAAATTTTGCATATCTTCGGAAACCAGGGGCAGAATACTAAAAAATATAAGAAGAGGTGAAGCAGCATGATTGCCTACGTAGAAAAAGATGCTTGCATCGGATGTGGATCATGTCCTTCGATATGTCCGGAGATATTTGAAATGGATGATGACGGGTTAGCGATAACCTTAAAGGAGCAAGTCCCCCAGGATCTTGAAGAATCCGCTCAGGAAGCAGCCGAAAGCTGTCCCACGGAAGCAATTGTCTTAAGCTGATTCAATACAATCCGTTGGTTCATAATACAATGGGTAAAATAAACTAATATTATTGCAAAAAATGATATGGTTTTATGGACCCATTGTATTTATTTTATCTCTCGCCAATACCAGACAAATCGTTAGATTTTTTGATGAATACCTGTTTTCTTTCGATAATTTATCAGGCAAATGAATAAAAATGGGTGATTTTAACGATAAAAAAAAATGAGGCAGCCTAAGAAATTCCCTGATAATACAAGCTTTCATAAATATTACCAAAAATGATTGCTATTCCTTATTTTTTAAGAATTCGACATCCCTGCTGATTTATAATGAAGTCACCGGAAAAGAGAACCGGAAAAATATAAATAAGGCGGGATATGGTAAAATGTCAAAAAAGGTTAAGATTATTGTAGCTGAAGACAATCGAAATTTATGTCAAATTCTTCAGGAGTATATTCAAAGAGACGACAGTTTTGAACTGGCAGGAGTAGCTTACAATGGTCTTGAAGCGTGGGAGCTCATACAAAAACAGGAGCCTGATTTAGTTATTATGGATCTGGTCATGCCTAACCTTGACGGTCTGGAAGTATTAGAAAGAATTAACTCCAGGTCTTCAGTTCCCAGGCCTAAAGTCATTATGCTCACTGCTTTCGGACACGAAACATTAACCCACCAGGCAATGGTCATGGGAGTCGATTACTTCATTCTTAAACCGTTCGATTTAGAGATACTCAGAAAACGGATCAGAACATTAACTCAGGATGTTGAAGTATCCAATGTTCAAGTCTCACAAACCTGTTCTGCGGTCACTTCGGCAGGCAGGGGAGTGAACATCAGCATTGAAGTTACAACGATGATGCACCAACTTGGAATTCCCGCACATGTCAAAGGTTATCAATACATAAGAGATGCGATTCTAATGGTGATCGAAGATGTGTCTTTGCTGGGGGCTGTTACGAAGGAGCTGTATCCCGCAATTGCCAAGAAATACAATACGGCACCCAGCCGTGTTGAGAGGGGAATCCGGCATGCGATTGAGCTGGCCTGGGAGCGCGGGCATATGGAGACTCTGAAAAGGATTTTTGGTTACTCCATGAACATAGAAAGACAAAAACCTACAAACTCGGAGTTTATTGCACTATTGGCAGATAAGCTCAGAGTTATGAGCAAAGTAGGATGATCGTTGCCAGAAAAATGATATTAAGGGGCTGCTGCCAAACGGCTAATCTCCGTAATGTATAGATCTCGTTAAACGCATGATGCGGAGCGCAGCTATACATTACGGAAATCTTTTTAGTATTTTGCAACAGCTCTTTCTTTTTTAATTGACCAAGGTTAAAAATAGTTTAAAATGAATTACGAAAGGAGTTGAGAATGATTGACAAACATTAAAGGGAAATTTATCGTATTTGAAGGAATAGACGGTTCTGGGATTAGCACCCAAACGGGACGTTTACGGTCTTATTTGGAATCTCAATATAACATTAAGACCATTCTTGCTAAGGAACCAAGTGAAGGACCGGTAGGGACTCTCATCCGTCAGGTTTTGAGCGGAAGAATGCAGGGAATTGATGACAGTTCTCTTGCTTTATTATTTGCTGCCGACCGGATCGATCATAATAAAAATAAAATCCTGCCTGTTTTGGAACAGGGAGATTTCGTGATTTGTGACAGGTATTTATGGTCGTCCTACGCCTACCAAGGGAGAAAAAATGATTTAAACTGGCTGCAAGAAATTAATATGTATGCATCTAAGCCGGATTTGACCGTTTTTATTCGTGTTCGTCCTGAGATCTCTATCCGAAGAATCACTGGCAGCAGGTTTCAAACAGAGATCTTTGAAAAAATTGATATCCTGCAGCAAGTATATGATAATTATGTCTGTTTATTTGCGAAATGGAAAGAATCCGGACTATCTGTAACGGAGATAGACGGGGAACGCGATGCAGATACGGTGGAAATGGAGATCCGTACGGCAATTGAAAAACATTTCATAAAATAAAAAACGGCTTAAACCGTTTTTACATATCGATTGTTGTTTAAAATATATCATGGTGCGCCCGGCAGGATTTGAACCTGCGACCTCCGGCCTCGGAAACCGTCACTCTATCCCCTGAGCTACGAGCGCAAGAAACTGCTACATAACTTTACTAAATAGAATACTTTTTGTCAAGAACAACTATAGGGATTTATTAGTGTATAATCTGCATACATATTACAAAAGCTTTCAAGGAAGTTTATGATATTTGAATTTGCAAAATAGATTTAAGCGGCTTTAAGGTGAGGCAAAAAAATTATGAAGAAGCTTCCATGGGATTTGCTGAAACAAGCTTTGGGAATTATTTTAGGGTCTTTTACAGTTGCTTTGAGTGTGAATACCTTTATTCTGGCCAATCGGATTGCAGACGGTGGAATCACCGGTATTGCAATAATTTTACATTATTTATTTCAATTGGATGTCGGACTGACGGTTTTGGTATTGAATATTCCATTATTTATTCTGGGATATAAAGCTATCGGCAAAAGACTGTTATTTTTAAGTATGATCGGGGTAAGCGCTTTTACATTGGCTTTGCACTTTACAGGCGGGTTAACGGCCGTGACGAAAGATACACTCCTTGCCGCAGTTTTCGGAGGATTGATAACAGGTATCGGTATGGGCATCATTTTTCGATCCCAAGGTTCCTTAGGTGGTACGGATATTTTGGCAATTATACTGAATAGAAAGACACCTTTCAGTGTAGGGCAAATCATTTTAGGAATAGATACTATTATCTTTCTGGGTACCGCGGTTCTTTTCAAGCCTGAAACGGCAATGTACGCCATGATATATATGTTTATCGCTTCAAAGGTGATCGATCTTGTTCAGGCTGGTTTAGATTATTCCAAAAGTGTTATGGTGATAACAGATAAGCCTGAGACGATCGCTTCAGATATCATTAAAACCTTGGGAAGGGGAGTTACTTACTTCTCTGCTGAAGGGGCCTATTCCCAAACTCCAAAGAAAATCATCTATTGCATAATTAACCGCGCTCAATTGTCGCAGATGAAAGAAATAGTACATAGGCACGATCCCGATGCCTTTGTTTCGATTGCAGATGTATCTGAAGTCGTGGGTGAAGGTTTTGGCAGCTGGAAAGGTCACTAAAGGCTCGAGCCCGGGGGCCAGCTTTCTTTGGCATTTTGCAGCAGCTTCCCTACGGGGACCAATTCATAGTTTTTGGTTTTCAGTGTCTTCAGAATGGCGGGAAGGGCTTTCGGGGTATCCGGGGCCGAATCAGAGGCGTGGAATAGAAGGATGTCTCCCGGAGAGGCTCCCTTATTTTTTTGCCTGCCATTGATGATATTGTTGATTACCGCCTCGGAACCCGGTCTTTTCCAGTCCAAGGAATCCACACTCCATTGGATGACCCTGTATCCCCTGGCGTTGGCGGCAGCTATGACTTGATTATCATAGGCGCCATTGGGGGGACGAAGCAATGTGATTTTTTGACCCGTCAGGTTTTCCAAGACACTTTTGGAAGCATCCAGTTCCTTGATAAGCTCGGATTCACTCATTGTGTTCATATCAATATGCCGTCTGCCATGCGAACCGATTTCATGGCCGTAACTTACAATTTTTTTGACTAACTCCGCTTTTTTTTCAGCCCAGGGGGATGAAAGAAAAAATGTGGCGTGAACATTTGCTTCTTCCAGGATTCTTAAGATCGGAACCACATTTTCTTCTCCCCAACTGATATCAAAAGTAATCGCTATTTGTTTTGTTTCAGTTCTTACGGAGTATATGGGTTTTAAATTTTTGGTGACCACACTTATCATATTTTCGCGTTTGGCAAAAACAACTAGGGAAAGGAGTAAAATACCCAATAGCAACAATAGCGGTTTTCTCTTTACAATTAGCACCTTCATTCAAAATCCCCCTTTAAAAATTTGTATTCCAACCAAGCGGATAGTATACAGAACCAAAATAAAAAAACGGGTAATTCCAACCCGTTTTTTTTACATCCAAATTATTTTATGATGGCTTAATTTTTATACGGTTTTATCTTCTCAGCTTACGGCCAAAAATAGCATCGATTAAATCAAACTGGAAAATAATTTTCAAAGAAAAATATATAACAAAGAAAGTCGCAGCGATGAATACAACCATTTTAATGAGCCAGAAACTGATCCCCAAAAGGAAAGTCAGAAGAGGTTTTAAAATGATGAAAGCCAGATCTAAAGCAACGATAAAAATGAAAACTTTAAAAATTATAATCCAAAACTTAGAAGAAGATTGCTGCCTTGTATTCATCCTAATACACCTCCATTTGGAAGATTAACATATATTGCTTTTAATGTCCATAAGCTGATTTCTATGTTTAGCCATCAAATATAGTATAGCATATTATGAGTATTATAGTGCAGGATCAATATCAAGTTGGACATAGGGGAGGGGGTAAAACAAGATGGCTTCTCTCAATAAGTGGCAGATACACCTGGAAACAGGGATAAAATATCTAGGTGAAGGGAATTCATTGAAAGCTGAGGGGTATTTAAAAGATAGTTTAGAAGCTGCTCAAGATCTGGGGGTTCCGATTATTATTGCTTTTTCACAAAGGTTGCTGGCAACCGCCCAGGTTCGAAATAACAAATTAGATGAGGCTGAAAAAGGTTTCCAAAGAGCGCTTGAGTTATGTCAGGAATTAAATAACAACAAGGGAATATCTGAGGCCAAAGCCGGATTAGCTTCAGTGTATTTTGTAAGAAGAGAGTACCACTCATCTGTTGCCTTATATAAAGAAGCAATCCGTATGTATCCAAAAGATGCATCCCCTTTGCGTCTGGCTGTACTTTATTCCGATCTGGGGCAAGTATACAGCAGAATGACGAAGTGGAGCAAATCCGAAGCTGTTTTTTTAAAAGCGGTTGCCTTCTGCAAAGAACACAGGTATGCCAAAGGAGAAGCGGAAATCATTCTTTATTTGGGAGAAATTTCTTATAACCAGGGTAAAATGCAATTAGCTCAGGAAAGGTTCTCCGAGGCTGTACAAATATTTGTATCGATAGGGGATGAATTGTCATTGGCCAATGCTTTGAGTTATCTTGCATTTATTTATTTGGAAAAAAATTTGATTCAGGATGCACTCCTTTTTCAATATAGAGTCGTTGCATTGTATTTAAGATACAAACAGACCATGGAAATAAGCGAAAGTTATTATCTGTTAAGCAATATTTTGCAATACGCAGGATTACTGGATGAAGCGGAGCAATGTGTAAAACATTCTCTAACTTACTTTAACGGGTTTGAATTCGGGCTTGCCGCACGTTACCACAGTCTTGCAGTTATTTCCATCATGAAAAAAGAATATGACGATGCCAAGAATTATTACTATTCTGCTCTTAAGTATTTTCAGCATTATGGGGATGGCTCAAAAATAGGGGAAATCAGCGAAGAATTATCCTACTTAATTAAATACGAAGATGCTTGCATAAAAGAGAACCTGTATCAATTGATGATTGGGAGAAATTGTTTTCCGGAAGTTCCCAAACATGAGATCATGGTGAAACTGGCGGTCACGTTACAGAACAAAGGGAATAACTTAGCGGCTTTACGCTGTGGGTGGAGGGCATTAGAGATTGCCAAAGCCATGAAATATGAAACACTGGAAATTGAATTGCTAATTCAAAATTTATCTCAACACATCAGAAAAAACAAGAAGAAAAATTATTTACAGTAGATCTCATAATTTACTTCATAAACAACCAAAAAAGGACTGGGAAAAAGTGAGAGAATAGTTTAAAATGATTCTTAAGCTGATTAAAGGAGGAGATTCTATTGTTAAAAGAAGAAGATCTTATCCTTCTGGAGAGTTTTGAGAGAATTTTTCAGGTTATTCAGAAAGAAGTTTTGAATCTTAAGGACATCAAATCCATTTATGCTGAACGGGTACGGCAATGGGAAAAGGAAATCAGGGCTTATGCCCGTATTTTAGAGGATATCTCATTGCCTGCAAGACTCATTCTTGAACATATTCTTGAGTTAAAATATATATCAGGTCAGATGGCTGTTGAAGCAGAAAATATCAACCAAGGATTTTCCCAAATCAATGACGTACAAGTTGAAGAATTCGGCGTGATAAAAATAGCGACCGGCAATATCCAGCTTAATTGGAGAGATGGGATTTATAATTATTTGTTGTACCCGGATAAAGTAGAATTAAGGACAGTTGATGAAAAATCAACCATAAAATTATTTTTTTCCCATAATTTTGGCCGACAGGATATATATCAATTTTCGGCAGTTGCAGAAAGCCCCAAATTATTATATCTTCATCCTACACTGCAAAAGTACATTGACAAAAATTCTAAATAATGGTGTATAATTTTTGTAAATGAATGTAACCATTATGGATAGGTAATATTTTTGAAGGGAGAGCTATCAGTGGCTGTTACCAATGATGAAGTTCTAAAAGAAGCCTATGAAAAAGGCGTAAAATTTATCCGCCTGCAATTTACGGATATTTTCGGGGTGCTAAAAAATATTGCTATTCCGATTGAACAGTTGGAGAAAGCCCTTAACGGCGAGATGATGTTTGACGGTTCTTCGATTGAAGGCTTTGTCCGTATTGAAGAATCCGATATGTATTTAAAACCGGACCCCAACACCTTTGTTATTTTTCCTTGGAGACCCGCTGAAGGCGGAGTAGCCAGACTAATGTGCGATGTGTATAACCCTGATGGAAGTCCCTTTGACGGCTGTCCCCGGAGCACGTTAAAAAAAGTCATTGCTGAAGCAGCAGAATTAGACTATAAATTATTTATCGGCCCGGAACTCGAATTCTTCCTCTTCCATGTGGATTCGGAAGGAAGACCTACTACCATTACGCATGATAAAGCTGGTTATTTTGATTTAACCCCCATAGATTTAGGGGAAAATGCCAGAAGGGACATGGTGTTAAACCTTGAACAAATGGGATTTGAAATTGAAGCTTCCCATCACGAAGTTGCACCTGGCCAGCATGAAATTGATTTTAAATATTCCGATGCCCTGGAAATGGCCGATAAAATGGTTACCTTCCGTTTTGTAGTAAGAACTATCGCCCAAAGACACGGACTTCACGCTACGTTTATGCCAAAACCTATCTTTGGGATCAATGGTTCGGGAATGCATGTAAATCAGTCCTTGTTTCAGAAGGGGAAAAATGCATTTTATGACCCGGAAGGATCTATGGGTCTTTCCCAGGTTGCTTATCATTATATTGCCGGCCTTATGGTTCATGCGAAGTCTTTTACGGCCATTACCAATCCTACCGTAAATTCTTACAAAAGGCTCGTACCTGGATATGAGGCACCATGTTACATTGCCTGGTCGGGAAGAAACCGCAGTCCTCTAATCCGTATTCCCGCGAAGAGAGGTCCTTCTACCCGGATCGAGCTAAGGAGCCCTGATCCTTCCTGCAACCCTTATTTAGCGCTGGCTGTTCAGCTTAAGGCTGGCTTGGACGGGATCAAACGTCTAATGACGCCACCGCCTGCTGTTGATTTGAATATTTTCGCTATGGATGATCAGCAAAGGAAAGAGTTAGGAATCAATTCTCTTCCCGGTGACCTCAATGAAGCTTTAACCGAACTTGGCAAAGATTCGGTGATCCGGGATGCCCTGGGTGAGCATATTTATCACCGCTTCGTTGATGCTAAAATGAAAGAATATGATAGTTTCAGAATCGCTGTTCATCAATGGGAGATTGATAAATACCTTGAAATTTATTAATGATTCTTTTCAAAAACATCAAGGGTTCGGATTTTAAACAGAATTCTGGGCCCTTGTTCTCTTTTTACTTAGATATTTTAGGCAATTCCTGAACGAATTATGCATATCAATTTAGGAGTTAATTAATCGTTGGAGGTATTCAAATTGGAGCATCTGATCAGTCAGTTGGGTAGCATCGTTATTTATCTTATTACCCATTTCGGATATAGCGGCGTCTTCGTAGCAATGGTTTTGGAAAGTGCCTGTATACCGTTGCCAAGTGAAGTAACTCTTCCGTTTGCGGGATATCTTGTTTATACAGGTGAATTTCTTTTTTGGGAGATCACGCTTGTTGCGGCCCTTGCTAATGTTATCGGAGGTTTACTTGCGTATTTTATAGGGAAATATGGGGGCAGGGCGGTTATCCTTAAATACGGTAAATATTTTTTTATCAATGAATATAAGTTAGGCAAAACGGAGGCATATTTTGATAAATACGGGGAAATTACGGTTTTCTTAGGCAGGTTATTACCTGTTATCCGTACATTTATTTCCTTGCCTGCGGGTATTGCCCGGATGAACGTGTTTAAGATGAGTCTTTATACTTTTCTGGGGTCTCTTCCTTGGTGCGCTCTGTTAATTTGGGCCGGGCAAAAGTTAGGAGAAAATTGGCAGAGACTTGAACCTTTTTTTCAAAGTTTTCATGTAATTCTAGGAGCAGGTCTTATTATTTTAATACTTTTTATCCTATACGCGTATATTCAATCCAAAACGAAAAAAAACCGTAGGTAATGCTCCTCACTGATACTCTAATTCGTAAGGGGTCCTGAGCTTGTTTATAAGCAATTATAACCGTCTTGCCTTTCAATTCGTTGACCGTTTTGATTTTAGGCAAGCGCCTGCCGTTACAATAATTTCCGGAAATGAAGGATTGGGGAAAACCGCTTTATTGAATTATTTATGCCAAAAGGCAGATGGTGCCGTTCATCCTATTGTATTGATTGATGCCCGAAAATTTGGCACAAACTACGCATTTGCTGCGCAGCATGATGGTCTCAGTGCTTTTCGCAAAAAATTCCGTTCTTGCAAATTATTCTTATTGGATAACATTCACATCCTCAAAGGGAAGAAGAAAACCGTTGAGGAATTATTTCATACCCTGGATGCAATCTTGAGTCAAGAGGGAAAAATCGTAATTACCTGCGCAGGTGATACGCCTGACCTGGATTTTTTAGGTGCCCGATTTGCCTCCCGGTTACACAGCGGTTTAATTCTCCGGATCATGAATCCAACAACAGAAGAGCTGGAGAATTTTACAGCTTATTACCTTGCGTCCACCCAAGTAGCTTGCGAGTTTGCAGCTATGCTTTCTCAAGCTGCAAATATGAAACAAGCGGTCGATTTTATTGAAAACCGGAGTCATTCTCGGGAAAAAACTACGGATCCATCAAGTTTATACGCTTTGGGAAATAAGGAGGACCATGTTCAGCTTGTTCTGTCATTCGTAAGCGGTTATTACGGAGTGGACCAGGCTAAAATAGTCAATGGCTCTAACAGTCCCTCTAACGTTGAAGCCAGATACATGGTGTTTCTTCTGCTTCATGAAATATTTGATTATTCCTATAAAGAGATTGCTGTCTTCTTTCAGAGGAACCTGTACGGCTTAAAAAACGGCTGTTTCGGAATAAAGGAGAGAGAGAAGGAGACATTTGAAACCTTATATCAAAGATTGTATAATCAACTCGGTATCAATTTTAATATTCATTCAGCCAATCGGTAGTTTTTTCTCACGAAATTAGGGAATTTCCTCGATAGGAGTGAAGAAGAATGAAGCCTGTTCAAAAAATTGCAGTATTAACCAGCGGCGGGGATGCACCGGGGATGAATGCGGCAATAAGGGCCGTTGTCAGAAAGGGCATCTTTCATGGTTTAAAAGTTTACGGCGTCTTTCATGGGTATAACGGTCTGATCCGTGGAGAATTGCGTGAAATGAAGCTTGGGTCGGTTGCAGATATCGTACATAGAGGCGGGACTATCTTAAAAACTGCGAGATGTGACGAGATGTTTACTGAAGAGGGTCAGAGAGAAGCTGCCCATCAGTTATTGGATAAGGGAATCGATGCGCTGGTAGTTATCGGTGGGGACGGATCTTACCGAGGGGCGCAGACCCTTTCAAAACTGGGAATCAACGTGATTGGGCTTCCCGGGACGATTGATAATGATATTGTTGGAACAGATTTGACAATCGGTTTTGATACTGCAGTGAACACCGTTGTAGATGCCGTCAGCAAATTGAGAGATACGGCTACTTCCCATGAACGTACTTTCTTGGTTGAAGTGATGGGCAGAAATTGCGGAGACATTGCTTTACGAGCGGGTTTGGCGATTGGAGCAGAGTCCATTCTGATTCCGGAAATTTCTTTTGATCTTAAAGAAATTAGTGAAAAACTGTTACGGGGATACCATCGGGGAAAGAATCACAGCATTATCATTGTTGCAGAAGGGGCAGGAAATATCTGGGATATTTCGTCTGAATTACAAGAGGTGTCAGGTCTGGATAACCGTGTTACGATTTTAGGCCACATTCAAAGAGGCGGGGCCCCATCGGCAATGGATGCCTTACTGGGGGCTACCATGGGCAGTAAGGCGGTAGAAGTATTAATGGAAGGGAAATTTGAGGTCATGATCTCGTATTCTAATAACCAGGTAATCGAGAGACCCTTAGAGATCGCCTTTGGACCCAAAGATTCATTTGACCAAAAACTTTACGATTTAGCAAACGAACTAGCAATTTGATTAAGAGAGACCTTTTACCAGCGGGGTGGATAAAAATGGAAAAAATTTTCGCCTTAGATATTGGAACAAGGGTAGTTATCGGTCTGATCATGCACAAGAAGGAACAAGGGTATCAAATTATTGCCAGTTCAAGAACCGAACATACCCAAAGGGCCATGTATGATGGACAAGTTCACGATGTGGATGAAGTAGCCCGGGCAGTTTTGCATATTAAAAACAAACTCCAGGAAAAAACGGGAGAAAAATATAAAAAGGTTGCCGTAGCTGCAGCAGGCCGGGCACTTTCTACCGCTTCCGCAAAGGCTTCACGGGAAGAGCCGGTTCCCATTCATTGGGAAAAGGAAGAAGTCCTGTCTTTGGAGATGGAAGCGGTTCAAAAGGCGATGAAAAAAATTGGCTCTGCCGAAGTGGACAGCAGCTTGTTTTATTGCGTCGGTTACAATACCATTCAATATTTTCTGGAAGATCAGCCAATCTCTTCATTAATTGGCCAGCGGGGCAAAAAGGCTGAAATCACCGTGATAGCCACTTTTCTGCCAAGGACGGTTGTTGATGGACTGTCTGCTGTTTTAGCCAGGGCGGAATTGGAAATGACCAATTTGACTTTAGAGCCTATTGCTGCCGGACAAGCGGCAATACCCCCTGATATGAGAAGGATGAACCTCGCACTGGTGGATATTGGCGCGGGGACAGCCGATATTGCACTAACTAAAGAAGGGTCCTTCTTTGCGTACGGGATGGTGCCTATGGCCGGTGATGAAGTAACTGAAAGTATTTGTTCTCATTATTTGCTGGATTTCCAAGAAGGCGAAAAAATCAAGCGGAATTTAAAATACAGCGACCAAGTAGAAATTATTAATTTCTTTGGTGAAAAAACGACTGTTCCTAAGCAAGAGGTAATGGAAATTATTCAGCCCACAGTCCAAAAAATGGCAGAAAAAATCACCCGGGAAATCTTATATTTAAACAAAGATAAACCGCAGGCTGTCATTTTAGTCGGAGGTGGAAGTTTAACCCCTTTGTTAGGAGACCTTTTATCGGAAAAGACCGGGCTGCCGCGAAATAGAATTGGGATTCAAGTCAGGGAAAGGCTTCCCCATATTTGGGGTGAGGAAGACATGATGACAGGAGCTGATGTCGTTACCCCTATCGGTATTGGAATGGCCTCCTTAGATGGAAAAGGGCTGCATTACTATTCTGTAACTGTCAATAATAGGACCATACCGCTTTTTGAACTGCAATTGGCAACGGTGGCGGAAGCGCTTCTTGCGGCCGGGGTCCAGCCCAGGTCTTTTTTAGGAAGGCCCGGTGCGGCATTAATCTATGAATTAAACGGTAAAGTCAAAACAATTCGGGGTGAGCTTGGAAACCCGGCGCAGGTCTTGATCAACGGATTACCGGCCAAATTAGAGCAGCGTTTGAATCCGGATGATTGCGTCACGTTTATGCCCGGCACTTCAGGTCAGGATGCCAAAGCAAGGATTCAGGATGAAATTTCAATACCTCCGAAAAAGAAATTAATTTGGAACGGGGAGGAAGAGGACATAAATCCCCACATTTTGATGGATGGGGAAATTGTTCAGGCCGATGTTTGGTTAAAAGACGGATGTAAGATTCGTATTCAGGAAATTGAAACACTTTCGGACCTTTTAAAATTTAAAGGATGTCATTTGGATAAACTTCAAAATAAAATCATCTCCGTCAATAGGGAGATGATGGAACTGGCTCCGGATATAGAAGTGGAGGTTAACGGCCAAGTAGCAAGAGAAAATTGTATTTTGCGCAATGGAGACAGGGTTCAACTTTTGGAAAAAGAAAAAAGGATCAAAGACCTTGCACTGCAGCCGGAGCCGATGTGCTTTAACGTAAATGGAAAAGAATTTTGCTTTCCGCCGCAGGGGAAGTTAGTTCTTTTCAAAGGAAAAGAACTAACCGATAACGATTTGGTCCTAGATGAAATGGAGTTAAGAGTAGAAGGATTTATACGAAAACCTATTCTATCTGAACTTTTTCCATTTCTAAATATCGCGGAGGAGATGGCCCTAGGGAGAAGACTCGAAATGCTTGTCAACGGTAAAAAGGCGGAATTCACTACTGAACTGAATCAAGGCGACCGAATTATTCTTAGCTGGATAGCGTATCAGTAAAAAGAAAAAACCCCATTAGGAATGGGGTCAAGGCCATTGGCCTAGGTGGAAAAGGGTAGAGGAGTATACATATGTCAGTATAAGGAGCAGTAAGAGAATTGTCAGGAAAAATTTCTAAACTGCAACTATTGGCTGGTGAACGGTTGCTTTTCACACGGGAGTTAATGACTTAATCAGGAGGACATGATGTATCAATATTGGTTCTTTATAGGAAACTTTCCCATCAGAGCTTATGGAACTATGGTGGCACTGGCTTTTGTGCTTGGAGTTGGTGTTACGGTGTATTTTGCAAAAGTAGAAAGAAAAGAAGAATATATCGCAGATATTCTTGATCTGTCGCCTTTCCTTTTGCTTGGGGGATTGGCAGGGGCCCGGTTTTGGCAGGTTTTTTTCTTTGATTGGCAGTATTACAGACAATATCCTGAAGAGATCGTTGCAGTATGGCATGGAGGGTTATCCATCCAGGGCGGCATTGTCGGGGCCTTGATCGTTGGTATCATCTATTTAAAAGTAAAACGTATTCCGTTTTGGCCGTTAGCAGACTTGTGTGCACCGGGGTTGATTCTTGCTCAGAGTATCGGGAGAAATGCCAATTTGCTGAATGGGGATGCCTTTGGCGGTCCAACAGGCGGAAATTTCGGAATCTTATATCCAGAAGGAACAATTGCCAGGCAAACATTCGGCAATCAGCCACTATGGCCTGCAGAAGTCTGGGAAGGGCAAATTGATGTCGTGATTTTCGCCATCCTTCTTGTTTTAAGATTACGACAATGGATACCGGGTTATACTTTTCTTTTCTATGCAGTCTTGTATAATTGCAGCCGGCTCTTCCTGGAATATTTACGGGGCGATAGCCCGCGCTTCCTATTCGGTTGGTCTGCCGCTCAATGGAGCAGCACTGTTTCAATTCTGATTGCCTTAGGTTTTATGCTGTTCCTTTACCAGAAAAATAGATCAAGACCTGTATCGAATCGGCCGGCGGAAGATGGGTCTTCACCTTCTGTCGATGATGAATAAGCAAGTCTAGGGACTTGCTTAAAAGATTTTATCTTTTTATTACAACGCCGACTGTACCGCCCAGCGCCCCTGCTATCAAACTAACAACCGCTTTTTCTGCCAGTATGATAGCAGATGGATTGCCCTTATAGAAGATAAAATAAATAACAATTGATAATAGGAAAAAACCGAATCCTATGCTTAATCCATATATAAGCCCCTTGGAACCGGCTTGGTAAGATACATAAAAGCTTGCGAACAATATACTAAGCCCGGAAATAACCAGAGAATGGATCAACGATTCTTGTATTAAGGTAAAGTAATAGACGATACTGAGTAATATTGTAAATACGAGTGAAATCAACAGTGCAATTAAAATTCCTTTACAGACTTGAAAAATTTTAAAAGATTTTCCCATTTGTTTTGTCCCTCCTTCCAGGTGATTTGCCATCTTTGATATAGTACAAATTATGCTTGACCGGACAGGGATATACCTTCCGCGGGTCATATTTATTGTCAACCAAAAACTTCAAAAAGATTTGGGGGTAATGTTCTAATGAAGAAGACAATACCAGAGTTAAAAAAAATGGCTGAAAAAGGAGAAAAAATCACCATGCTCACAGCATATGATTTTCCTTCTGCCAGTATTTTGGAAAGAGCCGGAATAGATACCATTCTTGTGGGAGATTCATTGGGAATGGTTGTATTGGGGTATGACTCAACCGTTCCTGTTACCATGGAAGAAATGCTTCATCATACCAAAGCCGCCCGCAGGGGCGCGCCTAATACATTTATCGTGGCGGATCTGCCATATTTGAGCTATGCTACTCCGCATGATGCCTTGAACAATGCTGGAAGATTAGTGAAAGAGGGTGGGGCTGATGCCGTTAAACTCGAAGGGGGAACGGATTACGCTGAAATCATTTACTTCCTGACAACAAGCGGTATCCCAGTAGTAGGGCATATTGGTCTGACACCACAAACGGCAGTACAGCTCGGAGGGTTTAAAGTACAGGGGAAAGACATGGAAAGTGCTTCAAGACTTCTGCAGGATGCCCGTGCAGTTCAAAAGGCGGGCGCTATTATGATTATATTGGAAGCTATTCCGGCTGCGCTTTCCCGGATGATTACCCAAGAGGTCAATATTCCTACGATTGGAATCGGCGCAGGCAGCCAATGCAGTGGGCAGGTGCTGGTCTATCATGATCTTCTGGGATTATTCCAGAGGTTTGTTCCAAAGTTTGTAAAACAATATGAACAACTCGGACCAAAAACGGAAGATGCTGTAAGAAAATATTGTGAAGAAGTTAAAGGTTCTGTTTTTCCTTCGGCAGAGCATACCTTTCAATTAAATGAAGAAGTCATCACAAAATTATCTGGCGGCAAATAAAACATTTCAGTATTTATTAAATTGTTAAATAAGATTCTAGAATAATAAAATTAATTTATAAATATTTATTAAATTAGTTTTCCATTAGCGAAAAAAACATTTTCTTATGTTATAATACAAGAAATATAGATATTTTATATAATTGGGGATGAATAAATTTGAAATTGAAAGATAAGACATACAAAAAATTTGTGGATTATTTTGATAAAATCTCAAAGAAGTATGATGATTCGGAATTTGAGATTGCTTACTCTGAGATACAACGTGAAACAGGAGTAGCGAGCATTACCTTGAAAAAAGCGCTTCAAATCCTCGAAAAAGACGGAATTATCCTAATGAACCAGGGAAGAAATACGAGGTACGGTAAATTTAAGTTTCTCGCAAATAAGGCAGTTTCTTCGAAGGATCAAGGAATAATAAAAAATTTGGATTCTGTCGATGATGAAGAGACAATGATAAATCAACTTTTTTCCCAAATAAAAAATATGTCCGGTGTGATTGAGCAGCTTAGACAACGAATCAGGACAGAAGAAATGACTATTTCCGTTATTTTGGATAGATTGGCGGAAGTTGAAGACAAATTACATAAATAAACTGAGTATTTCCATTCGTTTCTTGAGGAATATTAGATGAGATGATGATATAATAATGATAATTCTGCTTTGTTTGCAAAGACTTTCTTGGTTTTGATCCTATTTTTTAAACGGGTACCGATGTAGCGATTTGGGTACGTCAGGCTTTTGCGAAAAGAAGACGGAAATAGTCGACTAGGTTCCCACCTTGCTGGAGCAGGGTCAGAAAACCAGTTGTCTAAACGGCAAAGCGGTAAAGGCAGGGGTTAACCCTGCCTTTTTGTTATTTTAATAATAATTTTTATGAGACGGGACGATTAGGGTAATGTTGCGTTTAACCATTCCTGATTCAATGTGTTACTCAAACTGTCCGAAGCAGTGGGGGAGGGAATGACAAGGGCTCCCTCATGATTGATAACAAACGCGTAATATGTCCAGGAAGAACTGGTCATAATAATAGATTTATTATCAAAAATGCTAAGGTTAAAGCCTATGGGAAGTTTATTCGGACTATTAAAATAACGGACTTCAATTCCGGTATCTTTAAACTTCTTAATAGTATTCGGTGTGACTGTAGCACAGGAAGGGCTTACAATAAGCTTAACAATACAACCTCGTTTTTTGGCGGCTACCAAAGCATCTACGGATTCAGGGTCACTGATTTGTTCCACTTCAGCGATTATTTCTTTGTCGGAGGAATTAATTTGTTTCAAAAGCTGGGGTTTTACACCCGAATTTTGCGTAAAGATGATGTTATCTTTCGGAAGATTCATATTTTCCGGAAGCCCGAGTGAGAGAGTTGTAGTGTAGGACCAATCCTTATCAAACGATTTAGCCATTATCCAGGCGGCATTGCCCGTGAGTTTAATTGCTAAAGTATGACTGGCAAAACCTTTGGCTGTCCAGTCGTTGCCGTAAAAGACAGCCAACTGATAATCTGCTACAAGATAACGGACTCTTTGGTACTGACCTTTTTGGGCAGGGTAATATTGTATGGATACATTCTGGTTTTTGAGATTTTTAACTGTTTCAGAATTTTCTCTCTGCCACTGGTCAAGGAGGATATGGACTTTCACTCCGCTCCGAGATTTTTCTACAAGTAAGTTAATAATTTCTGCATCATCTAAAGCCGATAGTTGGACAAAAACAGCTCTTTGGGCGTTATTAATAATTTGGATTGTCTGAGAACGGATTTCATAGCTGTCCGTAAGGATTGAATTTGCCGACAAATTGGAGATAACTTCCGGTTTTTTTTCTTTTAAAAAAGGGAGTTTTATATTACATCCTGATAATATTGTTATACACAGAAAAATCATAAAAAAAGTGAGCGGTCTTTTGACTCTCATAAAAACAATAACCTCTTTAAAACAATAAATGGTTTCTTTTATTATACATATTTTTGAAGATAAAAAACGAAAAAAAATAAACTCTTTTGAAAATTATCTTTTAACAGGAATATTTGATGACAAGTTTAAGGAGAAAATGGAAGGAAATTTATGGAATTCAAAAGAATATCCTTTATATCGAAACGGTATCGGGAAAGTTTGATATAAGGAGTGTTTAAAAAGCATGATTAATCTTTTCATTATCACCCTGCAAAATAAAGTAATGAACCGGGATAAAATTACTTTATTTAGAAGATTTCAACTTAATTGGTGGCTTAATCAGGGAGAGGAAAAAAAAGTGATTGAAAATTTGCTATGCATTTTAGATAAACAGGCTCTCCCCCATGATTTGCTTCTGGCAGAAACGGAGAAGTTGATTAACTATAATGTTTTTCAGGAAACTCAGGATTATCTCATGGAAGCGTTAAAATACAGCCACAATTCGGAAACGCTGGCTCAGATATATTACCTTCTTGCACGCTGTTTTTATGGACTTGGAGCGGTTGACGAAGCGATATCCTATTTAGATCTTTCCGTAGAGTTGAAGCCCAATCACAGCGGCTGCTGGAATTTAAAAGCAAATTGTTATCTTGAACTGGGCCAATGGGAAGATGCGGTAGATTCCCTGAATAAATCCCTAAGGTCCTCACCGGGGGATGCTGAGACTATTTACCGGCTGGGAAGTATTTATCTCTTTCACGGAGAATATGGTGAAGCATTAAACTGTTTCTGCGGGTGCTGCAAATTAAACCCGTTTAATCCCGACTACTGGGAAATGAAAGCAGAAATGCTGCTCCACCTTGAACAAATTGAAGGGGCATGCGAGTGTTTCAGAAAAGCGATCAGATTTAACGGAGAACTTCACTTATCCAATCGTTTAGCCTACTGTTATGCCAAAACAGGGCAATTAAAAAAAGCGAAAAAACTTCTTTCAATTGTATTAAAAAATCAGCCGGATAATTACGAAGCATTATGCAACCTTGCAAGTATTTATCATAAGCTGGACAGAGATGAACAAGCTTATAAGCTTTTAAAAAAGGCATATACCATTAACTGCAATGATCCATTTCTTCTAAACAACCTTGGCTTTATTTGTTATCAATTAGGACGTTCACGTAAGGCGATTGAATATTACCAGGAAGCTATAAAAATATCTCCGGATGATAATATCGTCTTATTTAATTTGGGAACCTGCCAGTCGGAAAAAGGACTTTGGGAAGAAGCCAAAAATACCCTTGAGAACCTTACTTCAAAAGATAAGAACAATTCAGATGCCTGGGCAATGCTTGGCAATGTATATGAACAGCTTTCCAAATATCCGTTGGCTGTAGATTGTTTTAACAGATCGTTGGGGCTTGTTCGATAAATCTTTAGGAATAAATGAAGAATAAGAAAGCGTTGTGAATGCGTATTACAACGCTTTCTTAATTCTCTTGCAGACACGGGAACGAAAAATCAGAAAAATTAGTTAATAATATAAAAATATGATAAAATATGATTTAAAAGACTTTTGCTCTTTTTGAAATATTGTTTCTTTCATCGGAGGTGGACATATGTCAATAGATTTGGACAAAATTGAGAAGGCTGTAAGGAGTATATTAGAGGCAATAGGTGAAGATCCGGAAAGGGAAGGGCTTCGGGATACTCCGAAAAGGGTGGCCAGGTTTTATCAGGAGGCTTTTGCGGGTATGAATGAGGACCCCGGCAAGAACCTTTCTATTCAATTTTCTGAGAATCATGAAGAAATGGTAATCGTCAAGGAAATTCCGATTTACTCTATGTGTGAACATCATCTTCTTCCCTTTGTCGGGCAAGCGCATGTGGCGTATATTCCGAGTCATGGCAAAGTAACCGGGCTGTCAAAATTGGCGAGGGTAATTGAAGACTTCGCCAGAAGACCTCAGCTTCAGGAGCGATTAACGAGTCAGATTGCCGATACCATAAAAAACAATTTGGATCCTCGTGGTGTACTTGTGGTGGTCGAAGCAGAACATATGTGTATGACTATCAGGGGAATTAAGAAACCCGGTTCCCGTACGGTAACTTCCGCAGTCAGAGGTATCTTCCAAACCAATGCGGCAACACGGGCAGAAGCTTTTTCAATAATCATGGGAAGAAATAGCTGAGAATGTCAAGGATGGATAATAAAGTGAATCATCCGGAATCTGTCAAATAGATTTTCTGAATGCAAAGGTTACTTCTGTGTACTAAATGGAATGACGGAGGGTTTCTCTTTATTATGAGAATTATGCTTACCAATGACGATGGTTTTTTTGCGCCGGGAATTACAGCACTCTATCATGTTTTATCGATAGACCGGCAGCATGAAATAGCCATTGTTGCCCCTGAAGGCCAAAGATCGGCTGCCGGGCGATCGATAACAATATATAAACCTTTATTTGTTACCAATCATGATCTGCCTGGAAATGATACCGGGCTGGCTGTAAACGGTACCCCAACGGATTGCGTCAAGTTAGCCGTTCAGGGGGAAATCCTTCACTATAAACCGGACCTTATCATTTCGGGGATTAATGACGGACCTAATGTTGGTACAGATATATTTTATTCCGGTACAGTAGCGGCTGCTATGGAAGGGGTCCTGTTAGGCATCCCATCCTTGGCAGTTTCGTTGGCGAGTTATGAATATCAAAATTATATGCCCAGTGCATATTTTATTAAGAATCTAATTGAAAGGCATCCTGATTTTTTGAATAACAGGGATGGCTTATTGAATATCAATATTCCGGGAATCGATAAGGACTGTTGGAAAGGTGTAAGATTTACCAAATTAGGCAAATCCGTTTATGACAATACCTTTGAGAGCAGGAAAGCCCCCTTTGGCAAAGAATATTTTTGGATCAGCGGGACTCCGGTCTACGGTGACGAGGAAGATACTGATTTAAAAGCTATCCAGCAAGGTTTTGTTTCGATTACACCCTTGCATGGTGATTTAACAGACTACAACAAAATGGAAAGGTTAAAGGATACGGATCTATCCTAACGGTGAGGAGAATGGGCCTGATTTTTGTATTTTACTTCGGTATATTTGTGATTCTTTTTTTTTCCGGCAGTAAAAAAGGGGAAAGAATAAATTTAAAAAAGGTATTTCTTTTTCCGGCTTTATTGGCCTGCTTGATTTTTATCTTATCAGTAGTAAAAGTATATTTTATCTATAAGATTTTTCTCCTTTTAATTACTGGATTTTTATTGATTTTGACGTATTGGCATTATGGAGAAAGAATGCGAAAGTGGTTCAGGTAAAACTCAAATCAGCTAGTTTAGCTT
Source organism: Candidatus Dichloromethanomonas elyunquensis (assembly GCA_001515265.1). Classification (GTDB taxonomy): domain Bacteria; phylum Bacillota; class Desulfitobacteriia; order Desulfitobacteriales; family Syntrophobotulaceae; genus Dichloromethanomonas; species Dichloromethanomonas elyunquensis. The sequence continues at coordinate 167,593 of LNDB01000002.1, forward strand.
TGAATCTGCTTTCAATGGAAAATTCGATTCAATAGCGGAATTTTACCGATCTCCTTCGTGTTTATTCCGCCGTTTAATAGAAGGATTGCCACGTAAAATGTCAGGCCTAAAATCATTGATGTGAAATTCGTTATTGCCGTGTGATGGGTAAACCGCAGAAATATATTTAGGATTAAGATCATTCCCAATCCGGCCGAACCCGGCTGCAGCAGAATGGACCTCAGATCAAATTTCATTTTCAGATTGCGCTTGACCGCTAAGAGGTTGAGTATGGCTAAACATACAAATCCAAAGACATAAGCAAATGAACTGCCGAGTAAACCGAGCACAGGGACACCGGTTAAATAATAAAGAAGCGGTAAACGGAATAGGGTGCTGATAATGGAATGAAACAAAGGAAGAAAGGTCTTCCCGAGTCCTTGTAAAATCCCGGTTGTGGTCTGCTGAAGATAGGCAAAAATACCGCCGATGGCAAGAACTTTTAAGACATTCGCAACTTCCCCGCTTTTAAATATTTGGGTCAGGGGTTGGGCATAATAGTACAAGGTGATGACACAGGGAAGCCCAAGTATAATCGTATAGCGAATCGCATCCGAGCAACGTTTTTGTGCTAATTGGTAATCTTTTCTCCCGATAGCTTCTGAGATAGCTGGGACTAGGGAGGTTGCCAAGGCAAATGTAAAAACACTTGGGAAGGTAAGGAGGGTCAAAGCTGTTCCTCCAAGCTGGCCAAAAAGAGAGGCTGCGCTTCTTGCCGAATAACCGGCAGCCTGGAGCTGCTTAGGGATGATCACAGCATCAAGGGCGGATAAACCCGTGGACATGAGACGACCGCCTGTAACCGGCAGGGAAATCGTAACGAGATTCCAAATAATTGATTTGGCGCTTTCATGACTGAAATGCCTTATATTATTTCTTTCACTCCTTTTTAAGAGATACTGGAGTAAAATGACGCTGAAACCGGCGGCTTCTCCGCAAAGCATTCCTGCAGCCAGACCTGCCGCAGCCCATTCCACACCCTGCGGCAGTAATTTGAGGGATAGGGTAAATCCTACGGCAACACGGATAATTTGCTCACAGACCTGGCTTAAGGCAGAGGGAATCATGTTCTGCAAACCTTGAAAATAGCCCCGAAATCCTGAGGAAACTGATACGATAAAAATTGCTGGAATACAGATGCGGAATACCGCGAAGACACGTTTATCCGGTAAAAAAAGCCCTACGATAACAGGAGAAAAAATATATAAAATAACGGAAACGAATAACCCGCTTACAAATAAAATCAACAAAGCAATTCTGAATATCTTTTGCACATCGCCATAAGAACCCACTGAGACCTTTTCCGATACCATTTTCGAGATTGCCAGGGGAATTCCTGCAGTCGTTAAGACCAAGGCAGTCATATATACGGGAAATACCATATAGTACAGCCCGAAAGATTCACTGCCGATATAGTGCATAATTAAATACTGATAACCAAAGCCCAGGATACGATTGATGAGGTTGGCGGTAAAAAGAATAACGGCACCATAGATCAGGTTGTTAGAACGCATGAGTTACCTCCTGGTACTTAAGTGGAAAAGCTTGAGTTCTTTTACAACTTATGCACTGGGAAATAAGCTCATGCTCTAAGTTTCTTATAGAGTTATTTTTTTTAAAAGGATTTGACAAACAGACAGAGAATTAAGTATTGTTAGAATAATATAAAGATTGTGTAAATTTTTTTATTAATAAAACAAAGGGGAGATATTTTTGAAAAGTTATGACACCAAGAATATTCGCAACATTTGTTTTGTAGGGCACGGGGGATCAGGTAAAACTTCGCTGGCTGAGACACTTCTTTTTAATGCGGGAGCGGTCAGCCGGATTGGCAAAGTAAATGATGGAAATACAGTCTCTGATTATCTTCAGGAAGAAATACAAAGACATATTTCGATCAGCACTTCTCTCATTCCCATTGAGCACGAGGGAGTAAAAGTTAACATTTTGGATACACCCGGTTATTCGGATTTCATAGGTGAAGTCATCAGCGCTCTGCGTGTGGTTGAAAGCGGTATTTTGGTGCTGTGCGGCGTAGGCGGCGTAGAAGTACAGGCGGAAATTATCTGGGATCTCATGGATGAAAAACAACTTCCGCGAATTTGTTTTATTAACAAATTAGACAGGGAAAATTCTAACGCAGAAAGGGTTGTTGACCAGTTAAAAACTGCTTTTCCCAATGCCAGGTTTGTGCAGATGCAGATTCCGGTCGGGAAAGAAGCGGCTTTTGAAGGTGTAATTGATATTTTCCAGAGCAATATTCCTGACAAATATAAAGATGATATAGACATACTCAAAGAAGCTTTGGCCGAAGCTGCAGCTGAAGCCGATGATGAAGTTCTCATGAAATATCTAGATGGCGAAACTTTAAACGATGAAGAATTAAAACTGATTACCCAAAAAGCTGTTGCCCAAAATATGATCGTTCCTATTCTCTTCGGTTCTATGGAAAAGAACCTAGGGGTTAAGGAACTGATTCAATTTATAGCTGATAATGTCCCGGCACCTGCCCCGGCAGAAAAAAAATCAGCCTTAGTATTTAAAACCCTGGCTGATCCGTATCTCGGCAAGATGACTTTCTTTAGAGTTTACGGCGGGACCTTTGCCAGCGATACGATGGCCTATAATTCTACGCGTGAAGTTGAAGAAAAAATGGGACAGCTTTTCTTTCTGAAGGGAAAAAATCAGGAGAATACCCTTAACGTTCAACCCGGTGATATTGCTGTTGTTGCCAAACTGCAGGAGACTAAAACCGGAGACACGTTCTGTACGAAGGACAAACCCGTTATCCTGGAAGGAATTACATTCCCGACACCGTGTTTGCCGCTTTCTGTCCGTCCGAAGAGTAAAGGTGACGAGGACAAACTAGGTTCAGCTCTGGCCCGTTTGGTGGATGAAGATCCGACGATCAGTATACGCAAGAATACGGAAACCAAACAAACGATTTTAAGCGGTTTGGGCGAAATGCAGTTGGATATCGTTGGCGAAAAATTAACCAGAAAATTTGGTGTTGCGGTTGAAACTGAAACTCCCAGAGTACCTTACAGAGAAACGATCAAGAAAATGGTTCAGGTCGAAGGCAAGCATAAGAAACAAAGCGGCGGGCACGGACAATATGGTCATGTCTGGATTAAAATGCAGCCAAACCCTGAAAAGGATTTCGAATTTACCGAGGAAGTTTTTGGCGGTTCGGTACCGAAAAACTTTTTCCCGGCTGTGGAGAAGGGTTTGCGTGAGATCATACAGGAAGGCTATCTCGCGGGTTATCCTATGACCAATGTCAAATTCACCTTATATGACGGATCTTACCATAGCGTAGACTCTTCTGAAATGGCCTTTAAACTTGCGGCAACCCAGGCCTTCAAAAAGGGCGCTGAAATGGCCAATACCGTCCTTATGGAACCTATTGTAGAAGCTGAAGTGAAAGTACCGGATGCTTTTATGGGCGATGTCATCGGTGACCTGAACACCAAGCGCGGCAGGGTACTGGGGATGGAGCTGGAAGGAAAATTTCAGGTTATTAAAGCGCAGGTTCCCCAGTCGGAAATGATGAGATATTCCATTGATTTAAAAGCAATGACCCAAGGGAGAGGAACATTTACAACCAAATTTATCGGATATGAAGAAGTACCCGCCAGAATTTCCGATTCGTTAGTAGCTCAGTTAAAGGCTCAGCAGGAATAGATGACGAAGTAAGGATAGAAATCCCGTTATTTACGGGATTTTTGTTTTTTCTATTTAAAGACCATTACTTGAAAAAGTAATTACTTAGATATAATATTAGAATAGTTTGTATAACGCTAAATTTGATCCATGCTTGGCTTTTTGAGCAGCAATCATGTAAAATTTAGACAAATATTTTATTACTGAGGTGGAGAGATAACATGAACAGTTTTTTAGCAGAACGCATGAGCCAACTCGGCAGCGAGACCGCTTTTCAAATGTTGGCTAAGGCGAAAGCCCTGGAAGCACAAGGAAAAGAAATTATCCATTTAGAGATTGGAGAGCCGGATTTTCCGACTCTTCCCAATGTTATTCAAAAAGGGACAGAAGCCATGTTTGCAGGCATGACGAAATATACACCATCACCGGGATTGATCGAAGCAAGACAGGTTATCGCCGATTACATCGGCAGGACGAGGGGTTATACCGTTGATCCGGATGAAGTTGTCATGACTGCTGGCGGTAAACCGATTATGTTCTATTCGATTCTCGCCGTAGTCGATCCTGGAGATGAAGTTATTTATCCTAATCCCGGATTTCCAATTTATGAATCTGTCATTCAATTTTCAGGCGGTATACCGGTTCCTATTCCCCTGCGTGAAGAGAACGAGTTTCGGATGGATATTCAGGAACTAAAATCTCTTATTAACAATAGGACCAAATTAATCATTATCAACTCTCCGCAAAATCCTACCGGCGGAATGCTGACGAAAGAAGATCTGGAGGAAATGGCTAAGATCATAGGTGATCGCAATATCGTTATTTTATCGGATGAGATCTATGAAAATATTGTTTATGAAGGAAAAGCTTTTTCAATTACCTCTCTTCCCGGAATGCGGGAAAAGACCATCATTTTAAACGGCTTTTCCAAAACTTATGCAATGACAGGCTGGCGTGCGGGCTATGGTGTTATGCCGAAGAATGTGGCTGAGCATATTACAAAATTAGTCATCAATAGTACTTCCTGTTTAGCAGGCTTTACCCAGATGGCATGTATTGAAGCTTTGACGGGGCCTCAAGATGAAGTGCGGAACAGGGTAGAACAATTTAAGACCCGCAGGGACCATATCGTGGAAGGACTTAATACGATACCAGGTGTGAAATGTTTAAAACCAAAAGGCGCATTCTATGTTTTTCCCAATATCAAAGCTTTCGGCAAAACCAGCAGTGAGATTGCCGACTACTTACTGCATGAAGCAGGGGTTGCTACCCTTGGAGGAAGTTCCTTCGGTGCCTATGGGGAAGGCTATTTGAGAATATCCTATGCCAATTCTTTAGAAAATATAGAGAAAGCTGTCGAGAATATTGCAAAAGCATTAAATAAATTGTAAAAAATTTATTAATATTTACTAAATTAAGAATAATATTAAATAACTGAGTATAGTTATTTTAATATTATTCTATTTTTTTTATTTATTGTTTTAATACGCAAATATGTCAGAGTAAACAACAACCTTTTAAAATAACAATTGTAAGAATAGTTTGAAAATTCTTATACATTGGACGTGTATAATGACAACAACAGATTAAATTGTGAAAACTTTGTACATATTTGTTGCTATTATAGAAGTTTATCTTTATAATAAACATGAATTGAAACCTGTTCTTTTTAGTACATTCTCATTTAACAAATATTAGAATTGAAAGGGGGGTATAATACTGTAGGAAGGAAGGAGGAGTTGGGTCACTAAGGTCATTTATTGATTCGTCTATGGTTTCACGAATTTGGTTTCTAATTTTGATTAATGCTAAATACTTGAGGGGAAAGAGGATGCCAACATGAACACTGTGCTATTTTTAATTGTATATCCTGTTATTGTAGCGCTTCTCTTGCTCATCCTGCCGCAGCTAGCCATAAGGAAATTTATTGTCGTGGCTTCAACCGCAATTTTGACAGCAGCATCAATATACTTAACAGCTACTTATTTTAATACAGGTGCCGTATTCTTCGAGTTTGGCACTGAGGCTCTGAACGTGGGTATATTTGCTATTGAACTTGTTCTTGCCGCAACAATTATTATTATTTCCATTAAGCATAAACAGTTTTTAGCTGCGCTTTTGATGCTAATCGGGGCTGCGATGACAATCTGGTTTGAGCAAACATATGGCGAAGAAATTCACGTTGCAAACAACTTATTTGTGGACAATTTATCTCTTATTATGACATTGATTATCGGTATTGTTGGAAGTCTCATAGCTTTATTTTCACTGGGATATATGGAAGAGTATCACCATCATCACCATGATATGAAGAATAGGACGCCATTCTTCTTCTTTATTGTATATGTATTTTTAGGCGCTATGTATGGAGTTGTCTTTGCCAACAACCTGATGTGGTTATTGTTCTGCTGGGAAATCACAACATTCTGTTCGTTCTTCCTGATCGGTTACAGTCGTGATGAAATTGCGACTAAGAATGCATTCCAAGCTTTGAAAATGAATCTTTTCGGTGGTCTGGGTTTTTCTGCCGCTATCATACTTCTTTTTATGAATGCACATACAGTTGAACTGAATCAACTTTCCGGTTTAGCTTCAGCTGTTGTTTTATTGCCTGCAGCTTTACTTGCATTTGCCGGCATCACCAAATCAGCTCAGATGCCGTTTTGTTCTTGGCTTTTAGGAGCAATGGTTGCTCCGACACCCGTTTCCGCACTGCTTCATTCCAGTACAATGGTTAAAGCCGGTGTTTATCTGATTATCAGACTTTCTCCAATATTTGCGTTTGTTCAAGGCGGAGCTACAGTAGGTTTATTTGTTGCTATGGTCGGAGCTGTCACTTTCGTTCTTACATCTTTTATGGCTATTTCCCAGACGGATGCGAAGAGAGTACTTGCTTATTCAACGATCGCCAACCTTGGCTTAATCGTAGTCTGTGCCGGAATTGGAACTTACGAATTGGTATGGGCTGCCATTATGCTGGTTATCTTCCATGCTATCGCTAAATCCCTTCTCTTCCTTTCCGTGGGTACTGTTGAACATAACCTCGGAGACCGTGTTATTGAATCTATGGATGGTCTTATTGTAAAGATGCCTAAAGTTGCAGTCGGAATGGTTATTGGTATCGCTGGAATGTTCCTGGCTCCTTTCGGTATGCTCATCAGTAAGTGGGCTGCCCTTGAAGGACTGGTCGCCGCCAATCCGATTCTTACCGTTTTCGTTGCCTTCGGTAGTGCTGCAACCTTATTCTTCTGGACCAAATGGTTGGGTAAACTCATCATGATCAAAGAAAAACCTGCAGACTTCCATCCGCACGTTCCAGGTTCTCAATCGTTTACCTTAACTTGTTTGGCAATCATGACAGTGGGTGTATGTCTTCTCTTCCCGCTGATTTCTAAATATTCTTTGGAACCTTTTATCGCTTCGATCTATGGTCATGCATATATGCTTGATCAAAGCAATGTTGCGATTCTGCTTATCATGATGGCTTTGGTTCTTGTTCTGCCGTTACGTCTCTTAAGCTACGAAAATTTGAATTATAAACCCCAGTATCTGGCCGGTACTAATTTGAGTGAAAAAGAGAAATTTTACGGTTCCCTTGGTCTTACCCGAGATCTTAGTATGAGAAGTTTCTATCTGGCCAGTATTTTTGGCGAGGACAAACTATTTAAACTCGGTGTCGTCTCCAGTATTATTCTAATTCTTATCATGATTGGAGTGGGAATGTAATGAGCGGAATGAATTCTTGGATCGCTGTAGTTCTCTATATCGTTCTGGCCCCGATCATTGGTGGTTTAATAGCGGGGGTGGACCGTAAAATTTCGGCGAGGATGCAAGGCCGTTTCGGTCCGCCTCTCCTTCAGCCGTTCTATGACGTTTTTAAATTAATGTCCAAAGAAAATATAGTCGTAAATAAACATCAAAAGTTCTATGTTCTTTGCTTCCTCATCTTTGTCATCATCACAGGTTGCATCTTCTTTTCCGGCGGAGATCTGCTTCTGGCAATCTTTGCTCTAACTCTAGGAAGTGTATTCCTGATTATCGCAGCTTATTCCACTTATTCTCCTTACGCCTATATTGGTGCTGAAAGGGAAATGCTGCAGATGATGGCTTATGAGCCCATGGTTATTCTGACAATCGTCGGAATGTACATGGTAACCAAAAGTTTCAACGTAGTTGACATTTTTACCTATAATCAGCCTTTAATCTACACATTACCGGGAATTTTCTTAGGATTCCTTTTCATCTTAACTATTAAATTCCGCAAATCCCCGTTTGATATCTCCATGTCCCACCATGCACATCAGGAGATCGTTCGCGGAGTAATCACCGAGTTTTCCGGTAAAGAACTGGCTTATGTAGAAATTGCCCACTGGTATGAAAATGTCTTCCTGTTGGGAATGGTTTTCCTGTTCTTTGCTACCAACTGGGCGATAGGGGCTGCGTTTGCTGTTGTCACTTATTTACTGGAAATCTTTATCGATAACAATAACTCCCGTCTGAAATGGCAGTTCGCACTGGGAAGCGCCTGGATTGTAGCATTGATTCTGGGAGTAGGCAACATCGCTGTCTTAGCGCTCAAGTAACTGTCAATGGACTAATGTCGAGAATCAAATCATTATTATCTTACGCGATTGAGGTGAAATGAATGTCTTACTTGCCGAAGTCTCCTTGGCTGGTTCATTACGATGCCTCCAGTTGTAACGGCTGTGACATCGAAGTGCTGGCTTGTTTGACACCTTTGTATGATGTCGAACGATTTGGGGTTCTAAACATTGGAAATCCCAAGCACGCAGACATTTTCGTTGTAACCGGATCGGTTAACGAACAAAATAAGTCGGTTATCCAAAATATTTACAATCAAATGGCTGAACCGAAAGTTGTTGTCGCCATAGGTGCCTGCGCCACTTCCGGCGGTATTTTCCGCGAGTGTTATAACGTTCAAGGCGGAGTGGATAAGGTAATTCCGGTCGATGTCTACGTTCCCGGCTGCGCTGCCAGACCTGAAGCTATTATTGACGGAGTGGTTCAGGCTTTGGGTGTTCTCGAAGAAAAATACAAGAAGATGGGGAAGGTGGCGAAATAAATGGCTGAAGTGCAAACTTTCCAACCTGTAACTGCTTCTGAAATCGTTGATGCAGCAAAAAACATGCTGAATGAAGGATACCGACTGATTCAACTATGCTGCACCAAAACGCCTAGTGAAATGGACATTATTTATACCTTCGAAAAAACGGACCTGCAAAGTCAAAACTTTAAGCTGCCTGTGAACATCGGAGATACTTTGCCGAGCATTAGCAGTGTATTTTTTGCAGCGTTCCTTTATGAAAATGAAATCCATGACCTTTACGGCGTGAATTTCACAGACATGGCAGTTGACTTTAAAGGTACATTTTATGAAACATCTGTTAAACAAGCTTTCAGCATAACTGTTGCTGAAGACAAAGAATAGGAGGGGATGGTAATATGGGAGAACGTACAATCATTCCATTTGGGCCGCAGCATCCGGTACTACCTGAACCGCTCCATCTTGATCTGATTTTGGAAGATGAGAAAGTGGTTGGTGCTGTTCCGTCTATCGGTTTCGTACACAGGGGATTAGAGAAACTGGTAGAAAAAAGAGATTTTCACGAAATGATGTATGTCATTGAACGTGTTTGCGGAATCTGCAGTTTTATTCATGGACAAGGTTATGTACAAACCATTGAAGGTATTTTTGATCTGGAAATTCCGGATCGCGCTAAATTCCTCCGGACCATTTGGGCTGAATTGTCCCGTGTCCACAGCCATTTGCTTTGGCTGGGACTCATGGCTGATGCCTACGGTTTTGAAAGCTTATTCATGCATTGCTGGAGGGTCAGAGAAAAAATCCTTGACATTTTCGAAGAAACTACCGGCGGACGCGTAATCTTCAGTGTTTGTAAAGTCGGCGGTGTCTGGAAGGATATCGATAACGAAACCCTGAAGAAAATCGTTGAAGTCCTGAACGTTGTCGAACAAGAGTCCAAGGACTTAACTAATGTATTTATCAAAGACTTTACTGTTCAAAAGAGAACCAGAGGTGTAGGCGTCTTAACTTACCAGGAAGCGATTGACGTTGGAGCAGTAGGACCGACTTTAAGGGGCAGCGGTGTTGCTATGGATCTCAGAAAACTTGGTTATGCAGCTTACGGCGAATTGGACTTCGAACCGATTGTTGAAAAGGACGGCGACTGCTATGCCCGTACTTTGGTCCGCGCTCGTGAAATCTATCAATCCATTGACCTCATTCGTCAATGCGTCAGCAAGATACCTGATGGCGAAATTGATGTGAAAGTCAAAGGATTCCCGAAAGGCGAATACGTTTCCCGTCTGGAACAGCCTCGTGGCCAGGTAGTTTATTATGCAAGAGCCAACGGCACGAAATATTTGGAAAGATTCCGTGTCAGGACACCAACCTTTGCTAATATTCCGGCACTTTTGAAGATGCTGCCCGGGTGTGATTTAGCGGATGTTCCTCTTCTCGCTTTGACAATCGACCCCTGCATCAGCTGTACAGAAAGGTAAGGTGATAGACAATGGCATTTAACGTTATCGGCAAAACAGTTATGAAAAGTTTGTTCGGCAAACCTGCTACAGCGATGTATCCTGTAATAAAAAATGAATTCTACCCTAATACCCGTGGCAACATCCAAGTTGACATGGAAAAATGTATTTACTGTGGTATTTGCGGCAGGAGATGTCCTGCAGGTGCGATTGAAGTCAGCAAGCCGGATAAAAAATGGGAAATTGACCGTACTCGTTGCATTGTTTGCAATTTTTGTGTTCAAGTCTGTCCAAAAAATTGCCTCAGTACAGAAAGGCATTATACCTCGCCTATGACAGACAAATCCAATAGAATCTCCACATTTTTCGGACAGACTGTTCAAGAAGATGCATGAGTTTCCAATTACTGAACAAATCGTAAAAATTGCATCCGATAAAGCTAAGGAAAATAATGCGCGTAAAGTTACGCGCATTACCTTGGTTGTAGGAGAATATTCCGGATTTATCGGGGATTCCATTCACATGTATTTTGATATTCTTTCCAAGGGCACCCTTTGTGAGGGGGCAGTCTTAGAGATAGAAAATGTCAAAGCAAAATGGCGATGCCCTTCATGCGGAATTGATTTTATCCGGAAACCTCTCTCTTTTGCTTGTCCCGAATGCGGCCAGGACGGCGAACCGACCACCATAGGCAAAGAGTTTTTTGTTAAGAATCTTGAAGTTGAAACTTGAAATAATAAGGGGTGAGTTTTATGTCCGGCAAAAAAATAGAAGTAATACAAAATATTTTTGATGAGAATGACCGGATTGCTTCCATTGTGAACGAGTCTCTGGAACAACTCGGAATACTCGTCATCAATATTATGGGGGCTCCCGGGGCAGGCAAAACTTCGAGCATTATTAATATGGTCAAGAACCTTCCCGGTGAGAAGGTCTATGTGATTGAAGGGGATATCGAATCGGATATCGATACCGTTAAGCTGAAAGAATTAGGAATTGAAACGATTCAGATTAACACGAACGGAGCTTGTCACCTGGATGCGCCAACGATTGAAAAATCCCTCCAGGAATTAACCATAGACCAGCCCGGTATTCTTTTTATCGAAAATATTGGAAACTTAGTATGTCCGGCGGAATTTCAAATCGGCGAGCATGTCAAAATGCTCATTTGCTCCGCAGCCGAAGGCAGCGATAAACCCTATAAATACCCGCTTGCTTTTGAAAAAGCCAATATTATTCTACTAACCAAATGTGACCTGAAAGCGTATGTGGATTTTAACGATGAATTTTTCCTTCGCGGGGTAAGGGCACTCAATAAATCTGTTCCTATATTCGAGGTTAATGCCAAAACAGGGGCTGGGTTCCAGGAAGTCTCTCAATGGTTAATAAACAGGAAAAATTAATTTGCTTAGCTTCCTCATTTTTTTACGCCTTTTATATTTTTGCTTTTCTAAACCACACGTAATAATATAGTTATATGAGATAGAACGCAATCAGTTGATTTTTACTGTTGATTTTATAAATTGAATAAACTGGAAATGCAGGTGAAAAGGGATGTGTGTAGCGCTCCCCGGAAGAGTGATTGAAACAGATGGATTAGTTGGTAAGGTGGATTTTCGAGGAAACATTGTCAATGTAAACATGGGAGTCGTAGATGCCCGGGTTGGGGATTATGTGCTGGTTCATGCCGGATGCGCCATCGAAGTCATACAACAGGATATGGCTCAGGAAATTATTGATCTGTTCGCAGAATTGGAGACCATGCACAATGAATCTTGAAACAATTATAAAAGAAATTGGGGATTACCAAGGTCCTCAGGTAAAATTTATGGAAGTATGCGGAACGCATACAGCCAGCATATTTAAAAACGGCATTAAAAGTTTACTTACCCCCCAGATAAAGTTGATTTCAGGCCCGGGTTGTCCGGTCTGTGTTACTCCTTCCGCTTATATTGATAAAGCTATTGAATGGGCAAAACAATCTGATTGCGTTTTGCAGACATTTGGCGATATGATGAAAGTACCAGGGATGAAGCAGTCTCTCAGTGAAGCTAAAGCTGAGGGGGCCAACGTAGAAATCATGTATTCACCGCATGAAGTACTCAAAAAAGCTGAAAAGTTTCCCGCCAAGACTTTTGTGATTGCTTGTGTAGGTTTTGAGACAACGATACCCGTATACTCATTGCTGATTCAACAGTTGGAACAAAATAACATTACCAATGTCAAACTCCTTACGGTTTTACGTCAAATAATGCCTGCTTTGGAGTTTATCTGCTCCACGGACAGCGGGATTGATGCATTTATCGCGCCAGGGCATGCGACTGCCATTTTAGGGTCAGACATTTACCGCAGTCTGGCTTTAAAATATAAAAAACCTTTCGCTGTGGCCGGATTTGAAGCTGAGCATGTTTTAATAGCAATTTTTGATTTATTAAAACAACTGGAAAAAGGGAAAAATGAAGTTCATAACCTTTATCCTTCTGTTGTCCGTCCTGAAGGAAATAAGACTGCACTCGAGACCATTGATTATTATTTTACATCCGGACCCGCTTATTGGAGAGGAATCGGTGTAATCGAAAATTCCGGTTTGTATCTAAACGAGTCCTATCGGAAATATGATGCGGGATCGTTTGATCTTACCGATGAGAATAACAAGCAGCTTTCGAAGTGTCGTTGCGGAGAAGTAATTCTCGGTAAAATTAATCCGGATGAATGCTCCATGTTTGGCACAGCCTGTACTCCGGTCAAGGCGAAAGGGCCTTGCATGGTTTCAACTGAAGGCACGTGTGGAATTTGGTACCGGTTCTCCAAAAAGAAATCCTAATAGTCGGTCATAATTGATGTTCAAGTCCAATCTTTGTTATTCGGAAATTTTCTTTGGATGATCGGAAAGATCGAGATGATAGTAGGTGAAAATATGAAGATCAATATGGCCCACGGGAGTGGGGGAAATGCAACCAGAGAATTGATCAAGGACCTCTTTCAAAAGTATTTGAACAACGAATACTTGGAAAAAATGGAGGATGCCGCTTCTTTACCCAGTTCCAATTATCCTTTGGCCATGACCACAGACTCATTTGTCATCACTCCGCTGGAATTTCCGGGGGGTAATATTGGGAAACTTGCTATCTGTGGTACAGTTAATGATTTATGGATGTCGGGGGCAGAGCCGGCGTATTTGACTGCCGGATTTATTTTGGAAGAAGGCTTGGATTTTAAGCTTCTGGAAAGGGCAATTGCAGCTTTAAGTCATACAGCGAAAGAAGCAGGAGTTAAAATCATTGCCGGAGATACCAAAGTAGTCCAGGGTAACGGTGGTATGTATATTAATACTGCCGGCTTGGGATTTCAAAAGTATAATCAGTCGATGGTTAAGGCAGTTGTACAACCCGGTGACGCGGTCATTGTAAATGGTGACTTAGGAAACCATCATGCCTGTATCATGTCCCGAAGAATGGAAATCATTAATAATATTCAAAGTGATTGCGCCAATCTCGGTCCGGTTGTCAAAAAAATCCTGCAAAGCGGGGCTGAGATTCGTCTTATGAGGGATATCACCCGAGGGGGATTAGGCACGATTCTAAATGAAATTGCCGAAAGTAAAAATATATCCATCGAGATGGAAGAGACCAAAATACCTATTGATCCCGAGGTCCAGTCTTTCTGTGAGATATTGGGGCTTGACCCCCTGTATATGGCTAATGAAGGGAAATTTCTCTGCATTGTATCCAAAAAGGATGAAAAAAAAGTATTAGAAATTCTTCACAGCCATCCCCTTGGCACAAGGGCCGGATGTATCGGACATATCGTAAATACTGATACAAACCAGGTTACAGTAAAAACCAGGCTGGGGGGAAGAAGAATCGTGGATATCCTTTATGGGGAAGGTCTGCCGCGGATTTGCTAAAATGGCCTTGCTTGGCACAGGAGCGTCTGGAAAGGGGCATTTTTGCTGTGCTTGGAGACACAATTGTAGGTTATCCTTGAGAAGAAAAGACTCCCAAAAAAGATGAGGATATGGTATTAAACAGAGTATTTTATAACCGTTATGGGATTGAAAAATAAGGGAATAAAGTTACTTACAACATTTCATTTTTCAGAATTATTACCAGTATAATAAAATCGGATTAACGCAAAATAATATCATAAAGGGTATGTAATGGTTGAGCGAAGACTGATATATGCTCCTTAAAAGGGGTATATGTGGGTCGACCAAAGAGTGTATGCAGGTCACTGGCTTGTATGCAGTCGGAGGGAAGATTTTTTACGGTGGAGAAAAGCTTTGCTGCAGTCGATTGATTTGAGTGCATCAGGGTTCCAATTTACCGTAAAGGGTCGAGCTAAGATCATGCAGGGTGTTGATACTCGTATAAAGTTGTACGTGGAGTACAAGTTTGTACGGCTGACGGTTATCCGTAGCCGAAAGGTTGCGGATAGCTGTTAAGATATCTTGCATGGTTGAACAAACCATGATTATAGGTGGCGACCTGCTTGGTTATGGTCGAAAGATCATAGCTGGGTAATAAACTGCTTATAGTTGTGCAAGGTAGATCATTACGTGCTCTTTTTTGATGTTTTCTTTTTTACCGAAAAATATTTAAAATATTTTTTTGACCTTCAAGAAACAACCATACATATATACAAGAATCCCGGAAAAAATAATTAAGGGAATAAATTCATGCATTTAATTTATCATTCAGGAGGAATCACAATGGATGAGAAAAAATTTATGGAGCAAGCAAAGTCAAAAACCGATATGGAAGTCAGTTCAGAAATAGGGAACGTCAATAACCAGTCAGATAAGAACAACGATACCAGCTCAGATGATCTATACAAACTTCTTCCGTTAACTCCTTAAAATCAGCAGGGGTAATACAATTTAACGATTGACTTAATAGAGGAGAAAAGTTTAGGCTTTTATCCTTTATTTTTGCCCTAAAGCTAACCTGTTCTGACATTTTTAAGACTTCCTTAAAGAAATCCCTATACTTTCTAAAATATCAGGAAGTTTAACTTCACGGAGATCATATAATTCCCGGACAAGAGCTTCGCCATCAATATATTTTACCTGAAACCCAGTTTTATTAACTTCATTCAAATATTCTTTTGTATCCTCATGAAGAATAGAAGTTGTAATGATTAAACCGTTTTTTATCCCGTCTCCAATCATGGCCCCGACTAATTTCTGAGCAATTGCACGATCGATTGGAGTATCCCAGTTATCTGGGTTTGCCAGCTTGCATTCTACATATACCACTTGTCCGAATTCATTACGGGCGATAATGTCTTTACCGCTGTCTTTTGGTGACCGGATAATATCAACGATTTTAAAACCTTTTAAGGCTAAAAATTTTGCTGCCCATTTTTCAAATTGCACAGGGTCCATAAATTTTGTGAAACATTCGTGTTTTGAGAATATCTTCAGGACTTCAAGCTGAGTCCTGAATTTTTCATATTTTAATCTATATAGAGCTGTAATTTTATCTATCATTAAAATGGCCAGCAAAATAATGATTATACTAATGATATAATTCAATTTTTATCACCTCTAATAACCAGTATTTCCAGATTTATGATATTTTATTTAAAACACTTTTCTCATGCGGCGGCTGTGCTGACTAAAGCACTTCGGTCAGTTTAATACGATCTAATGATGACCACTGTTTCGACCGGTACTGTATTGGCAAGTTCCACGACATCTTTGTTATACATTCGAACACATCCTTTGGATACTAGCTTGCCTATAGATTGAGGATTGTTTGTACCGTGGATTCCATAATGGGGTTTGTTCAGTCCTATCCACATAGCACCATATAGGCCGCCAGGGTTAGGTGCCTTAGTGATAATCCGAAAAGTTCCGATTGGAGTTGCAGTTAAAATCTTGCCGATCCCAACAGGGTAAGATTTAAGTACCTTTTGGTCTCCCAAGAGATAAAGTTGGCGTTTACCCAAGGAAATAATGATTGAATATTTCATTTTATCACCTCATGGTTATCATATTCATAGGGAAGATAAAAAGGGAAGTTTTGAACCATTCTTTTATCATTGACAAAACAATGAAAATGTGTTAACTTAGTCTAAAATACTTCCTTGAAGGAAATATTCTCATCAAGTAGTAATGAGGGGATCGTGTGGAATTACAAAAAGTTTTAAATTATGTTCTTGATAATATGCATAAGGTATTCTTCCCTGAAGAATGGATTCGTTTAGACTTGACAGTCTCCAAGACGGAACTGTTAACCATGCTCGTGGTAGAACGCTATGGGGAAGTGATTATGAGCGAAATCGCGGATCATATTAATGCGCCGCTGAGTACAACGACTGGGCTTGTCAATAGATTGGTAAAAAATCGTTACCTGCAAAGAGAAAGGAGCGAAGAGGACCGTCGCATTGTCGTTATCAGGCTTACCGAAGAAGGTAGAACAATTGTAAGAGAATTTAAACAAGTGATTACATCTAACCTGAAACGCATTAATGAAATTTTATCGGAAGAGGAACAAGAGACTGTTTTTCGGATAGTTATGAAATTAATTGACGCTTTAAGACAGAATAAGGCTGAGATTGAAGACCACCTCGAAAAACATCATAAAATTACAAAAATATCTATTGAATAAAGGAACGATAATATTTTCATAAATACTTCGGTATAAGTATTATATGAATAAAAAACAATATTGCAATAGAACTATTAGTGTAAAAGTCATTACTCTTAGTAAAAGTAAATAAAGTCTAAGCAAAGTGAATTGAGATAGGAGGAAAAAACATGAGAATCATTTTATACACAGGTAAAGGCGGAGTAGGTAAGACGAGTATTGCTGCCGCTTCGGCGGTGCAAAGTGCCAAAAAAGGTAAAAAAACCTTGGTCGTGAGTACAGATAGGGCGCATAGCCTTGGCGATTCCCTTGATTTGAAGTTATCTCCTGAGCCCCAGGAAATCCTGCCCAATCTCTGGGCGCAGGAAATTGATTCGGTTTACGAAGTTGAAAAAGGTTGGGGAAAAGTACAGAAGTATTTAACCTCCTTATTTACGGCCAAGACTATTAAAGATATTACCACAGAAGAATTAACAGTTTTCCCGGGGATGGAGGACTTGCTCAGTCTCTTGAGAATCCTGCAGTATTATAAACAAAAAATGTTTGACGTTATTATTATTGATTGCGCTCCAACAGGGGAAACATTAGCTTTGCTAAGTTTCCCGGAAATGATGCGATGGTGGATGGAAAAATTATTCCCGATTAAGCGCAAAGCCATCAAGATTATTAAACCTGTGGCTGAACCTATTTTAGGCATTCCAATGCCCTCCGATTCGGTGCTGGGAGAAATAGAGCAGATTCACCAGCAGCTTGATGAAATGCGCGAGGTTTTTTCCGACCGGGATGTTACCAGCGTACGGATTGTCGTTAATCCGGAAAAGATGGTCGTCAAAGAGGCAGAGCGCAGTTTTACCTACTTGAATATCTATGATTTTAATGTAGATGCGGTTATTGTTAACAGGATCATCCCGGAGAATGTAGCCGACAGTCACTTTGCAGCCTGGAAAGATATTCAGAAACGGTACCTGGAAATGATCAAAGAAAGTTTTGGACCTCTGCCGCTCTATTATGCGCCTCTCTTTGAGCGGGAAGTAGTAGGTCTGGATATGCTGGAACGAATGGGCCAAGAAATATTCAAGGCGGAAGATCCAACCACTATCAAGTACAATGTCAGGACGCAAAGTGTGATCAAAGAACAAGACGGCTATATTTTAGTCATCAATATGCCTTTTGCCGAGAAGAAGGAGTTAACCCTCAACCAAAAGGGAGATGAATTAATCATTAAAGTTGGTACGATAAAAAGAAATATTGTTTTGCCCAGAACTTTACAAAAACTGTCAGTTCTAGGGGCAAAGTTTGAAAACGAGACACTCAAAATCAGGTTCGGAGGGGTAAAAAATGAATGAGGACAAGCTGAAATCGCTGTTGAGGTTTAAAATGTTACTGATTCAGAAGATAGCAGACTCTTTGCCGGAAGATGTCCGCAAAGCGGTAAAAGAAAGGGAGATCATACTATTCAAAGTGATTTATGAGTTTCAAATAAATCTTAGGGCCAATGAAAAATCCGGGAGTAAATACCCCGGACTTATTTTTTACGCATACCTAGTTAATTTTTTTGGCAAAACAAAAACGGCTTAACCGAAGAGTTAAAAATCGCTTAAGCCATTGATATTTTCCTAATGTTATAAAGCATCTGGCAGGGGATGCAGGAGTCGAACCCACACTAACGGTTTTGGAGAACCAATAGTATGTAAAACGTGCCCAACGTGTAATGCGCATGAATAAAGAGGGTAGACCAGATTTCAACTTTCTAAGACCTCTAATTTTGTGCCCGCTTTAGGCCCAGTATTGAAAATAGCGGTCTGCAGACCGGAAATAACGTCATTTTGCATGTTCGGAATCAAATGACTGTAGGTATTTAGGGTGATTGTAATTGTGGAATGTCCGAGCCTTTCCTGGACAACTTTAGGGTGAATTCCTTGTCTTAAAAGCCATGATGCGTGGTAATGACGGAGACTGTGAAAATGAATTCCATTCGGTAACTTTAACTCCTTCACAAGCTTCTTAAACCAGTGAGAAGTATTGATGGGATGAAGAGGCTCGCCGTATTTGTTGACAATAAAAAAGGTAGGGCGCCGATTATATTTTTTGGCCTTAAGTTGTCTTTCGCTTCGCATTTTGATATATTTTTTCAAAACTTCTTCCGTTCCAGGCAAGAACGGGACAGGTCTCCGGCTGCCCTTGGTCTTGGTCTGCTTCAAAACAACAGAACCCTCGATATGATTTAAGCTTTGTTTAACTAAAAAAAGCTTGTTTTCCATATCCGCACAATCATTTTGCAGACCAAGAATTTCCCCCAGGCGCATTCCGGTCGTGGAAGCAATATACACCGGAATATATACCGACATGTATAGTATTAGATTTTCCTGTGCTTTTTCGAGAATCAACTGGATCTGTTCATCGGTCGGGATAACAATCTCCGTTTTAGCCTGAGCGGGAGCCTTAACGCCATCACAAGGATTATATCGCATGTATCCCCAACCAATCGCACGCTTAAAAGCAAGGTGCAATAACCGGTGAACCTTAAGGACCGTTGTAGACGACAGTCCCTTTTTTAATAGCTTGGTATAAAGGGACTGCAACTCTCCAGGCTTTAAATCAAGAATTTTTATCTTCCCGATATGGGGCGTGATATGCAGGGCAATAAGCTCGTCATAACGCTTAGCTGTGGAAAGAGTAACCGTGGTCAAAACATAATCATCTGAAAACTTGTTCATATACTGAGCAACCGTCATATTGGGGTCGAGATAACCGGATCGCTGCCGGTATTCTACCATGGCCGCCTCAGCATCGGCCTTCGACCATCCTTTCTCATAAAGATAGATTCGTTCGCTTTTACCATCTAATTCGACATAGAAGCGGATGGCGTAACCATTTGCTTTTTTAATCAATTCAGACACAATCTCACCTCACTATAAATTAACAATAATTTTTTTAAGCTTCCCTATGATTTTGCAGTCGCCGGTTTTCATGTCGTATGTTTTAGTAGGATATGTAGAATTTGCAGATTCTAAAATCAAAATATTATCGTGCTTAGTAATTTTTTTGAGGTATGCTTCACCATCTATTAAAACAGCAGCAATCTCCCCATTTTCTACATCTGGTTGCTGCCGGATCAAAACCAGATCGCCGTCAAAGATCCTGGCTCCAGTCATGCTATCTCCTTTTGCCCGAAGATAGAAGTATTCACCGCCGTTTAGCCAGGCTTCTGGGGTAGGTTCATGGCCTTCGATATCTTCATAAGCCAGAGAACCGTTACCGCAGGAGATGCGACCGACTATAGGAAGTTTAAGCATTTTATCATAAGACAAAAAGCGATCTCTCCCTTCGCCAAATAATGTACTTTTTGGGACATTAAAAAAGGCTGATATCTTCTCAATGCTCCCTGCATTGGGCAACTTGTTCGCTGATTCCCATTCAGAAACGGCGGTTTTGCTTACATCTAAGTTTTCGGCCAATTCAAGCTGGGTTAACCCCTTTTCTTTACGTAAAGCAAAAATATTACTTGCAAATATTTTCTTGACATCATTATCAAACATTTGAATACACCTCCCAATATTTGTATAATATAACTTTTCGCAAACATAATCAACTATTTAACAAAAAAAGTTTACTAAAAAAGAAAGTTATATATTGACAGTTCGCTAAAAGCAAACTAGAATTAAGTTACAAAGTTGCGAAAGGAGGTATTAAAGGATGCAAATAATCGAAAAAGTACCTATTTATCTTAAAAATACATTAAGGTCATTAAGGATAAAATTTAATTACACCCAAGAAAAAGCAGCTAGTCTGCTAGATATCAGTGTTCCCACGCTTAGAAATTGGGAAAGAGATTCAAGTAATGTGCCATATCACATGATTGAGCGCTTTGAGAAAATTTATGGGACATCACAAGACTATATTTTTTTTGGCGATGAGGTCGCTTTTAGTGAACTTATCAGAAGCCAGACAAGCCAATCTGCTTAATAGGGAGAGATATTTATGGCTTATTTAACTCTTTAAGAAGCAGCTCTTTCGACAACTAGGAGGAAAATCCTGTGTCGAAGAATAGATTTTATTATGGGTGTTATAGATGAATCAGGGTGTCGGGCACTCGTGGACAGGTTATTGATTGCTCATCTCACTATCTATGCGTTGCACCTTCTGCAGCCAACTGGGAACAGGCTGCAACTTGGCTCATGGTTGTCCGTTTTGGATATTCCATGAATTCACCCGATTTACAACCGCCTATTACTAAACGGCGGGGCAAGCTTACCCACAATTACATCACCTAATTTCGGTCTGTCAGATTCTTCTTCACATCCTAATAATCCAATTTCCTTCCAATGGCTTTGTGCCTGTCTTACTGGTTCAAGTGCGGAGGCAATGCCATGGAGTCTAGATTGAATTCTTGCGGACTGAGATGCAATGCTAAGAATGTTATTCAAAATGTTACCGCATCGGCTTTTTATCCGATACATCTACATGTTCCCATGCAGTTCAGCATATCTCATCACCCTGATTCATCTATAACACCCATAATAAAATCTATTCTTCGACACAGGAGAGGAAAATCCTGTAAGAAAGGAGGCACCCCATGATTCAATATTTAACTATTCAAGAAGCAGCTGATCGCCTCCGGATCTCCAAGCAAACGATTTACAATAAAGGACCGGCAATGTACGGTGGTCAGAAAATAGGGGGCTTGTGGAGATTCCCGGAAGATAAACTGGGAATGCCACAGGAGAAACCAAAAGAGGAATACTCGGGATACATCCGAGCCTTCCCAAACAAAAGAAAGAAAGCGGGGTGATAAAATGCACGCATTTAGCCAAGATATTGACTTTTTAAGTTGTGGGGATTATGCAACAATCCTGGAAGGGTCCGGGGAAAGAAATCCTCGTGCCAGTTGGACCGTTGAGGGCGCTGAGTATTACAGAAAAATGACCGAGAAAGAATAACGGGACCTTAAATAGGAAAGCTCACCATACCTCGTATATAGTGAGCAATCCATTACCTAATTGTTTACCCTAACAACAAGCCCCTCGCACGAGGGACGATCAACTTGAAGGCTTCCACTTTAGCGGCTAGTTCCGCAATGATTTAGACGCTGGAAGCTATAAGAAAGTAACACCGCAAGCGTAGGCGTGGGAAAACCGCTTTTTAGTTACTGAATTACATCAAGGTGCGTGGGTGCGACATAAGGGTAGTAGCAAGTTGCTGTAACAGCTTGCCCATTGGAAAACCATCCCCCTTTCGAACCCATATAGGGCTAAGCATATTGTACCAAATGCGAGGGGCTTGTTGTTGGGGTAAACGCAGGAAGAAAAAAATTCTAGGGAGGGATTCAATGTCAAACCTAACGGTTCTAGAACACCAAAGCCAAAGAGTATTAACAACTCAACAATTAGCTGAAGTTTATGAGACCAACCCAAATAATATCATTAAGAATTTTGGTAATAATTCAGAAAGATTTCAGGAGGGAAGAGACTTTTACCGGCTTGAAGGTGAGCAGTTGCAAGAGTTCAAAAGGCAAATGAATAATGTTCATGAACCTTGGAAATTTGCTTCATCACTCTTTCTCTGGACACAGCGGGGAGCAAACCGGCATTGTAAGATTCTTGACACAGACCAAGCCTGGCAACAGTTTGACATACTTGAAGAAACATACTTCAAGGTTAGGCAATTAAAACCACTATCAGTTCTTGACGCCCTAGCTCAAACCGTCCAGGTTCTCCAAGAGCAGAACGCCAGAATACTACAGCTTGAATCTACTACCCAAGCCATAAAGGACACTATCATAACCCAGCCGGATAACTGGCGGGACGATCTCAACAAAATGTTTAACAAAATTGCACTTTCCATAGGCGATAACAAATTCCGCGATCTAAGGACAGAAAGTTATAAATTACTCGAGCAACGGGCCAGAGTAGACCTTACCCGCCGGCTTATAAATCACCGGTCGAGGCTGTTAGAACAGGGATCATCAAAGACAGTAATTGAAAAGGCCAATAAGCTTGATGTAATTGAGCAAGATACCAAGCTAAGAGAGATATACGCACAAATCATAAAAGAATATTTTATCAAACATTGTGCTTAGAAAGTGGGGTGTTACAATGCCCAGGCGTAACCCTGACACACGCCATAAACATCGTCCGGTAAATAAAAATCTCCTCAGGGTTGAAAAGCTTATCGCCATCAGAACGGAGTTATTCTCTCTCAGAAAGGATATCCAGCGGCGGGAATTTTTCCACGGAGAGGAGGTAAAACAAGGTGGAATGCCTATCAGTTTCAAGGAACCTATGCCCTGGTCAGGCTAATTGCCTAGACATCTGCCGCAGAACTCTCGGATGCAAAGCGGATGAAATCTACGAGTTTTGCATACAGTGTCCGGTTCACGGGTGCGATAAATACCCAAAGGTATTAGGAGGGAAAGGAGATCATGAAAAAGACTAAACTTTTAGACAGGCCAAAAGAGCATAAAGAAAAGCGTTTTGACTCTGCTATGTATCCATTACTTAGGGTGACATAAATCAACGCCGTTATCAGGCAGAACTTTTATATCAAGGATGGGGGAGAGATAAGTGAAAGGTTACAAGGGATTTAATAAAGACCTCAAATGTAGAGACTTCCAGTTTGAAGTTGGAAAGGAGTATGAGCACAAAGGTAAAGTCAAGGCTTGTGAGAGCGGTTTTCACTTCTGCGAGAATCCTATGGATGTGTTTGGTTATTATCCACCGGGAGACGGAAGATACTGCGAAGTCGAAGGAGACGGCAAATTAAGCACAGATACTAACGACAGCAAGGTTGCATGCTCAAAAATCAAAATTGGATTGGAAATTGGTCTTAAGGGGATTATCGAAGCTGGGCTGAAATTCATTATGGAAAAGGTTGATTGGAAAGAAGAAAACAACGTTACCGGAGACCGATCAGGAGCGCAGGCAACCGGAGACCAATCAGGAGCGCAGGCAACCGGAGACCAATCAGGAGCGCAGGCAACCGGAGACCA
>LNDB01000003.1 GCA_001515265.1 Candidatus Dichloromethanomonas elyunquensis
AAAAGTTCATCATCAAACAATTTAAAAATATCTTTTCGAAATTGACTTTCTCTTTCAGATATATTCTTGCTCCAATCCTTGGGGAACTTTCGGCTCAGCTCACCCAATAGGAATGCATATATCCCGCTTAAAGCTCCGATAACAGAAAATACTACTTGTGTCTTTGACACTGTAACATATGGCATAATCAGATAATCAATATTTTTTCTATGGTAATGATATTTCTCATACGTTAGTGTAAAACATTCAAATATTTGTTTTGCTTCATTAATGCTAATTTCACATACTCTGGAAAATATATCAACCATCTCAGCTATATCACTGTTAATAGTAAGTACATTAATAAACGCGATTTCACTGTGTTTACGTGTTAATAAACGCGAATACTCAATGTGTTTAAAAGCAAAACTGATAATCAAAGTAGCACACTGACTATATATCCTATAAGGGATTCCCCCAAATTCTGCATTATCATTAAAGCAATCAAAATAAAACACTCTCTCAACATACAGTTTTGCAATATCAAAATAGTATTTATCGATAATTTCATTTGTATCATATCCTATAAAATGTTTCTGCCACGGATACACATATTTTTTCATCTGTTTAATGACATTACCCTTTTTGGGGTCAATATTGCGTATTTCGGACACATCCGGACACCGATTCCGGCAGTATCCGGACAGCGTAACGGACACATCCGGACAGTAAAACGGATTTATCCGGACAGCATTTCGGCAGCATCCGGACACCTTGTCGAGTTAGTAAACTAACTGGTACCCTTTCTTTAGAAGAAAGAAAGGGGCAACACGATGAGGAGGCTCGAAGTGCTGAAAGTCAAAGAAATCTTGAGATTAAAACATGAAGTCGGTCTATCCTTGAGAGAAATCGGGAAATCCTGCGATTGCGGTAAATCCACCGTATCTGAAGTGCTTGAAAGAGCAGAAAATGCCGGAGTCACATGGCCCGTAACACTAACGGACAAGCAACTGCTGTCAATGCTTTATCCGCCGGTAACCAGCAAACATACAATGCCTGAACCGGATATGGAATACGTTTTCTATGAGATGAAGCGAAGAAGTGTCACCCTGATGCTTCTCTGGGAAGAATATAAACATAAGCATCCAGACGGCATCATGTACACGCAGTTTTGCGACCGGTACCGGAAATTCAAGAAGGCCAATCAGCTCACCATGCATATCGAACACAAAGCAGGAGAAGAAATGCAGGTCGACTGGGCCGGCCAAACCATGTCCTATGTGGATCCGGAAACCGGGGAAATCAAAACGGTTTACCTTTTCGTATCGGTACTTCCGGCTAGTGCTTACCCCTTTGTCTATGCCTACGACGACATGAGGCTGCCGAACTGGATCGATGCGCATGTCAGAGCGTATGAATACTATGGCGGGGTCCCGAAAGTAACGATCCCGGATAATACAAAGACCGCCGTCACGACACCTGATCGGTTTGATCCGGTGCTCAACAAGAGTTACAACGAAATGGCCCGGTTTTACAGAACAACAATCATCCCTGCCAGGGCAGCCAAGCCAAAGGACAAAGCAGCGGATGAGAATATGGTCGGCAATGTCTCCAGAAAGATCATCGCGGCTTTAAGAAACAGGCAATTTTTCAGTCTGTACGAGCTAAACCAGGCGATTAAAGAAGAACTGGCCAAATTCATCGTACGCCCTTTTCAAAAGATGGATGGCAACCGCCTGAGCGCCTTTGAAAAGATCGACAAGCCTTGTTTGCAGCCACTGCCTGCCGGGAAATATGAATTTGCCGAGTGGAAAGAGACCAAAATCCAGTTCAATTACCATGTGGATTGTGAGGGATTCTTCTACAGCGTCCCCTACACCTATGTTGGACAGAAATGTTCCATCCGGGCCACCTCCAAAACGATTGAAATTTATGTGAGTGGCGAAAGGATCGCCGTATTCCCAAGAAACCATAATCCTTACAAGCGGTATACAACACTGCCGGATCATATGCCGGAGGGACATAAAGCCGTCTCGGGATGGAGTTCAGAGCGTTTTCTGTGCTGGGCCAAAACAATCGCTCCGAACACGCTGGAACTCATTAAACACGTCCTTGAAAGCCGGGAATATCCAGTCCAAACCTACCGAGCTTGTATGGGTATCATGAGACTGAGTAAAAACTATTCATCTGAATCTATGGAAAAAGCCAGTGAAGAAGCGCTTGCTAAGAGGACTTACACCTACAAATATCTCAGCATCATCCTGAAACAGGTAACGGCAAAAGCTCTAAAGGTTGACGATTGCAAGATCATTGCGCATGCTAACGTCCGTGGAAGCCGTTCCTATGCAGGAGGTGGCATCCATGCTTAACAATCCGACCGTGGAGAAACTAAAAAGTTTAAAGCTTAAAGTTATGGCCGAAATGCTTAGTGATCCGGATGTTCATTTAAGAGAGCTATCTTTCGAAGACCGTCTAGGACTCATGGTAGAACGCGAGTGGTTGTCAAAGAAAAATGCCCGGATCGGGAGGCTCTTGCGCCAGGCAACGCTGGGCATGGATGCCTGCATTGAGGATATCGACTACACCGCCCAACGTACCATTGACAAAAAGGTTATCCAGACACTGGCGACATGTGCTTTTATTGAGCAAAAACTCAACGTCGTTATTTCAGGTAAAACAGGAAGCGGGAAATCGTATATCGCCTGCTCCTTAGGGAATAGTGCCTGTCGGCAGGGTTATCCTGCTAAATACTTCCGAATGCCTGAATTACTTTTAGAAATTCAGGAAGCCAAACAGGAAAACCGGTATAGCCGGTATATGTCAAACCTTCAAAAGATCAAGCTCCTGATCATCGACGACATTGGTCTGAAAGCTTATTCGCTTGAAGAAAGCCGAGACATCCTGGAAATAGCTGAAAGCCGTTACAACAAAGGTTCCATGGTGCTATCCGGCCAAGTTTCCCATACACAGTGGTATGATCTGTTCCCGGATCCAACAATCGCTGATGCCATTATGGACCGTGTGATCCATAATGCGTACATCCTGCCTCTGGATTCAAAAATATCCATGAGAGAAGTGACTGCCCAAAAGATGATCAAGGATCTGTCGTCTTAGGAAACCGGTTGTGGATAGTGCCGCTTTGGGGACAACCTTACGCTACGCTCCAGGTTGACCACAAAGCTTGGACAGGCAATTTGGGGTATTCCTTAAAAGAGCCTGACCACACTCTCCACAACCACGACGACGAAGGTTCTTGTTGACCATATCCATAATTTGGGGTATGCTTCGAAGCATTAGGGGTTACTGCAAATTACATGAACAACTAACCGACAAAGTGTCCGGATGTCCCCGGTTTACTGTCCGGATAATTCCGGAACGGTGTCCGGATGCCTCCGGAATGCCTGTCCGGATACGCCGAAATACGCACTATTCTGACCAGTCACAAAATCAAGAAGCTCAGCGGTTTCCTCTCCTGAGAGAGACTCCTTCAGCCCGGCGGTCATGACTCCCCACAGCTCTCCGTCAACGATTTCCACTGACGGATACAGGCTATACACCTTCTGATTGAGAGCTTCGTCGTGGATATACTCGGCAAGCCCACGGTCGTTTTCGAAGTGCCGGTTCTCCTTTGCAATGGCAGCTAGGATAGCATTCTCATAGGCCACGGCCTCTTCAGAGGTGATTTCCATCGGATTGTCCTCCATTCCATACTCCCCTTGGGGGTAAGTGACGATCTTCAGAGGGAAGAAGATACGCATTGTTTCGTTTGCCATTTTGTTTTCCTCCATTCTTTTTTGCGCTATCCAGACAATAAAAAAAAGAGGCTATGTTTCTCAAAAAAGAAAAACGTAGTCTCTTATTGATCCTGCCTGATGGCAGCTAAATTATAAAAAAGCAAAGACACTAGAATATAATAGGTTCCAGCATCTTTAAATTTTCTCGTAGTGCTATTCCAAAGATGATTTTATATAGTCAATTGTCTTTTTAGGGGGTTGGGGGGTAGGCTATTTGTGAGTATGCCTAAGGTTTTTGTAGTAGGTTTTTTCAGTATAATTGAATCTTTCTATTTGTCGTTAAATGGTTTTATAATAATCCGCGCGCTCAGCTACTGACAGCAAGAATTATCTTTATCTTCTTTTGCCATTTCTTTCTTGTTCTCGTCATTTTTATCAGTAATTTCTTCTATTTCGAAATTACAGCAACATGAATCCTTTTTGTTTTTGTTACCCTTGGTTAGACGACCAAATAAACCCTTTTTTTCATCTTCACTTTTCATTAATGCACTACTCCTTTGATTTTTATTTGTATTTTCAATATGCTTACAAAAGCATATTGAAAATCAATCCTGATAGTACCGCGGTAATGAATACAATGATTACAAAAGCAATAATAATTTTTCTCTTAAATATACTTGCAAGCATAGACAACTCAGGGATAGCAATACCAGCTCCGCTGATTATAAATGCAATTACAGGCCCCATACTTGCACCCTTTCCCAATAAGGCAAGTCCGATTGGAATAGCAGATTCGACACGAATATATAAAGGCATTCCGATTAACGCGACTACCAAAACAGCAAACGGGTTATCTGGTCCAGCCACTTTAACAAGAAGATCAGTGGGCATATAGCCGTAAATGGCTGCCCCAATTCCAACACCGACTATCATATAGATAAAGACACCCTTGAAATCTCCCCAGGCTTTTAAAAAAGCTATTTTCAGTCTGCTTTTAAATTCTTTTGTCTCCACCTCGGTATTGTACCCGGACCCCTTAAGGCGAACATTTTTGATTTGATCGGCCCAACCCATTTTTTCTAGGAGTATTCCAAATACAACAGCAAATACAGATGTCAGAAGCAAAAATCCAACGGCCACTTTCCAACCCATAAATGCAGTAAGCAGTGTAAATACGAGAGGGTCCATTAAAGGTGACGCGATGACAAAAGACATCACCGTACCAAAGGGGACTCCAGCCTGTAAAAAACCGAGTGTTAACGGCACCGTAGAGCATGCGCAGAAAGGTGTTACAGCTCCAAAAAGTACCGCCATAATATTACCCCAGATGCCTTTGCCCGACATCCATTTTTTTAGTTTATCCTGGGGAATATACATTAACACCAATGCTACAAGTGTACTGATTCCTATAAAAAGGACCGTAAGTTCTGCCATGATCGTAATGAAATACTTAAAGGTAACAATTGTCGTGTTCAAAATTATCCTCTCCCAATACGATGTTAGAAGCTTGAGTCAAATGGTTTATTCTTTTGCACCGCTTTTACCAGCATTTCCAATGAGTTTCCGATTTGCTCAATTTGTTCAGGCTTAAACTCTTCCAATATATCTTGAACATATTTAGTATACTTCTCTATTATTTTTGACATTATTTCAACACCTCTGGGCGTAACCGTTACACAGCATACCCGCCCATCAACTGGCGATTGTTCCCGCAAAACATATCCCTTTTGCTCTAGGCGATCAATAATGCGAGTTGCACCACTCTTTGTAAAATTCAAAGCGATTCCGATCTCCTGGATCGGAATACTTCTGGTATTCAGAATTTTTTTCAAAGCCATATATTCAACTAAGGAGAGATCTCCGCAGCATTCTCCGTTAAAGCCATGATCTCCAAATTGCCAGGAAAGTTCTTGCAGTGAATTATAGATATCCGGTATCCGTTTTTCCATCATGTCACTCCACTAAAATAATATAGTTGACGTCATCAACTATATTATAGGCCGATTAGTTGCTAACGTCAACTACTTAAATGGATTTCTATTTTTCTCTATTACTTTGACTCTATGCTGTTACGCATAAAGCTTTTTTTACTAGAAGTACTGCTAGAATTAAACCAATTAGACCGATCCCATAAACAGCGAATAACGCGAGATAGCTGCTGTTCCCAACAATTCGGCTTCCAATCGCCGTTCCCAGTCCACCGCCGCCCATCATGCAAAATGCAACAAGAGACATAGCTACGCCCCTCCATCTTTCCGCAAATCCGGTGGCAATTGTTAAAAATGTCGAATGGGCGAGCATGAGACCAAAACCTAATAGACCAACCCCGATAATAAAAATAGCTAACACATTTCCAAACAAGATAAAGATCAGGTTACCAACTAATGTACTGGTAAGGCCGATCAAGATCGTCTTTTTGCGGCCAACTCTGGAAGCAATTTTTCCCGAGATGCGTCCACCTGCCACAGCCATTAAACCAAACACCGTCATAATTAAGCCAATAATGAAGTTGTTGAAATCATAGGTTGTTTTTATAAATCCTCCAAGGAAAGAGAATACTCCCATCAGGAGAAACCCTTCAAAAAGTACCAGAAGATATATTTTGAGGCTTAAGGGATTTGTTATAAGGTTAATATAGGGAGTTAAGACCTGACTGGTTTCACTTTTGTTGGAAGGAATCTTTCTACCCGTTGTGAGTAAGAGTGCCGTTACGATAACCGATAATACCGCATATACAGCAAAAACACCCCGCCAATTTAAGAAATAGGCAATAGAACCCCCTAGCAGCATGCTTAATCCCTGCCCTAAAAAGGAGATTCCTAAGAATGTACCAATCGCCGACTGGCGTTCATTTATAGGAAAGATATCTCCGATTAAAGCCATGGATATTGGCATTACTGACGCAGCAAAGATTCCGGTCAGCGCACGATATATAATTAAATCAGTTAAGCCAGATCCTAATGCGCATAAAGCGGTTGCGATGGTAAAGAACACCATGGAAAAACTGATAACCTGTCTTTTGCCGAATTTATCGGCAAGATAACCGAAAATCAATTGAAAAAGACCAAAAGGCACCATGTAAGCAGTAATTATCAGAGCCGAACTCGCAATATCAACCCCGATATCTTTAGAAATCGAAGGCAGGATCGGTGATACTACCCAATTATCTGCCATAACCACAAATCCAGCTAAACCTAGTATTAAAAGTATTTTTTTTGTATTCATGTGTATCTCCTCCGCCTGTTATTAACAACAGCATGATGACTAATCAAAAATTTGCATATTAAAATTAGTTTGTTCCAAGGGGGCCTTTCATACCATGCTGCTTTACTTCTACTTCCTTTAACAATAAATGTTGCATGGGTAACAAAGGAACACCATCCTCAATTATCGGTTCAATATGAAATAGACAAGAAGTTTTATCTTCATCTGCCTTATGTAATGTCCTGTATTTGAAACAGCTTATTTGACCGTCAGTCTGTGGAATTCCCAACCCGCAGTTTGAACAATTTTTCACCATCTTTTTAGTCAGCGGACCTGCCGCCTCCTCCTTAACCCTAGTTTCAAAATCTTAAAGAATCTGTAGATGCAAACCCTAAATAAGTTTGTTATTGTAACAAATTAACATGAATTTTGCTTTTAAGATCCAGTATTTTCCCTTCAATAATTTTGGCCGTTCTGATAAATTCTATTTTATCTTTCCCCGTTGGATCCTCAAGACCCCAGTCTTCCCTGTATTTGCAAGGGACGAAAGGACAATTCACGTTGCATCCCATGGTAATGACAACATCAACCGGCGGGATGTCCGATAAAAGCTTCGGTTTTTGTGACATGGCCATGTCCACGTTATATAGTTCCTTAATCACGGCTACCGCGTCCGGGTTAATCCCATCTTTGATTTCGGTACCTGCTGAATAGGCTTCAAAGCTCTCCGAAGCTATTATCTTAGCTATGGCCTCCGCCATTTGGGAACGGCAGGAATTGTGAACACAGACAAAGGCTACTTTCATCTTTTCCGTCATTGCTTATACACCTCTTTTATAACTTCGTGGTAACCCCTGCTGATTATAATATTTGCGTTTTAAGGCCAGCGCGGCATTCACCAGGGCTATCATCACAGGCACTTCCACTAAGGGACCAATCACCGCGGCAAAAGCGACATCGGAAGCAATACCAAAGACAGCTACAGCGACGGCAATCGCTAACTCAAAATTATTGCTGGCCGCAGTGAAGGCTAGGGTTACGGTCTGCTCGTATTTGAATCCACCTTTGTAAGACATAAAAAAGCTGACAAAAAACATGACCGCAAAGTAGATTAATAATGGAATAGCAATTCTAACCACGCCTAACGGGTTGGTCACTATCTCCTGACCTTTGGTAATAAACATGATCACAATCGTATAGAGCAAAGCTATTAATGCTAAGGGAGATATCTTCGGAATAAATACCTTTTCATACCATTCTTTTGTCTTTGCTCTGATTAGCCCGAAGCGCGTAATAAAACCTGCGGCAAAAGGAATCCCCAGGTAAATAAGCACACTTTTGGCTACATCCCATATGGCTACATTGACAATTTGTCCGCCCCAGGAAAGTCCCAGCCATTTCGGAATGAGTGTCACAAAAAGATAGATATAAACCGAATACAAAAATATCTGGAAGATGGAATTTAGCGCCACCAAGGCAGCACAGTATTCATTATCGCCTTTAGCCAGTGTGTTCCAGACAATCACCATGGCGATACAACGGGCTAAGCCAATAATAATCAGACCAATTGCAAAACCAGGCATATCCCTTAAAAATATAATTGCTAAAGCAAACATTAAAATTGGCCCGATAATCCAGTTCTGAATTAAGGAAAAGCTAAACACCTTTTTATTTTGTACTACTTTACCAATCTCTTCATATCTTACCTTGGCCAGGGGCGGATACATCATCACAATCAGTCCGATAGCGATTGGCCAGGAAATCGTCCCCGTACTAAACTTCCCCAATGACACGGCCAGGTTTGGGAACAGATAGCCCCCTAAAACACCAAGACCCATGGCAATAAATATCCAAAGCGTCAAAAACCTGTCTAAAAATGACAGTCTTGCTTGACTCGTCTTTTCCATTTCTAGCAGCCTCCCAAATGAATAAACTTAATATTAGTTATTGTTTAATCGGAGGGCACTCGCCCCCCGATCAATATTCTTATTCTAATTGATATCAGCAGCAGCCACCATCGCTGCTACAGCAAGATTTCTTTGCCATCGGCATTTCAACTGTTGGTGTATCGTCTAAGCCCAATACTTTCAAAGCAGCCTGTCGGATGGCTTTGGCTGGAATATCTTCATACTCATTGCCTTCATACTTTACTGTCCGGCAGTAGGTTTTTGTTCCCAGCAAAGTTGTACAGGAATCACAGTAGTTCTCTGATACCTCAATATTCAGAATATCCTCAATGGGAACTCCATTGAAGAGGATGGTATTCGATTGGGGAATCTGCGTATCGTTAAGTTTGGTTTCGATCCATTCGACCTCAATACCCTTTGACTGTAAGGCCCTGTTTAATCGTTTTACTTCATTAGCCAGATTCTCTCCCGTATCATAACAACGATCACAGGTCTCTCCTTCTACGTCAAGGTGTTTCCATTCAATTTTCAATGTTTTCATTTTCATGCCTCCTTATGATATTGTTTTTTACATGTTTCAATAGTTAAGACGGTACTCTTGAGAAAAGGACGCACAGTTTTAACATTTTAAACAGGAAAACTCCGTTCCAGGATTGTCTTTATACCCAAACTCTATGATATTCCCTGCGTTGTCTTTTTTTACTTCACAGCAGCTCTGCAGCACAGCAGTTAGTCTTTTTCGTGCCCGCTGGACACGGCTTTTACTTCCCGATTTACTTATTCCCCATTTTTGCGCCAGTACGTTTTGTTTGTTACCCTTGTAATCGGATTCCATAATGGCTTCTTGATCGGTTGCCGGCAGGTATTCCACAAGTTTAAGCAAACACTCCGCTGTTTCATTATTGTAGTTCTCCTGCCCGGTGGTATCCGGTTCAGCTAAAATAGCTATATCAGCAATATTAGCAATATCACCGATATCTTCCGTTAACGCATACTTTCTTGAACTCCGGTAATAATCCACAATCAGATTATGCGCGATTCGATACAACCAGGCTTCCACATTCGTGATCTCCTGAATTCTGCTTGCACTTTTCTGTATCCGAAGACCTACTTCCTGAAGAATATCCTCTGCTTCATAGTGATCCGAGACCTGTTTCAGAATATAGGTCTTTAGCTTAGGACTATACCTAATCCATAGTTCTTCCGGAGACATTTGTTTTCTACCTCACAGTTTCTAAAATCTTTATGATTTCTTTTGGCTTTAGAACTTTTCCGAAAGATACCACCTTTTCATCAATAACCAGGGCTGGTGTCGATATCACACCATAGGCCATAATGTCTTGAATATCGATAACTTTGATTACTTCGGCGTCAACACCCGCTTCTGCCAAAGCAGCTTTAGTATTTTCGGTAAGAGTTATACAGTTTTTGCAGCCTGAACCTAAAATTTTAATGATCATGATTCAAACACTCCTTCACTAATTTGATTTAAAACCCTAAATAAAACATATAAAATGCAATCAATAGAATTATTGTTCCCATTAAGAGCTTTAATACTTTGCTTACGGTACCATAGCCATTAGTGGCTGAAAGCTTTTGGACAAAACCAACGGAAGTTCCGGCTACCAGGATCAAAAAGCTATGTCCGACGGAATACAACAAGAGCAGCAATACGCCCCATAAAAGATTTCCTTCTTTGGCCACTATGGCAAGCAGGACAATCAAGACCGGGGTTGCGCAAGGAGAAGAGAAAAAGCCGCCTAAGATTCCCGCAATAAAGGCCCCGATAAATCCTCGTCTGGTATTTTTGCTCAGCGCATAGGTCGAAGGAATAAAATTAAAGATTTCCCATGTTTGCAACGCCATCAGCAGCATCAGTACGCCGAGCAGCAAGTACCACCAGGAACCAGTTGTCTGCAGTATCTTCCCTAAAAGAGAGGCCGCTGTCCCCAGGGCGGTAAACGTAACCGCCATGCCCACCGCGAAGGTAACAGACAGGCCAAAGGCTTTTTTCGGATTCTGCTTGGCCGTCCCTCCGACATAGCCGATGATAAGCGGTACACTCGCCAGAGCGCAAGGAGTAAAGGAGGTTAAAACTCCCGCCAACAAGGCAAATAAAGGAGCCATCCACATATTTGAGGCGATTGTCAAAGAAATAACTTCCAGCCATTGATTAATCAGTGCCTGCATCAATTAACCCCCATCTCCCGGATGACTTTGAGCAGCTGTTCCTTGGTCATACCGCCTTCATGGGTTGTAAAGACATGTTCTTCAGAATCACGCAAAGTATAGAGGTTCATTTGCATGGCATCCGGATCACTGGGGGTATAGGGTTTTCCCTTTGCGTCAATAAAAACCTGAGTCGGGATAACGCGAATGGGATACCCTTCAGCCAACGCCTGATATTTCCAGATATCAACAAATTTAATAATTACTTTTCCTCGCAATTCTTCGTTCAATTCTTTTAAGACAGGTGCCATTTCTTTGCACGGCACACAGGAATCTGCTCCAAAGTCGATAATTATCGGCAGGCCATAGTATTTTAACTGCTCAAGATCCAACTGGTCCGTCACATGAAGTGCAAAGTCAGCATTGTCTGCAGTTCCAGGCTGAGTTGATTCTTGAGCATTCTTGACCATCCAAATGCCTGCAACGATGATTACAATGATCAGCGGCACAACAATTTTAGCTATTTTGCTATTTTTCCGGGCACGATCATTAGAATCATTTCCAGTTTGTCTATCCACAGCAGCCACCATTATCCTCCGAACAACCGCAGTCGCAAGAATTATTTTGCTTGTTGTCCTCCCCAACATAACTGATCGCTTCTGCAGGGCAAAGCGCTCCACAGCCGTGACACCCGTGAACGCAATTCTCAGGCTGGACTACAACAGGAGTCGGCGCTTTTTGCTGATTATAAACCCCATGCTGGCATTTATCGGTGCAAGCCCCACACTCCATACATAATTCATAATCAATAACCGGATACCATGTTTTGGACATTTTCTTCTCTCCTTTTTTAATTAATCACATCAACAAATAACCGAAAGCATTGAAGAAATAACCGATAATCAGGATACCTACGGTTACAACCCCTGCGAATACAACCAAAAGCTTGGCTTTGACCACCTTTTTTAACATAATCATAGAGGGTAAGGATAGTGCGGTTACGGCCATCATAAACGATAAAGCTGTTCCCAAACCCACCCCCTTAGCAACCAAAGCTTCGGCAATCGGTAACGTTCCAAAAATATCCGCATACATCGGGATGCCCACTAAAGTCGCTAATAAGACAGAATACCATTTGTCCTGACCCAGCAGTAAGGAAATAACATTCTCTGGAATAAAGTTGTGAATCGCGGCACCAATGCCAACCCCTATCAGGATATATATCCACACTTTTTTCACAATATCCCTAACCTGATCTTTAGCAAAACCCAGTCTTTCCCGGGTCGTCAACTGCTCCTGTTCCATTTCCAGCATCTTATTATTGAATACAAACGCTTCTACATACTTTTCCATTTTTGCTTTGCTAATCACCGTTCCGCCAATCACTGCCAGAATCAGACCAACCACGACATAGGCAATAGCCGTTGTCCAATTAAAAATACTTGCTATCAAGATAACGGAAGCCAAATCCACCAGAGGAGAAGATATTAAAAATGAGAAGGTAACCCCTATGGGAAGCCCAGCACTGGTAAAACCAATAAAGAGCGGAATGGAAGAGCAGGAACAAAAAGGCGTAACTGTACCAAGCAGAGCTCCTAAAATATTGGCGGAAATACCATTGAAGCGTCCCAGTATTTTTTTTGTTCTTTCCGGCGGAAAGAAGCTTTGAATATATGAAATCAAAAATATTAAAACGGATAGCAAAATGAATATTTTTATGACGTCATAGATAAAGAAGTGAAGCCCTCCACCAAAACTATTCTGGATACTTTGTCCAAATACATTCTCAACCAAGAGCTTTACCAAATTAGAAAGCCATTCCATTCTAAGCAACTGGTTGTTTAACCATTCAAATATCATTTAAGTCATCTTCTTCCAATTTATTAACGTAATAGCGTTTGTTTTTTTGATTTTTCACTGATGTTATCAAAGAAACCGGAAATGGCTTTAAGGCTAGTTTCATTGATAGAATACTTCATCCAGATACCTTCCCGCCTGCTATTTACCAAACCACTATCGCATAAGATCTTCATGTGATAGGAAAGAGTAGATTGACTTATGTTGAACTCTTCAAGAATTTTGCAGGCACATAGTTCCCCATCGTCCAACATGTCATATATTTTTACTCTTGTTTCATCAGATAATGCTTTCATGACTAAAGCAATATCTTTATAATTTTTTTCCAAAGAAAATCGCCCCGTTTCGTTTATATATATCGATAAATATCAATGTATTTATATATTATACAACATATCGATAACTGTCAATGTTTTAACTATTGCCAGTAAAAAGAATATTCCCCTGCCCATCTCCATGTGTGCAAAGGAACATATTATATAAGCTGTTAATTTCCAATCGTGTTCTAACATTCAAGAATTCTTTTTTTAAGATCGCAAATTTTATGTTTAATGATACTTGCCGTTTCCACAAATGCTTGTTTATCTTTCCCTGTGGGATCTTCCAGTCCCCAATCTTCCCGGTGTTTGCAAGGAACAAACGGACAATCCACATTGCATCCCATTGTAATAACGATGTCAACCGGTGGAATATCCGATATGTGTTTAGATTTTTGGGTTAAGTTCATATCCACCCCATAGAGTTCCTTAATCACCGTTACTGCGTCTTGATTAATCTCTGGTTTTACTTCCGTGCCTGCAGAATAGGCCTTAATGCAATCATCTGCAAAAACCTTGGCAATAGCTTCCGCCATTTGAGAGCGGCAGGAATTATGCACACATACAAAAGCTACTTTTATTTTTTCTGCCATGGAATTATGCACCTTCTTTATAATTATGAGGTAATCCCTTCTGATTATAATACTTGCGTTTGAGAGTAAGCGCTGAGTGACCAGGGCAATCATCACCGGAACTTCCACCAAGGGACCGATGACGGCAGTGAAAGCTACATCGGAAGCAATGCCAAAGACAGCTACTGCCACTGCAATTGCCAGCTCAAAGTTACTACGTCAAAAAAAATCTCTGAAGTTAATAGTCTTTTGCTGTTATAGAAAAAATTCAAAAATATAAGTAATCGTAAGGAAAGAAATAAGAACTAAAAGAATTATCTTGACCAGAGTTTCCGGCAGGAATTTTTGGAGATAGGCTCCCAAGTATGTGCCAATAATTCCGCCTAATCCGAACAACAGGCCCAAAAGCCAATCAGGAGCAATAGCAGAGTTTGAAACTGACGTAACGGCTAATATATGATAGTATATCACGCCCGCAAGTGAAGTAATAAAGGTGCTCGCTAAAGCAGCTCCTGCCACGGTGTAGATCGGGAGAGCAAACACGGAAACACAAACCGGGGTAATAATTGAGCCTCCACCAATCCCATATATTCCACCAATAAGACCTACTCCTAATGCAAGAAGAAATACGGATAAGGTCTTAAAAGAATAAGTCTCTCCCCAAAATTCATATTCCACCTTAGACAATGAAAAGCATTTTGTCTTGACTACAGCCTCCGCAGGAAGTCCCGCCGCAATAAGACTTGAATTTAATTCCTTCTGATGGGCCACCTGTTCAGCAAATTTTTTATTCATAATGTCATTTTGTTTTTTAACTTTTTTATTCCAACCAAGAATATCGGATACCAGGCGATAGCCTAAATACAAGAGGACAATGCCAACAAATAATTTAAAAGCTTTGGGATTTATCAGATAATTTATTCTAATCCAGGCACCTATAAAAACACCCGGAAGGGTACCAATTGAGACGATTGCTGTCAAAGCCCAGGCCATTCGTTTTTCTTTTATGTACCGGTATAAGCCGCCAGGAATAGCAATGATGTTATAAATTAAATTTGTTGGGCTCACCGCCGGACTATTAAAATGCAGGACGCTCACCTGAAAAGGCAACAATAAGAATGCCCCGGAAATCCCGGCAGAAGCAGTGATTGAAGACACGATCACCGCTATCAGGGGAGGTATTAGAGGAAAGACATCGACACCGGATACAGAAAAATGCATTATTTCAATCTCCCTTTTTTATTAACAGGAAGTATAACGATGGTCTTGCTCGCTACTCATTAAAAAAATCTTTTCTTCAGGGATTTGCAGCCAAAGTTTTTGAATTTGTTCTATTGGGACTGTTAAAAGGAACGAATCATTATTGGGTATTTCTGCCTGCAAGGTTTTTCCCTGGCAATAAATAATTATCGTTGTGGAAAATATTCCTTCGATTTTGTCTATTACCCGACATTCAAACGTGTTGGGTTCATTTATAGATTTCGAAGATATTTTCAAATCATGCGCCCGGATTCCAGCCATCATTTTGGGCAGAAGCTTAGTATTGTTTTTTACCGCTCTCAGACAAATACCTTCGGAGTTTAACCGCACGAATCCATCTTCTTCACCAATTATCTTAACCTCGAAGAAGTTTTTGCAGCCGGTTATCCTGGCAGCAGAAATGGTCGCCGGGAAACGGATGATCTCTTGCTTTTCCCCGATTTGCACAGATTTTCCCCTGTCAAAGACCAAAATCCTGTCGCAGAGCCGGTAAGCCTCTTCGATATTATGCGTGACCAGCAAAACAATGCCGTGAAAATTCTTCTTAATAACGCTCAGCAATTCCTTTTCCAAGATCTGCTTGACATGGCTATCCAGCGCTGAAAACGGCTCATCTAGAAGCAGAAGCTCTGGTTCGGTAATCAGAGTCCGGGCTAAAGCCACCCGCTGCTGCTGGCCTCCCGACAACTGGGACGGGTATTGTTTTTCATGGCCGCCTAACTGCATTTTGCTAAT
The DNA here is from genome assembly GCA_001515265.1 of Candidatus Dichloromethanomonas elyunquensis. Taxonomy (GTDB): domain Bacteria; phylum Bacillota; class Desulfitobacteriia; order Desulfitobacteriales; family Syntrophobotulaceae; genus Dichloromethanomonas; species Dichloromethanomonas elyunquensis. The sequence continues at coordinate 15,735 of LNDB01000003.1, forward strand.
CATTTCCGTAACTAATTCATGACGTTTGGTTTTATCCGGGTGTCGGACTCCATAGGCAATGTTTTTATAAACAGTCAGGTGAGGGAATAAAGCATAATTCTGAAACACATACCCAATATTTCTATGTCGGGGAAGTACATTGACTTTTGTTTCTGTATTAAACAGCTCTTTGCCGTTAAGTCTTATTGTGCCTTTGTCCGGGGCATAAAGCCCCGCAACGCATTTTAAGGTCATACTCTTGCCGCAGCCGGATGAACCCAGTATCCCCAAAACACCGTTGCCACTGGTAAAAGAGGATTGCAGTGTAAAATTACCCAGTGTTTTTTCTATGGAAACTTCCAGCATCCTTCCTCACCCCTTCTTGATCCTTTTTTCCAACCGGTTGACAATATATAAGACCGCGAAGGCTACCGTGGTCATAATCAGCACAAGGAAATTAGCCATATCATAATTTCCAGCCTGCAAAGAGTCATAAATCGCAATCGGCATGGTAAGGGTTTTACCAGGAATACTGCCAGCAACCATCAACGTTGTGCCAAAGTCCCCCAGAGCCCTGGCAAAGGACATGGTGATACCGGAGAAAATACCCCGCCAAGCAATCGGAATCATAATCGTCACAAATATATTGAGTTCCGTTCTTCCTAAAAGCCGGGCCGCATTTAAGTAATCTTCATTGATTTCCGAAAGTGCGGCTCTTGATGCTTTAATCATATACGGGATGGAAACGACAGTGGCGGCAACAACCGCCCCTGTCGTCGTAAATACAATCATGATATTGAACTGTTCTTCCAGAAACTTGCCTATCCAAGAACTGCGTCCCAATAAGACGAGCAGATAATAGCCGAGGACAGTCGGCGGCAAGACTACAGGAAGGTTCGTCAGCGTATCGATAAAATCGGATAATCTTCCTTGACGGCGACTTAATAGATAGGCTAGTGGCAAACCGCAGACAATGCCAATTAAGGTTGCGGTAAATGCCACCCGAAATGATAAAAAGAGCGGAAAAAGGTCGATATTATCCATAATTTTAGACTTCACCCGGCAGGACAAACCCATATTTTTTCATTATTTGTCTACCCTGTTCCCCGTTAACAAATTTAATAAAATCTCTGGCAGTTTGTTCATGCTTCGTCGTCTTGACAACAGCGATCGCTTGTTTTAACGGATTATGCAGCTTGTCATCAAAGAGCAGGAAGTTGACCTCGTCCTTGTTAACCACTGACAAGGAAATAAGACCTGCTTCAACATTCCCCGTCTTTACCATCGTTAAGACGTCCTGAATATCTTTACCATAGACCATTTTGTCTTTGAGCTGATCCCATAACCCCATGGATTCCAGAGCTTCCTTGGCGGCTACGCCATAGGGAGCGTGATCCGGATTGGCGATGGCGATTTTCTTGAATTCTGGTTTTAATAAATCACTGGCTTGCTTAACTTGAAGCGGGCTGTTTACAAGTGTCGCCGCACCTACCCGGCCAATGGCGTATAATTCTTTACTATCGGCAATGATTTTGTCCTGAGCAATTAAGTCATCGACATACTTAATGTTGGCCGAAGCATACACATCATAAGGCGCGCCGTTAGCGATCTGTTCCCTTGCTGTTCCCGAGGATGAAAAGGTTATTTCCACTTCATTTCCTGTGGTTTGCTCGTATAAATCGCCAATTTCTTTAAAGGCAAGGGCCAAATCGGCTGCAGCCGCGACAATGGTTTTTTCACCTGTTTTTTTTGCGGCAGCGTTATCCGCCGTATCTTTTGGCGAAGAAGCTGCTGAATTGCAACCGGTCAGCGCAGCTACTAAAACCATTAGTATTAAAACACCTGCAAAAATTTTTCTGTACATAATCTTTCTCCTCTTTCATTTGTAAAATGTTTGTCCGGATTCCTATGTTCATTCTCTTTTCTTTATCTCTTTTCATATTAATTCGTACTTGCCTCTCGTCAAAATGTACGATATAATACGAATTAAGACAATAATGTGTATATATGGCGTTTAATATCTATATTAGTACAATTTAACACAAAAAGTCAACGGATTTTATATTTAAATGATCATTTGGGTACTCTTTGTCATACCATCTGAAGTTTAGGAGGATATAAATGGGCGAAAAAAAAGCTTTGTCAACCCAAGATGTAGCTGACATGCTTCATGTAAGCAAAAGTACAATTTATGATCTTATTAAAAAAGGTGAAATCGTATCCTACAAGGTAGGAAGAAAAGTCCGTTTCACGGAAAGTGACGTGCAAGATTATATATCCCGTTCCAAAAAAGGCCAATTCAGTCCGAGTTTGCCATCCGGAACTTTGGGCGACTTCAGCTTGTTAGGCATTGAAAAGAAGCAGGATGGATTTATTATCTGCGGCCAGGATCTGATTCTCGATATTCTTTCCAATTACATGAGACTGCACAACGTTCACGCGCTAAGGGCCTATATCGGCAGTTATGACAGTTTGGTTTCCTTATACAGAAATAAAATTAACGTTGCTTCCACACATTTATGGGATAGTGATACGGATCAGTATAACGTCCCCTATGTCCGAAGACTGCTTCCCGGCATTCCTACTGTGATTGTTCACCTTACCTGCCGTATGCAGGGGTTGTATGTGGCCAAAGGAAATCCCAAAGGCATTACGACCTGGGCTGATTTTGGACGGGATGACATAACAATGATCAACAGGGAACATGGGGCTGGCTCCAGGGTTCTCCTCGATGAGAATTTAAAGCTCCTCGGGATATTCGGAAGCTCAATTAGAGGATATAAAAAAGAAAACCAGTCTCATTTGGCAGTTGCCAGCGCTGTAAGCAGCGGCGAAGCAGATGTAGCCGTGGGCAACGAAAAGATTGCCAGACAGGTCGACAATATCGAATTTATTCCTCTGAAGAAAGAACGCTATGATTTGGTTGTAAAAAAAGAGGATTTTCAATCACCTGAAGTTCAAACTATGTTGAATATCATCCGTTCTGCCGCTTTTAAAAATGAATTTTCCAATATTGGCGGTTATGATACAAACGACATGGGAAAGATCGTTGCAGAAATATAATTTAGGTATATTAATACTTATTATAATTGGTTTATAAAAAAAGCCGACCTGGTAGAAAACACCTAGGTCGGCTAGTCGTTTTATCTATTCAATTTCACACTCAAATTCAGACCCATCCAGCATGCAGACTATTAATTTTACATCATCATGAACGGCTATTTTCTTAATCATTTTAAAGTATAAATCCAAATCAAATTTCTCAATGGAACTTGCTGTTTGGAATAAGCTAATAAAGCGCTTTATTGTTACTCTTGTTTCATTTGCCATTTTGACTTCCTCTATTCTTTTCTCTTTGAGTCCCTAAAAAGAGCATATAAAAAGCGGGGGTATCTTCGTTAGAAAATACTCCCGCAGATCTCAGGAATCAGTTATATTGAATTAAACAAATTGGAATTTAACTGTAGTAATTATCTTCAAATTCGCTTTAGTGAATGATCTGTATGTCACTTGGCATACCTTCAAACGCAGAAGCAAGAACCGCATTTCTCATTGTGGGATACTTCTCAGCTTCGTTAATTAGATCCTCAGGAGTTATTCTTCCATCGACCAAGGCTGCTATAAGATCGACATAATAACATACTTCTTCATATCCTTCAGGATCAATGGCTTTTGCATGAACGAAATCCTTTTCAATAGACAACGGCGGCAATCCTTTTAGTTGACGATCCATAAACAACCTATCGGCCACTTTGTAAAAATCGCCGCTGAGATCGAAATAAACCATTGGAACTTCATATCTGCTTTCTATAAGATCATTAAGAATATATGCAATACCATTGTTACTAACCTTAACCTGTAGGCCAGCATCCATCCCAACAATACCTGTACTACCTTTCATTTGAGCGCGTAATCCATTCCCCGTTAGCCAAATAATATCTCGCTGAGGATCAGATGGACTGTAATTCTGGGGATACTTTCTTTTTGTACTTTCAAGTCCAGTTCCCAATGCTTCACACTTTTGTGCGGTATCTAATCTTATTTGTTTCCTGCTCGCGATACGAAGCCATTTAAAATTGATTTCCTCGTTATCCCGACACCTTCGAACGATTACGGCTTCAGCAATTTTCCCCATCATACGCATTACAGTTCGCTTCGTGTCGATTTCCAGTATTACACTCAATGCAAGCTTATTATTTTCATAGCGAACAAAACCTGCATCTTCAATCAAAATTCTAAACAGTTCCTGACCATAATATTCTTTTAATATTAACAGATCTCTTTTGCCATGAAGAAAATCAAAGAGTGGTTGCGAACTTAAAAGTCGCGCTTCTCCATCATAACACATGACTATCAGTTCTAAATTGTTTCTTCCATATATCAACTCCGGCATAATTAGTTAACTCCCTTGCCTTTATCATAAATTCCTGTTTTCTTTAAGCATATACTCCGAAATTACGAATGTCATCTATGAAATGCCCGAAAAAACAGGGTCAAAAATCGCTGTTTTTTGCCTCAAAATTTGCTCATTTTATGCTCCAAAACCACTACATATAGTGGTTGATCTGCCTCATTAGCCCTTAGAACCACTATACGTCATCATTATTATACTCTCAACATGCCTCGTCCACGGAAACATGTCTACCGGCTGGACCTTCTTAAGGATGTAACTTTCTTCCGTTCCTTTATCATTCGCGAGCAGAATTTTCAAATCCCTGGCTAGGGTAGCCGGATCGCATGAGACGTAAATGATCTTTGGGGGTTTTATTTCCAGGATCCTTTTTATCACCGATGGTTCCATTCCTGCTCGGGGCGGGTCGGTAACTGCAAGGTCCGGTATCTGGGACAAACCTTTAACTTTTTCCTCTACCTTCCCTTGAATCAATGTAACGTTGCTGATCTTGTTGTCCCTGACATTCAGAGCGGCATCCTCCACGGCAGCGGGGTTCTCTTCTATACCGGTCACATGCTTCGCCCTCTTCGCCAGCATAAGAGAAATTGTCCCAATCCCGCAATAGAGGTCCCAGACCTCTTCCTTTCCGGTCAGTCCCGCCCAATCCAGGACAATTCCGTATATTTTTTTCGTCTGAACGGAATTTACTTGAAGGAATGCGCGCGGAGAAACCCTGAACCGTAAATCATCCATATGTTCATTCAGATACTGGGGGCCGCTTCCTGCAAAATCCTGGCTGTTCGTAGGAATTGCAATGGAGCATATGTGGGGAGAAAAAGTTCCTTCTTCTTTCAGTTCCCTGATCAAACTTTCTATTTCCACTTCATCTTTGGTGTTTCCTTCTAAAAGGAGCAGCCCTTTTCCTCTATTACTTTCGCGCAAGGCCGCTGTTTTGATACCCGGATAGTCTTTGCCCAATATATCCCGCAATTTACGGATTCTTTGGTTGATATTTTTACTAAGGAGCAGACAGTCATCAAACTGGATTACTTCTTTGGTCTTCTCTTTGTAATAACCCAAACGTCCTTCCTGATCGCGGTGCAATACGGCTTTATTCCTGTAACGCCAGGGATCGTCCATTCCTATAACCGGTTCAACCGCGACATCCTGAATCCCTCCAATCCGGACCAAGGCATCTTTGACCCACAACCGTTTCCATTCAAGTGAATAAGCATAATTGATGTGCTGAAGGTCGCACCCTCCGCAGGAAGAATAAACGGAACACGGGGGGGCCTGCCTTTGCGGGGAAGGGTTTATGATCTTCGCCACATCTGCTCTTTGGTAGGATTTTTTCTCTTCAGTAATACGGACCGTGCCTTTTTCCCCGGGAAGCATCCCCGGGACAAAGACAGCCTTTCCGTTAAGGTAGCCTACCCCGGCTCCATCGGATGCCAAGCGAACAATTTCAATCGACTGCTCCGGATGAAGGCATTCTTCCAGATTCACATCGTCATTTTCATTTTTGGGTTCCATAGGTCTATCCTTTCTGCCACCACATCAAAACAGTCATGAGTATATTCCAAATCCCATGGGCAATGATGGAAGGCCATAGGCTTCGCGTTTTCTCATACAGCCAGGTCAGTACCAGCCCCCCCAGAAAGAGGGGCAGAAAGCGGATCAGATCAAAATGCAATGTTCCAAAAAACAAAGCAGTGAGCAAGATGCCAAGTCCTTTGCCGTAAGCTTTGCGCAGAGGAGGATAAATGAGTCCCCTGAAAATCAGTTCCTCCTGGAGGGGAACAATAACTCCGCCTAAAAATAACAGCAAAGCAAATTGCCAATGTGAGTCCGATCCTGAAACTGCCAGCGCAAAGCTTTGAGGATCGGGAACCCCAAGATATTCTACGATAAGATTGCCTAATACCCCAACGGAAATAAAAAGAAAAATTCCCCCCACTATTCCAAAGAGAAGGTTCCGCAATCCAAAGTTAATGACCCCCAGATCAGATATTGGCCTGTGAAGAATTCGGAAAAATAAAACGAGCGCAATGAAAAAGAGAAATCCTTCCCCAAAACCGACCAGAAGATAATTTATAAATCCTTTAAGACTTCCCAGCCCTTCCGGAAGTTTCAGCCAGCCTAGAAAAAATTCAATAAGATAGACGACAAGAATCAAGTAAAGGGCCTGCGAAAAGTTCCATTTAGGATGATGTAAAGCTGTTGTATTCTTATTATTCAGCGGGGTTGTTTCTTCCATCTCTATTTTTATCTCCGTTTTCTCCCATGTTATCCAATAGCCTTTATTGTAAAGGCTATTGGTATACACATATTAGTATAGCAAAATACTTGAGAATTCGTAAGTTTCCCGGTTTTATTCACTGGTGCCCAAGAATGGGGACATAAAAATACCCTGCAGCTATATACAGGGTATTTTTAAATAGTGATTTACATCATAGCTTCAATGATTGCCTCGGCCATCTCCCTGGTTCCGGCTGAGCCTCCCAAATCCGGGGTTATTTTATCTTTTTGGGTTAAGACAATTTCTATCGCAGCCATAATTTTTTTGGCCTCTGTCTCAAAATTAAGATATTTCAGCATCTCAACCCCGGATAGAAGCATTGCCAGGGGATTGGCTTTATTCTGGCCGGCGATATCCGGTGCACTGCCGTGAATTGCTTCGAACAGAGCTCCTTCTTCTCCAATGTTGGCACCCGGAGCGACACCCAGCCCGCCGACAAGCCCGGCCCCCAGATCGGAAAGAATATCTCCATATAAGTTGGGAAGGACAATGACATCAAATCTTTCAGGAAATTGAACCAGATTCATACAAAGCGCATCAACAATCCGGTCCTCAAACTGTATATCCGGGTATTCTTGAGCCACTTTTCTGGCGCATTCCAGGAACAAGCCGTCACTAAACTTAAGTATGTTTGCTTTGTGTCCAGCCGTGACTTTTTTTCGTCCTTCCTTACGGGCTAATTCGAATGCATACCGGCAAATGCGTTCGGAAGCCTGCCGGGTAATAATTTTAACCGATTCAGCCGCATCTTTTCCCACCATATGTTCAACCCCGGCATATAAATCTTCGGTGTTCTCCCGTACAATCACCATATCGATTCCGGAATACCTGGACGCGATCTGTTCCATATTCTTTAAGTGACGGATATTGGCATACAGTTCCAAAGCCTTTCTGAGTCCCACATTGACACTCCGGAAACCTTTTCCGACGGGTGTGGTAATCGGTCCTTTCAAACCGACTTTATTGCGGCGAAGAGATTCAATAACTTGTTCAGGAAGCGGATCTCCATATTTTTCAATGGCAATTAACCCAGCGTCAAATACTTCCCAGTCTATATCTGCTCCGCTGGCATTAATGACAGAGACCACCGCAGAACTGATTTCGGGACCGATTCCGTCTCCTGGGATCAGCGTTACCTTTTTTGTCATGTCCGACATCCTTTCGTAATAAGGATTTGTGCAAAAGGACTAATTTTGCAACAACTCTTTCTTATCCTTTATTTATCGCTTTGCTCCCCAAAAAGGTCTTCGTAAATATAGATTAACTCTTTATCAAAGAGGGACCGTTTCATATCCACAGACAAGGCGCGGACTTGCTTTAAGATCATGTCCGCCTGCTCATTGGTCAGTTCTTTTCCATATTCTCTGAATTTGGATTTGATCGATGCCGTACCCGAATGCTTGCCAATAACGATCTGACGCAGCAGTCCCACCTCTTCAGGACGGAAGACTTCGTAGGTTATCGGGTTTTTCAAGGCGCCATCGGCATGGATTCCGGACTCATGGGCAAACATGTTGCTGCCGACGATGGCTTTCCAGGGAGGCAGCATCCTGCCGGACGCCCTGGAAACATATTCCGACACTTCCACAAAACGCTCGGTCTTAAACCCGAGATTAATGTTTCCGATATGCTTTAAGGCCATAACCACTTCTTCCAAGGCTGCGTTCCCGGCTCTCTCCCCAAGCCCGTTGACCGTGACTCCTATAAACCTGGCACCGGCTTTCACCCCGGCCAAGGCATTGGCCGTAGCCATTCCAAAATCGTTGTGGGTATGCATCTCAACCTCGACCCCGGCCCGTTCAATTACAGTTTGGACTCTTTCATAGGTCGTAAAGGGATCTAAAATCCCAATCGTATCACAGTAACGGATACGGTCAGCACCTGCTTTTTTTGCCTCCGTAGCGAACTCTACTAAATAATTCATATCTGACCGGGAAGCGTCTTCCGCATTCACCGAGATATAATCCACCCGTTCGCGGGCAAATTCCGTTGCTTTTACCATCATATCCAGGACAGCGCCACGGGTGGTATTTAGTTTATTTTTTATGTGAATGTCCGATGTGGAAATGGAGATGGCAACCGCATCGCAGCCGCAAGCCAAAGATGCTTCAATATCTTTGATCACCGGCCGGTTCCAGCCCATGATGCTTGCCTTTAAGCCAAGTTTGCAAATCGATTCGACCGCTTCCTGTTCTTTTCCGCCCATGACAGGTATCCCTGCTTCGATTTGGTGTACGCCGATATCGTCCAGCATACGGGCAATCCGAATCTTTTCCTGGTTGGAAAAAACAACACCGGCGGTTTGTTCACCGTCCCGCAGTGTCGTATCCACAATCACAAGACCTTCTGACCAAGTATTAGCCATTTTCTCACCCCAAATGCTTATTTTTTCCTGACAAGCGTGTCATTGTTCTCATTGCGACAATCTTTCTTTGAGCATCTTATTGACCAACCCCGGATTTGCTTGTCCCTTGGTGGCTTTCATCATTTGCCCTACCAAAAAACCTATTGCATTTTCTTTACCCGCTTGATAATCAGCTACAGATTTAGGATTCGCCGAAATAATCTCTTCCATGATTTTTTCCAGAGCTCCTTCATCGCTGATCTGGATCAGACCCTTTTCTTTTACAATGATCTCAGAATCTTTGCCGGTCTTATAGATCTCTTCAATCACGGTCTTTCCTATTTTGCCGCTGATTTCACCTTTCTGGATCAGGGATAATAATCCGGCGAGTTGAACCGGTGTAACCGGAGAATCTTCAAATGAACAGGAATTGGCTTTCAGCAAACCGCTTAGATCCCCCATCACCCAGTTGGCGAGCGTCTTAGCATCATGATATTTTTCCAGTGCCTTATCAAAATAGTCCGCCATAGTCTTGGAAGAGGTTATGACTTTGGCATCATATTCCGACAGTCCCAGGGACTGCAATCTCAGCCGTTTGGCTGAGGGAAGCTCCGGCATGGCTGCCCGTATCCCTTCCACCCAATCCCTGTCGATCACGAGCGGTACAAGATCCGGTTCGGGGAAATAACGGTAATCATGGGCCTCTTCCTTGGAACGCAGGGACAAGGTCATCCCTTTCCCTTCATCCCAGGTTCTGGTCTCCTGTGCAATGGTTCCGCCTTCATCAAGAATATCTGCCTGACGTTCCAGTTCATACTCTAAACAGCGGCGAACGGAATTAAAGGAATTTAAATTCTTGGTCTCCGTCCTGGTGCCAAATTTACTCCTTCCCTTCAAGCGGAGTGAAACGTTGACATCAAAGCGGACAGATCCTTGTTCCATTTTGCAATCGGAAATTCCTGCGTATTCCATAATTTGAACGAGTTCTTCCAAATAGGCCAGGACTTCCTCGATTGATCTCATATCCGGTTCAGATACAATTTCCAAGAGCGGGACTCCGGTCCGGTTATAATCAACCCCGGAACTGTGGGAAGTCGTGATGGTTTCACCGCTGTGAACCAGCTTGCCGGCATCCTCCTCCATATGGGCTCTGGTGATTCCGATTCTCTTTTTACTTTCATCTACACTGATTTCCAGCCAGCCATTTTTGCAGATGGGAAGATCATACTGGGAGGTCTGATAATTCTTGGGCAAATCCGGATAGTAGTAGTTCTTCCTGTCGAACTTGGAAAAATCGGCAATCTCGCAGTTTAAAGCCAAACCGGCTTTAATGGCCAGATTCACAACTTCCCTGTTCAAAACCGGAAGTACACCCGGCAAACCGAGGCAGACAGGGCAAACATGGGTATTCTGCTCCCCGCCGAATTCGGTGCTGCAGCCGCAGAATATTTTGGTTTTCGTGGCCATCTCCACATGGGTTTCTACCCCGCAGACCATTTCATATTTATCAGCGTATGTCATCTCAGCCCACCTCCTTGATCCATGCCGGGACTTCCCGGTGATAGCCGGTATTTTGCTCAAAGGCATAGGCTGTCCGGTACAGTATTCCTTCGCCAAAATGCTTCCCAATGAGTTGCATTCCCACAGGAAGGCCGCCAACGAACCCCGCCGGAAGGGAAATGGCCGGCAATCCCGCAAGGTTAACCGGAATGGTATAAACATCGCCCATATAAATTGCGAGCGGGTCCGATATCTCTCCAATCTTATAGGCAGGGGTAGGGGCGGTAGGAGAGACCAGAACATCATATTTGCCAAAGACCTGATCAAAATCCTGCTTGATGAGAGTTCTTACTTTTTGCGCTTTAAGGTAATAAGCATCGTAGTAGCCTGAGCTTAAAGCATAGGTGCCGAGCATGATTCTCCGTTTGACTTCTTGTCCGAAACCTTCGGCCCTGGTGTTCTTAAACATATCGATCATATCTTCGGCCTCCGCCCGGTATCCGTAACGTACCCCATCATAACGTGCCAGGTTGGAACTGCATTCCGCAGGGGCAATAATATAATAAGTTGGCATTGCATATTCCATATGGGGTAAAGAGCATTCTTCGATTTCCGCTCCAAGGTCTGCCAGGGTAACAATCGCTTGGCGAACCACCTTTTCTACTTCAGGTTGGAGTCCCCGTCCAAAAAATTCTTTGGGAATACCAATTTTTAAGCCTTGTACATCATTCTCCAGAAATTGGGTATAATCCGGTTTATGAAAGGGAACTGAAGTTGTGTCTTTCGGGTCATGCCCCGCAATAGCATTCAAAACCAGGGCATTGTCCCTGACCGTCTTAGTTATCGGTCCGATCTGGTCCAAGGAGGAGGCAAAAGCTACCAGCCCATAGCGGGAAACCGCTCCATAAGTAGGTTTTAATCCAACCACGCCGCAAAAAGCGGCAGGCTGACGAATAGATCCCCCGGTATCAGAACCGAGACTAAATGGGACTTCTCCTGCTGCGACAGAAGCGGCGGAACCTCCGGAAGAACCGCCGGGAACTCTCTCTACGTCCCAAGGGTTGGCTGTCGGAAAAAAACCTGAGTTTTCAGTGGAAGACCCCATTGCAAACTCGTCCATATTTAATTTTCCCAGAAGGACCGCCCCGGCCTCTTGGAGTTTTTCCGTCACGGTTGCATTATACGGAGGAACAAAATTTCGGAGTATACGGGAACCGCAGGTCGTTTTAATCCCTTCCGTACACATATTATCCTTTAAGGCAGTAGGTAATCCCTCCAGGATACCAATACTCTCCTGATTGGCAATTTTTTTATCGACCTTCGCTGCAACGGCCAGCGCCATATCTTCTGTAACAGTCAGAAAAGCCCGTACTTTTTCTTCCGATTGCCGGATATGTTTCAGGTACCCTCTGGTTAGTTCGGTACAGCTGATTTCCTTCTCAACAAGCAAGGTATGCAAATCATCAATCGTTTTATTGAACACTTCCATTACCTCTAAATCTCCTTTCAGCACCTATTAATGCATTTATCCTATGTAAACATTAAACAATTCTTGGAACTCTAAAAAAACCTTGCTCCGCCGCAGGTGCGTTTTGGAGAACTTTTTCCTGATCTAGAGAAGGCTGAGCAACATCGTCCCGAAGCACGTTATACAGCTGAACCGCATGAGCTGTAGGGGAAACGTTGCCGGTATCAATTTGATCCAACATTGCGGCATGCTCAAGAATGGAATTCAGTTGTTCCGTATATTGATTCATTTCTTCTTCCGTCAGTTGTAATCTGGCCAGAAGGGCTGCATGTTCAACTTCACTTCTGGAAATCTTCATTTAGATACGCCTACCTTTCAAATACTGGACATATAGATAAATATAACAAATATCAGGAACAGGAGCAATAACCGGCAAAAAAAGTAAGAATGAAGCTAAAAAACGAAAAGTTTTTAACGACCGATTAAAAACTTAAAGGGGAAATGAGGTTCATGTAGAATTAAGTATTGCAAAAGAAGTGTTAAGAGAAGGTTAAGTCTTGCTGGCTTTAATGAACAAATTTAATTAAACCAGAAAGGAAGTAATGCCAATGGAGCAGGTTGTGAGACCCTTTGAAAAGTTTCTTCCCGGAAGCCATCTTATCATCGGCGAAGCAGGTTCTGGAAAGACCCGCCTGATCTGGTCCATCCTGCAAGAGAAGGATTACGTTGAGGATGACTCCATCAATATCGTCCTCACTGATTCGGAAAAAAGGATTTGGTATGGACCCACGCAGAACCCTATCATTACGATTGATCCTTATCAAACCAACATCTCCTGGGCAACAGAACCTAAAAAACCTGGAATTTACTATTGTCCCTGCGAATATGCACCGAGAATTATCACTTTCCTGGAATGTCTGGCTACCTGGGCCATTCAGAACGAAAAGAACATCGATAATAAAGTAAGAATCTTTGTAGACTTTCCGGCTAAGTTCTGGTCTTTACCTGAGTTTGTCGAACAATTGAATAGGCTTCATTATATTACAGCGAGTCAAGACAGCGAAGATCCTTCCATTGAGATCTGGTCTGTCTTTTGTTCACTTAAAAAGATGATTCCCGAAGCAAAAATACTGTTTCAGGATATCAACCTGGTTCTCCTTAATCCTTTCCCGGAGAACTGGTCCAATAACATTTGTAAACTACTGGACCTCAAGTGTGAAAATCTGCCGGCACTCTTAGAGGCGATGAATTATTCGCTGAAAGACGGTTTTTATTATATCCCCTCTTCCGAGGAGGAACTTTATCTGCAGCCAAATCCCATTGAAAAGCTATAACGCGATTATTCTTTTAAACGTTTGCCGAGGTTAACAACCTCAAGGTAAACGTTTTTTGTTTTTCTCTGGATTTTTCATAAATAAATTAAATTAAATATTCAGAATTTTAAATTCATAACATAATATCAATTATATTTTTATCATATTTAAATTACAAACGTTAAATTTATGTTAATTGCTAAAAATTTTTATTGCATATTATAAATTGCAGGAATATACTTACATTAAGATAATAAATATTAAAGCTTTGGAAACTTAACCCAAAAAAGGAGAAATTGAAATGACTCAAATCTTGACGACTGTAGCTTATGTTACCGGAGGGCTTGCTCTTGGATTTTTGGTAGAACTTCCGCTTTATAACGCTATAACTGCAACCAGAGAAAGATACAGCAGCGTCTTTGGAAAAATTGGCGATTCTGTTTAAATGAATAAAGAGCGGACGGCTTAAAGCCATCCTGCTCCGGAATTCAAACAAACCAACCACAAAATGAAGTGGTTTTTTTATTTTTATGTATCCGTATTGATTTTATCTTCGTTAGCTATATGGAGGAAACTCTTGAATTCGTCTTCATTGAAAACAGGTATTCCCAGTTCTTTAGCTTTAGTTAATTTGGAACCGGCGCTTTCCCCGCAGACCACGAAAGAAGTTTTTTTACTGACACTGGAAGAAGATTTTCCCCCAAGCTGCTCTATAAACCCCTCGATCTCCCTTCTGTCCCAGAATTTCAGCGTGCCTGTTACCACGATGCTCTTCCCTGCAAGGATTTGAGACGTCACCGTATGGTCAGCGGTCATTTTCACACCGGCCTTACGAAGTTTCTCCAGAAAATCGAGATTAGCCTGGTCCTGGAAGAAACTGATAATACTTTTAGCCATGGTTTCCCCGATATCCCCGATTTCCTTCAGATCTTCCAATGCAGCGTTCCTCAAAGCATCCATGTTTCCATACCGATTAGCCAGTACTTTTCCGACTTTCACACCCACATGCCTGATTCCCAAGGCAAAAATGAGAGGTGCTAATCCTCTTTGTTTGCTGGTTTCAATTGCGTGAAGGAGATTTTGGGCGGATTTGTCCCCCATCCGCTCTAAAGCCAGAAGTTTATCGTATTCCAGGAAGTATAAATCCGCCGCATCCCCGATCAGACGGTTTTCCAGAAGTTGATAAATAACAGCAGGACCGAGGCCTTCTATGTTCATGGCCTCCCGGGAAACAAAATGAATAATGGCCTCCCTCTGCCTGGATGGACAGGAGCTATTTAAACAGCGGTGCGCAGCTTCCCCTCCCGGCCGAAAGACCGGCCTCCCGCAAGACGGGCAAGCTGAGGGCATTTCAAATATTCTCTCCGTACCGCTTCGTTTTTCAGGCAAAGACTTAATGATCTCCGGGATGACATCTCCGGCTTTATGAAGCAGCACATAATCCCCGATCCTGATATCTTTGTCCCGGATATTGTCCTGATTATGCAAAGTTGCCCGGCTCACCGTCGAACCGGCAACAAATACCTCCCTAACAATAGCGGTTGGGGTAAGAACCCCCGTCCTGCCTACATTGATCTCAATGTCTTTTACAACCGTTTCCACTTGTTCAGCCGGAAATTTATAGGCAATCGCCCAGCGCGGACTTTTCGCCGTATACCCTAATTCCCGTTGATGTGCAAAGTGATTCACTTTAATAACCAACCCGTCAATCTCATAGGGAAGATTATGCCTTTCCCCGGTCATTTGACTGCAGTATGCAATGACTTGCTCTATGGTCTTGAATACCTTGTAATCCGGATTAACGTGAAAACCATAGTTTTTCAGCGTCTGAAGAACTTCTTTCTGGGTCCTGATCCCCAAATTCTCGGCCTGGATGATCTGGTAGGAAAAATAACCGAGTTTTCTGCGGGCAGTTATTTTGGAGTCCTGCTGCCTTAACGAACCTGCCGCCGCATTTCTGGGATTGGCGAAGAGAGACAAACCCTCCTCTTCCCGTTCAGAATTCAGTTGCAGGAAGGATTCCTTGGGCATATATCCTTCCCCCCGCACATCGAGCTGAGAAGAAACTGGAATCCCGGCTTCGGTCCGGATACGGAGCGGAACCGCCCGGATAGTTTTCACATTGGCTGTAATTTCCTCCCCTACTTCCCCGTCACCGCGGGTAGCACCCCTGATCAGCAACCCGTCTTCATAGGTGAGAGCAACCGTAAGTCCGTCTATTTTCAATTCCACAACATATTCAGCATCGGGTGCAACCATACGTACCCTGCAGTCAAAATCTTTCAGGTCTTCCGCATGAAAAGCATTATCCAGGCTTAAGAGCGGTTCGGGATGACGAATCTTGGGAAATTGGGAGGCAACAAACCCCCCTACCCTTTGAGAAGGAGAATCCTCCGTTACCCATTCCGGATGATTTTTTTCAATCCCAAACAATTCTTGCATATATTTATCATATTCCGCATCGGTGAGGATCGGCTCATCTAAACCATAGTAATGATAGTTGGCCTTATCAATGATTTTTTTGATTTCCTGCAGACGTTTTTGACTCATGTTCATCCCCCTCTTCAGAAGGTAACATATTGATTTCCTATATCTTTTCCAATTTAGCGTATTCCGCAATCAATTTTTTCACTTCGCCGCTAAAAACTACTGTAATTTCTGCGCTCATTCCCTCGCCTTTTACCGACATGACGATACCTCCGCCGAACTTAGGGTGCCGGACTTTGTCACCTACCTGAAAACGGACGGAATCCAAACTTACTACCGGAGAGCCTTTTTCTCTCCAATTTCCAAAACTGCCGGGTGACCCCGTACTGCCATGAGCAGTTGTCCTTCCGAAAGAGTTCCTCCCTCCCAGGCCGAAACCCCTCCCTAATATTTCCTGCCTCGCCGGTTCCTGTTGATAAAGATCCTGGGGAATCTCTTTAAGGAACCTTGAAGGAAGACTGTCCTGGATACGACCGTATAGCATTCTCTGCTCAGCGTAGCTTATAAGGAGTTTTTCCTTGGCCCTCGTAATTGTTACGTAGCACAGCCTGCGTTCTTCTTCCAGCAAGAACTGCTCAAGGATACTTCTGCTGCTGGGAAAAATCCCGTCCTCTAAGCCTACCGCAAAGACCACGGGAAACTCTAAACCTTTGGCACTGTGCATCGTCATGAGTTTGACCGCATCTTCCGCTTCGTCATAAGTGTCGATTTCAGCCACAAGTGAGACTTGCTCCAGAAATCCCCCCAGAAGCATCATTTTTTGTTCTTCGGCAAATTCCGGTTCTTCCAAATATTCTTCGATATTTTGATCGTACTCCGCAGTTACAGACAAAAATTCATTCAGGTTTTCAATCCGGGATTCCGCTTCGACCGTGTTTTCCAATCTGAGCGCCGCCATATATCCCGTTTCTTTTAGGATTCGTTCGGTAAGTTTCGTGACAGGAACACCTTTTTGTGCTTCTCTGCATAATCCGGAAATCAGTTCGTGAAAAGAAGCTAACGAAGCAACCGCTCTGGCCTGAAGACCGGGGATATAGGCGGCTTCGGTGAGGGCATCCAAGATTGCCATTCCCTGTTCTTCCGCATATTCCAGCACTTTGTCCAAAGTCCCTTTGCCGATGCCCCGCTTGGGCACATTAATCACCCTGGCAAAGCTGACCCGGTCCGCAGGGTTATGGATCAAGCGCAAATAGGACAGGATATCTTTAATTTCCATTCGTTCATAAAATTTGGTCCCGGAGTAGATCTTGTAAGGGATGGACTCTTTCATAAAATGTTCTTCCAAGACCCTGGACTGGGCATTGGTCCTGTAAAGGACAGCAAAGTCGCTGTATTTGCGGCCTTCGGTATCACTATATAAACGGATTTTTTCCGTGATATACCGGGCTTCGTCATGCTCGTTGACAGCTTGATAGAGAAGGATCGGATCACCTTCCCGATTTTCCGTCCAAAGGGATTTTCCTTTGCGGTTAAAATTATGGCTCACCACTTCGTTAGCCGCCTGGAGAATTCTCCCGGTTGAACGGTAGTTCTGTTCTAATTTGAGAACTTTCGCTTCCGGATAATCCCTTTCAAAATCAAGGATATTCTGAATATCCGCCCCTCTCCAGCCATAGACCGATTGGTCATCGTCTCCGACCACACAGAGATTTCGGTAACGCTTGGCTAAAAGATTAATCAAAATATATTGAGCATGATTGGTATCCTGATATTCATCCACAAGGATATACCGGAATTTTTCTTGATAATAGGACAGTACTTCGGGACATTCTCTGAAGAGTTTAACCGCCAGCAGAATAATATCGTCAAAATCCAACGCATTGTTGGAAATGAGCTTTTTTTGATAAAGACGGTAGACCGCAGCTGATTTCTCCTGAAAATAATCTCCGGCGGCAGCCTCAAAAGAGACAGCGTCCATGAGCTTATTCTTGGCATCGCTGATTACTCCCTGAACAGCCCTGGGGGCAAATTTCTTCTCATCCAGATTCAGCTCTCTCATACATTCTTTGATCAATGCCAATTGGTCCGCTGCATCATATATGACAAAACTACGGGTATATCCCGGTAGTTGACTGATTTCACGCCTTAAGATCCGGACACAGGCAGCATGAAAAGTCGCTGCCCAAAGACCCTCTCCCTCACTGCCAACCAAGGCCAGAACGCGGTCTCTCATTTCCTGGGCAGCTTTATTGGTAAAAGTAATGGCCAGGATATTCCACGGATCAATCCCTTTCGCAATCAAGTGAGCTATCCGGTAGGTTAAAACCCTTGTTTTTCCCGAACCCGCCCCGGCTAAAATAAGAAGAGGACCTTCTCCGCTTTCAACCGCTTGCCGTTGGGCTGGATTGAGGTCCTGAAGATAATACATTTGGGAATCCCCTTTCTTTAATCACAGTAACCCTTATTTTTAAGCTTCGTAATATGCGCGCGGAAAATCTCGTCCAAATCGATCCCATATTGTTCTTCAAGGACGAACATCATCGTCACCGCTGTTTGGGCAACATCCATCAGTTCCTCAGCAACATACTGCATCACGCGGCTTTCCTCCACCCGGGCATTCTCTCCGTTCAGCCCTCTGAATTTACCGATAGCCTGGGCAAGTTCCCCCGATTCTTCCATGATCTTCAGGGCTGTACTTTCCAATGACGGGCTAAGCTTGTTTAAACGGGGCAAGGTCAACGTCTTGCTGATTCTCTCACTCATCTTTCTTTCTCCGTTTTTCTTGATATATCCCTGGCTTTCTATCCCTAAGCTTATCGTTGTTGCCTTGCCCTATCAATAGGTCTTAAGTCGCTTACTTTCTTCTGGAATCCAGCTCTTCTGAAAGCTCCCGCAAATCAACTTTTCTGTCTTCCAGGAGAACCAGGAGGTGATACAGCAAATCTGCCGATTCATAACGGATCTCACTTACGGAATCATTCTTGGCGGCAATAATTACTTCCGCACACTCTTCCCCGACTTTTTTCAGGATTTTGTCAAGACCTTTGGTAAAGAGATAGGTGGTATAAGACCCTTCCGGACGTTCTTCGTTTCTCTTCTTTATTATTTCGGCAAGCAATTCCAAAGTCCTGCCTAGGGGGATAGGCGGTTTGACATCCGGTTCTCCGGTCTGAATCCAGGGTCCTTCTTTGGGGCCGATGGTTTTCGTCTCCTTATTTTGATCCGTATTGATCTTATAATGGAAACATGAGTAAAAGTTTTCATGACAAGCCATTCCGGTCTGTTTCACTTTGAGCAGGACAGTATCTTTATCGCAATCAAAGACCAGATCCGCAATTTCCTGAAAGTGCCCTGAGGTTTCACCCTTTAGCCAGAGTTTGTTCCTTGACCGGCTGAAGTAATAGGCCTTTCCTTCCAGCATGGTTTTTTTCAGAGCTTCCTCGTTCATATAAGCGAGCATCAAAACTTCTCCGCTCTCGGCATCCTGGGCGACAGCCGGGATGAGGCCGTCCTCATTCCACTTAATTTCTTTGATCAGTTCACCCCAATTAACTGTTTCATCACTTAATTTTCCGTTCATAATTACTCCCATAAATACAAATCTCTCTATGTTCTTCGTACCGGCAGCCCTTTTTTCCTGAGATATTCCTTTGCTTCTGCGATGCTGTATTCGCGGTAATGGAAGATAGAGGCAGCCAGAACGGCATCCGCCTCGCCGTTGGTGAGACCCTCGGCCATATGCTCAAGGGTACCGACCCCGCCGCTGGCAATTAAAGGAATTGAGACAGCCTTGCTGACTGTCTTGTTCAATTCATTGTCATACCCTTCTTTCGTTCCATCCCTGTCCATAGATGTAAGAAGGATCTCTCCTGCTCCAAGTTCTTCAACTTTTCGCGCCCAATCCACAACGTCAATCCCGGTTGGCGTCCGGCCTCCATGAATATATACTTCCCAGCGCCCTTCCCCGGCTTTGCGGGCATCAATGGCCACTACGATACACTGACTGCCAAAAGCAAAAGCACCTTCCTGAATGAGGTTTGGATTCTGAACAGCAGCCGTATTGAGAGATACTTTATCGGCTCCTGCCCTCAGCATTCTGCGAATATCTTCAACCGTTCTTAACCCTCCGCCGATGGTAAAAGGAATAAAAACTTCTTCAGCGGTTCTCCTAACCACTTCCACCATTGTTTCCCGGCCTTCCACCGAAGCGGAGATATCCAGGAATACCAGTTCGTCGGCGCCTTCTTTATCATAAACTGCTGCCAGTTCCACCGGATCTCCCGCATCTCTCAAATGAATAAAATTCGTACCTTTTACGACCCGCCCCTCGTGAACGTCCAGACAAGGAATAATTCTTTTTGCCAGCATAGTCTACTCCTCCTTAGAGCAGCGATATCATCAATTTATTTTACGGCTTCCAATGCTTCTTTCAGGGTAAATGAACCGGAATAAAGCGCTTTCCCTGTGATCGCACCTTCGATTGATATCCCGCGGTCCGTTTCATTTTTTAGCCGAACCAGGTCACTTAATGAGGATATCCCGCCGGAAGCGATGACCCGGAGTCCCGTTTCCTGGGCCATCTTCACTGTACTGGGGATATTGGGTCCGCCCAGCATGCCGTCTCTGGCGATATCCGTGAAAATAACCCTGGACACGCCCGCTTCTTTCATGGCCTTCCCCAAGTCAACAGCTTTCAACTCCGTCTTCTCAGCCCATCCCTGGACTGCGACCATCCCATCAGCTGCATCGATGCCCACAATAATTTTATCACCGTACAACCTTACCGCTTCGGCAACAAGTTTAGGGTCTCTTACGGCTGCTGTGCCCAAGATTACCCTGGAAACACCCAATTCCAGCAATTCTTCTATCCTTCCTAAAGTGCGGATTCCGCCGCCCACCTGAATATGAAGTGAAACATTTTGAACAATATTTTGAATGGCTTGATCGTTAACCGGTTTCCCGGCAAAAGCCCCGTTCAGATCAACAACATGAAGAAAGGCTGAGCCGTTTTCCTGGAAATCTGCCGCCACCGCAGCAGGATTATCGGAATAGACTGTGGCATCTTCCATTCTTCCCTGAAGAAGCCGGACAACCTTGCCGTCCTTCAGATCAATCGCCGGATAGATGTTCATGATTCATTCACCCATTTCCCAAAGTTTTCCAACATCACTAGTCCCCAAGGACTGGATTTTTCCGGGTGGAACTGGGCCCCCCAGACATTCTCTTTACCGACTACCGCCGGGAAGTCAAACCCATAGTCACTGGTGGCGGCAATACAGGCCGGGTCTTTTGGCTTGGCATAATATGAATGGACAAAATAAAAATGGGACTCATTGGGGATATTCTCACAAATGACATTCGGATAAAGGATTTTCAGGGTATTCCAACCCATATGGGGTATTTTTAATCCGGGAGGAAATTTGATCACTCTTCCTGGGAGGAACCCAAGACCCTGATATTCGCCGTGTTCTTCCCCAATCTCAAACAACAGCTGCATCCCCAGACAGATCCCTAAAAAAGGGTTCCCTTTTTGCACATATTTTTGCAGCGGGGCAATCCACTCCCCTCTATCCAGAGCCGTCATGGCATCGGCGAAAGCGCCCACACCCGGAAGAATAATTCCCTTAACCTCCCCGATTTCCTGCGGGGAAGTCATGATCAGTGCTTCATAACCCAGCTTTTCCAAGGCCTTTTCCACACTTCTTAAATTCCCCCGGCCATAATCGATAATTCCTATCATGATGTCCTCCAATGATCATGCATCTTATAATGCGCCTTTCGTGGACAGAATCCCTTCAATCCGCTTATTCACGGATGAAGCCAATCTCAATGCCCTTCCTGCCGACTTAAATGCCGCTTCGAGGATATGATGGCTATTTTTACCGCTGAGTTGCACGATATGCAGGGTAATTCCGGCGTTCACGGCCAAAGCCCTGAAAAATTCCTCCGCCATCTCTGCCGGGAAACCGCCGGTCATCCCTTCGGGACAATCAACTTTCCAAGAAAGGTATCCCCTGTTGGAAATATCAACGGCTGCTTGCACTAAGGCTTCGTCCATTGGGAAAAGACAATCCCCCACTCTTTCAATTCCTGCTTTATCCCCAAGCGCCTCACGCAGAGCCTGTCCCAACACAATTCCGCAGTCTTCTATCGTATGGTGCGGATCAACCTGAAGATCCCCTTCCGCCTTTAAGTCAAGATCAAAATAAGCAAAACGGCAGAGGGAATTTAGCATGTGATCAAAAAATCCGATGCCGGTCTCAATATTGGTTCTTCCCTGGCCGTCTACGGATAAAGCAAGCATAATATCCGTTTCCAGCGTCTTTCTTGTCAAACTCGCGGTTCTCACCTTTCTACCCCCTCAGTTTCTGCAATCTCTTTTATTGCCTTTAAAAATGCCTGGTTTTCTTCCGGTGTTCCCGAACTCATCCGTAGGGATTTCCCCAGGCCCGGCAGCTGCCCCAGGTTGCGGACGGTAAAACCTTTTGCAGAAAGGGCGGCCGCCCAGCGGTCGGGATCAACCGGCTGAAAAAGCAGGAAATTTGCCTTGGTTGGAAAAACTTTAATCCCCTGTATCTGACCGAGTTCATGATACAGCATCTGGGTTTCTCTTTTTATCATTTCGATTTGTTCCTGATAAGCGGACGTATATTTAAGAGCCGTTATCCCTGCCTGCTGCGAAAACGTATTGACATTAAAGGGCTGCCTGACTTTGTTCAGACTTGTGATCAACTCCTTGTTCCCTACGACATAGCCCAACCGCAAAGCAGCCATCCCGAACGCCTTGGAGAAAGTTCTCATGATCAGAAGATTCGGGAAAGAATGAATCAGATTGACCATAGTTTCCCCGGAAAACTCAGCATAAGCTTCATCGACAACAATCAAAGCTTCCGAGCTTTGAACGATCCTGAGAATTTCTTCTTTGGGAAAAAGACTGCCTGTAGGGTTGTTAGGGTTGCAAATAATGATAACATCCGTGCCAGACTTCAGCATATTGGCCGCATCTAAACCTGTACCGTTCTTTAAGGGAACCTCCAGGACGGATGTGCCGGTAATGGCGGCTGCGGCAGCGTACATACTGAAAGTAGGAGGGTGGATCATTAACGTCCTGCCCCGGCCGCCAAAAGTGTTCAAAACGATTTGAATCAATTCATCTGAGCCGTTTCCGACCAATATTTCTTCCGGTTTGGCGCCGATATAAGCCCCGATCGATTCCCTTACTTTCGCAGCAGAACCATCGGGATAACGGTTGAAGGAAAAACCCTGGGAAAAGAGTTCTTCCCGCATGCCTGAAGGCCAGGGAAATGGATTCTCATTGGCATCCAGTTTGACATTGCCTTCTTCCAGATGAGCTTCATAAGGTTTTAGAAAAGCGATGTCCGGTCGAATGAAATTTCTCATCTTTTTCTCACCTCAATGGCTCTGGCATGAGCCTCCAGTCCTTCTTTTCTTGCCAGATGCATAATCTGGTCCGCGTCCCGCTGCAAGGCCTCATCGGAATAATTAATAACACTGATCTTTTTGACAAAAGCATCCACATCCAGAACGGAATAGAAGCGTGCCGTTCCGCCGGTGGGAAGGACGTGGTTGGGTCCCGCAAAATAGTCACCCACGGGTTCCGGTGTATTTCTTCCCAGAAATACGGCACCGGCATTTTTCACCTTGCCCAGCCAGGTAAACGGTTCCTGAACCACCAGTTCGAAATGTTCCGGCGCAATCCGGTTAGCCAGGTCCATCCCTTCATCTAAGCTGCGCACCAGAATTGCGGCCCCGTAAGTATCCCAGGATGCCCTGGCAATTTCGGCCCTGGGCAAGCGTTCAAGCTGGCGTTCCACTTCGAGAACAGTTTTTTCCAGTAGTTCCTGACTGGTAGAGACCAGTATGGCTGAAGCCAGCTTATCATGTTCTGCCTGGGAAAGAAGGTCGGCAGCCAGTTCCTTCGGACTTCCGCTCTCGTCAGCTAAGATAAGAATTTCACTGGGTCCGGCCAGCATATCGATATCTACCGCACCATATACTTGTTTCTTAGCTAAAGTCACATAGATATTCCCCGGTCCCGTAATTTTATCTACCGGTGCAATGGTCTCCGTTCCATAAGCCAAAGCGGCAACGGCCTGGGCGCCTCCGATCTTATACATCTCTTGAACACCGCATTCGGCAGCCGCAACCAGAACTTCAGGTAAAAGGGTCCCCTCTTTCAAAGGCGGAGAAACCATGACAATTTCTTCCACACCCGCCGCCACAGCCGGGAGGGCATTCATAAGGACAGACGACGGATAGGCCGCAGTACCCCCGGGGACATAAATTCCTACCCGCTGCAGCGGCCTGATCATTTGCCCGAGAAGTGTCCCGTCTTCGGTTGTCTCTATCCAGGAGACCCTTTTTTGTTTGGCATGGTACTTCCGGATATTCTCCTTAGCCTGACGGATGGCCATTACATATTGGTCATCGACCAGTTGATATGCACGCTCAATCTCCGGTTGGGTTACCCGTAACCCAGTCTCCCGCAAGCCCACTCCGTCAAACTTTTCCGTAAGCTCGAAAAGAGCCTGATCACCATTTATTTTTACTCTTTTTAAAATATCCGCCACCCTGGCTTCCAAAAGCACGTCATCGCCATAGGATTTTTCAGTAAGTTTTTTTACATCAAGTTCTTGATATTTTTGAACCGTTTTCATCCTGTTAACCTCTTATTTCTTGCAGACTATTTTATGATTTCCCGTATTGTATCTGCCAACCCCTGAATCCGTTCATATTTAATCCGGTAAGCAACCCGATTCGCAATCATCCTTGTGGTTGCTTCCATGATGGGGGCGATTTCCACCAGATGATTCTGTCTCAAAGTTGTTCCGGTTGATACAATATCGATAATCATCTCGGCCAACCCCACTCTCGGGGCAAGCTCAATATTGCCGTGTAGTTTAACCGGTGTCACCTGCATACCGCGTTCGCTGAAAAACATCTGGGCCACGCGAGGAAATTTGGTGGCAGCCCGTTTGTGGTTCAAAAAATTCAAATCGTAAGACCCATCCCCCAGCTTCGGAGGCTTCGTCTCTTCAGGCATAGCCACGACAAACCGGCAATATCCGAATTTAAGGTCAACCAGTTCAGCTACATCCAAGTTCTGTTCAACCACGGTATCCTTACCCACAAATCCAATATCCGCGGCCCCATACTCCACATAGGTAGGAATATCCGTAGGTCTGCAAATAATAATCCGGGCATCTGAACCGGGGAGATCAAACATGAGCTTTCGGGAATCTTCCTCAACGAACCCGCAGTCAATTCCCGTTTGGGTCAGCAGCTGGACTGAATTCTCGAGTAATTTTCCTTTCGGCAAGGCGATTGTGAGAAAATTCTTAGACATGTTTTTTACCTCTTTAAAATACCTAAAACATTTTATCTATTTAATATTTTAATTAGTTAAAGCGTAAATGTAAATACTTTATTGACCGAAATTAATACCCAGCTTCTGCGCCATCAGCAACACAGGATCGCCCAACGGGACTTTCTTCAGGCGATTTACGGCATCGGCCAAAGGGACGCAGCCTATTTCAGATCCTTTAAGGGCAACCATTGTATCAAATTTTCCTCCGATCACGGCATCTACTGCGGCGACCCCATAACGTGTCGCCAGTACCCTGTCATACGTATTTGGGGAACCCCCTCTTTGAATATGTCCCAGAACAGTTACCCTTGTCTCCAATCCAATCATCCGTTCCAGGTCCGCGGCAGCCTTTGCCCCGATCCCGCCCAGCTTAACCGGATCCGTCCTCCCTGCAATTGTCCGTTCCACAACCATTTCGCCGCCCAAGGGTTTAGCGCCTTCGGCGACAACCATAATACTGAATTTTTTGCCGTTCTGCTTTCTAATATTTACGGCTTCCGCTACTTTTTCTATGTCATAAGGAATTTCCGGGATAAGAATGATATCCGCCCCCCCGGCAATTCCCGAATAAAGAGCAATCCAACCGGCATAACGGCCCATGACCTCCAAGACCATTACCCGGTGATGAGATTCGGCCGTGGTGTGCAGCTTGTCCAAGGCTTCTTGTGCTGTTTCAACTGCAGATTGAAACCCAAAGGTAAAATCGGTGGCCATGAGGTCATTGTCGATGGTTTTAGGGACACCAACCACCTTTAACCCTTTCTTGGAAAGCGCTAAAGCAATATTCAGGCTTCCATCGCCGCCGATCACTACAAGGACCTCAGCCCCTGCATTTTCCAGGTTTTTGATGACTTGGTCCGACCGGTCTTCCTGGAGGCTTTGACCATTTTTTTGTACCGTAAAAGCAAAGGGGTTATCCCTGTTCGAGGTCCCTAAGATCGTCCCGCCTTTCGGGAGAATTCCGGATACTTCTTGTAAGCCCAGAGACAGAAAATCATTTTCCACGGCTCCTTTGAAACCGTCCCTTATGCCAATGACTTCTATGCCGTGATAAACTGCCGTACGGACTATAGCTCTGATCACAGCGTTTAAGCCCGGGCAGTCACCGCCCCCTGTTAACACGGCTATTTTTTTCACCATGGCCGGTCCCCCTTTCGCGAGTTACGTTTAACGGACTTCCACCCTTTCCACTTCGGCGATTCCCTTGCCGGATGCCAAATTTTTAGCGTCTGTATCGGTGACGAATCCTAAGGCCATTTCCACTTTCTTGCCGCCTTTTCTCAATTCGCGGCAGCGCTTGATCACCGCCCCCGGGGATTGCCCGTATACAAGGATGTCTACCTTTTCTACTTCAAAATCGCTTAGCTGCCCACTCATGATTCCAAGATTCACTGCAAAACCGGTTGCCGGAAGATTCATTCCAAAATCGGAATAAAGGTTGTCGTAGCGGCCCCCGTCAATGACCGGAATCCCTATGCCTGGCAAATATCCTTCAAAAATAGCACCGGTATAATAAGAGAAACCGCGAAGAATCCCTAAATCTAAAGTAACGTAGTCCTGGACCCCGAAATCTTTCAGATAGACGTATATTGTCCTTAGCGATTCTACTGCTCTGCGAATGGCGGGGACATGATTCCATCCCTTAAATTGATCCAAAACTTCTTCCTTCCCGGTTAAATGCGGAAGTAAAAGCAATAACTCCTTGGCGTTATCCGGCAGCTCACTTTGGGAAATGATACTTTCCAATTTCACCATGTCCTTGCGGGCAATGCCGTCTTCCAGCTCTTCTCTCAGCTTGGGATTGAAATTCATTTCTTGGGCCAGCCCCGAGAATATTCCGTTATGACCTAAACTTAACTGAAAATTTCTGATCTCCAGAACTTTCATGATCTCTACGGCGAGGGCAATCACTTCCGCATCCGCAATATCCGAACCGGAACCAACCAGTTCCACCCCTACCTGACGGAATTCCCGGTACCTTGAAGCGTCATTGCGGTAGACATCCCCGCTGTAACAGAACCGGAGAGGAAATAATCCCCCCTTGTACCTGGCGGCAACCATCCTGGCGATCGGAGTGGTAAATTCGGGCCTGAGAGCAACGATGCGGCCGTTTCTATCAAAGAACTTATACAAACTGTCATCTTTATTGGCATCCGGTTCCACACAGGCACGATATTCCAAGCCGGGCGTAGCCGCCTTTTGATAGGACCAATTCTTGCAAATCTGAATCGCTTTCCCTTCCAAAACTTCCAGCCATGCCAATTCTGCGGGAAGCAAATCCCGCATGCCTTCGGGAAGTTTGAGCCCTTGTGATGATCTTTCCAATTCTTTGCACCTCTTATTATTCATTATTGATGATATTTTCAACTATGCCTGATCTTGTTTTTCTTCCAATCTTTTCAGAATCATCTTATATCCGTCAGCTCCGTAATTCAGGCAGCGTTTCACCCGGCTGATCGTAGCGGAACTGGCCCCTGTGACCTCCGCGATCCGGGTATAAGTAACATCGGCCTCCAACATCCGTGCTACTTCCAGCCTCTGGGCCAGCGCCTTAATCTCGGCCACGGTAGCAATGTCTTGAAAAAAACGGTAACACTCCTCTTTGGTTTCCAAAAGCAGAATCGCCTCAAAAAGAGAATCCGTCAGGTTATCTTTCAGTCTTTCATCGCTCCCCATCGCAACACCCCCGCCGGTACTTTATTACCATGATGTAGGGAAAACCCTTTCATACTTTAATTTATGAAAGTATCGGGCAACTGTCAAGTATAAAATATTTTTTCCATAAAACATACATTAAAAACCGGTTTTCATTCGCATTGAGAAACCGGTTTAAACATTTATTTCCGTATTATAGCTACTGCTTAAACATTTTCAGCAATATAGTCAATCAGCTTTTCAGTACTCTCCCATCCCAGACAGGCATCCGTTATTGATTTTCCATAAATGTTTTCGCCTATTTCTTGTTTGCCTTCCGCAAGATAGCTTTCAATCATCAGCCCTTTTATCATTTTCTTAAGCAAAGTGTCATATTTCCTGCTCATTAATACTTCTCTGGCTATTCTGGGCTGTTCATAATAGCGCTTCATCGAATTGGCATGGTTTGTATCAACAATAATAGTAGGATTGTAAAGCTCCTGTTTTTCATACTCGGCGGCAATATAAATTAAGTCTTCATAATGATAATTAGGAATATTTCTGCCATTGGAATCTACAGCGCCGCGCACAATGGCATGAGTAAGCTGATTGCCTGTAGTTTCAATTTCCCATCCATTGTAGATAAAATTATGGCTATTCTGTGCTGCTTTAATGGAGTTTAACATGACGGATAAATCGCCACTGGTAGGATTTTTCATACCCACCGGCGTGTCAACACCGCTTACAGTGAGTCTATGCTGCTGATTTTCTACCGAACGGGCCCCCACTGCAATATATCCTAAAATATCCAGGAGATATGTGTAGTTTTCCGGATAGAGCATTTCGTCAGCAGCAGGCATGTGATATTCGGACAATGCCCGAATATGCATCCTTCTCATAGCTTTGATACCTTGACATAAATTCGGTTCTTTGCTTGGATCAGGCTGGTGTACCATACCCTTATATCCTTCACCGGTAGTCCGAGGCTTATTGGTATAGATTCTGGGAATAATGACAATTTTGTCTTTTACCTTTTCCTGAACTGCGGCAAGTTTTCCAATATATTCACAGACAGAATCTTCATTATCTGCAGAACAAGGGCCTATGATCAGGAGAAACCTCTTGTCTTTATTCTCCAGAATACTCGTTATCTCATTATCTCTCTTCTTTTTGATATCCTTGATGTGATTTGCCAAAGGTATCTGTTCTCTGATTTCTTCAGCAGTAGGTATCCTTTTGATAAATTTCATACTCATGTCCGTTGTATTCTCCTTTAGATTTATTCTTGTGTATACTATTTGTTATATTAATAATAACCGGTTCCTTAAATAAAAAAACCTTTCATCCCCCAAAGGGACGAAAAGTTCGCGGTACCACCCTAATTGGATCCGATAAGACCCCTCTTCAAACAAGCACGGAAATAAAATTTCTCGTGCTTTCTTCCTTTTAACGGCGGAAGTCCCCGTCCAAACCTACTTGCCGTACATAGGTTTCAGTCCGGAAGTTCAGGGGTGAACCTTCAACGGCTGATACTTTGGAAGCGCTTCCAGTCCAAGACGCTACCTCCCTGAAAAGCCATTCCGCTTACTTTACCCCGTCATCACTCTTGTCTCACAAGTACTTTACAAACATACGTAGAGTATTGTACCAGTTTTTTGAGGGAGGGTCAACCAGATATTATATTTATCAACTGGACTTAGCATCTTTTGAGTCCTTCACTTATGGAAAACAAAGTAAGGGAAAATCATACTTTAAAGTTAATGAATTGCCCTTTTCTTTAATCTCCCTCCGATTACTTCGTGAACATCATGGATTGTAACAAAGGCATCCTCATCTATTTCATCGATAATTGACTTTAGCTTAGCTATCTCTAAGCGTGTAATTACAGAATAAATGACTCCTTTTGTTTGTCCTGTGTACCCGCCTCTACCTTCTAAGAAAGTCACACCTCTACCCAAACGAGCCAATAGGACTTTAGCAATTTCATCCGTTTTTTCGGTTACAATCATAACAGCTTTGGATTCGTCTAATCCTTCTATAGTTAAGTCAATTACTTTAAAGGCAATGATGTAAGCAATCAATGAGTACATGGCTCTATCCCAACCAAATAATAATCCGGCACTGCTCAAAATAAAAATATTAAAAAACAATACAACTTCCCCAACAGAGAATCCGGTCCGTTTTGTTGTGACAATAGCTACAACTTCAGTTCCGTCAAGTGAACCTCCGTATCGAACAACAATTCCTACTCCTATGCCAAGAATGATGCCGCCAAATACTGCGGCCAGTAGCGTATCATTCGTTAAACCCGGTACAGGCTGGAGGATACTGACACCTATGGACAGTATCGTAATTGAAAACAAAGTAGACAATACAAATGTCTTTCCGATTTGATAATATCCCAAGATAAAAAAAGGAATGTTTAGGGTAAAGATAAATGCCCCGAGAGGCAGCTTTGTGAGATGGCTAGCCATTATTGAGATTCCTGTAATGCCTCCATCTACAATGTTATTGGGAATAAGAAATATTTCCAGGCCAATTGATGCTAGTACTGGCCCAATAAACAAGAAGGCATACTTTTTTAAAAATCTACCTATCTTTTTCCTTTTTTGTATCATACAACTCCTCCTTCCATATTTCATATTTATACTAACATATTCCAGAAACATCAAGTTACCCACAATGGCCAAGAATTTGTTTAACCGACACCCCCCGCACAGAATCCCGGTGTGCGGAACTAGACTAAATCCATAATTTTACATATTTTCTAAATGCCTTATTGTATAACTATCGTACTTCTGATATAATACTATCATAGAAAGGAGATGGTGCGATGAACATCAAACCGTCAACAACATTGCGGAACGAATATACGATAATATCGGAGCTCGCCAAAGAATCAGGCGAACCAATCGTTATTACCAATAAAGGAGAGGCAGATCTCGTTGTTTTGAGTATAGATGCTTTTGAGGAAAGAGAAAAAATGTTCCGCCACAGAGATAAGGTATACGAGGCAGAAGTCTCACGCCTGAACAGCATGCCGACTTACTCACCGGAGCAAATCCACGCGGAATTGGAGGCTCTTTATGCAGCCGCCGAGAAGTAATCTGATTTATCTCGCACCAGCAAGAGAGGATATCCTGGATATAGCTAGGTACCATCTAGAAAAGGTCGATGTCAACTCCGCAAGGAATATCACGGATGAAATCGAGCGAAATATTGACCGCCTTGCACAGTTTCCGCTTCTGGGGCAGACACATCCTGATCCCGTGCTTGCGGAAAGCGGCTTTCGAAAGTTGGTTGTTACTTCCCTATACGTATGCATTTATAGAGTGATGGAGGATGGTATCTACATTTATCGTGTTGTCAACGGCAAAATTGACTATCCTAGGCTACTCAAATAAAATCAAATATCCTGAGCTAACGGCTTAATCATAAAAAAGTATTACAAATAATCCCGAGTAACCCCAAAATACCGGGAACACGTTTTATACTAAACAATAAAGCTATGGGATTAGCATAATAAACAGCTTATCCCATAGCTTTACGTATTTATTATAAAAATCGTCTGCCTAACCTTTCTTCGCAGTCATTGACTTTACCACCACAATATTGGTGATTTGAAAATAAGATAGCCTGAAGCGCAAGCCCTGTAATCACCACTTTCCAAAAGGATCGCCCTTACTCCCAGGTATCCCAAACCTCAGGCCTATACCCGGCTGTAGCCTGCCTGCCGTTACGAACAATAGGGGTTTGGTATAAAGAAGGATTATTGAACAGGATTTCCTCCCGGATACTGGCACTGCTGATCTTGTCGAGATTCAACTTGATATAGTCTTTGCTTTTCGGATTGATCAGATTATTTAGACCAACAGCGGTTTTCACACTCTGAAGTTCACCTTTGCTTAATCCCTTTAACTCTAAATCTATATAGTGAAACGTAATTCTGCGTTCTTTAAAATACCGTTCTGCTTTCTTGGTATCAAAACACTTTTTAACTCCAAAAACTTGTATGTTCACTGTTAAAGCTCCACTTACTTTATCCTATCTTCTGGATAACGCCCGCTTCCCACGGGGTTCCTTCAAGACCTCCGCCCAGATCATCCCCTGCATGATTTCGGAGGGGGAGAAGATGAGTGATCCCGCTGTCGTTTCCTGGAAATCGTCTGGCTTTGACTGGATTCCCGTCTGTTCAAACATGACTGCTTTTTCTTGTCTTTGGGCATATTCTCTGCCCTCTGTTCCCCAGGTTCCTTCCTCGTCTCCCGCACCTTCAATACCGGCTGAATTCTGCCGGGCAAGCGTCTTCCGAATATCAGCGTCAGAAGTATCTGCCCCCGGGGAAGATTCCGTTTTTCCTCTGAAAGTGGGGTGGGGAGCCGGTTCCACCGGAGCAGATATGCTTTTTTCTCCTCTTCCGGCATGGCGTTCTTGATCGAATCTTTCGGCCGATTCCCTAATCTGTCTTTCCAGGTTTTCAAAGATATTTCCTCGCAGCGGTGTCCTGGGCTGATCTTCGGGACTTCGCGGCCTGCGTTGGGGCGGCTTATCTTTTTTGGCAAAAAAGCTGTAAATGAATGCAGCTATAATGATAAAGGTAAAAAAATCCACTTACCATCACCTACTTTTTGGGTGCAGTGCCTTCCGGCGCATCTCCCTTGGCTGTGGTAGCAATGTTGTCTCTCATTTTGGTATCGGCAATCACATTTTGCAAATTGTAATAATCCATGACCCCCAGTTTGCCTTCCCTGAGAGCTGCAGCCAATGCTTTGGGAACTTCCGCTTCTGCTTCAACCACTTTCGCTCTCATTTCCTGAACAGAGGCTTTCATTTCCTGTTCTTTGGCAACGGCCATGGCCCTGCGTTCCTCCGCTTTGGCCTGGGCAATCCGTTTATCCGCTTCTGCCTGATCGGTCTGAAGCTGGGCTCCAATGTTTTTGCCGACATCCACATCGGCAATATCAATGGAGAGAATCTCAAAAGCCGTTCCGGAATCCAGTCCTTTACTGAGTACGGTTCTGGAGACCAAATCCGGGTTTTCCAAAACATCTTTGTGGGAACTGGAACTGCCGATACTGGTTACAATACCTTCTCCGACACGGGCAATAATCGTTTCTTCACCGGCTCCCCCTACCAGGCGGTCGATATTCGCTCTGACCGTGACCCTGGCCATGACCCGCAGCTCAATCCCGTTTTGGGCAACGGCAGATACGATCGGTGTCTGAATGACTTTGGGATTTACGGACATTTGCACAGCCTGTAAAACATCCCTTCCGGCCAGATCAATGGCTGCAGCCCTCTCGAACTTCAGGGGGATAGCGGCTCTCTCAGCAGCGATCAAAGCATTGACAACCTTGTCTACATTGCCCCCTGCCAGGTAATGCGCTTCCAATTGGGCCGGGGATAAACCAAGACCTGCTTTATGCGCTTTAATCAGGGGAGCAACAATTCTGCCCGGTATGACCCGGCGCAATCTCATTCCCACTAACGTAAAAATACCTACATTGACCCCTGCGGCCAAGGCTGAAATCCAGAGCCCGATCGGAATAAAAGTCAACAACACCATAATTAATACCAACGCGAGAATCATCAGAATGGCAGATGTAATAAGAGCACTCATAATGCTTTCGCCCCAGAAAAGGGCTTCACCTCCTAATCATTTTCGTCCTTGCGGACAATAATCCTTGTTCCTTCAACAGCAATAACCTTGATTCGTGAATCCTTCGGGACAAAACTTCCGTCTGATACAACGTCTACCCTGTCTCCGTCAATTTCTGCGGTACCCGCCGGTCTTAAGAGGGTGATGGCAGTTCCGGATTTGCCCAGATAACCGCTATATTCCCTTCTCGGGGCGATATAGCCCTCTTCACTGTTCTGTTTCTCCCTTAGAGAAATTTTTTTCCAGAGCATCTTTACCCGCCCGGTTTTAAACCCGATATAGATTAATAATCCCGTTGTTAGAACTGTAATAAAAAGATAAATTAACCCTTCGGCAAACGTATCTGCAACAAAAAATACTCCGCCTAATAACATGGCGAGTCCGGCTATCCCTGTGATTCCAAATCCCGGAATGATGAATATCTCCAATAATATTAGCATTATCCCAACAACGATCAGAGAAAGAGAACTCCCAACAAACAATTTCCATATCCCCCTTTCTTATTTATCTTAACACAATTCCCATGGATACACTAATTTTTTCAGTTTCCCAAGTTAAACTATCCAATTTTTAAGAATACCTTAAGCAATTCCAACTATGCTTAGGTAAGAGGTGAATGTTGTGAGAAACAATATGAAAGTTTTTTTATGGAGCATCCTATCCTTGGGCATAATTTTTATGGGGATGATGGCTTTGGGAGTATTCTTACTGATCATCGGAGCAGGGATTGCAGCTAGAATGATTTATCTGAAACTAGTAAATAAAAGAATCGCAACTCATTCCTGCAGAACGGGTCACGATGCCAAAAGAAACGTTTCACGGAATAAAAATACAAATCGGAATCGGGCCTATACCACGGTTATTGACGCCGATAATCCCGATAAAGAATATCAGATTCCTACATTCAAATAAATAATTGGATATCTGCTTCCAGGGAGTCCTGAAGGTACTCTTTAGCCGTGATAATTTCAACTCCAGGCAAAAACTCGTCAAGCTTAAACCCCATAACATCAACCGAAAGCTTACAAGCGAAAAAGCTTACTCCCTTTTTTTGCGCCCCTTTTAGAAAAGCCGATAAATCCGGAGTATCATGATCTTCCATCATTTCTTTGAGCATGGCTTTTCCGAAACCTGCCATGTTCATCCTAGAAAGCGGCAAATCCTCAGGACCGTTGGGGGCAGCCAGGCCGAACATCTTTTCAAAAGCTGTTTTGTCTTCCAGCGACATTCTTTCGGGATCCCTGATCAAACAGAGGCCCCAAAAAGCAAAGAAAATATTGACCGTAATATCCAGTTCTCCGGCAGCATTGGCTAAGATTAAAGCTGCCATTGCTTTGTCATATTCTCCGCTAAACAGAATTAAACTGAGTTTCTTCTCCTGAACTGTCATTATTCCACCACCATTACATATGTTTTTCCTAAACATATTGTCGGTCATGCGGGGATGGTTTATACTCCTTATTCATACATCTTAAGATACCTTCTGCGGTCTTTGGCAATCTCGTGCAATACTTCCAGGAGCTGATCCACTTCTTTGTGCTCGTTATACAAACCAAAACTGGCTCTGACCATTCCTGGCTTAGGCTCTTGGGGATTTTCCATAACATTGCGGATCTTGTCCTGGTGTACATTCATCAATTTTTGTACATAGGGATGTGCGCAGAAACAACCGCTTCTTACCGCTATCCCAGCTTCCCCGGACAATATTTCCGCTAATTTTTCATGCGGAACAGCTTTCATATTAAAGGGAACAATACCGACCCGTTCCTGTCCCTCATCCTCTGTACAATACATTTCAACACAATCAATATTTTTTAACCCCTGGATCAATTGTCTGGCCAAGGCTTTTTCATGTTTATCAATATTTCTCATTCCGATAGTGCTTAGTGTTTTTATGGCGGCGGCCAAGGCCACTACGCCCATTAAGTTGGGTGTTCCTGCTTCGTCCTTTGATGGAGGCTCACTCCAAATCACCCTATCATGAGTAACCGCTTTGACTGTCCCTCCCCCCGCGTAATCCGGACTTCCTTTTGCAAAGAAATCCATGGGACCAATCAATACCCCGATACCAAAAGGCGCGTACATTTTGTGGGCGGAGAAAACAAGAAAATCAATATGTTTGCTGGAGGCGGCCGGCTTCATGTCGAACGGAGTGTGCGGTATTAGCTGGGACCCATCAACCAAGATTTTCGCTCCGTATTTATGAGCCCACTCGGCAATCCTGTGTACGGGATTGATATAGCCGGTAACATTCGATGCTCCGGCAACGGTGACGAGTTTTACCCTTCCCTTATATTTCTCAAGTTTTTCGACGAAATCATCAAACTGCAATCTTCCGCATTCATCCACTTCAATATAATCCACCTCATATTTTCCTCTCCAAGGCAGGTCATTGGAATGATGTTCCATGGATGTAGATAAAACAACGACCTTTTCTTTACCTTGTTTCGTTTCACTGTTTATGTACTCGGTTTCCTGAGCAAACCTATAGGCTACTTTATTAATGGCTTCCGTGGCATTTTTTACAAAAACAACAACATCTTTTCTCGTATCTGCGCCAACAAAACCCATTACCGTTATTCTTGCTTCCTCATACTTATCAGAAGATATCTTTGCTTTGTAACCCGCACCTCTGTGAATAGATGAATAGAATGGTGCAAAATTTCTAATCTCCTCAATGACCGAAACTAAAGGTGGGGTAGTCGCCGCATTATCAAAATTGATTCCTCGTTCTTTCTTGCCGTTTCGCAGCTGTACCGGGGTGTCTACGCCCACGACTAAGTTCCCATAGCTTAACTTAGAAAACGTGAGACTCATTTCCTCTCCTCCTCAAAACAGATTTTATTTCAACATAGTTTATTGAAGGAAGGGAATGGTTGTTACAAAAAATCTATTTTACAACCCGCAAACTCATTTTATATTCATGGATTAATGAAGAAAATTGTTCATTGCCCCCATTTTCTTCTATAAGGTTCATGGTTTTTTCAATTAACCGCTGGTGAATTTCTTCCCGATTAATTAAAAAGCGGAGCATTTTCTTGAGATAAGTATCCGTTGTTATGCCTAAAAGCTTAAGATATGATTTTTTGCTTCGTTCTTCTGAAATTTGAATTGTTTGGAGCATCTGATACACTTCTGGCTCATCTTGATCTTTTGCTGCAGTCCAGGACTCAGGAGAATTATGATAAGAAAGTTCCGAGATTCCCAGCTTCTTGACTGCAACACCGATCATTTCCATATGGCTTAATTCTTCGGCCCCAATCATTCCGAACAGATCACGTACAACCGGATTGTCTACATGCAAACGAAATACCATATAACGGGCAAAGGTGTCCAATTCGCTGTCCTTACCTTTAAAGTGCTCTAAAAAGAGGGCCGCAGTCTTTTCATCCGGGTGTTCCACGTAGACTGGAAACAATAAGCGTTTTTGATAGCTAAACATCCTTCTTCCTCCCTTACCTGCGTCTAAAAATAATATATTGAGAGGAAGGATGTTCGGTCACAAACGGCACTTAGAAAAAAGCTTATTAGTTGGCTTCGTCAAAAATGATTGTAAAATTAGTACCGGCAGAACTGGTATCTACTTGAATACCCGCTTGATGCTCAGCAATAATTTGGTAACAGGCCGCCAGTCCAAGACCGGTTCCGCTGTCTTTCGTCGTCAGGAAAGGTGTACCGAGATTTTTTACAACCTCGGGGGGAATCCCGCTCCCTTCGTCCTGTACAACAAAATAGACTTTACCTTCTTTACCGAAGGTTCGGATGATAACCTTTTTATGTTTCTCCATAGCTTGCAAAGCATTATTGACCAGATTCAAAACAACTTGCCGGAATCTTTTTTGATTCAGCATAACATCCGGTACGTCTTCAAGCTCATAAACTATTTCTTGTAAGTTCACAAGGGCTCCTGCATTAATAAATGGATACAACTGGTTCAAAATTTCATTAATATTTTGTCTTTCCATTTTCGTTTTCGTTGGTTTGCTCAAATAGAGGAGTTCTGTGAGAAGCTCTACTGCCCTGTCGATTTCTAATATCAAGGTTTGCAGCTCCTGGTGGTATTTCTCCAGTTCGCTGTCACAAGTTAATAGCTGAAGTCGTCCCCTCACCACAGTGAGTGGGTTGCGCACTTCATGGACTATGCCTCCGGCCATCACTCCCATTAGATTAAGTTCATTAAAACGGTTTAATACATCATTTAAGTTATTTCCCAAAAATTCCCGGGGAAAGTGATCTTGATCAGTTAAATACCCTACCATTTTCCTACCTCCGGCTACTTCCTATTTAAGAAAAAATATGACAACTTTTTCTGCAATATTCCTAAGTTCCGGAATTTTTTTAATTCTCTTCGGGTCTCGCATTTGCTATTTCCGGGTGTAAAAAGGAGCCATTGCCAACGAACTATTCTCAGTTCATTGTGCGACAGCCCCTTCAGCTATCCGATGATCTACTCTAATTTTAGTTTATCCATAGCGGCCTGCATAATAGCCGTATCACGAACCCGCAGTACAACCTGGGCCTGTTCATTGGCTTTTTCGACATAGGCATACAGATATTCGACAATAACTCCTTCATTCACAAGCTTATCAAGGACTCCCGCCAAGCCTCCCGAACTGTCCGGAACTTTAAGCACCCATACAGGGGTAAGTTTTACAACACAATTATGTTCTCTCAGTTGTTGTGCTACTTCTTCCGGGTTCGCTACAATAATTCTAAGTACGCCATAATCCTTCGTATCGGCAAGTGAAAGGGCCTGGATATTTACATTGAATTCAGCAAGCAGATTAAGCGCATAAGCCAACCGGCCCTTCTCATTTTCCAAAAAAATCGATAACTGCATCATTCGGATCATCCCCCTAATTTTTTTATTTCAGGGAAAAAATATAGAACTCATATTGACTATATACCATGCAGCTTATAGAATTCCTGCTCTGGTTATTGAAAGATTTTCTCCTTGCGTTTATCCTCAACCCGCTTGGCTTTACCTTCGCTCCGGGGAATGCTTTTGGGTTCAACAAGGCGGACTTTTACAGAAATTCCGGTGATATCTTCTATTTTAGACTGAAGTTTTTCTTGGAGCTGTTCCAGTTCCCTGATCTCATCTGTAAAGCTCTGAGCGTTCACTTCTACCAAAACTTCGATGGTATCCAAATTATTTTCTCTGTCCACAATGATGAAATAATGCGGCTCGATCCCGCCAACAGACAGAATTGCTTCTTCAATCTGACTTGGAAAGACATTGACACCGCGGATAATCAACATATCATCAACCCTGCCGGAGATTCGGCGCATGGTCCAGCCGGTATGACCGCAAACACATGATCCATACGAAATACGCGTAAGGTCTTTGGTGCGGTAGCGTAACCCAGGGAAACCCATTTTGCCAAGGCTGGTCAATACCAATTCGCCGGACTGCCCTTCGGGAAGAACATTTCCGTTTTCATCAAGTATTTCCGGATAAAAATGTTCATCAATATGAAGCCCGTTGCATTTGAGGCATTCCATAGAGACACCGGGTCCCATCGTTTCGCTTAAACCATAGATATCCAGTGCCTGAAGTCCCAATCTGGCTTCAATCTCATCCCGCATTTTATCTGTCCAGGGCTCGGCCCCGAAGACGCCAACCCTCAGTTTAAGTTCATCTTTAGAAATTCCTGCTTCTTCCAGGCTTTCCGCAAGATAGAGTGCATATGAAGGTGTGCAGCACAAGACCGTACTGCCAAAGTCCTTCATAATCATGAGCTGTCTCTGCGTATTCCCGCCGGAGACCGGTATCGTTAAGGCGCCGAGTTCTTCCGAACCGCCATGTAACCCCATCCCCCCGGTAAAAAGACCATATCCATAGGCAATATGAATTACATCATCGGAAGTGACCCCTGCTCTTGTCAAGTGCTTAGCGACAATCGCAGCCCAAAGTTTAATATCTTCACGGGTATATCCAACTACGGTAGGCTTTCCGGTAGTGCCGGAGGAGGCATGTACCCTTACAATCTTTTCCATCGGTTCTGCAAATAGTCCGAATGGGTAATTCCGGCGCAGGTCTTCTTTTTCAGTTAAAGGAATTCTTCGGAAATCCTCCATTGTGTGAATATCCGCTGGGTAATGAATCCCTACTTCAGTAAGTTTCCTTTTGTAATAAGGGGCTTTAAGAGCCTGTTCTACCGTTCTTCTTAGACCTTTTAACAATTCTTCTTGAGACATCTGCCCGTCCTCCTGTTTGATCTGCTTTCAGTTCCTTAAACTTGATATTCACTAAAAAACCGCTTTGTTATTTGCCATATATTATATAATAACACCTTTTTATTTTAAAGTATTATACTTTGATAGACGAAAAGAAACCGCCCTTGTCGGCAGTTTCTCTGCAAATCGCTCGTGCATCTTAGATCCCCGCTAACTTCCGCAAATATTCCACTTGATCGAGTCGTTCCCACGGAAGGTCTAAATCCGTCCGTCCAAAATGTCCATAAGCCGCCGTCTGTCGATAAATAGGTCTGTGCAAATCAAGTGTCTTGATAATAGCTGCAGGCCGAAGATCAAAAGTTTCCCGAATACACTTGCCGATCTTTTCATCACTCAGTCTGGCCGTACCGAATGTTTCTACAGAAATGGAGACAGGATGAGCTACGCCAATAGCATAAGCAATCTGAATTTCACAGCGCTCAGCCAAACCAGCCGCTACAACATTCTTGGCTACGTAACGGGCTGCGTAGGCTGCAGAACGGTCCACCTTTGTCGGATCCTTTCCTGAAAAAGCACCGCCTCCGTGTCTGGCCATTCCGCCGTAGGTATCAACAATAATCTTCCGGCCTGTAAGACCTGTATCTCCTTGTGGACCGCCGATTACAAATCTTCCCGTAGGATTAATAAGATAACGGATATCATCATCCAACATAGAGGAAGGTACAATCGGCATAACAACATATTCCAAAATATCACTGCGGATCTGTTCCTGGGCAATCTCGGGATGATGTTGGGAAGAAATCACAATGGTATCAACCCGCACAGGCTTGCCATCCCGGTATTCGACTGTTACCTGAGTCTTGCCATCCGGCCTCAGGTACTCAAGCAAATCCGATTTGCGAACCTCCGCCAACCTGCGGGCGAGCTTATGGGCCAAATCAATGGGAACCGGCATATAGCCCTCCGTTTCGTTGGTGGCATAGCCGAACATCATTCCTTGGTCCCCCGCCCCGATTTCCTGAACTTCGTTTTCCGAGGAATTTCTGGCTTCCAATGCTCTATTGACTCCAAGAGCGATATCCGTGGACTGTTCACCGATAGAGGTGAGCACTGCACATGTGTCGGCATCAAATCCGTACTTTGCCCTAGTATAGCCGATCTGTCTGATCGTATCTCTGACAACTTTGGGAATATCAACATAACAGTCTGTGGTGATCTCACCGCTGACCAAAACCAAACCTGTAGTCACGGCTGTTTCACAAGCAACTCTTGCGTCCTTATCTTCAGATAGCACGGAATCTAGGATTGCATCGGAAATCTGATCACAGATCTTATCGGGATGACCTTCTGTTACAGATTCCGAAGTGAATAACCTATAAGCCAATCTAACCAACTCCTTTATTTTACCTTTTTCAAAAAGGCTATTTCCTTCACCAATTCTCTCGCGACATCAAGCTTGCTCATCATGGGAAGATCAATCCGTCTTCCATCCAGGAAAAGAAAACTTACGATATTCGTGTCTGTCCCGAATCCTGCGCCAGGTACAGTTACATCATTTACAACCAGTATGTCAGCATTTTTTTTCCTCATCTTTTCCATGCCGTTTCCAACTGCATCATGTGTCTCTGCGGCAAATCCCACTAAAATCTGGTGTTTCTTCTTTTGCCCTAAACTCAGTAAGATGTCGGGATTTGGTGTAAGTTCCAGGTTAAGGTTTTGACTTTTTTTCTTGATCTTTTGCCCTTGAAAAACTGCCGGACGATAATCGGCAACCGCAGCCGCTTTCACGACAATATCCTGGCCATCAAAAGCTTTCATGACCTCGTGATACATTTCCTCCGCGGTAAGCACTTTAATAGCCTGAACCCCGGCTGGAACCGGAAGATCAACAGAAGCACTCACAAGTGTTACCTCCGCTCCGGCTTCATGAAAGGCCCGGGCGACAGCATAACCCATTTTTCCGGAGCTAAAATTGCCAATATATCTTACAGGGTCTAGCGGTTCACGCGTTCCGCCGGCGGTTACGAGAACCTTCTGTCCTTCCATCAGCTGCTTTCCGGTAAAAAATTGAACCAATTCCTCTGCGATTTGAACCGGTTCACTCATCCGGCCATCCCCTTCAGTCCCGCAGGCCTGAAATCCATTGGCCGGCCCGATCAAAGCAACACCCCTTTCCCGGAGTATTTTCAGATTCTTTTGGGTTGCAGGATGATGATACATGGCGTGGTTCATTGCCGGGGCAACATATATTGGCGACCTGGCAGCCAGAAGGACAGTAGACAAAAAGTCGTCCGCTATTCCCAAAGCCATCTTTGCAAGAATATTTGCGGTTGCAGGTGCTACCAAAACAACATCGGCTTGCTCTGCCAGAACAATATGTTTAATGTTCCAAGATTTTGGCTCATCAAACATCTGAGTATAGACCGGTCCGGCAGAAATACTTCGGAAAGTCAGCGGAGTGACGAATTTCGTTGCAGATTGTGTCATAACCACATTGATATCCGCCCCGAGTTTCCGAAGCCTGCTCACAATTTCAACAGATTTATAGGCTGCAATCCCTCCTGAAACTCCAAGAAGGATTCGTTTCCCTTTAAGCATTATTGATTACCTTCTTTAATATAATCAAAGCTGATTGTATCTTTCGATATTTCTTCCAATGCCCTGCTTACAGGTTTAGTATCTTTAAATTCATCAGGTGTCGAAGCTGCCATTAGAGCACGGGCCCTTTTGGCTGCGGCAACAACCAAAGTATATTTGCTGTCAACTTTTGACATCAGGATATCCAAGGACGGTTGCCTCATGGTTATTCCTCCTTCAAAGAGAAATGCATTCTTTTCACTCTGCAATCTTCTGCAATTATTATACTCTTTAATTTTTCCACTGCGACATTGATATGATCGTTTTCTACAACATAATCATAATCATAAATATTTCCCAATTCCTGGACAGCCGTTGCCAGTCTACGCTGGATAATTTCCTCCGTTTCAGTGCCCCTTCCGTGAAGTCTTTTCGATAGAGCTTTTAAGGAAGGTGGAACAATAAAAATGAACACTCCCTGAGGAAATTGTTTCTTAACCTGTATTGCCCCCTGTATATCGATCTCCAGCAGGATGGTTTTATCCCGCTTTAAAACGCCTTCTACATGAAACCTGGGAGTCCCATAAAGGTTACCGCAAAACTCTGCCCATTCCAGGAAATCATTATTCTCGATCATTTTTAAAAATTCTTGTCTGGTGCGAAAATAATATTCTTTTCCTTCTGTTTCGCTTGGCCTGGCTTTTCTCGTTGTAACAGAAACAGAATATTCAAGTCCGTCCAATTGGGTAAAAAGCGCGCGGCATAATGTTCCTTTCCCGACCCCCGCTGGTCCCGAAACGACCACCAGCATTCCTTGTTTGCTTACCACTTTCAACCTCCTGTAAGAGCCTAAAGCCGCAACGGTCATGGATGACCTAGTGTCGCTGGAGCCAGGATGGCGCTAAGCGACCGGTGCCATGGATGTCAATGAGCGGCCAACATAATTCTTAATTTAATCAGCCGGGTCCTCATTGCTGGCTTCTTTCGCTGTAAGGCGGTGAGCTACCGTTTCAGGCTGAACAGCAGATAGGATTACATGATGACTGTCGCACATAATAACGGCTCTGGTTCTTCTTCCGTACGTAGCATCTATCAGCATCCCTGCGTCCCGGGCTTCTTGAATAATCCTTTTGATCGGAGCCGACTCGGGACTGACAATCGCAATAATCCTGTTGGCTGAAACAATATTTCCAAACCCGATGTTGATCAATTTAATTTCCATATTTATTTCCTCCGGTTTACTCAATATTTTGAATCTGTTCTCTGATCTTTTCTAATTCGCTCTTACCTTCAATTACAATACGGGATATTGCCAAATCGTTTGCCTTCGAGCCGATGGTGTTAATTTCTCTATTCATCTCTTGGACAAGAAAATCTAACTTCCGTCCGATTGATTCCGCCGAATGAAGCGTTTTTTCAAATTCGTCCAGGTGGCTGTTCATCCTTACCAGTTCTTCCGTAATAGAAGCCCTGTCTGCTAATAGGGCCACCTCCACGGCCAAACGCGATTCATCTAATGGCGTATCTGCCAGTAAGACACCGATTCTTTCCCTGAGCTTTTCCTGGTATCCAGCAACAACCTCAGGGGCTCTTTCGACGACCTTTCCGGTCAGATCCCGCAGATAGCCAACCCGGGTTAATAAATCTCTTAAAAGCCTTTCCCCTTCACTCTTTCGCATTTGAATCAGCTGCTGAAGGGCGGCAAGCACACCCGCCTCTAAAATAGGCCATAAAACCTCGGTATCTGTCTCTTCCTCCTCAACAGAAAGAATTTCCGGAAGAGAAACCAACCGGTAAATATCTGTAATATAGGTGGAATTAAGCAATTGGGCCAGTTCCTTCAAGGAATTATCATACGACAGGGTTAATTCTTTGTCAACCTTAACCAATCTCTTTTTTTCTTCTGTTTCCTTGGTATTGATATAGACTTCAATCCGTCCCCGGTTGACTCTTTCTTGAATGAGCTTTCTTATATTTTCCTCCAAGGCATTTAAATATTTTGGCAGCTTTACTGCAATTTCCAGAAACCGATGGTTTACAGATTTCATCTCTACAGAAAAACTATAGCCGTACCCTCTTGTTTCTCCCCGGCCAAATCCCGTCATACTATTTGCCAACTTGATCTACCCCTTTTATTTCCAAGTGTACAATTAAATTGTACTATGTCTTATTTTTTTTGCAATTTGAACTTGAAAAATAGACACATTTAACAACGAACTCCGCACCTATGGGCGGAGTTGAACCGTTTTTTTTTAAAAAATCATTTTTGTTTTCATTCTTTCAATGGCCTGTTCCGTGTTTTCCCGGGTGTTGAAGGCAGTCAGCCTGAAATAGCCTTCACCGCTTGCCCCGAATCCAGCTCCGGGAGTTCCGATTACATGAGCTTCCTTCATGAGTTTATCAAAAAAATCCCAGGATGGCAAAGGAGTCTTAAACCAAATATAAGGGGCATT
Organism: Candidatus Dichloromethanomonas elyunquensis; assembly: GCA_001515265.1. Classification (GTDB taxonomy): domain Bacteria; phylum Bacillota; class Desulfitobacteriia; order Desulfitobacteriales; family Syntrophobotulaceae; genus Dichloromethanomonas; species Dichloromethanomonas elyunquensis. The sequence goes on from LNDB01000003.1 coordinate 60,349, forward strand.
TACGCCTCCAAATACCTTATATCCGGCACTTTCGAGGCCGGCCCTGATAATTGCCGCATTTTCCATGTAATAATGAATTGTTTCTTGAATCTGCTTTTTCCCTTCCTCGGAAAATACTGCCGCTGCAGCAGCCTGGACAGGGTATGAGGCTCCGTTGAATTTCGTTGTCTGTCTGCGCAGCCACATTTTATTCAGGCTGTGAGCATTCCCTTGGGAATCAAAGACCTTAACATCTTTGGGAACAACGGTATATGCACATCTGGTCCCGGTAAATCCGGCAGTTTTAGAAAAACTCCGAAATTCTACAGCAACTTCACGGGCACCTTCTATTTCAAAAATACTGTGCGGAACACCCTCTTCGCGAATAAAAGCTTCATAGGCGGCATCATAGAGGATAATGGCCTTGTTATCCCTGGCATATGCCACCCATTTTTTCAGTTCTTCCTTGGATAAGGTCATTCCGGTAGGATTATTGGGATAACACAAATAGATCATGTCCGCTTTTGTCTGCGGCAGCGAAGGCTTCATCCCGTTTTCTTCAGTACAGGAAAGATAAACGATGTTCTCAAATTGGCCCTTGGCGTTCACAGAACCTGTACGCCCGGCCATCACGTTGCTGTCCACGTATACGGGGTAAACCGGATCCGTTACCGCCAGGATATTGTTCAACCCAAAAAGTTCCTGGAAATTTGCAGTATCCGATTTCGCTCCGTCACTGACAAATACCTCATCAATATCAACAGGAATGCCCCGTGGTGTAAAGTCATTTTCAATGATCTTCCGAGCAAGAAATTCATATCCTTGTTCCGGCCCGTAACCCCTGAATGTTGCGGCTTGACTCATCTCGTCCACTGCCTGATGCATTGCTTTGATCACAGCCGGCACCAGAGGACGGGTGACATCCCCGATTCCCATCCGGATGATATCTGCATCCGGATTCTCTTTTTTAAATTCGGAAATTCTCCGCGCAATCTCAGAGAAAAGGTAACTGCCCGGTAACTTAAGGTAATTCTCATTCATCAAAGCCATGATAATCTAAATCCTCCTGAAAGTAATCTTTCTGCATCATTAAAATCTACTGCGGTTCCTCCATCAGCGAGCCACGGAAAACATAGGCTGCCGGTCCTGTCATATACACGTGGTTATCTTCAGCCCATTCTATAATTAAATCTCCCCCTGGAAGATGAGCATTCACTTTTCTCTCCGAAAAGCGGCTTAATGCTGCGGCAACAACGGATGCGCAAGCCCCTGTCCCGCAGGCTAACGTTGGTCCGGCTCCCCGTTCCCATACTTTTATGGTAATCTCTCCGGGATGGTCAATTCGGACAAATTCAACATTGGTCTTATTGGGAAATAACGGGTGCTTTTCAATCTCCGGCCCAAGTATTGTGAAATCAAGAGAATCAAAGTCCTTCACGAATATGACACAATGAGGGTTTCCCATAGACACGGCCGTAAAAATCAATTTTTGCGTACAAACTTTTATTTCCTCTTGAACAGCAAGGCCGCTGCCAGCCAAAACAGGTATTTTTTCAGGCACAAGACAGGGTTCTCCCATATTGACTGTTACACCTTGTACATAGCCATTATGGACATTAAGTTGAATCTTTAAAATCCCGGCAAGGGTCTCCGCTGTAAAATTTTCTTTTTTAACATGCCCCGCATCATACAGGAATCTGGCAAAGCAGCGTATCCCATTACCGCACATCTCCGGTTCAGACCCGTCCGGATTAAAGATACGCATTCTGGCATCCGCTTTTTCGGAGGGAAGTATCGCAATCAATCCGTCTCCCCCGACTCCAAACTGCCTGTGGCATAGACTGCGGGCCATCTTGGCGTAATCCGCCTGAGGTGAAAAAACAAAATGATCCAGGCAGATAAAATCATTTCCCAGACCATGCATTTTTATAAAATCCATTTGTATTTCCCCCTCCTTGCACCCTTATCTTTAAAGGATACTATGCGAAAGGAAAAGGGTCAACATTTTATCTTGAAGTATACCTGATGCAGCCGGTGTCTTGAACAGGCACCTAGGCGAGACGCGCTTTTCGCCGGAGAGTATTGCGAAATAGTCTGGTAAAGCCAATGATGACACTCGGTCCTCCTGAAACTGTCAGAATAAGGACCCACTGCCAGGTATGAAGAGGAGCTGTTTTAAAAATATTCTGCAAGAAAGGCAAATAGATAACGCTCAGCTGCATAGCAGTAGAAAGCATTACGGCAAGCACCAGGAATAGGTTAGAAAAGATACCGACTTCAAAAATCCCCCTCCGCTCCGATTTACAATCGAAGACATGAAAGAGCTGAGAGAATACAAGGGTGCTGAAAGCCATGGTCCTAGCCGTCAGGAGGCCTGCCCCATACCATAATCCCACTACGAAAACCAGCAAAGTTCCAATCCCGATCATGGTTCCCCTGATCATGATCCTGCGGCCTAAACCTCGGGCAAAAACGCTTTCGGCCGGGCTGCGCGGACTCCGTTTCATAATATCAGGTTCTGTCCCGTCTACTCCTAAAGCCATTGCCGGTAATCCGTCAGTCACAAGATTCACCCAGAGGATTTGAATAGGGAGTAAAGGGAGCGGTAATCCCACCAAAGTTCCTAAGAACATGGTTAATACCTCACCTAAATTGCAGGAAAGAAGATACCGGATGAATTTACGGATATTGTCATAAATTCCTCTTCCTTCTTCCACTGCCGCAACAATGGTTGCAAAATTATCATCAACGATAATCATGGAAGATGCTTCTTTCGTGACATCTGTTCCGGTTTGGCCCATGGCCACGCCAATATCTGCCTCTTTGACTGCCGGGGCATCATTGACTCCGTCTCCGGTCATCGCTACGATTTGTCCGTTTTTCTTAAAGGCTCTTACAATCCGAAGCTTATCCCGGGGGGCAACCCTGGCAAATACCGATATATTCATCACGTGTTTATTCAGGTCTTCATCTGTCATGCGGTCTAACTCTGTTCCTGTAATGATCATTTGATTAGGCCCCCGAAGGATACCCAATTCACGTGCTACTGCTTGGGCAGTAAGCTTGTGGTCTCCGGTAATCATCACCGGCCTGATTCCTGCTGCCTGACAGACTTTAATCGCTTGTATGGCGCTCACCCTGGGAGGGTCAATCATCCCCATTAGACCGGCAAATACGAGGTTCTTCTCTACTTCACCGGAGGCATCGCCCCGCTCGACCTCCTTGACAGCTAAAGCCAAGACCCTTAGGGCCTGAGAAGCCATTTCGTCATTCATAAAAAGAATCTGTTTTCTGCGTTCCGGTGTTAAATCCACCATTCCCTTTTTGGTAAGTTCTTTGGCACATAACCCGAGGATCACATCGGGAGCCCCTTTGACATAGGCTTTGAAACCTTCTTTTCCTTTATAGATAACACTCATTCTCTTTCGTTCAGATTCAAAAGGAATTTCCGCAACCCTCTGTTCTTTCCTTTCCAGACTTTCCCGCCATACCCCAGCTTTGGCCGCTGCTACAAGCAGTGCTCCTTCCGTAGGGTCTCCGTCAATTCCCCAAATACTATCCTTCTTATTTGCCCGGAAAAGGCCGGACACCCTTAACCCTTTCTTGGTAAGAACCGCATTATTGCAGAGTGCCGCACATTTTAACAATTCTTTAAGCGGTCCTTTATCTGAAGAAAAGGGATCAGCTCCGTGATAATCCCCTTTAGGGTCATATCCCTGCCCACTCACCGTAACCACCTGATTATCACAATAAACCCTTCTTACCGTCATTTCATTTTGCGTAAGGGTCCCTGTCTTATCTGAACAAATCACCGTTGCGCAACCCAAAGTTTCGACTGCGGGCAGTTTCCGGATAACGGCATGGCGTTTTACCATCCTCTGAACGCCAACAGCCAACGCTACCGTAACGATAGCAGGCAACCCTTCGGGAATTGCTGCAACCGCCAGCGAAACCCCTGCCAAAAACATTTTATAAAAAGTTTCGCCCTGCAGTATTCCTGTAATAACAACAACAATACATACCGCCACACTGACCGTCACCAGCCATTTGCCTAATTGTTCAAGTCTTCGTTGAAGAGGCGTTTCTTCCTCTTTCACTTCCTGGATCATTCCGGCAATGACTCCCATCTCCGTATCCATTCCGGTAGCCGTTACAATTCCGATTCCTCTTCCATTCACGGCCACTGTTCCCATAAAACTCATATTTTTTCGATCCGCTATCGGCGTATACTCGTTGATAAGCGGTTGATTGATCTTAGCAACAGGCTGGGATTCTCCGGTAAGAGCCGATTCTTCCACCCGGATATTTGACGTTTTCAGCCAGCGGATATCAGCGGGAATACGGTCACCGGCCTCAATCATGACGATATCCCCGGGCACCAGTTGAGAAGCAGGAATTTTCATTCCTGTTCCATTCCGCAAAACATTTGCTTCCGGAGCAGCCAGGGAACGCAGCGATTCCATCGATTTTTCCGCTTTAAATTCCTGAATAAAGCCTAAGATTGCATTAATGAGGATGATGGCAAGTATGGTGATGGCATCGGCAATCTCCCCCAGCAAACCTGAAATCAAGGTTGCCACCATAAGGACCATGACCATAAAATCCTTAAATTGACCTAAAAATAAGAAAACTGGGTTAACCCCTTTTTTAACCGCTAATGTATTCTGGCCGAATTCATCGAGACGGCGGTTTACCTCTTTATCACTAAGCCCTTTTTCCGGGTCAGCATTCAAATGTTTGCACACTTCACCGCCATTTAAGATATGCCATATTTGCCGCTGCATTCTTTCTCCTCCTCTGGGTACAAATATCTTTAGTACATGCTATTCGGCCTGTCCTCAAAAAATTACCAAAGATGTGATATACTGAAAATGTTATTTCAGCAAAGGAGTTTACAGATGGCTCTGGACAGTATTACCTTATATCATCTTATCCAAGAACTTAAACCTCTTCTGTTAGGGACCCGTATTGATAAAATTCAACAGCCGGAAAAAGAAGAAGTACATATTTTGCTGCGAAGTGCGGGCCGCAATCTTCGCTTACTCCTCAATGCCGGAAGCACTTCACCCCGGATTCACATCACAAATGAAAATAAAAAAAATCCTGTCTCTCCTCCTATGTTCTGTATGATCCTTCGCAAACACCTGGAAAGCGGCAAGATTATTAATATTGTGCAGGTCGGTCTGGAACGCGTGGTTACGATTACGGTACAGAATTATAATGAACGGGGTGACCTTCAGGATTATCATCTGCATCTGGAAATTATGGGAAAACACAGCAACCTCATCCTGGTGGACCCTCAGGCCGGTACCATTTTAGACGGAATCAGGCGGTATTCCCACCTCGTAAGCAGGCACCGGGAAGTTCTCCCCGGCAGACCCTATATTGCCCCGCCTCCTCAGAACAAGGCCGATCTCGTTCAGCATGAGGAACAGTTTGTATCTATCCTGCTGCAATATCCCCTTGAAAAAAAAATCAGTGACGCGCTGGTGAGTTTGTTTAACGGGATCAGCCCGGAACTGGCCGGAGAAATCATTGCGCGCGCCGGACTCAGCCAGGATACGGTCTTGGATTTTTGTGGGGAAATCGATTTAAATAGAATTTATCAGGCTTATTCTTATTTTTTAATTCAGAAGGACCGTGTATCTGTTAAGCCTTGTCTTTACTTTCCATCCAGGCGCGAGACACTGCCTGTCGCTTTTTCCTTCGTAGCGTATGAACAGTTCAGCGGTTTATCCGCTGTTGAAACAGGTTCTCTGAATGAAGCGGTCTGTCTTTTTTATTTGAAGAAAACTCAACACGGCCATACCGAAGCCAAAAGAGGTTCCCTCAGGAAAGTAGTAAATGATCATTACGGACATCAAAATAAGAAAAACACGATTTACCAAGACACGATAACCAAAGCAAACAAGGGACTGGGCTATCAAAAATTCGGGGAACTTCTGACAGCCAATCTCTATCTGCTTTCCCCCGGTCTTAAGGAAATCACAGTCGAGGATTACACCGACCCGGACTACCGTCCTCTGACCATCCCCTTGGACCCTGCCATAAGCGGTATTGAAAACGCCAAACGCTATTTTAAACTGTACAATAAGTCCAAATCCACCATCAGGAATACCCAGCCTTTGCTTGAAACGGCCTCCGAAGAAATGGATTATCTCCAATCTCTTCTGGTCAGCATAGACCAGGCCGCCGGGAATGAAGAACTGAATGAAATCCATCAAGAACTGATCGATCAGGGTTATATTACCGGGAAGCATGACCGGAAGGCATCTGCCAAAAAGAAAGAACCGGATAAACATTCCATGCCTCACTTGTATTGCTCCAAAACGGGAAAAGCCATTATCGTAGGGCGCAATAACAGGCAAAATGACAGGATGACCTGGCGGGAAGCAAAGCCCTCGGATTTATGGCTCCATGTTAAGAAAATCCCCGGTTCCCATGTCATTATCCCTTTGGCGGAGGACCAGGAATTCCCTGATGACGAGACCTTGCTGGACGCGGCTGCCCTTGCCGTATATTTCAGTCAGGCCAGGGGCTCCTCCCAAGTCCCTGTGGACTACACGCATGTCAAACAAATCAAAAAACCCCGGGGTGCCAAACCGGGGATGGTTGTTTATGAACAAAACTGGTCGCTTCTCATCACTCCTGGTGAGGACACTGTCGAACGGCTGCTGGGTACCGAGAGGGAACAGTCATGGCAAAACAACCTATGAACAAGGTCCGACAGGATTAATGCAGCTGCTCTGCAGACAGCGTCAAGTGCGTTACGTATGCGTAACGCACTGCGGAGCGCGGCTGTTTACTTTTTCTTACTTGCTCCCCCTGCTTCCGGGTTTTTCCCACGGCAGTCCTTGGGCACATAGCGGGCAGTTGTCCGGTTCAGATGCTTCAATGTTCATTTGGAGAAGACTGTGAAGGAGCAGCCCGCCAAAATCAGCCTTACCGCCGCTGCGATCGACAAGTACGCCTACTCCTACCGGAATGGCCCCGGCTTCTTTCACAATGGCAATCACTTCTTTCACCGAACCGCCGGTGGTAATGACGTCTTCCACGACCAGTACTTTTTCCCCGGGGGAAAGTTGAAAACCTCTGCGCAAGGCCATTTCCCCGTTCTGTCTTTCCGTAAAAATTGCTTTGACACCCAAATATCTTCCTACCTCATGGGCAACAATGATTCCGCCCATGGCCGGTCCTATCACGGTCTGAACCTCTACACCGTCAAACTTAAGGGCTAGTTCCCGCCCCAGCCGGGCAGCTTTGCGGGGATACTGCAGCACTTGGGCACATTGCATGTATTGGCCGCTGTGTTTTCCCGAAGTGAGAAGAAAATGCCCCTGGAGCAAAGCTCCCGTTTCCATAAACATTTGCATGATCTCATTCTGATCTATTCTTTTCTCACAGTTATCACAACACGACAATGATAATTCCACCTTCCGCAAATTTATTCCGTTAAACAGATCGTTTTATTCCATTGCAATCTCGTCTAATCCCATAACTTTTCCAAGGCTTCCCTGGGGTTCTCGGCTAAAGTGACAGGTCTTCCTACAACCAGATAGGAACTGCCTGCTTCAAGCGCCTTTTCAGGAGTTAAGACCCTGACCTGATCGTTTTTTCCGCTCCATTCCGGACGGATTCCGGGCGTTATAAGCAGAAATTCCGGTCCGCATTCCTGCCTCAGAATCTTTGCTTCCCTGGCCGAAGAGACAACCCCGTCCAAAGCCGCTTTTTGAGCGAGTTTCGCCAGCCTTACTACTTGTTCATCCGTACTGTCATTTACACCAATGGCAGGAAGCTCCTGTCCGCCCATACTGGTTAGAACCGTAACCCCGATGAGTTTCTTGCCGGCCCTATGACAAACCTCCGAAGACCTGGCCATCATTTCGTATCCTCCGCCGCAATGAACGTTGATCATATCCACACCGGAAGCTGTAAGGACTCTCATGGTTTTTTCCACTGTGGTAGGAATATCATGGAGTTTGAGATCCAAAAAAATCTGAAAACCCAGCTTTTTAAACTCCTCAATGAGACTTAACCCGGATAAAGCATACAGCTCCAGCCCGACCTTCAGCCAGCAGCCGCTGCCTGCCAGCTCCTGGGCGAGACTGAGTGCTTTTTCCTTAGTATCTACATCCAAGGCAACTATCACTTTCTCATTCCGATTGAAAGAATCCGTCATTATTCTATCATCCTTTCATTCTATTAAAAAACTGGCATGATATTGTGCTGTTATTGACAGGCTTTACTCATGAGCCAGTCCCACAATCTCCCTAACCGAACGGTATCCCTTTTTAAGGCAATATTCCTCTATTCCATTCAAGATATCCACAGGAGCCAAGGGATTGACAAAATTAACTGTTCCGATACTTACCGCACTGGCCCCTGCCAGCATAAATTCGACTGCATCCTGCCAAGTCGAGATTCCGCCCATACCTACGATAGGAAGCCCGACAGCTTCATAGACCTGATAGACCATCCGGACTGCTACCGGACGGACAGCCGGACCCGACAAGCCCCCCATTTTATTGGCCAGGAGCGGTTTTTGGGTTTGAATATCAATACTCATCCCCAAGAGGGTATTGATAAGGGAGATGATATCCGCCCCGCCGCTTTCCACTGCCTTAGCCATCTCTACAATATCCGTGACATTTGGGGAAAGTTTGGCAATAACCGGTAAATCTGTATTTTTCTTCACCGCTTCAATGACTTCTTCCGCGCTGCGGGGATTGGTACCGAATGCCATCCCGCCGTGTTTAATATTCGGACAGGAAATATTTACTTCCAAAGCCGCAATACCGGTGTCTTTTTTCTGAAAGGAAGAAGCCAAAAGAGTATAATCGTCCGGGGAAAACCCCGAAATATTGACGATCACCGCAGTATCCAGCAAGGCAAGCTTAGGCAGGTAGGAGTTTCGAAATTCTACCAGTCCCGGGTTCTCCAACCCTACGGAGTTAAGGAGACCTGAGGGAGTCTCAGCCAGCCTGGGAACCGGATTCCCAAGTCTGGGCAAGGGAGTGATTCCTTTGACGGTAATTCCCCCCAGAATTGAAACCGGACAATATGGTGCATACTCCTCACCAAAACCGTAGGTGCCGGAAGAAGTCACAACCGGATTCCTTAATATTAACTCCCCCAGTTCTGTTCTCATATCAACATTCCGCATCCCAGACCACCTCCTTAGCCCTGAAGACCGGTCCCTCTTTACAGACCCTTTTTCGTTTTACAGTCCCGTCTGCTCCCCGGACGGTGCAGACACATCCCAAGCATGCCCCGATCCCGCAGGCCATCCGTTCTTCCAGAGATACTTCTAAAGGAATATCATTGTTCAGACAGATTTCCGCAGTTGCTTTCAGCATGCCTTTAGGTCCGCAGGCGGCGCTGACAAGGTTGTTACAGCGCAAGGCAATCATTGATGAATCCTGAACCATCTCTTGCAAAAGATCGGTTACCAACCCCTTATGCCCCAGGCTTCCGTCCATTGTAGAAATTTTTACGTTTACCCCGGAATTTACCAGATATTTCAGATCTGCACTTTCCAGGAAATCAATATTCTCACCACCCCACAGGAGATGGATTTTAACCTTTTCCTGATCTATCGCTTGAATCAGGGAATAGAGCGGAAAAATCCCAATCCCTCCGGCAATGAGCAATAACTCCCCTTGCTGCGGAACGGTAAATTCGGAACCCAAAGGCCCCATAATACTCAAATAGTCATTTTCTTTAAAATGCGTCAACAGGTCGGTTCCCCTGCCCAGCAATTTATAGTAGATTGTGATTTCTTCTTTATTTTTATCAATTCCGGCAATACTCAGAGGGCGCCTGAGAAGCGGATCATACGTATCCGATACCTGGATATGAAGAAATTGCCCCGGTTTCGCAATTTTTGCTGCTTGACCGCTTAAGACCAGCCTAAATATCCCTTGAGCAGGGTGGCCGATTGATCTGTTTTCTATCACGCGTACTTTTAGATACATGCCTTCACCGTCCTTATATCCTTCTCACTATGCCGTCCATGCCCATCTTCCTTAAACCTTCTTCCCTCTAGCTTAAAGGAATAAGACTCGGCGAATTGACTTCCAGAACTTGCAGCCAGGCTTCCGCCGTATCCATGCTTGTAAAGCAGGGAATACCCTGTTCTACCGCAGCCCTCCGGATGGCAAAGCCGTCACTGGCAATTTTTCTGCCATGTGTCGTTGTGTTTAAGACACACTGCACCTGGCCTTTTCGAATCTTTTCCGTAATTTCATCTGAACCGGTATGCAATTTCCCTACCGTTGTTACCTCTACCCCTGCCTCGTAAATCGCCTTGGCGGTTCCTTCGGTCGCGATAATTCGGAAACCCAGGTGATAAAACCTCTGCACCAGCTTGATGCCCTCTTCTTTATCCCTGTCCGCCAATGTGGCTAAGAGCGTCCCATTGGCCGACATATGCATCCCTGCAGCAAGTAAAGCTTTATAGAGGGCTTTTTCATACTTGCGGTCAATCCCCATGACTTCGCCGGTAGACTTCATTTCAGGTCCTAAGGAAGGCTCCACCAGGAGAAGCTTGGAAAAGGAGAAAACTGGCGCCTTAACTGCAACCTTGTCTCCGACCGGCCAAAGTCCGCTTTCTATTCCCATACTTTGCAGCGTTTCTCCCAGGATGACCCTGGTGGCAAGTTCGACGATCGCAACCCCTGTGACTTTACTGAGGAAGGGTACTGTCCGGCTGGAACGGGGATTGACTTCCAGAACATAAACTTCATTTTTGTAGACAACATATTGAATATTCAATAGCCCTTTGATATTCAGACTGCGGGCAATAGAAACGGTAAGGTCCGTGACCGTATCCTGAATTTCCGAACTGATCATCTGCGGGGGATAAACTGCGATGGAGTCGCCGGAGTGAATCCCCGCCCTTTCCAAATGCTCCATAATCCCCGGGATACAAACCGTTTCTCCGTCTGAAATCGCATCGACTTCAACTTCTTTGCCAAGAAGATACTGGTCCATCCAAATTTGCTGTCCGGGAAACTCCAGAAGCGCTTTGGCAAATACATTTTTTAATTCCTGCTGCTCATAAACGATTTGCATGGCCCTGCCGCCCAATACATAGGAAGGACGGACAATAAGGGGAAAACCGATTTCTCCCGCAAGCTTCTCCGCTTCTTCCATGCTGGAAATACAGCCGCCCTTTGGCCTCTTCGCGCCCAGTTCCTGCAATACATCGTCAAATATCCCTCTCTCCTCAGCCCTGTCGGTATCTTCAACGGTAGTTCCCATAATGTGATAACCGCGTGCTGCCAGCCTTTTGCAGAGTCCAATCGCTGTTTGTCCTCCGAATTGTACGACAACGCCTTCGGGTTTCTCCTTATCCAGAACTGCTGTAACATCTTCTATGGTAAGCGGCTCGAAGTAAAGCCTATCCGCCGTATCGAAATCCGTCGAGACCGTTTCCGGGTTGCTGTTAATGATGATGCTTTCTACTCCGGCTTTCCGGAGGGCTTTGACAGCATGAACCGAACAATAGTCGAATTCAATCCCCTGTCCGATACGAATCGGCCCCGATCCGAGGACAACGACTTTTCTCCGGTTTGTGACGATGCCTTCGTCCTCCTGGTCGTAACTTGAATAGAAATAAGGGGTTGTGGCTTCAAATTCTCCCGCACACGTGTCGACCATTTTAAAAACAGGTTTGATTTGATGTTCTTCCCTAAACTCGTAAATTCGTTCTTCGTGAGTGCCCCATAATCTTGCCGTTTCTTTGTCCGAATAACCAATCCTTTTTGCTTTTTGCAAAATTTTTGCATTCCAGGGGTTATTTCGGATTATTTCTTCATACTGGACAGTGGTTTGAATTTTTTTCAGAAAGTACGGATTCCACTGATTAATAGCTGTAAGTTTTTCCACACTCCACCCGCGGCGAAAAGCTTCCGCCATCACAAACAAAAGATTATCCTCCGGTTTCCTGCATTTTGCTTCCAGTTCTTCGTCAGTTAGTTTCCTCATTTCTTCGGAAAAAAGACCGAAAAACTTGGTCTCTAAAGAACGAACCGCTTTAAGCAGCGCAGTTTCCAGGTTGCGTCCCAAACCCATCACTTCACCTGTGGCCTTCATTTGAGTACCGATGGTCCGGTCAGCATCAGAGAATTTATCGAAAGGCCAGCGGGGAATCTTGACAACGACATAATCCAAGGCAGGTTCGAAGCAGGCTGATGTTTTTCCGGTTACTGCATTGATCAGTTCATCCATAGTGTAACCAATTGCAATCTTGGCCGCTACTTTGGCAATCGGATAACCTGTAGCTTTGGAGGCCAAGGCGCTAGACCTGCTTAGACGGGGATTCACTTCAATCACCACATACTCTAACTTTTCCGGATGGAGGGCAAACTGGACATTGCAGCCTCCCTCTATTCCTAAAGCGGCAACGATCCTTAGAGCAGCCGTCCTAAGGGTTTGTACTTCCCGGTCTGTTAGCGTCTGACAAGGAGCAACTACAATACTGTCCCCTGTGTGAACTCCAACCGGGTCCATATTTTCCATGTGGCAGACTGTAATAGAATTTCCGCTGCTGTCCCGCAAGACTTCATATTCTACTTCTTTCCAGCCGGCAACGCTTCTCTCGATGAGTACCTGACCAATCATACTGGCTTTAATACCGCTGCTGGCGATAGTCTCCAAATTTTCGGCGTCCTGAGCGATACCTCCGCCTGTCCCTCCCAAGGTAAAAGCAGGCCGTACTATCACGGGATACCCTATTTCCTCTGCAAACCGAAGAGCTTCCTCTACCTCGGAAACAATGGCACTGGCAGGAATAGGTTCGCCGATCTGCCGCATGAGATTTCGGAAATGTTCCCTGTCCTCCGCCTGGCTGATACTTTCCAGCGGCGTCCCAAGTAAAGTCACCCCGCAGCGTTGGAGTATCCCTGCTTTGGAAAGCTGAAAAGCCAGATTTAATCCGGTTTGGCCCCCCATGGTGGGTAACAGTCCATCCGGCCTTTCTTTCTCGATGATCCTCTCTAAAAACTCTACGGTAAGGGGCTCAATATACACCTTATCCGCTACTTCCCTGTCCGTCATAATGGTGGCAGGATTGGAATTCACCAGGACGGTTTCTACGCCTTCCTCCCGTAAAGCCCTGCAGGCCTGTGTCCCCGCATAATCGAATTCCGCTGCCTGTCCGATGACAATAGGCCCTGATCCAATAACCATTACTTTTTGCCAGTTTTGTTTCGGCATTTTTTTCCCTCCGCTTATTCCCCTAACATTTGAGCAAATGTATCAAAGAGTTCTCCGTTTTCTTCCGGTCCCGGAGCTGCTTCCGGATGATATTGGACCGTTAGTACCGGGTATTTTTCGTGTTTCATTCCTTCAACAGTACCATCGTTCAGATTGGAATATAATACTTGAAGGCCCGTTCCCTTTAAAGATGATTCACTTACGGCATAACCGTGATTTTGCGAGGTCATGGTCACTTTGCCGGTTTCTTTGTTTTGGACGGGATGGTTCCCGCCCCGATGGCCGAACGGAAGCTTATACGTTGTACCGCCTGCTGCCATGGCCATAATCTGATGACCCATGCAGATTCCCAAAATCGGTATTCTGGAAATGAGTTTCTCCATGTTCTCAGCAATTTCCGGCAGTCCGCTGGGATCTCCCGGTCCGTTGCTCAGGACGAGCCCCCTTGGCTTAATATCTAAAATTTCTTCGGCGGAAGTACCGGCAGGAAAAACGTGCAGCCTGTACCCCCTTCTCTGAAGGCAGCGAAGGATATTCCTTTTCGCTCCAAGGTCCAAGACTGCTATAACCGGGCCGCTGCCCGGGATTTCAAACTCTTCAGGTACAGTTGCCTGATAAACCCAGTGGAGATCAGGTTGGATCTCTTCCGGCGTGTACTGCCGCCAAAAATCAGTTCCGTTCTGCAGCTGATCGACAATAACCCCGGGCATGGTTCCGTTTTTTCGGATATAACGTGTTAAGGCCCGGGTATCAACTCCTTTTAACCCCGGGATCCCTTGTTTCTTACAAAAATCTTCTAAACTTCTGTCGGCATGCAAGCTTCCTTCCCCTTCGGAGAGTTCCCTCACAATCAGCCCGCGCAATAAAACTTTACTTGCCTCGCTTTCTTCCTGGTGCCAGCCGTAATTTCCGATCTGAGGATGCGTAAATGTCAGTATCTGTCCTGCATAGGACAGATCCGTAATCATCTCTTGGTAGCCGCACATCGAAGTATTAAATACCACTTCTCCCCTGACCTCATCTTCCTTCTCAAGCCACCCGCCAAAAGCTTCGCCTTCAAACGCCTTGCCGTCTCCTAACACTAACCAAGCCATCGTTTTACCTCCTAATGCAGTCAGCTTTCCAATTTCTGCCCAAGTTATTTTTGGGGAATGATTTTTCTGTTTTCCATAACCAATCTGCCGCCGACCCAGGTCATTATGGGGAATCCTTTTAACTCTTTTCCCAGGAAAGGGGTATTTTGAGCTTTGGATTCCAGTGAGTCCGCAGTAACAGTCTCGCGATACTCAGAATCAAACAAAACCATATCGGCAGCTGCCCCGGTTTGCAGAGTCCCCCCCGCTAATCCGAAACGCCGGGCAGGATTTACAGACCAGAGTTTCACAACCTGCTCGGATGTAAGTTTGCCGCCTGTTGCTAAATTCTGCCACACAGCAGCCAGGACCGTTTCTAAAGCATTTATGCCAAAAGGAGCTTCGGCAAAAGGTTTCGCTTTCTCCTCCCAGGTATGCGGCGCATGATCCGTTGCCAGCATATCAATCGTTCCATCCGCTAAGCCTTGCAGCAAGGCATCCTGATCTTCTTCAGAGGGAAGAGGAGGATTGACTTTTAGAGATGTTCCCGTTAGTGTTACATCCTGATCAGTAAAGAGCAAATGGTGAGGATTGACTTCGCATGTAACATCAATACCCATCGCTTTTGCTGTTCGAATAATCTCCACGCTTTGTTTGGTGGAAACATGGGCAATATGAATTTTCCCTCCTGTTTCCCCCGCCAGCAGCACATCCCTGGCTACCATCACGCTTTCCGCACTGGCTGGAATTCCTCTCAATCCCAATCTGGCGCTGACCTCACCCCTGCGCATAGAACCGGAACCGGCCAAATCGCTGTCTTCACAGTGGCTGATAATAGGGCACCCGGTCATTTTAGCATATTCCAGGGCAAGCCGCATCATCTCCGCGTTTTGAATTCCTTTCCCGTCATCGGAAAAACCTACGGCTCCTCCGGCCCGGATATCCATCATTTCAACCAGTTCCTGTCCTTTAAAACCCTTGGTCACAGCCGCAACGGGGTATACTCTCGCCATACCGGCTCTCTGGCCCTGCAGCCGCACAAATTCTGCCAATGCTCTTTGATCAATAACCGGGGCAGTATTTGCCATAGCCAATATTGAAGTAAATCCCCCCCGTACTGCTGCCCTTGAACCGCTCCGGATATCTTCCTTATTCTCCTGGCCAGGTTCCCTGAGATGGACGTGTACATCGATCAACCCTGGAAACAGATATTTCCCCGTTCCCTCAATTTGTTTGACTTTCTCAATTTGTTCGATCCCCAAGATGGTTTGCACATCCCGGACCTGAAAGTTTTCTCCGATTGCGGATATTTTACCTTCCTGTACGAGCACATCTCTTAGGCCGGATAAGTCCTGCGCAGGGTCAATAACCGTAACATTTTTAATCCACAACATGAGCCACCCCTCCTCCGATCAAAAGATAGATCAAGGCCATCCTGACCGCTACCCCGTTAGTAACCTGTTCTTCGATTACGGACTGGACACTGTCTGCGAGGTCGCTGGCAATCTCTACGCCCCTGTTCATAGGCCCCGGATGCATCACAATGGTATCCTTCTCCGTACGTTGGATTCTTTCTTGATTCAGTCCGTAAAGCTTACTGTATTCACGAATAGATGGAAAAAGTCCGCTCTGCTGTCTTTCCAACTGCAAACGCAGAGCCATGACGACATCCGCACCAGGCAATTCCCGGTCCAGGTCATGCGAGGTCTTTACCCCGAGATAGCTCATTTCCGGCGGCAATAAAGTCGGTGGTCCAACCAAAGCAACTTCAGCGCCAAGCTTCTTTAACCCCAGCACATTGCTTCTGGCTACCCTGGAATGGAGAATATCGCCGACAATTACAATTTTCTTTCCTTCAAAACTTCCCAGACGGTCCTGGATAGTAAAATAATCCAACAGGGCTTGGGTCGGATGGGCATGTTGTCCATCTCCCCCATTAATAACCCCGGCATTTAGGACATCTGCTAAGAATTCCGCCGATCCTGAACTGGAATGCCGTACAATGACCAAATCAACATTCATCGCTTGAAGCGTCTTCGCCGTATCTAAGAGGCTTTCCCCTTTGTTCACACTGCTTTGGACTACGGAAAAATTCGTGGTATCAGCTCCAAGTATTTTGGCAGCACTTTCAAAAGAGGTCCGTGTTCTGGTGCTCGGCTCATAAAACAACAATACAACTGATTTTCCCCTGAGGGTAGGCAGCTTCTTAATGGGACGTCTTAAAATCTCCTTCATCGGAATAGCGGTCTGCAGAATGTGTTTAATTTCTTCTGCAGTCAGATTTTCCAGATCAAGCAGATCTTTGTGCTTCCATTTCATAGTGAGCCTCCTTTATAATCAAAAACCTCCTGCTTAAGGGCAGGAGGCTGTAAAGCAATTTCTCTTACCCTTGGTTATCTCACAGGACACTTTTAAAGGGATCGCTTTGGTTTTTTATGATGTTGTCTTTTCTAAAAGAAGGACTTCTTCGTTTCGATCCGTTTCCTCTAAACAAACGGAGATAATTTCTCTGCGCGATGTCGGTACATTCTTGCCGACATAATCCGCTCGGATCGGCAGTTCCCTGTGCCCTCTGTCAATCAGCACCGCCAGCTGGATTTTTTGGGGTCTGCCCAAGTCGATAAGTGCATCCAGAGCCGCTCGCGCCGTCCTGCCGGTAAACAGCACATCATCAACGAGGATAACCGTTTTCCCTTCAAGGCTGAATGAAACCTTTGTTTCGTGGATAACGGGCTGGACATCGATGGTACTGAGATCATCCCTGTAGAGGGTTATGTCCAAAAGACCAATCGGCAGGAGAACATTCTCAAATTCTGCAATCCGTTTTTGGATGCGCTCAGCCAAAGGTACTCCCCTGGTTCTGATTCCTACAAGAACTAAATTTTCAGTCCCTTTGTTTTTCTCCACGATTTCGTGAGAAATTCTGCTGATCGCTCTGCGGATCCCGTCTTCATCCATGATCCTGTTTTTTGGCGTTCCTTCCATCCCGGTCCACCTTTCCCTGATTAACCGCAGGTTAGAAATACAATGAAATTCATTAAAAAACTGCCTGCAAAAGCAGACAGTCATACATCCGTATAACATCATTTCTGCCTTGCCTGTCTCTCTGGACAACTTTAAAGGCAAATTTTTATTAGTTCCAGTCTAGTCTAGTTCACATAAAAAGTCAATCCAAAATATTTTGATGCCACTGTTTTTACGCTTTTTAAGATTTTTTTTAATAATAATTTTTTAGTATTATTCTCTCACATAGTGTAAATATTTTTTAATCATCAAATAAAGAATTTTTCTTTAATGTCTTTTTATAATAAACTTCGTTAACTTGTTTCATAAACTTGTCCATTGATCCTTCGTGATTTTTTAAAAACCACTTTATGTGATTTGTAATATATTCGTTTCTAATTATTTCATCATTAAGGTCAAAAGGAATCCTTTCCATTCTTGGATCAACACTATCAAATCCAGTAAAAGGTTTTTGAAGCCTACAACTTGCCATATTAATATATTCAGGATTAATTTCAATACCTATACAGTTTCTGCTTAGTTGTTGGCAAACCCTTAAAGTCGTGCCAGATCCAGAAAACGGGTCTAAAACAACATCTCCCTCATTAGAAGAAGCAAGAACCATTCTCTCAATTAAACCTTCTGGTTTTTGTGTGGGGTGTTTTTGTCGATTATCATTACAATAATGAACATGAGAAAATTCCCATACATCCCCAGGGTTAGCCCCTCTCATATTATTAATGCTTCTATAATACTTTTGTGGAACTCTAATATTATCGAGATTGAATTTATAATTTGGTAATTTTGAGAACATCAATATATCATCATGACGAGGGGAAAATCCTTTTGTTTTTCCTATACCTTGCGTATAATGCCATGAAATCCAATTAACAAAGTTCATATTCAAATGACGAGATAAAATATCGTAGATATATGAAATATAACGAAATCCCATAAAAACATAAATAGTACCACTTTTTTTTAGTATACGTTTACATTCAGTCAACCATTCTTTTGAAAATTCCAAATACTCTTCAAACTCTAAATTATCTTTAGTCTTACCATAATCCTTACTTAGATTATACGGAGGATCGGTAATTATTAAGTCTATGCTCTCATCTTGAATTTTTGGTAATTCAATTAAACTATCTCCAGTAACTAGTTCGATTTTTATCATTCTTTTACCCATTTATATTTTTTTGCTTCTTTGTACCAATCATCAAAAGTTCTTTTAGCTGATTTCAAATATTTTGCATCAAGTAATTGGCAAAATTCCCAAGTAGTTCGTTTTTCATAACTTACATAATGTATGTCTCTAATTTGAATTTGTCCTGTTCCAAGTGCTGGATTATATGAAATATCTGAAGATGATATGTATTTTAGATCATATGCATTATAATTAACTACTTCCATAACTCCATCCATCAATAATGTTTTGCTATTTTTTTGAGAATAAACCTTATGTTTCAAAGAAAGTATTATGAACATATAATCAGGGTCTTCGATATAAGCGGTTCTTATTCTACTAAATGATGTTATATTTGGGGATTTACCAGAACTAATTATATCTTCTGCGGTTGCTTTTACGTCCACACTTCCAGTAATGCTTTTATCGTTTCTCTTAAATTGCAAAACAATATCAGCCATGTTTAATCTTTGTTGAGACTCAACGTTAATCAATAAATATTTATTACCTATTTGACTATTGACAGAATTAAAGGTTTCATATGCCCATGCTTCTACAAATGGTCCAGCAATCTTATTGATATTTTCCATTGGTAAACCTAATTTTAAATTGGTATTAATAACGATCTTATTATTCTCTGTATCTATGGCATCCTTAATTATTTGTTCGATTTTTTCAATAACAAATTTGGAGCATTCTTCATAATCTAGCATTTCAATAGGAATTTTAAAAATCAAATCTTTGTATTCCATAATTCACCAAATCCTTCTATATAATTACTTAAAAAATCGTATCATTTCTTATATGTGAATTCAATGGAAAAACAACTTTTTAATTAAGGAAAAGAATTTTCACTCCTATCAAAGAAATAATATGATACTCAAGGGATAATTCCGTAATTTTTTTATTCATAATCATTCAGCACTCTTTTCCGCATACTGTTTTAACTGAGCCGTAATTTCCGCAAATGTCCGAGGCGGGTCGGTTTGAAACGCCATCATTTCACCCGTCCTCGGGTGGATAAAGGCGAGAGATTCGGCATGCAGCACCTGTCTTGAAATCCCGAACGGATTTTTGCGCGGACCGTAAAGCGGGTCTCCCAAAACCGGATGTTTCATATAAGCAAAATGAACGCGTATCTGGTGCGTTCTCCCTGTTTCCAAAAAAGCCCTGATCTCCGCAAATTGAAAATACCTGGTCAAAACATCGTAATGAGTGACAGCATGCTTTGAGTTCTTGAAAACAACGGCCATTTTCTTTCTATCTTTGAGGTCCCTGCCAATCGGGGCGTCAATTGTCCCGGAAGGTTCGGACAGAACCCCGTGTACGATGGCCCGGTAGCTTCTCTTCATGCTATGTTCCTTAATCTGAGCGGCAAGATGACGGTGCGCCTCATCGTTTTTGGCCACAACCAATAATCCGGATGTATCCTTATCAATCCGGTGCACAATTCCCGGACGAATCACCCCGTTAATTCCTGAAAGATTTTTACAGTGATACAGAAGGGCATTGACCATTGTTCCGTTCCATGAACCCGGTGCCGGATGCACAACCATCCCCTGCGGTTTATTGACAACCAACAGATCCTCGTCCTCATAGCATATCTCCAGCGCCAAGTTTTCCGGCTGGATGCCGAGTTCCCTGGGTTGGGGAAAGTTTAGTTCTACAATATCATCTTTTTGCACTTTATAATTGGCTTTTTTAATCTGACCGTTGACAAGCACTCGTTCATCCTGAATCAGGTTCTGGATAAAACTCCGGCTCTTGCCGGTCTTTTCCGCCAGCGCCACATCCAGTCTTACATCATCCGGCAAGTCCGGAGCGATATGCCACTCTTCATAATCCGGTTCTTCCAAAAACAAATTCTCCGTCATCGGGGTATAATCAACCTTCCTTCGGTACTATTCTACCGGTTTTTTCTCCATTTTATAAATACAGAATACAAGCAGGAATCCACCGATGACAATCATACTGTCGGCAAAATTAAAAATGTACGGCCATACTTTAAAGTCCAGAAAATCGACTACCTTTCCTAAAAGGAGACGGTCATATAAATTCCCCAAAGCACCGCCGCCAATCATGCCCATGCAAACCCGCAGCAGTTTTTGATCCCCGGATATGATACGCTGGTAGTAAAAGATTACTCCAAGGACAAAAACAGCGGTCAAAATGAAAAACCATTGTTTACCGGACAGCATCCCGAAAGCCGCCCCCGGATTCAGGATATAGGTGAGATGAAAGAATCCGGGAATAACCCCTGTGCTTTGCCCTAGATGCATATTTTGCTGAATCACTATTTTACTCAGCCGGTCCACGGTCACAACGAAAACGACAGTCAGCCATATATACAACGAGAAAACCTCCTACATGTCAGGTAAAAAAAAAGGCAGATAAAAAAAGCCGGATATCCTTCTGATATATTACTCGTCTTCCACTACAACCGCTACTAAATCACCATTGTGAAGACCAAAGGCGTTGGCCTCATCCGTATCAATGTGGAAATCTAAAGCAGAATTCTTTTTCACCCGAACCAGGACGTTGTGAAACTCTCCTCCCCGGGGACCGTCAACCTTTACTTTGACGAGATCGTTATCCTTTAAGCCATATTTCTGAGCGTCTTCTTCGGTAGCATGGATGTGCCTCATAGCGATAATAACCCCTCTGTCCAAATGCAGCTTGCGGTCCCCGCTCACGATATCAACGGCGGGAGTATCTTCCAGATTTCCTGAATCTCTTACAGGGGCTTTGATCCCCAACTTAACTGCATCGGTCAGCGCTAATTCGATTTGAGATTCTCCGCGCGCAGGACCTAAAACCCTGACCCCCGGAAGTTCCCCTTTGGGACTGGTCAGTGTCACTGTTTCTTCACAGGCAAACTGACCGGGTTGACTCAGATCTTTTTTTACGGTAAGCCCGTGTCCAAAAAGGGTGTCAATGTCTTTTTCCGACAGATGAAGATGTCGATTGGAAACTCCTACCGGTACCTGAAAAGTACGCATTGGTATCCTCTCCCTTACTGTAATGACTTCCTCATCTTATCTCTTCCTCAATATTACTTCCTCTATATTTTAGTGGGGCTTTGCAAAACGATCAGTCTCCGTAATGTATAGACAGCATCCAGCGAAGCACGAGGCGGAGCGCGGCTAAACATTACGGGGACTTTTTAATAATTTTGCAACAGCCCCATCATGTTAAACCGGTTTGCAAATAATCTCATGTACCCGTGTCGAGAAAAACTGGTTGGAATGGTTAGGGGTAACCACGATAGCGCTGTCCGCGCCTCTGCCGGTCCCTCCTATGGCAATGACCATTTTGCCGTAATCAATCAGACCGGAATCAAGCGCCATAACAGCTGTTTCTACCCCGACCTTGACTCCTTGCCCAAATATTCTAAGGGTATTAGCAACTATTTCCGATGAATATACTCCCCCGGATTGGTTCCGTAAAGCTCTGTCTATACCTGCAAAAAGGTGTGTTCCTGTTAAGACGTTCACCCCTTTTTGCCTAAGCTCCAAACGCATGCTTTTTTCCATCTGGTCAATTCCCGGTCCTGCAAACCCCACATGATGCGTAACACAAACGACCTCTAATCCATAGTTAACACATTGCAAAGCTGTCTCCCCGGTGTGGGAAGCTACTATCAAGGTGTCTATCGCCAATTCCTTAGCGCGCTGAACAGCGAGTTCTATGGTTTTAACAGTATTTTCTTTGCCGGGTTTTTCGAACAGCATACAGTTCATTCATTTCCCCCCTAGTCCATATTCCAAATGATTTCTCCGTTTTCCAGAATAGGTACGATTGGTAAAATATTCGCTGTGGAACAGTAGACCATATCTTTCTCAAACCCAAGGGATACCAGTAATTTTCCGTGTTCTGTCTTTCTTAATATCTCCAGAGGATCTGCTTTAGCTATATTGTACAACATTTGGGCAGCAAGTCCAAGGTCATTGGTTTGCATTTCCCCTCCAAGCGCCTCAATTAACATGCCGGCACATACTATATCCGGGATATCGAACCGGTCTTCAGACCCTGAACAGGCAATGGCTATGCCCCGAATATCCTTATGTACCTCTATGAACCTGAAAATGGCATGCGCAATACTCTCCACGTTGAGAAAAGAAGCAATATATACTTTACAGGCATCTGCAACAGCTTGTATTGCCCTGGTTCCGTTAGTGGTTGTCATAATGACCTTTTTACCGCCCACTTTTTCCGGGGTATAATCAAAAGGAGAATTCCCCAAATCGAATCCTTCAATACGCAAAGCCTTCCTCTCCCCGCCAAGAAGTGACCCAGGTTCGCTGATTCTTCTCTCAATGGCTTCTTCCGTGCTCAGTACGGGGATAATCGCCTGACATCCGTTTGCTAAAGCGGTAACCATGGTGCTGGTAGCCCGAAATACATCTATAACAACTGCAATTCTATCCGATAAGGGGGGTATCCAAGGATATCCTGCAACGGGTAAGACCTCTACGAGCAAAAACGACACCTCCTAAAGCTGCTTCTTTGATAGGTACAAGCAGAAAAATTAATTAGGATAAATATAAAATCCCGTACCCAAAAACATACGGGATAAATAACAAAAAAAGCGGAAATACAAGGATAGTAATTATTGCTGCATGGTTAAAGCATTCAAATCTAACCCAACTTGCTGTACCGTTTGTACAATTCCGGTAATATCTTGTGCAGCCCTCGCCTGTTCATGGACGATTACATTATTCTGCCGAACACCCTCACTGATTCTGGAAATAACTTCTTCAAATTGGGATAATATCTGATTGATTTCATCTGTAGAACGGTTGCTGTCAACAGCCAGTTTTCGGACTTCGTCTGCAACCACGGAAAATCCTCTGCCATGTTCGCCGGCTCTGGCCGCTTCAATTGCTGCATTTAATCCTAATAAATTCGTCTGAACTGCAACTCTGCGGATAAATTCGATAATATTGGAGGTTTGTTTAACCCGTTCCTGCCCTTCGCTAACAGCATCTGCGACAGTTTGACTAATCGCAGCCACTTCCTGTGAGGAAGCGGCAACTTCCTGTACCGCACTTGCAGCAATCTCAATGGACTGGTTCAACTTCTCAACTTGGCTTCGAAGAATCTCTTTCACTTCTTCATCGCGAACCATGGTAGCAATCATCCCTGCGGCTACGCGTACAATCGGTCTGACAATTTCAATAGGGCCGGCTAATCCGAAACAGCCGATTTTTTCTCCTTGAGCTGTAATGGCAAGGTTAAAACCTTCCTTTAGGGTTCCTCCTGAAGCCTGCTCGTCCTCTTTCGTTATCTCAATTTCCATGATATTGGTTGCTAAAATCCGGTGGTGACCCTGATGAAAAACCCCTATTCTCTTCCCTGCTGAATCGGAAATGATTGTTCCGGTCGAATCACTTACAATCCCGTGATAGGAACTGCTCTCATGAATAAAACTGACAATTCTTTGAGCGATTTCTTTATTCAGCTTCATGATTCATTGTTCCCCTCCAAGAAAGCAGAATAGAAATTTGACATTTATTATCATAATACCGTGAAAACAAGAACCTGTCCATTGAATTTTGTCAAAACTTACAATTTTCTGAAGAATAAAGAGTTAATCAAAAAAGATGCCCCAAATTTGAATTGAGGTATCTTTCCTGAGTTACAGCTCTGTTTCCGGTTTAAATTCGTTCCACCTTTATTCCCGTATTGTGATCATTCAAATTGATTTCCGTTAAATCATCCGTATCTTTTTCTTCCAGAATCTCCGCCAGAGTCTCCCGCTTGATGTGGTTTCGATATTTGTCAATGGCCTTGACTACTTCCTCATCGCCGCAATAGGTAATTCTGATGCGGTCCATTACTTCAAAATCATAGTTCTTGCGCATCTGCTGGACTTTGGAGACAAGCTCTCTGGCCAGTCCTTCGTCAAGAAGATCTCGGGTCAAGGTCGTGTCAATAATGACAAACAGATTATTTTCCATGGTTACTGTAAATCCTTCTTTTGCGGATATGGAAACGGTAACGTATTCTTTGGTGATATTCAGCTGTTCCCCGTCTACATCTATTCCGAGAGTCTGTCCGGCTTCCAGTTTTGCCGCAAAAGCTGAGGCATCCGTGTCAGCCAGGGCCTTGCCCAGGGATTTGATTTTCGAACCGAATGCAGGGCCTGCTGTTTTAAAATTAAGCTTCAGACTAAAGTCCATAAAATCGCTTAAATTTTTAGCAAAGACAACTTCTTTAACGTTTAATTCCTCCTGAATTAAGGAAACCAAGTCGGAAATAAGGGCTTCGTACTTCCCTTCCACCAGTATCTTCTGAATAGGTTGTCTGACCTTGATTTTCACCTGTTCCCGGGCCGACCTTCCCAGCGTGACCAGATCCCGAACCAAGTCCATCCTGGCTTCTACGTTTCGGTCGATTAAGGTAGTGACAGTCACCGGGTAATCAGCCAGGTGCACCGAGGTTTCCCCGGTCAGGTTCATATAGATCTCTTCGGCCAGATAAGGCGCAAAGGGCGCTGAAATTCTTGCTAGCCCCAGGAGAATTTCATAGGTGGTGTTATACACGGATTTTTTGTCTTCGGAAAGACCGGAATCCCAGAACCTGCGGCGGGAGCGGCGGATATACCAGTTGGAAAGGTCTTCGATGACAAATTCCTGAATCTTCCTGACAGTCTTGGTCAGGTCATAGGCGGCCATGTTGGTTTCGACTTCTTCCAATAAACCGTGGTATTTGGATAGGATCCACCTGTCAAGCTCGGGCCGGTTTTTGTATTCGATAAAGAAATCCCGCGGATTGACCTGATCGGTGTTGGCATACAAGGCAAAGAAAGTGTAGACGTTGCGGAGCGTCCCGAAAAATTTACTTTGAACTTCTTTGAGCCCTTCGATATCGAACCGCTTGGGCGTCCATGCCGGAGACACATACAGCAAATACCAGCGCAGCGTATCGGCACCGTATTGATCAAATAACTCAAAAGGATCAACTGTGTTGCCTTTGGACTTGGACATTTTCTGCCCCTGTTTATCTAAAACCAAATCATTGACCAGTACTCTTTTGTAGGGGGCATGCCCCATCACAAAGGTTGAGATCGCCAGCAAGGAGTAAAACCATCCTCTGGTCTGATCAATCCCTTCACAAATGAAGTCTGCCGGGAAGAGTTCCTGGAAGTTCTCTTTGTTTTCAAACGGGTAATGGTGCTGGGCGTAGGGCATCGCGCCGCTGTCAAACCAGCAGTCGATAACTTCACTGACCCGGGTCATCGGCTTGCCGCACTTCTCGCAGCGGATGTGAACCTCATCCACATAGGGTCTGTGCAGTTCAATATTCTCATCGATTGTTTCCGCTGCCTGCTCAAGCAGTTCCTTTCTGGAACCGATGGACGCGGTATGGCCGCATTCACAGCGCCAGACATTGAGAGGAGTTCCCCAGTAACGATTCCGGGATAACGCCCAGTCGTTCACATTCTCCAGCCAGTTGCCGAACCGCTTTTCCCCGACAAAATCAGGATACCATTCTACGGTCTTGTTGTTGGCGACAAGCTGATCTTTCAGTTTGGTCATCTGAATGTACCAGCTGGGTTTAGCATAATACAGGAGCGGGGTCTGGCAGCGCCAGCAATGAGGGTAGTTATGCTCCATTTTTTCCTTTTTGAACAGCTTGCCCTCGGCGTGCAGCCATTTAATGATCTCCAGATCAGCGTCCATTACGAATAGGTCTTTCCAGGGTGTATCCACGAATTTCCCGGATTCGTCCACCGGTTGGAAAACCGGCAGATTATAGCGTCTGCCCGTATGATAGTCATCTTCGCCGAAAGCCGGGGCAGTATGCACGATACCGGTACCGTCTTCCGTCGTTACATAATCCGCCGTGGTCACAAAAAAAGCTTTGCGGTCAGCCTTCAGGAAAGGCATCAGTTGTTCATACGCCATATATTCCAGCTCGCTGCCGTTTAATTCTTCAAGGACTTCATACCCTTCGTCCAGGATTTTAGGAGCCAGCGTCTTGGACAAATAATAGATTTCGTTGTTGCTCCGGACTTTGACATAGGTCTCGGAGGGGCTTACGGTGAGCGCAGCATTGGAAGGCAAGGTCCAGGGCGTGGTCGTCCAGGCCAGGAAATACTCTTCAGCGCCTTTTCTTTTAAACTTGACAATAACGGTATTGGTCTTAATTTCTTTGTACCCAAGCGCTACTTCATGCGAAGCGAGGCCGGTTCCGCAGCGCGAGCAATAAGGCACGATTTTATGCCCTTCGTACATTAGGCCTTCCTTAAAAAATTTGTCCAGTATCCACCAGACACTCTCGATATAGTCATTATCCAGGGTGATATACGGGTGATCCAAATCAATAGAATAACCCATTCTGATTGTCATTTCCCGCCATTGCCGTTCATAGGTAAATACCGATTCGCGGCATTTGGTATTAAACTCGGCAATACCGAATTTCTCTATCCCCTGTTTATCGGAGAGATTGAGCTGTTTTTCCACTTCAATTTCTACCGGCAGGCCGTGCGTATCCCAGCCTGCTTTCCGTTTGACCTGAAAACCCTTCATGTTATGATAGCGGCATACAGAGTCTTTCAAGGTCCTGGCCATCACATGGTGGATACCCGGTTTCCCGTTGGCTGTAGGCGGGCCTTCGTAGAAAACGAACGGTTCTGCTCCCTCACGGTTTTCTATGGTCTTTTGCAGAATATCAATTTTGTCCCAGTACTCCGCTATCCGTTTTTCCCGTTCAGCAACCGGAACGTTGGTCAAAGGTTTGAAGTTTGCCATGATGATTCTCCTTTTTACTGATTTTAAGCAGAGTTAATACCATAATAAAATCCCCAAGTATTATACTTAGGGACGAATGACCGCGGTACCACCCTGATTACAAACCCGTCTTTCACAGGTTTATCACTTTTCACCCTGTAACGCGGGGTTGGCGGAACACCTTACCCTACTTTCAGGTGTCCGGCTCCCGGGTGATCTTGGCTTAAAAATCCGCCCGTAATCTCTCAGCCTGCGATTACTTCTCTGTAAACTTCCTTTTAAGCTACTGCCCCGGTCATTGCCTTTCAGAAGCGCAATATCATTTGCAAATTAATTGGTTTTATTATATGTCAAAATAAATTAAAATGCCAAGTTTTCTAAAGAAATTCTCCGGAATTTTTTTGTTGCTGCCGACATCTTATTTTATATCTTAAATTGCTTCATCATGCTCGCAAGCTCTTCGGCCAGTCTGGCTAAACTTTCGGAAGAATTGCTGATTTCAAAGATGGCTTTACTGGTTCCTTCTGTACCCTGGGAGATTTGTTGGGCCCCTTCGGTACTTTGGGAAATGCTCAGCGTAATTTCCGACATTCCCAAACTTACACTATTCACAATCTGCAATAATTCAGTGCATTTTTTCGAAGCATCCATGGATAAATCATAAAAGAGTTCGGCATCCTGCCGGTAATAATTAGCTGTCTTCATAAATTCTTTATAATCTTCGTTCACATCGTTTTCCATAAAACGAAGGAGCTCAGTAGAATCCGTGACTAAATCCCGGATCGTATCCTGGACATCAAATGTTAATCTCTGTATATTTGTCACTGTTGATGAGGATTGTTCAGCCAACTTCCTTACTTCATCAGCTACTACAGCAAAACCCCGCCCGTTTTCTCCAGCCCGTGCAGCCTCGATGGCGGCGTTCAAAGCCAATAGATTGGTTTGTTTTGCTATTTCAGCAATGAGCCCGGTCATTTGCGAGATTTCTTCCACAATTTTGGCTCTTTCTATCGCGCTTTTCATACGATTTTCAAGCTTGGCATAAACCTCTGCCGCTGCTTTTTCTGAATGATGCACTTTCTGCCGGAGCCCTTCCGCACGTCTTTCAATTTCCTTGGCCTTTTCTCCTGCTTTGGTCATTTCAGTATTCAAGGTCTCCATGGAAGCATTCATTTCTTGGCCGGATGCCGTGATCTCTTCACTTGAGGCATTCACTTCCTGTAAAGAAGCTGAGATATTCTCGGTCGATGCGGTTGTTTCTTCCATATTGGCAGAAACATTCTGGATAATCGCCGTTAACTCTTCGCTGGCAGCGGCTAAATCCTTTGCGGAAAACACAATTCTTCCAATCATTTTATTCCAGATGTCCTGCATTTTAGCAAAGGCTCTCATCAAACGGCCAAGTTCATCCTGACGGGAAATACTGGCCTGACTGGGTTTCGTGGTCAGATCTCCTCCTGCAAATGCTTCGGCAAAAGCCGTTGCCTCGATAATGGGTTTCCCCATCCTTTTCCCGAGGACCAGGGCGATAACTGCCCCCAGTAAGATCATGATAATGGATATAAACATAATACTCTTTTTCAGGGATTCCAATCCTGCCAGCACTTCGCTGCTTGGGGCCGTAAGTGCCAGACTCCAGTTCGTACCCTCCACAGGAACAAATCCCATGTACCGCCTGCTTCCTTCAAATAGATATTCTGCAGTCCCTTGTTCTCCTTTGATCATCCGGTTCTGCATGACATCGGCAAGTTCCGATAACTCTGGTTTGGTTTTTGCCTCCTGGATACTATTATATTTCTCGGAAACATATTCTTTATTAGGGTGGGCAATAAAATCACCCTTACCATTAATTATATAACCGTAGCCGCCCTGACCGAATTTGAGGTGGTCGTCTGTAATGGAGGTTAAACATTCCGCCTTATCTGCAGCAGCGATAACCCCTGTTATTTGATTCCCGGCCTTAACGGGGACAGCAAAAACAATGGTCAGGCTCCCGTCCGCTTTACTCTCAAGAATATCGGAAACAGCGTTCTCTCCTTTAACTGCTTTTTGAAAATAATCTGTCTCTTTAATATTCAGTTTCTGATTATCGGATGTATAGGCTTCACCGTTGATATCGGCGATCATCATAAAAAGATGCCCTGCCCTGACATTTTCTTCTTTCAACAGGGCCAGCTTATCTTGGATATCAGCATTCTGGTAATTCCCTGAGTTTTTGATAATATCCAAGTCGGCTATCACTTGGAGATTACTTAAGTACATTTCCATGTGGGTCTCGATAATTTTGGACCCTTCATCAGCGTATTGCTTCAGGGATTTCTGCACTTCCTGAACAACAGCCTGCTCTGCCCGGTTATAGGCAATAAGTCCTAACACCGTGCATACTATAAACAGCACTAACGTGAATGTAAGGGCGATGCGGGTTCCAATACTTTTCACAGTTTACCCCCCCATTTTTGACTCTTTTCAAAAATAAATCAAATTACTATTTCTTACTAATATCTACTAATCAATAATATATGTAAAAATATCTTGGTAATTATTATATAGAATATTTTTAAAAATTCAATCATTATATTTTTAAAAATAAAATAAAATAAAATAAAGGATGCAGTGCACTGTTCCTTTTTAAACCAATGATTCGATCCATGTCTAACTGTCTCGATAGATAAAAACCCTCCAGGCATACTTGCCTTTTCTCGTTTTAGAGCTCTCTTCCACGATTTTCATTTTTCCTTGGCCCCGGCAGGAAACTGTATCTCCGGCTTTTAATTCAATGTCAGGTTTAACACATTCCAAATCATTTTTCTTAACCTTCCCCTGCCGGACCAATTCTTGAACCTCAGACCTGGAGAGACCAAATCCTGCTGCTGCCAGGGTATCAAGACGGGGAGAGGAAACCACAGCCCTCTTTTCCAACCCTGCCAAGGGAAGGATCTTCGAGGAACCGGCAATCGAAGCCTGAATGAATTCTCTTCCGACACTTTCCCAGTTTTGAATAATATAGGGATGCATTTGCGTGGTCACTGCAATCACCGCTCCATCTTCTGCCTGACGGATATCTCCAAGCACTTCCCTTTCCAGTCCCAAACCAAGCAAAGAGCCCAAAATATCCCGGTGACCAAGAATGACACCCTTTTTATTTGGGGCTGCCTTGACCAAGGCAATCTCAGTCTGTGCGGTCTCAGGCTGGGTTCCATTTCCGTTGAGAACAAACCTGACTCTCTCGGCCTCTTCAAATCCGCCCCAAAACGAAAAACAAAGACCGGTGCCCTTAAGAACAGTCCTGAACCAATCAGCCATGGCCGGACTGAGAAAAGGTGTTACCAGTCTTTCCTTATCACGAAGAACCGTTTCACAAAGATCAAGAAGATGTGCCGCTTCCAGTTTCTTTTCTTTTTCAGCCCAGAAGTTTAAAACATTTCTGTTTATTTCTTTCATACTGCAGGATCATTACAGTCTGGAGATAAGAGAGAATATCGGATAAAGCACAAAAGAACGGATCAGCATCATTGCCAAAATCGCAAAAATCGGTGAAAAGTCAATCATTCCCGCCGCCCCGCCGATTTTTATCATCCGAAAAGGTCTCAGAATCGGCTCTGTAACGTCATAGACAACCCTGATCAGAGGATTGTGGGAAGAGTGGGGTATCCAGGAGAGAAAACACCTGACGATAATCGCCCATTCTAAGATATTGAAAACCATATCTATTACATTATAAAACCAAGCAAGCGTAAAAATTGCAATTCCCTCCTTTATTTAAGAATTAGTTATTTATTTTCGGCCAAAGGAGTTCTCTGTCACTAGACTTAAAACTCAGTTCTCCGCTGATATCCACATTGTTGGGAACAAAGAGAAATATTCCATTTCCGACTTTTTGCATATTTCCGCCCAAAGCATAGGTTGTCCCACTGATAAAATCTACTATTCTCTGAGAAAGATGAACATCGGTCCTTTCTAAATTAAGAATAACAGACTTTCTGGCTTTGAGATGTTCTGCGATACCTTGCGCCTCTTCAAAGGATACCGGTTCGACTACCATCACCCTAACCTGTTTTTGAGTATGTATACTCACCACAGGAGCAGGTTTCTTCTTAGAGGTGTTATCCCTTAGAGAAAAGTCGCGGGAAAAACTTTCAGTGGGTAAAGAGTCACGGACAATATTCTCACGGGAATGATAATTTCTCAACCTATTTTCATTCCTGTTTAAATACTCTTCCTCCCGCTCCTCAGAAACAAATTCTTCTTCCGATTCGTCATCGCCAAATCCCATAATTCCGATAAATTTGTCAAAAATATTCGCCACTTTCATCCCCCCAATTTCATTTATTTTTATCTTCTGCCATTAATTCTTCACTATTATTTCTTTGCCCGAAAATACTGCTTCCTATACGTATGATGGTAGCCCCTTCCTCAATGGCCAGCAAGTAATCCTGACTCATACCCATGGAAAGCTCCCTAAACGCTTCTTTTCTGCAAATTCCTTTGCGGTGCAAGTCGTCCCGGATTTCCCTTAATTTTCTAAAGAATCCTCTTGTCTCCCGAGAACCGGCATCCAATGCGCCGATGGTCATCAGCCCTTGAATTTCAACGTTGAAGCCGTTCCTTGCGGTAAGCAGAAAATCTTGGACTTCCTCAACTTCTAAACCTGCCTTGGCTTTATCCCCGGCTACATTCACCTGAAGGAGCGTCTTCCAGACAATATTTCTCGCTTTTCCTTCCTCATTCAGCTTCTCTAATAAGTTGAACCTGTCCAAAGAATGGATTAAAGCGACATGCTGATTCAAGTATTTAATTTTATTCGTCTGGAGTCTGCCTATGACATGCCATTCACAGTCCGTAGGGAGTACCCGGTATTTTTTTTCCCATTCCTGTACTTTGTTTTCGCCAAAAATCTTTTGCCCGGCGTGATAAGCTTCAAGCACTCTTTCTTCGGGAACCGTTTTGGAGACGGCAACCAGTTTTAAAGGTTCGGCGGCCCTTCCAGCCTTTTCCATAGTTTCTTTGATTTTCCGTCTTACTACTGCGAGGCTCTGTTCAATACTCATTAAATAATCCTGCCTATTTCTTAAGACATCTTTAATAGATTCTACGTTATCTCCAATTCCCCTGCTTTGTAATAAAAATTGGTTTAAATCTTCTTTATTGCCATTCCTTCAATCCCTTTACTGGGATTAGAAATAATTTCGATTCCTTCCGGGATACCTTCAACACACGCCACACTGTCATTATAATCCAATACTTTCACATTGATAAAACGAACTATCCCATCGTTCCCCGCATACACCCCCTTTTCTTCACCAAATGTACAAAGTGCAGTTAACGGAACAAGAACCCCTTTGGAAGCAGGCTTAAAATTCCAGATAATGTTTTGTACTCTGTTTTCCGTCGTTCCGTTAACATACTGGTTAAAACGAACAACGGCTCCCCTGGGCTGACCGGTCGCTTGCATCACTGTTCCCGTATATTCTTCTCCCCGAATGGTAAATTTTAATGTTTGTCCTTTGGCAGCTTGGTCTTTGTCTTCAAGATACATAAACATCCAGCTGGGATATAAATTATTGACTATTTTTCCTAGCGGAGAAAGTTTATTCACCGAATCGGCATTTCCTGAAGATATAATTTTCCCGTTTTGGACTTGTGATAATAAAGCATTAACATCCATGTTCATAAAGTTTTCCGGAGTAATCACCTGTTCTAACTGATCTGTTTTACTATAAAAAAGACCCGATACAGGAGCAGTAACAGCAACTTCTCCAACAGTTTGTTCACGATCCACCCCGGAAGGAATAATCTTGGCGACAGTTTCACCTTTTCTGAACCTTTTTCCTTCGTCTTGAACAGGAACGACCTTCCCTTCTACCGGAGCCGTTAAGAGTATTTCCGTATTCGCGAAAATCGTTTTTACTTCTTTCTGGTGTTGCACCCATCCCTGGCGGACCGTTACGAAAGACAGCTTCCCGGATGCCCAAATGGAATTTGATTTCCATAGGAGAAGTCCAACGAATAAGATAATGCTCAAAATAAGCAAATAATTCGGTTTTCTTTTTTGCTCCTTAGTCATTATTTCCTGTTTCCCTTCACGATATCACTTGAAAAGCACGGCAAATAACAAGTAAAAGATGTCCCCTTTCCTAGTTCAGAAGAAACCGTTATCCTACCCCCGCTGTCTTCCACAATATGTTTTACAATACTCAGTCCCAGTCCTGTTCCTCCTATTTCCCTGGAACGGGCTTTATCTACTCTATAAAATCTTTCAAATATCCGGGAAAGGCTCTCTTGCGGAATACCGCAGCCTGTGTCGCGAACGACAATAACGACACCTTCTTCTTCTGCGGAACAACTCAAAGCCACTTGTCCTGACAAAGTATATTTCACAGCATTTTCCATAAGGTTTAGCAGTACTTGACTCAATAAATCTTCGCCCATTAATACATAAGGCAGTTCCGTAGGAATCTCGACCTTTATTTCCAAACCTTTGGCTTGGGCGTAGGATTCAATTACCGGTCTGATCTTCTCATAAGCGTTTTGGACGAAACTGAATTTTTGTGCCGCATCGCCTTTTAACGCCTGCGGTTTGTTTTCAATTCTGGACAGTGTTAAAAGGTCATCAATAATACTCTTTAAACGCAAGCTCTCCGATTGGATAATATTCAGGAACCTTCCTCTCAATTCCTTGTCTTCGGAAGCACCGTCCAGCAGTGTTTCCACAAAACCGTTAATAGATGTTAAAGGAGTCCGGAGTTCATGCGATACGTTTGCGACAAATTCAGTCCGCATCTTCTCCAACCTTCTTATATCGGTGATATCCCTTATGACCAGAACAAGCCCTAAACTTGAATTCTCATCATTTAGCGTATTAGCCCAGACAGTGTAGATATGATCCCAGGCCTGGAACTCCATACTCCCTTCTTTTTGTTCGCTGAGTCTCTCTGCTACAAATTGATCTAAATGATTATCCCGAACCAGATACATGAAATGCTTTCCAACAAGAACCTTACGGTTCCGTACAAAAAACATCTCTTCAACAGCAGTGTTTGTCAGAACAATCCTACCGACCTGATCAAGAATAACAACGCCTTCCTTCATCCCGGAAAGAATCGTATGAATTTTATAGGCTTCTTTTTTTTCGCTTCGGATAATTTCCGTATACTGCTGAGCCAGTTTTTCTAATTCTTCTTCAAGTCTCCCAAGCTCATCCTGCTTTAATGGCAAAGTTTCAAATTGGTACTCATCTTTGATAATTAATTCAATTTTAGCGATGAGCTTTTCAATCCGATTCACGTACATATTCGCATAGATATACATAATCATTCCAAAAACGATCTGGGCAACAATGAGTCCTAAGCTAAACTTTAAGCCCAAAGGCTCATATTTGGCTATTAAGGAAAGAACGAAAAATGATATTCCAGAAACAAGTATGGCCAGACCGGTTAGTTTTGTCCGAATATTAATCATGATTTCCCTTTAAAACGATAGCCAATGCCTCTTAATGTTTCAATGTACTCGGGATTGGCAGGATCTTTTTCGACCTTTTGGCGCAAATGCCTGATATGGACATCCACTGTTCTTGTATCTCCGGGATACTCGTATCCCCAAATCTTTTCCAAGAGCTCATCTCTCGTATATACTTTTCCAGCATGAGATGCCAGTAACCGTAAGAGTTCAAATTCTTTGGGAGTAAAATCGATCACTTGATCCCGGATCTTGACCGTAAATGAATTCAACTCGATTTTAAGGTCCCCCCTGATAATTGCCTCCTCATCCTTCTCCGGGCTTGTCCTGCGCAGTCTTACCTTGATACGCGCCAAGAGTTCTCTAACCCCGAAAGGTTTGGTAATATAATCATCCGCCCCAAGTTCCAGTCCCAGTACCTTGTCAATTTCTTCTCCTTTGGCAGTCAGCATGACAACAGGAATCCCAGCAAGTGACCGGTCTACACGCATTCTCCGGCAAACTTCAAGCCCATTTACACCCGGCAGCATGATATCCAGCAGTACCAGGTCATATTTGTTGCTATCCATAAGCGCTAAGGCTTCTTCACCGTCAGCAGCGCATGTGACCCGGTACCCTTCCTTTTCAAGGTTAAATTTCAACAGTTCTCTTATGGCGATCTCATCATCAACGATCAGGATATGCGCCATTTAGACAACCCCTTTCCTCTTTGTAATAAAACCTGCCATCCTTCCGGTAATCCCCTCTCGGCGATAAGAGTAAAAAAGTTCCCGTTCACAGAATGTGCATAAATTGGCAAGGGAAACTTTTACAGACGAAATACCTTCACCTAACAACAATTCCAGATTTGCTTTTACCAAATCCAAACGGTATTTACCCTCAGAAGTCGGAATAACTCCTTTATGAATATTATCTTTAAACACTTGTGCAACATCTTCGCCAACTTCATAACAACATGAACCTATACAAGGTCCGATTGCCGCATAGGTATCTTCGGCAGAACCTCCTGCTGACCGGATCCGGTCCATTACCTGACTGACAATATTTTGCGCTGTTCCCCTCCAACCGGCATGAGCCAACCCTATCATATCTATTTCGGGGTTATAGAAAAACAGCGGTGCGCAATCTGCAAAAAAAGCCATTAAACCAATGTCACTCCGAGTCACCATTCCGTCACATCGGGGAAGGGCAGATGCTAAATCCGTCATCCCCCGCCCTAAATCTTCTTCTGATACAGAAACAACATTAGTTCCATGAACCTGCTCAGATGCTACACACTTTTTGATAGACAGTCCCAACTCTGCGAGAAATATTTTCCTGTTTTCCAGTACCTTTTCGGAATTATCCGCAACATGGAAAGCCAAATTCAAGGAAGAATAAGCATCACGGCTTACGCCATCGTTCCTGGTTGAAAAGGCTGTCTCCACTCCCATGAAAGACCACTCGGGAATCGTTAGAAACTGAAGTGTTTTTCCTTTATGCCATTCCCAGTCCATGATGAATTACCTCATAAACCGTTTACAAAAATGTTTATATTTATTCTATCGGAAAAAAAGACAAATATCTTAAG
The DNA here is from genome assembly GCA_001515265.1 of Candidatus Dichloromethanomonas elyunquensis. GTDB lineage: Bacteria > Bacillota > Desulfitobacteriia > Desulfitobacteriales > Syntrophobotulaceae > Dichloromethanomonas > Dichloromethanomonas elyunquensis. The sequence goes on from LNDB01000003.1 coordinate 96,568, forward strand.
TTTTACCGAAAATTAATAATTGCTGTTGAATAATTCTCTTCCGTCCACCAGGATGACATCGACCCCAATTTTGATGACCTTTTCCCACGGCACAAAAATATCGCCGTTTTTACTGCTAAAAAAACCCTTCCCACGTGATGAGGTTAAAACAATAATCCCTTTGACGATCCCTTTTTCCAGGTCCAGATCCAAATCAATGATCGGTCCTAAACGGCGCCCGTCCTCTATGTTAATGATATCCAATAAACGCATTTCCGAAACTCTCAAAGCGGAGCCCCTCCTCTCTCAACCCTGCAAACTTGTGCTGCAATCTCTTTCTGCAAGAGAAAATTTGCGCAAAATCCTCCGGGGAAAGTCTCACATCTTTTAGTCAGATTTTTTTAAGCCAATATTTTAATGCCATCTTCTAATACTATTCACTTAGCGCTGAAATTATGGCACACAGACCGGCTTTGGCATGCTTTGAGCAGTATACTAAACGTGTTTGCGCATATGTTTCAAGGCGGCTTTCTCCAACCGGGAGACTTGTGCTTGGGATATTCCGATCTCTTCAGCAACCTCCATTTGGGTTTTTCCCTGAAAAAACCGTAGGGAAATAATCTTTTTCTCCCGTTCCCCCAGCTTGCCCATTCCTTCTTTGATGGCAATCGACTCCAGCCAGATCCGGTCCGATTGCTTGTCATCACCGATTTGGTCCATGACAAAAATAGGATCGCCTCCGTCATGGTAAATGGGTTCAAAAAGGGATACGGGTTCCTGAATGGCATCAAGGGCAAAGATGACATCTTCCTGCGATATTTCCAGCTTATTGGCGATCTCAGAAATGGTAGGTTCCCTGGAACATTCCGTAGCCAGTTTGTCCCTGATCTGCAAAGCTTTATAAGCGATATCCCTAAGAGACCTGCTCACCCGGATGGGATTATTGTCTCTAAGGTATCTCCTGATTTCACCGATAATCATCGGGACTGCATAAGTAGAAAATTTTACGTTTTGACTCAGATCAAAATTATCTATAGCTTTCATTAAACCGATGCATCCCACTTGAAAAAGGTCGTCAACATGCTCTCCTCGGTTGCTGAAACGCTGGATTACACTGAGAACAAGACGAAGATTTCCGCGAATAAGCTGCTCCCTGGCAGCTTTATCTCCTTCCTGATATTTCACGAACAGCTCTTTCATTTTAGAACTGCTTAAAACAGGCAGCTTGGAAGTATTTACGCCGCAAATCTCTACTTTGTTCAATACCATTGCCTGAATACCCTCCATGTGGACTTCTTTGGAGAGTATTCCCTGTCTCAAGTGAAGTTATTCTAACATTATTCCAGACGAACGAATTCTTTTCTCAAACGCCGGATGATCCGCTTCTCCAGCCGAGAAATATAGGACTGGGAGATTCCCAGGCGATCCGCAACTTCTTTCTGGGTTTTTTCTTCTATTCCGCCCATGCCAAACCGCAGTTCCATGATGAGTTTTTCCCTCTCCGTTAAACTGGCCATTGCCTGAAATAAGAGGCGTCTGTCAACTTCTTCTTCGATAGGCCTGGAAATGATATCGTTATCTGTCCCTAAAACATCCGAAAGCAAAAGCTCATTCCCGTCCCAGTCAATATTTAACGGCTCATCAAAAGAAACTTCCGAACGGATTTTATTATTTCTTCTTAGGTACATAAGAATTTCATTCTCGATACATCGTGAAGCATAGGTGGCCAGTTTGATCTTTTTAGAAGGATCAAAGGTGTTGACGGCTTTGATCAGCCCAATTGTACCGATGGAAACCAGATCTTCGATTCCAATTCCCGTGTTTTCGAACTTTCTGGAGATATATACGACCAGCCTGAGATTTCTTTCGATTAAGGTGTCTTTTACCGAAGTATCACCGTACTCAAGCCGGGTGATCAGCTCTTCCTCTTCATCAAGGCTTAACGGCGGAGGCAAGGCCTCGCTGCTCCCTACATAAAATACTTTCCTGACTTTTTGCCATTTCTGGATAAAATATATCCATAAATTTTTGATCATTGTGATAAAATTATCCATCTGACTCATCAAGCAATTTCCTCCTTACCGGCTGGCTTTTGAATATGATCGGGATGAAGCAGCGCTTGAAACTTACCTTCGGAACTCAGAACCTGAGGTACTAGGGCGACAGTAACCGGCAGCTCCCTTTCGTTTTTCCCCTGTTTGATTTTTGCCTTCCCCAAACGAATTGCGGGAAGCCAAGTCTGTCCGTTGATGCCTTTGGCAGCGATAAAGACCAAACGATGCAGGCCGTATTCTGTGTCATTCCATAGATAGGACCAGGGATTGGGGCTTTCCCGCCAAGGCATGTGCAGAAATTCCTGAATTTTTTCCGGTATAGCATGGAGTACGGCCTTTTCCTCGACAATCATGACCGGTGTTCCTGTTAAAGGATCCCTTAATTCGTTTCCAGTGTCGAGCAACGCCTTGATCAGAAGGCTTTTCCCATTGTCAAAACTCAGTTCCGCATCATAGAGAATGTTATCGAGCATCAGGTTATTCTTTTGCAGTTTTTCCCAAAGCCGGTATCCCCCCCAGAGCAGCGAAGCCGTCAATGGCAGCATCCAAAGCTGCTGCAGGGAAATAAAGACCCCGTCTCCCCCTGTCAGGCCAAACCATCCGGAGAGAGCAATAAATATTCCGCCGCAGACTGCCGAGAGCAAGCTGAAAAAAAGCAATCCTTTCGCTAATTCGCCTAACCTCTCCGTTTTGAGTCCGATCCCCACCATCGTTACGGGAATCAGGACCCTGGAGACTGCAGCAAGCCCTGAGAACTCAAACAACACAAAGAAAACCGGCAGCTCTCCCAGAAGAACTGCGACCAAAAGATTGAACCAGCGCATTTGTTTACGAAGCAGATGGGCTGTAAAGAAGATCAGGAAGGCATCCATTGCCCCGTTGACGATGAGGATGAGATCGAGGTAAACCATACCGGAAATCCTTTCAGCTCTTCTCAATTTCTCATTAACAAATTATACCCTGCCCTTCCAATGAATCCTGTCGCAATAGGTTGGCTCAAAACCCGATATTTTTGGCTAACGAAGGCCGGTTTCTGGAGAATCCTTGTCTATCGTGGCAAAAATAAAAGGAGGGTCTATTGCAAGGCTAAAAACTAGCCTTTTTGCAACTGACCCTTCTACACTTTTTTAATCAGTTTAACCAACTTATAACTTGACTTGTATCAGAGCTCTCCAACACTTCTTAATTTTCCTGTTTTATATCCCTCAGCTAAAAATACTATCTTCTGTACTTCAGGAAATTGGGAAGATCAACATTGTCTTTGAAAGGATTATGGTTATCGGTTTTTCCTGCAAATTCCGTCCCGGATTTCGGCTTCTTCAGAATCGCCGCCCTTTGGTCAAATCCTGTAGCGATAACGGTTACCCGCAAGTCATCTTTCATCGTCTCATCAATGACCGCCCCGAAAATAATATTGGCTTCCTGATCAGCGGCTTCGCCTACAATCTCTGAAGCTTCGTTTACTTCCATGAGAGTTAGGTTCGGTCCGCCGGTAATATTCAAAAGGACACCCTTGGCCCCTTCAATGGAGGTTTCCAGGAGCGGGCTGGAAATGGCCTTACGGGCAGCATCAACCGCTCTGTTCTCGCCGGAAGCCTGTCCAATCCCCATCAATGCTGAACCGGTATCCATCATGATGGTCTTAACATCGGCAAAATCCAAATTAATCAGGCCCGGAATTGTAATCAAATCGGAAATCCCTTGAACACCTTGGAGCAAGACATCATCAGCGATGCCGAAAGCAGCCTGCACGGTGGTGTGTTTATCTACGACCTGAAGCAAACGGTCATTGGGAATGGTGATTAAGGTGTCTACCTTGTCTCGAAGTTCCATGATCCCTCTTTCCGCCTGCATAGCCCTTTTTCGGCCTTCAAACGAGAAGGGCCTGGTTACAACGCCGACAGTCAGAGCCCCGACTTCCCTGGCGATCTCAGCAACGACCGGGGCAGCCCCTGTCCCTGTTCCGCCGCCCATCCCTGCCGCAACAAACACCATATCGGCCCCGAGCAAGGATTTGGCAATCTCATCCCGGCTTTCTTCGGCAGCATTATGTCCGATCTCCGGATTGGCCCCGGCTCCAAGTCCTTTGGTCAGTTTAATCCCGATCTGTATCTTTTCAGCTGCCCTCGACATCTGCAGTGCCTGGGCATCCGTGTTAATCCCGATAAATTCTACCCCTTTAAGACCGGCGGAAATCATTCTGTTAACAGCATTATTTCCTCCACCGCCTACTCCAATCACCTTTATCCGCGCAAATTGCATATCATCATGATCGAATTCAAGCATTTTTCTTACTCCTACCTCCTTTAATTAGATCGTCTATCCACAAAATAACCTTGTATATTTCTAAAATCCTAATATCCTACTACGTAAATTCTAGATAATATCTAGTAAATTCTAGATAATACCTAATTACTCCTTTTTTTAAACCGGAAAATATTTTATTCCGGGTTAGCCTTTATGCAGCTTATTAATAATGTGCCTGCGGATAATACTGATATTTTGAAACAAGCGGGTGCCAAAGGCAACGACTGCAGCCAAATACAGGTCTACGCCGATCCGGTCTCCGATAAAAGCTAAAAGACTCGCCATAATAATATTTACAAAGAAACCGCTGAGAAAAACGGTATTATCAAAATGATCTTCCTGGTAGGCCCGTATACCACCCATAATAGAGTCAAATGCCACAAGAATTGCCACTGAAAAATATTTGGCATATTCTACCGGAATGTTAAATGGACTCAAATAACCGATGACAAGTCCGAGTATTAATCCAAAGATAGGCAACCACATAATAGATTCCTCCGCTATCGTCCTAATACAGGCTTTCCTGCTGTAAGATCAATATATTTAATTGCTTTTTCCATTGATTTGTATTCCGAACTGCCAAGCAATTCATTCAAGAGCTTAAGCTTGTCGGCGAATTGATTCTCTTGGCCCAACTTTACTTGGGTACCTGTTGTCAGATAGAGAAAAACCTGCCTGTCTGAGGCCATATTGATTTCCCCAACCCGCGATAATAGACCTTCCGGGGCTTGTCTTATTAATAAAAGACCTTTATCCAGCAGCGGATCGTTCAGTCTCTGTCCGGGACCAATCGTTTCAGGCACTTGAATCCCTGTCAGAACCGGTTGGTCATTTTGCGGCCAGGTTTGATAGAACCTGAGGATGACCCCCTGGGAATCTACCTCCACCATTCCGTCATTATTAAAGATCAGCGCAGCCGGAACCCGTTCCTGGATTATTAACAGCAGTGTTCCGGGCAACGATTTTTTCACTTCAACTTTCGCAATCAAAGGATGAAGTTTAATTTTCTGAGCAATCGCCTCCGTATCTGTCAGGAAGAGATTCTCTCCTTTCACGGTGCCCATCAATTTTAACACTTCATCCTTGGAAACGTTTTTTAAGCCTGTTGTCTGAATATCTTTTACGGAAAAAAAGTCCGACTTGGAGAACATGAATAGGCCTATTGCCAAGAGGCAGATCATCGCTGCAATGTAAATAAGGGCGGTATTGGGCTTTTTTTGCGGCAACAGTACTCTCTCCTACCCTTGTCATTTTGTTTATTTTACAATAGGTGCCCAAGATGGTGCAAATATTATTTTTAAGGCTGCTTTACTACCCTCTGCAATTTGGCTCCCAAAGCACGGTATTTTTCTTCCAGGTTTTCGTATCCGCGGTCGATATGATCTACTTTTTCCAAAACAGTTCCTTCCTCGGCGGCTAAAGCAGAGAGAAACAAGGCGGCCCCGGCGCGCAAATCCGTTGCTTCGACAAAAGCACCTTCTAACTTTGGTACACCGCAAATCACTGCAGCACGTCCCTCTATGGTGATTTTGGCTCCCATTCGTGTAAGCTCGGCTACATGCTGAAAGCGGTTTTCAAAGATGGTTTCGGTAATAATACTCGTGCCTTCCGCTATTGCCAGTAAGGCCATGAATTGCGGCTGCATATCTGTGGGAAAGCCCGGATAGGCCAGTGTTTTGATGTCCAGCGCTTTGAATCTCCCCTTGTGTTTTACCCGTACACTGTCACTGTTGGGAATCACTTCCGCCCCCCCTTGACGCAGCTTGGCAATGACGGGACTGATATGTTCCGGAATGACATTCTCAACCGTAATATCTCCTCCGGTCATGACTGCTGCGATCAGATGCGTCCCCGCTTCGATTCTGTCGGGAATTACGGAATGTTCCGTGCCGCGAAGTTCTTTTACCCCTTCAATCTTGATGACGTGAGTACCGGCTCCTCTGACTTTGGCGCCCATTTTATTCAGAAGATTTTGCAGGTCCACGATTTCCGGTTCCCGGGCGGCGTTGCGGACGGTTGTAGTTCCTTGGGCTAATACGGCGGCCATCATAATGTTTTCCGTAGCGCCGACACTGGGTATGTCCAGATAGACTTCATTGCCTCTCAATTTTTCGGCAATGGCCTCGATATATCCGTGTTTCTCATGAATGGTTACACCCAATTCCTTTAAACCCTTAATATGTTGATCCATGGGCCGCGTTCCGATCGCGCAACCCCCAGGCCTGGATATTTTCACCCTGCCGTTCCTTGCAATCATAGGTCCGAGAATCAGGTTGGATGCCCGCATTTTTCTCATTAATTCTTCATCTATCGTAGATTCATGCAAAGTCGTGCTATCTATGATTAAATTGTTATCTTCGAATTCTGTCTGACACCCGAGTTTTCTTAATACTTCGGTCATATACACAATATCTGTAAGCAGGGGAACTCCTTGCAGCACAATTTTTCCTTCAGCCAAGATGGCCGCCGCAATGAGAGGAAGGGCGGCATTTTTGGCACCGCTGGTTCTCACCCGGCCTTCAAGTCTTTGTTTTCCTGTTATGACATAACGATCCATCGTCATGTCTCCTCCTCCTTTTGGCATCAGCCAGTAATCATCCGTATCTCGGTTTCGAGTTTAACTCCATATTTCATCAGGATATCCGCTTGTATATCTTGGATAAGCTGTAGGATATTCTCCGATTTCGCATTTCCTCTATTAACAATAAAGTTGGCATGTTTTTCAGACACTTGGGCATCCCCAACACATTTTCCTTTCCATCCTGCCTGTTCGATAAGCCGTCCGGCTGAGTCCCCCTGCGGATTACGAAATACGCTTCCGGCATTGGGGTACTCCAAAGGTTGAGTCTCCTTTCGTTTTGCCATGAATTCTTTCATTTTCGCCTTAATGGCAGTACCGTCTTCTGCTGCTGTAAGCCGCAGCGAACTTTCTAATATAATCCAATTGTTCTCCTGGAGGGAGCTTTTCCTGTACCTGAAACTGATTTCTTTTCGGTCAAGCGTCTTGATTTCTCCTTCTGACGTAAGTACTTTGACATTCCGGACCAGTTCCCCGATCTCTTTGCCGTAGGCTCCAGCATTAATTGCGATGGCCGCTCCAACTGTTCCAGGTATACCGCAGGCAAATTCCAGACCGCTGCAGTTTCTTTCCGCCGCTTCCCTGGCAAGCCGCATCAGCGAATACCCCGCTTCTGTCCATACCTGTTCATTTTCCCAGCGAGCCCCGTTTAATTGGGTAGTCACGATGACCGTACCGGGAAAACCTTTGTCCGGAAGAAGGACGTTAGAGCCATGACCCAAAAAGAGCAAAGGTTTATGCTGAATTTTGCTCCAGATCACCATTTCCGTCAATTCATTCATATTTTGAGGCCAAAAAACCATCTCTGCCCTTCCGCCGGTCTTCCAGGTGTTCAGTGTTTTTAAAGGGTAATCTTTTTCTAACTTACCTTTAACTTTTGGTAAATCCATTATGTTCACTCCAGGTATTTTTTCGTCCCACATTAACGGATGAGGTATGTATTAAACCCTCTGCCCCCTTTCCCTTACTGCATATGTTATGCACCAGAGGAAAACAGTGTGATACGGTGAAGCTTGTCCGAATTACTGTCTGAAAAAGGCTACCTCCAGGCGGTTTGAAGGCATAAGCTGATAATTCTATCTAAAGCGCCGGGTTCAAATACTGTTTTCGCCCTGGCACTCATTTCTTCAAGTTTAAATGTATTGAAGATAATTCTTTCGATATTCTCCCATAGAATCAGCCTGTCGAGTTCTTTGTCCAAGATCATGAAGGCTGCTCCCTGATCTGCGAAAGCCTTGGCATTGTATTCCTGATGATTTTCCGCAGCGTACGGATAGGGAATCAGAATGCTGGCTTTGCCGGCAGCGGAAAGTTCGGCTAAGGTGGTTGCTCCTGCCCTGCAAATGCAAAGGTCTGTACAGGCAAGCGCCTGCGGTATATTATGGATATACTCTAAAACTCTCCAGTTTTCTTTTTCCCGGTGAATTCCCTTCTTTTTCATTTCGTCAAGCATATGTTGATAGGTCGCTGATCCCGTGGCCCAAATCATTTGAATATCAGGATGGTCATTTAATTTTTGAAGAACATCGAGCCAAGCGGTATTGATACTCAATGCCCCTCGGCTTCCGCCTGTCACCAATATGGTTCTTTGATAGGGGCTCAGCCCGAATTCGGCTGCCGCTTCCTTCCTGTTGATCTTTCCGACCTCTTCCCGGACAGGCAGTCCCACAACTGTGGTCTTATCTTTTACAGGGAAATACGCTTCACTCTCCGGGAAGGTCAGCATTACACCCTTAACAACCCGCGATAAAAGCTTATTTGTTATTCCGGGAAGGGCATTCTGTTCATGGAGCAGCGTGGGTATCCCGAAAAAGGCCGCGGTCACAACTACCGGACCGGATACGTACCCTCCGGTTCCAATGACAAGGTCAGGCCTGAACTCTTTTAATACCTGCTTGGCCTCCCAAAGTGCTTTCATATTTGACCCTGCTGTCTTGATCGTATTGATACTGAACGTACGGGGAAGTCCTTTTCCGGATATCCCTTTGAAGACGAGACCGCTTTCCGGTACCAGCTTGGCTTCCATTCCTTCCCTCGTGCCTACATAAAGTACTTCCATATCAAGGTGCCTGCTGACTAACCCTTTGGCAATAGCCATAGCCGGGTAAATATGTCCGCCGGTTCCGCCTCCGGTAATGATGACCCGCAATTGTTAAACCCCCTCGTAATGGTCTGCAGCCGTCACATTGAGCAGCAATCCTGCTCCGGCCATGGTAAAAAGCAGTGATGTTCCGCCATAGCTTAGGAAAGGAAGCGTTATTCCTGTAACGGGAAGTACCCCGGTCACTACACCCATATTGATCATGGCCTGGATTCCGATGAGTGAGGTGAGTCCCACCGCCAGTAAACTCAAAAAAGAATTCGGAGCCTTCATGGCTGTTCTAAATCCGCGCCAGATGAAAAGGAAAAATAATAGCACAACCAATGTTGCTCCAATAAAACCCAGCTCTTCTCCAATCATGGCAAAGATAAAATCCGTATGGTTTTCAGGCAGATAGAGAAACTTTTGCCTGCTTTGTCCAAGCCCTAAGCCAAACAACCCCCCCGGGCCAAGCGCCAGCAGTGATTGGATGGTCTGATATCCTTTGCCGGAAGGATCTGCCCAGGGATCCAAAAAGGCAAATATCCTGCGCATGCGATAGGGAGCGGCAATAATCGCTGCTGCAACCATTCCAAGGCCTGCCAATCCTAATCCCGCCATATGCCACAGATTTGCCCCTACAGCCAGAAGCATAAAGAATACCGTGGCAGCCATCACCAGCGTTGTTCCCAAATCAGGCTGAAGCATAATGAGAGCACATACGACACCCAATAATCCCAGGGAGGGAACAACTCCCCTGAAGAAATATCTAATGTTGTTGGAATTAGCCGAGAGAAACCTGGCCATCATTAATACCATGGCCAATTTTATCACTTCAGAAGGCTGAATGGAGAGAGGCCCCAGTCCGATCCACCGCTGCGCCCCGTTAACAGTTTTTCCGATTCCCGGAATTTTGACCAACACCAACAGGACCAGGGCAAAAAGGAGAATCGGTTTCGTCCATTGGCAGAGGAGCTTCAGGTCAATCACCAGCGCTACGGTCATGGCCGCCAATCCCAAAGCCACCCATATGAGTTCCGCTTTAAAGTAGTGATAGGGATCCTCATAATACAGATAACCTTTGACGGCACTCGAACTATAAGTCATGATAATCCCGATCAGCAGCAAAATAAGAATTGTTCCCAGGAGCACGGCATCTACTTTCCGGTATTTGGTAAACACATAGCTACCCCCTTGTAAAAAATCATTAGGGTTCGCTATAATGCTTACGCACCAATTCCTTAAACAATTCCCCTCTTTCCTCATAACTTTTAAACATATCCCAACTTGTACAAGCTGGGGAGAGCAATACGACATCTCCGGGCTCAGCCTCGCCGATCGCCTTAAGAACGCAATCTGCAAAATCTGTTGACCGAACGATCTTGTCAATCCCTAAATCTTTGGCAATGAGTTCCATTTCAGCGGCGGCTTGGCCGACGAGCACCAGGCTTTTTACTTTCTTTTTGGCTTCTGTTAAAAATTCTGTCATATCCAGTCCCTTGTTTTTCCCTCCGGCAATCAGAACGACCGGTTCTTCATATGACTGAAGCGCCTTAATGGAGGAATCGGGATTGGTTCCTTTGGAATCGTTGATAAACACGATGCCGTCAAATGTTCCTACGATTTCCTGCCGGTGTTTGACCGGTTCGAACCGGCGGAGCACCTTGGAGATTTGGTTTATATCCAGCCCCATTTCCAGAGCCGCAGCTGCCGCAGCCATAGTATTTTCAATATTGTGCTTACCCCTTAATAACAGTTCGCTGCCGGAGATGATTTTTACCGATTGTTTTGCAGTTCTTACGATAATGTCCTGGCCATCCAGGCAGATTCCGCTGTCAAGCAGTTCTTTCTGACTGATAAATATAACCCTGGCTTTTGTCAGTTGGGCAAACTCCCTGACCTGAGGATCATCCCAGTTTAGCACCGCAAGATCCCCTTCTCTTTGATTTTCCAGGATTCGCGCTTTGGCTGAAGCATAGTTCTCCATGTTCCCATGCCGGTCCAGGTGATCTGGCGTTAGGTTTAGGACGATGGCAATATGCACCCGTAATTGATCAATAAACTCCAGTTGGAAACTGGACAATTCTGCAACGATGATATCCCCTTCTCTTAGGCGGTTGACCCGGCTGCTCAAAGCGATACCGATGTTCCCCGCAACGACCGCATTTTTGCCTGTTTCCTTAGCCAATTCACCCACCAGCGTTGTGGTGGTTGTTTTCCCGTTGCTTCCGGTAATCCCGACTATCATCGATTTACAATCCCGCAAAGCAAGTTCTACCTCGCTCCAAAGCGGAATTCCCCAACGGGCTGCCTCCTGAATAAAAGGCAGTTTGGGAGACACGCCAGGCGAAAGAACAACCAGCTCCGGTTTGATCCCGTTAATGTCGGGTTCACTTTCCAGGATAAGATGATCATTCTCAAGTCCCAGTTCTGCTAGCCCTTTCAATTTATCTTTTGGCTGCATGTCGGTCAGAAAAACTTCCGCACCCAGCCCCAGGAGTTTTTCCGCAGCAGCTAAGCCGCTCCTGCCCCCGCCTACCACGAGTATTCTTTTGCCTTCATAATCCATTTCGGTGCCTCCACAAATAAGCTTATTGCCACATTTAGATTATCTATTTGTATAATTATTAAGCAAACCGCAACGGTTACAAATAGATAACTGCTAAGGAATCATTAAGAGAAATGCGTATACCCCGATCATTGCAAAAAACGCCGCGGCCATCCAAAAAACCGTTACTACTTTCTTTTCACTCCATCCCCCTAATTCGAAATGGTGGTGAACAGGGCTCATCCTGAATATTCTTTTGCCTCTGGTTTGAAACGATATGACTTGTATGATAACGGATAATGCTTCCAAGACATAAACTCCGCCGAGGATAATCAGTACGAGCTCACTTTTGCTTAAAACCGCTAATCCGGCTAAGGCCCCCCCTAAAGCCAATGAACCGCAATCACCCATAAAGACCCTGGCAGGATGCAGGTTAAACCTTAAAAATCCGAGGCACCCTCCGGTTAACGCAGCCGCAAAAATTGTGAGATCATCGGCATAAACGGCAGCTCCTTGCAACAATCCCGCCTGAACAGCAAGAAGAGAAATAAAGATATATCCTACTGCCGCAAATGCCGTACATCCTGCAGCCAGCCCATCGAGACCATCCGTAAGGTTTACCGCATTGGTAGCGCTGACAACCACCAAAGCGACAAGCGGATAATAATAGGCACCTAAATCAATGTGGATTGATGTAAAGGGAATCCCGATTACCGTTCCCCTTCCCAGAAAAACAGCCGAGACCCAGGCAAGCAGGAGGGCTAACAGAAATTCCGCGGCAAGTTTTTGTTTCGCCCGAAGACCTAAATTCTTTTTCCGTAAGACTTTCAAAAAATCATCAAGGAACCCGACAAGTCCGAAACCAAGTGTAATTCCAAGGAGCGATAATATTCCAAGTGAATAAGGACGCTTGGCCATGAAAAGAACCGCCGCTGCAATACCTGCAAGAAAAATTAATCCCCCGATTGTTGGCGTCCCCGCCTTGGATAAGTGCCTCTGCGGACCGTCATCCCTGATACTCTGACCGAATTTCAGGACCCGGAGAACCGGGATTAGAAACGGTCCGACCAAAAGGCTGACTAAAAGCGCTATCCCCGCTGAAAAAAAGATTCTTTCCGCCACTTTGACATATTCCTTTCTCCCTTATTTCACTATTTCCGAATTTCCGAACTTATCATTCACGTAAAAGTCCACTGATACTTTCCATCTTCATACCCCTTGACCCTTTGATCAAGACAGTAGCAGCGGGGCCGGCATTTCTGATAATTTCCCGGGCAACATTTGCGGCCTGAAAACAATCGCTACAGGTATGGATTTTCTCTTCAGGCATTCCTGCCTGTAAAGCCCCGGCAACGATATCTTCCGTCAGCTTCCCTACGGCAATCAGCTCACTGATGCCCAGTTGAGCCACAACCTTGCCGACTTCTTGATGACCGGAGACGGATGCATCTCCGAGTTCATACATTTCACCCAAAATCGCTATCGTTTTTGTCCCGCCCCTTTCAGCCAGAACCTGGAGAGAAGCTTTCATTGAAGCAGGATTAGCATTATAAACATCATTAAGTAAGATACTGTCAAAGACCCCTCTGAATACTTCCAACCTCATTTTAGACAACTGGAAATCCCTCAAAGCAGCTGCTCCGGCTTTGAGCGAAATATCAAAGCAGTGCCCTACCGCCAAAGCCGCCAGCGCATCCAAGACATGATGGTCACCGGGCAGAGGAATCCTTACGTCAACGTGTTCCTTGTCCACGGTTACCTGAAAGTCTGTCCCCATTGTCCCTTGGGCTTGAATGTTTGCCCCCAAAACATCGGGCTTATGATATTCCCCTTTGATCCCATAAAATATTATATTTGCCGCGGACCGTTCGGATTGCAAGACACTGCAACGGTCTTCGGTATTGAGAACGGCTATCCTTTCTTCGGATAAATTTTCAATGAGTTCCCATTTTGCTTCGGCAATTTTTTCGTAGGAGCCTAAAAGTTCCATATGGGTGGTTCCGATATTAGTGATAACTCCGGCTGCCGGCCGGCAAATATCACAGAGAGCCTTTATCTGACCGAGGCCGCGCATTCCCATCTCCAAAACCATCATCTCGGTTCCGGCGGGGGCAGCTAAAATCGTCAACGGCAATCCAATCTCATTATTGTAATTCTCTATATTCTTATGTACCCGGTATTTTTGAGCAAGAACGGAGGCGACCATATCTTTCGTTGTGGTTTTGCCGCTGCTGCCTGTAATTCCAATAACTTTAGGGTTAATCTCTTTTCTCCAGGATCTTGCCAACTCCTGCAAGGCTTGGAGAGAATCTCCTACCGCAATAATTGCTTTCCCCGGAGGGACAACAGGGATCCCAATCTGGTTTAACCGTTTTTTCTCGGCAATCACCATGGATGCCCCTGCTTGAAAGGCATTACCGATATACTGATGCCCATCGGTTTTTTCTCCCCTGAGAGCGACAAAAATTTCCCCTTTTCCTACTTTTCGGCTGTCAATAGACACTCCGGTATAGGGCACTTCTTCGGAACCGGAAAGCTCTGCCCGGAGTATTTCAGCAATTCGCGCACTATTCCACATAACCGGTTCCCCTTAAAACCAATTCTACTTCTTCCCTGTCATCGAAGTGAATTTTTTCCGTTCCGATAATTTGGTAATCTTCATGGCCTTTCCCCGCAATCACTATCGTATCACCAGCGGAAGCAATTGAACAGGCATAATAAATTGCTTGTCTCCGGTCCTCCAAAACGGTATATGCATTTCCATTCACACCGGGAAGAATATCCTCAATAATCTTGGAAGCTTCTTCTGTTCTGGGGTTATCCGAAGTAATCACAATAAAATCGCTTAAACGGCCGGCTGCTTCTCCCATGAGGGGACGTTTCTGCCTGTCCCTGTCTCCGCCGCAGCCGAATACCGTAATCAGCTTACCGGATGTGATCTCCCTGGCGGTCTCCAGCACATTCATCAAACCGTCCGGCGTATGGGCATAATCTATAATAACCTGAAAAGGCTGCCCTTTTCGGATACTTTGGAACCTTCCAGGAACCCCTTGAATATTTTCCAAAGCTTGCGTAACCACATCCACAGTAAACCCTGTTTCAATTCCCCAGGCAAAGGCAGCCAAAGCGTTGTATACGCTGAATTTGCCGGGAGTAGAGGTGAATACAGCGGTCTTTATCCCTTTGAAAATGACTTCAAATTCTGCTCCCCGGTCCGAAAGCTTGATTTGATCAGCCCAATAATCCGCTTTAGATTTAAAACCATAAGTAACTACCCGGCAGGCAGCTTTTCTTTTTAACAGTTCGCAGGCAGGATCATCTTCATTCAGTACGGCGAACTGGTGATCATATTCATTCATTCCGGAAAAAAGAAGGGATTTTGCGTTTAAATAATTTTCCATATGCTGATGATAATCCAAATGGTCTTGCGTAAGATTGGTAAAAATGCCTGCCCGGAAGGTACAGCCGTTTACTCTTCCAAGATCCAAGGCATGTGAAGAGACCTCCATGGCGGCGAGATTTACCCCTGAATTCACCATTTTGGAAAGCAATTTTTGGACATCGGTTGATTCCGGGGTGGTATGATTGCCGGGAATCTCCCTGCCGGCAATCCGGGTTCCTAAAGTGCCTATCAATCCGCTTTGTTTTCCCCCGGTTTGTGCAATCTTTTCAATAAGATGGGTCACGGTTGTTTTTCCGTTGGTACCGGTTACTCCGACCAATTCAAGATGACGTGACGGATTTCCGTAGACTTCTGCCGCCAAGAGGCCTGCGGCTTGCCTGGTATCCCCTACTTTAACCTGAGGTATATCCAAATTTAAATAATGGTCAACTGCTAAAGCCTTAGCACCGGCCTTAATTGCCGTCTCCGCAAAATCATGTCCGTCCTGCTTAAATCCCGGGATACAGACATAGATGTCCCCTGACGAAACTTTTCTGGAATCGTGTGTAATTCCCGAGATCATGACACTTGTATCTCCCCGTACTTCAGCTCCCATGACCCTTTTCACAAGCTCCGCTAATTTTTTTCCATCAGCTGACACTCTGTACGCCCACCCTTTCACTAATCTGAGTATCTTCTTTAATTCTTACCTCTATTATAAACCGTAATCAAGATTCGCAGACTGCTAGAAGATAATTTTTCGGTTATATCCTTCACTGTGTCAATCCCCTAAGACAGGATTCATACTGATCGGTATTCTGGGGGCCAAACTCTCTATTGCATCCACATCGGGATCATCCTCTTCGAACCAAGGCGCCAATGTATTCTTCCCGGCTTCCGAACCGAGGTAAAGCAACACAGTAGAACCCTGTTCTACTTTGGCATCTCCGTGGGGAATCTGGTCCACAACATACGATCCTTTTCCTTCAATGGCAACTTTGAAACCGGCTTTTTTTAACGCCGCCTCTGCTTCAGCCGGTGTATATCCCAGTACCGAAGGAACCACAGCAGCCTGTTTTACCGGGGGAAATTCCACACCATACATTGGTTTGCCGGGGGCAAGCGGTGCATTGAGGTCAGGTTTTACTCCCAAGTACTTGAGTGAATCCAGCATTACCGATTGTACGACCGGAGCAGCCACAACACCGCCGTAGAAAGGAACTCCGTCCACAACAGCCAGGATGGCTAGGCGCGGATTATTAGCCGGTGCGAAAGCAATAAAGGAAGCCACGTATTCCCCCTGAATATAAACGCCGTTTCCAACTTTTTGTGCCGTTCCCGTTTTCCCGGCAACCCGGTATCCTGGCAAAAAGCTCCTTCTTCCGGTTCCGTTTGTGACAACAGATTCAAGGATTTCACGAGCTAACTTAGCCGTATCTTCATGAATAACCCTTCCTCCCGCTTCCTCCTTGAAAGGGACAAGCACTTCACCTGCGGGAGAAGTGATTTCCTGAACAAGCTGAGGTTTCATAAGGGTTCCTCCGTTTGCGACTGCCGATACCGCTGTCAGCAGCTGGATGGGTGTCACGTTATTGGTCTGTCCGATGGACATAGTGGCCAAGTCAAGCGCCGTAGCCCTTTTCTTATTGGCTAGTATTCCTTTGGCTTCGCCGGACATCTCAATACCGGTTTTCTTGCCGAATCCAAAGGCGGTAAGATATTTATAGAACCGGTCGATGCCGAGACGCTGACCCATTTCAATAAAACCTGGGTTGCAGGAATTTTCAACCACCTGCACCATAGTTTGTGTTCCATGTCCGCCTGATTTCCAGCAGCGTATTTTTTTACCCAACACTATGGCATAACCGGGATCTGTAAATGATTCAGTGGTTTTAATTACTTTTTCTTCCAGGGAAGCGGCCAGGGTAATGATTTTGAAAGTGGAACCGGGTTCGTATCCGTTCTGGATGGCAATATTTCTTCGTGCAGCCGGATTGGAGGTCTGATAATTATTGGGATCAAAGGTTGGTGCAGAGGCAATTGCCAGCATCCTTCCGGTTGATGGTTCCATAACGAGAATTGAAGCACTCTTAGGGGCCTTGCCTTCCATATTGACCCCTTGCCCGGCCATGAGTTTGGCTAACTCCCGTTCAGCAAAAGCCTGAATATTTTTGTCTATGGTTAATTTTATTGTGTTTCCTTGAACAGGCTGAATAAAGTCATGTTCAGCTCCTGGAATGACAATTCCGTTTGCCCCGTATTCCGTAAGGATACTTCCCGGAATTCCGGTAAGTTCTTTATCCCGGGAAAACTCTATTCCTTCGAGACCTTGACTGTCTATTCCCGTAAAACCAAGAACGTGTGCCGCCAAAGGGCCGTTGGGGTAGAAACGCGAGCTGTCTTCCACAATTCCAATTCCGGGAAGATTGGCAGTTTTGATCTTTGCTGCCGTCTCAGCAGATATTTTCTTTTTTACATATTCTAAGGAGGTGCGTTTTGTGATCCGTTCCAAAACATCCGCTTTATTCATATCAAGAATTTGTGCCAATTTCATTGCGATTTCTTCCTGCCGGCCAGACTTTTTTACCTCAGCAGGCACCGCGTAGGCAGTTTCCGTACTGACACTCATTGCCAGAACATTGCCATTGCAATCTTCGATATTCCCTCTTTTCGGCGCCACCGGTACCCCCCTGAAATGTTCCTCATCAGCAAGATTCTTTAAGAAAGGCCCTTCTCTCAGCTGGACCAAACCCAACCGGATAATCAGGACAAATAAGAAAATACTGCACATCCCAAAAAGCAAAACGACTCTTTTGCGCATCTTCAGTTGCTGAACCATAGAAAATCTACCCCCAAGCATAGGAGTAGATTAAACTCTTGGACGCAGCTACCTTTGGGTTGAGGCAAAAAAGCTCGTTAATATCTTAAAGACATTATCAACCATGGAACTGGCTTTGCCTTGATCCGGCACTGCCGCAATCTCTGGAGTTTGTTCCGCTCCTACTGTTTTTTGTGGCTGAACAATGTTACTGGCAACATAAATTGTACCCTGTGGCCTTTCCATACCCATCGCTATGGCAGCTTTCTCAATTCGGCCGATAGAACGAAGCTTATCTACTTCAACTTGCAGTAAATCCTTTTCGACATTCAAATTCTGTATTTCTTTTTCCATCACCCTAACCTCTGCGCCTTTCACCACATTGGTATGGACCGTTTTAGCGCCGATAACACCGAAAATGCTTATGATTACCAGCATCATAGCCAAACTTCTTACCTGTACGGTCTGAGCCCGCTTTTTTTGCGGAGCAGTTTTTCGTTTTCTAGGTAATACTACTTCGGTATTTTCTGTGTATGGGTACTCATAAAGCTCTCCGTATAAGTCTGTTCTCTGTGCCATTACCATGGTATTCTGCTCCTTCCCTGTTTAGACCTGGAGTTTTCGGGCAACCCGCAGCTTTGCGCTTCTTGCTCTGGGATTTATTTCTTCCTCTTCTGCCGACGGGAGAAGAGGTTTCTTATTGATCAGTTCAACAGATGCTTTGGCACCGCACTTACAAACCGGAAATGCCGGAGGGCAGGTACATTTTCCCATCCAGGACTGAAATTTATTCTTGACGGTCCGGTCCTCCAAAGAGTGGAAAGTGATGACCGCAATCCTTCCCCCAGCTGCCAAACATACCAAAGCTTGATCCAAAGCTCGTTCCAACACTTCCAATTCCCTGTTAACGGCAATCCTTAAAGCCTGGAAGGTCCGTTTAGCGGGATGAGGCCCTTCCCTTCTGGCCCCGGCGGGAACTGCTTTTTTGATAATTTCCACGAGTTGGCGGGTGGTCTGGATCGGTTCTTGGTTTCGGGCATCCCCGATGAATTTGGCAATCCTGGAAGCCCATTTTTCTTCGCCGTAATCCCGGATCACAACGGCCAAATTCTCAACGTTC
This sequence comes from Candidatus Dichloromethanomonas elyunquensis, assembly GCA_001515265.1. GTDB lineage: Bacteria > Bacillota > Desulfitobacteriia > Desulfitobacteriales > Syntrophobotulaceae > Dichloromethanomonas > Dichloromethanomonas elyunquensis. The sequence continues at coordinate 115,434 of LNDB01000003.1, forward strand.
CAGTCATTGACGATATCCTTCGCTGTAATTCCGGTTCTTCTGTCCATCCGCATGTCCAGAGGAGCATCCCGCATATAACTAAAACCCCGCTCCGCTTCGTCAAGTTGCGGAGAAGATACACCGAGGTCAAACATGATTCCGTTTACCGGTAAAAAGTTATTCTCGCGCAGGGTCGTTTCCATTTCGACAAAGTTCTTTTGGAACAGACCGACCCTGGTTTCCCCGGCAAACTTTTCCCGGGCATTATCAATAGCTTTTTGATCCTGATCAAAGCAAATGAGTTTGCCTTGGGGGCCTAACTTTTGTAATAAGTATCCAGCGTGTCCGGCTCCCCCCAAAGTACAATCGACATAAATTCCTTCGGGCACGGTAAAAACAAGATCTACCGTTTCCTTCAGCAAAACGCTTTTGTGTTCGAATGCCATCGCGCTCTTCCTTCCCCAGCATCAAATGCCCAAATCGACCAGGGATTCAGCCGCCTTTTCGTAATTGCTTTCTGCCTGCGTACTGTATTCCTTCCATTTGGCCGCATCCCAAATCTCAATCCGGTTCATGACACCCACTACGACAACATCTTTTTCCAAAAATGCATATTCTCTTAAAGTAGCGGGCAGTAAAATTCTCCCCTGCTTATCGAATTCACATTCAGCCGCACCGGAAAAAAAGAAACGCACAAAAGCTCTTGCATTAGGTTGGGAAACCGGGAGCTTTTTTAATTTTTCTTCGAAAGTATGCCATTCTTCTTGGGGGTAAAGAAATAAACAGTTATCCAAACCCTTGGTGGCGATAAACCGTTCACCAAGAATCTCCCTGAATTTGGCCGGGATGATTAACCTCCCCTTACTGTCTATTATATGGAGGAATTCCCCCATAAACATTAACCTTCACCCCACTAAGGTTTACTTTATTCCCACTTTACCCCACTTTACACCACTGTATTCTTCATAAGATTTATAATTCCTGCTAAAAATAAAAGAAAACAAAAAAATAGGAATTTGGTCCCTAGTTTTTTGTTATCTATTGCATTTTATTTACGTGGGCGAGAATTTGAGTGATTGCACTCAAATACCTTATCCAAGCCACTCTTTGATCACCGGCTCAATGATAGGAAACTCAATTAGAAATGCATCATGACCATGAATTGAATTCATTTCGTAATACTCAGCGGATTTCCCGGCCTCCTTGCGCAACCGGGCTATTTCTATGATTTCATGAGGCGGAAAAAGAAGGTCTGTATTGATGGACAGACAATGCAGATCACCTTGAATGGCAGCAATCGCTTCTTCCATATCCCGTCTCCCCCTGGATAGGTCAAAAAGGTCGATGGCCTTGGTTAAATATAAATAACTATTCGGGTCGAAACGATGCACCAAAGCATCACCCTGATAATTCATATAACTCTGGACATCGAATCTCTGTTCAAAGCATTCATAGGGATCTTCGGCAGCTCCGGCTCTCCATGCCGGTTTTCGTCCAAATTTGGCAGTCAGTGAGGGCTCGGACCGATAAGAAATATTGGCAACCATCCTCGCTACTGAAAGTCCGGCCGAAGGAATTCCCCTGCCGTAGTATTCGCCGCCTCTCCAATCCGGGTCAAGCATAATAGCTTGCCTTTGGATTTCATGGAAAGCGATGACGAACGGGGAGGATTTGGGTGAAGCAGCAACGACTATTAATTTTTGAACAGGTATTTTCTTCTGCATACCCCATTCCAGAACCTGCATCCCCCCCATGGAACCCCCTATAACCGCGTATATTTTCTTAATTCCTAATTCCTGGGCTAGCCGAACCTGTGCTTTCGCCGCATCTGCAAATTCTACTACAGGAAAATTCATGCCGTAAGGGGCCTGGGTATCGGGGTTAATTGAAGAGGGCCCGGTAGTACCGTAACAACCGCCTAATACATTGGAGCAAACAATAAAGTAACGCCCTGGGTCTATCACCTTTCCAAAACCTATCAGAGAATCCCACCAACCCTTGATGTTTCCAACCCGGCCGGGATAATGGTCTCCGGTAAGCGCATGACAGATAATCAAAGCATTATCTGCAGAAGGGCTCAATTTTCCGTACGTATGATAAGCAATTTTTACATCTTTCAAGATCTTGCCCGAACGAAGCTCAATATCTCCTATCGATTTAAGAGCCACTTCTTCTCCCCCTTGTTCCGATACTGTTTGGCAACTAAACAGTTTACAGACTTTCCAGTTAATGTGCAATACCGGCCGTACGAAGATATTCCCCAAAAAGGACCTCGATGGCTTCACGGGCAATTTTAGCTTTAACCGCCCTGGACAAAATATCATTTTGTCTGACAAACATAGGCAGCCCAGAGGTTTCAATTTGAGAAGGTCCCTGCGTAATACAAGCTTTGTGTATCTCCCTCTAAAGTCTAAAATCTTTCCTAAATTTTCATCGGAGGCAATATACTTCACTTTTACACTTGGATCGTAAATCTTCCTCATTCTGCCCAGCGCTTTGGTTCGGACAGCGATAATTTCCCTGCAACCTCTACGTACCAGCATATTCAAAGGAAGGTTATCGTAAAAGCCCCCGTCCATAAAATGTTTGACGTCTATCTAAAAAAGCTTTGCGGAATGCCGCAAAGCTTTTTAAATCATATGTTCATCCTGTGGTGGAACATCCGCTATAAGTTTATTGTGCGGCTATCCGGTTTAGCTCATTTACAAGCTGGTCAGGATCTTTACCGTGAGTTATGGCAGCACCCTCTACGCTTTCCATGGTAGCAGAAGGACATCCTAGGCAGTGCATCCCTAATGCCAGAAAGACTTCTGCAGTCTGGGGATACTCTCTAAGAACCTGTCCTATAATCATTTCTTTGGTAATCATTGATTAATCCTCCTTGCAATTTGATCCTGTCTTAATCTATTATAAATTATGCCGGAATAAGAAGCAAACTTATCCTTAGCCAAAGATTCAGATAAAAGGAAGAAGACCTTTTAATGCCGGTAAGAGCAATTGAGCCAAATAAAGAAAATCCACCCAATGGATGACCACCGGAATCGTAATTCCTAAAAGGAACGTGACGGGAAGAATCATGAAGGATCTGTACTTCCCTCCCGCCTTCCAAACATCTCTGATCCGCCAAGGAAAACACAAGAGAGAAAAACCTGCGTACACGAGAACCGGCAGATACCCTATTTGCCAGTAAAGCGATATCACCCAGGCCGCTCCCGCTAAGACAATCCAGTTGGACCTGCGTTCCAGCCAGCAACAAAGCCCCAGCGCCCCGGGTTTATCCGGTAACCAAGCCGCAGCTAAACCTGCCTGGAATATTTTTAGCAGGACGAAGAAGAAAGAAAGTAATAACCACAATAATACCGGTGCCTGACTCCTTAATGAGATGAGTGAGTTGATATCATAAGGAATCCTACATAAAGGCCGGATAGGAATTTGAAAAAATAACGCAGTCAGCACTGCCCCCAGAGTAATCATTCGGCTAACCACCATGAGTGCCCCCCAAAACAATGCCGTCCTGACAGCTCTTTTGGGACGGTTAGAAAAAAGATCCGGGTAATTCCATTTAACACTTGTTCCATTTTGAAAACAGAGGAAAAATAACCATATTAACCAAAGGATTGCCGCATATTTTTCCTGCCGCCAACTTGTGTTTGGTGTTTGCTCGCTTTCCGATAGGAAAGATTTATTCTCGCTGACTTTTCCCCATTGTCCTTGAAGTCCGTTTTCACCCAGTAAAATAGTTTGTGAATTTGTTTTTTCGCTATTCGGGAAGATTTTAAGGTTATAAACCGGAACATCCGGAATCTGTTGTTTAACATCCTGCATATACGCATCTGCTTGCGCAGAAGGTTCCAATTCCTTCCCGGCAGTCAGCGCCAGAACCGAGGGATGCCTTTTGGCAGTGAGAAGAAGTTCTTGGAATTCGTTGCAAGAAGGTATTTTTTCCTTTGAAGCAAACGCTGCCGGCATCTCCACCCATACCCCTATTCCAAGCCGGTCAGTGCAAAAAAGCCAGTTTTCATCCGGGAAGAACCCCATGAAATAAATGATATTCAGACCCTTAGCCTTAATCTGCCTGATGTAGTCTTCCAACTGCTGCTGAGTCGTAATGAGATAACTTTGCTGAGCGGAAATAATTTCTCCTTTCGCTTCAAACTTTTGCTGATTGAGGCTCCATTGATTGTTGGAACTCGCGGTATATTTCACCCCTATAGGCATCTGGACACTGTCATAATCCCCTTGGCTATTAGATAAAACCAGATTTAGATCATAAAGATTGGGATTTTCAGGACTCCACAATTTTGCTTCGGGAAGGTCCAGCATCAAAGCCACTGTCTGTTCGAATTCTCCATTCGAGTTTAGTGGCAGCAAACATTCCGCCACTTTTTGATCTTTGTCTTTAAGGATTGCGTTAATCGCCCAGGGACCATGGTCCAGGGTGAGATGGTGTCTTAATCCGGTATGCACTATTAACTTCCTGTTCGCGGGGTCGTACGAGACCGTGGTCTCAGCAGCATCGATCGTTGTCTCGGAAACCGCTTCCAACCTAATTTGACCGGTTATTCTGCCATTTTCAGGCCAAAGCCAGCCCAATATTTTTTTTTGCCCCAGGTTGCCCTTTGATAGTTCTATATACAGGACATTTTCCCGGTTAAAATCGAACCGGGCAGAAGAAACATCCAAGGTGTAAGTACCGCCGGCTCCTTCAAAATCTCCTAAATAATTGACTTCATCTATTCCGTTCAGAAAAATCCTTGCCTTACCGTAAACTCCGCTTAAAACGAGTTGGACAGTTTTAAATCTCCATTTGCCTGTCACCTTAAACTTCTTTGCTGCCACATGAAATTCCCGGTCGGAGGGAATGATAAAGCTATTTTGAAAGAATCCATCCATTGCTTTGGGGGTATTTCCCTGAAGATTTCGATTTTCTTCCGCCCAAGCTTGCCTTAGAGAAGTAAAACTGTCCCACTTTCCCCCTAGGTCTTGGCTAATCCGGTAGACATTTGCCACAGGCGAATCGCCGAATAACCCCTTTGCAGGTACATCTTTCCAAAGCAAAGAGAGCGAAGGGGATAAGAGGAAGAATAGTACAATGATGAGAGCTAAAAATCGATTAAACATGTTCTCCTCTTTTAAAAGCTCAATGCTTCTTATTTTTTTGACAGTCCGGACAAATTCCATAAAAAACGAGATTATGCGTCTGAATGTCAAAACCTGTCTTTTCCGTAACTATTTCGTCCATATCAATCAGGTCATGATGAAAGTCTACAACTTTCTCGCAGATTGAACACATTACGTGATAATGATTTGCCGGATTTCCGTCAAAGCGGCTCGACATGTCCCCACAAGAGAGTTCTAAAATGAAGCCGTGTTCTTTCAGCATATTCAGCGTATTATAGATAGTCCCTAAGCTGACTCCGGGAAATTTCACCTTAACTTGCTTATAAATCTCTTCCGCAGTTGGGTGAGCATCAGTCGCTAACAAGAATTCCAATATTGCCTGTCTTTGAGGAGTAAAACGAATCCCCTTATCCTTCAAACCTTTGAGTATTTCTACAGCATCCACCTATTCTCATATCCTTTCTTATTCTCATTAAATAAGCTTTATGATAAATCAAATTTTAATATTTATTAAACAATAAAATTTACAAACTAGTAAAGTCTATTAAAAAGTTTATTACAAGTAAATAATTTGTTTTTTATTAAAATTATAATAATTATTATTTATATCAGTATAAAACTTTGGAGTGGTACCGTCAATGATAAACTAACATAAAAAAGGCGTGTCGCAAAACTACTAAGTTTAACGACACCGCCTTCTTCTATCGGAATATGGGCTCTTCGAGCCCATTTGCTATATTTCGGGTTAAAAAAGTAGGCTATTGCCCACGAATGATTACGTTCGTTGTGCAACAGCCCCTTTCTTGTCTTTGAACTATTTAATTATTCTTGAACGATAGCATTAGAAGGACAAGCATCAGCGCAAGCGCCACACTCTACGCAAATATCAGTATCGATAACATATTTGCCATCGCCTTCGCTGATTGCACCAACTGCACATTCATCTACACAAGAACCGCAGCACATGCAATCGTCAGTAATTACGTACATCGTATGAACCTCCTCTTTCTCCCATTTTCAAGTGAAACTATATCAAAGTAAAAGCAAAAAGGCAAGACATATATTTCATAAAAATTCATGTTTTTCGATAAAATTACGATGAATAATGATTTATACTTGGTTATTCTTAAATATTTGGCCTGTATGGAACTTGGTAAAGTCTTCTCATACAATAGGAACAATAAGGCAATATTTTGTTGCTAACATGGTTTCGTCTAAAAACGACCTTAGAAATATCGGTGTGTTCATGACCACAAGAACGGCATTTTTCTATCATAGCGCATCTCCTATTTGTGTTATTGTGAACAAAGTCTATAAAACTTATCTTTATTATGCAACATTCTTTTAGATTTTAAACACGAAACCCAGATTAATCTAAATTGAAAAGGATTGTCTCTCTCTCATCTGAAATCCCTGAATATTTTTAATTCCAACGGTTCTTAACAGCTCGCAAACTTCGGCAAGATCCCGACCCACAACATGAGATTCATGGGCGTCTGAGCCTAAAGTAAAAGGGATTTCCATTTGATGAATCAATTCTATAAGTTTCAGTTCAGGGTAAAATTCTTGAACAGGTTTATATCGGCCGTTAGTGTTAATTTCCAGAACAAGATGATGATCCTTCACCGCTTCCAGTGCGCGTTCTGCAAGTTTCCTGACATCGGTTCTCGGGCGAATCTTAAAAATCTTGATGAGGTCGAAATGACCGATAATATCAAATAAACCGCTGCTTGCTGCTTTTTCTACCGCAGAAAAATATTGTCTATAAAGTTCGTCAGAATCCCGCATCCGGTGAGCCGCTTCTTCTTCCGGAAAATCGAAAAGCCACCCTCCGAGTTGATGAACCGAACCAATGAGATAATCAAAAGGATAGGCATTTATCCTTTTCGAAATTAAGTCCTTTTCCTCTTCCCTGTAATCAATTTCCATCCCTATCCGCACCTGTAATTCGGGATACTCAGACGCAACTTCCCGGATCAGATTGAAATTAAGGTCTTCCCAATATATATCATGGTCGGAAAATCCGATCTGGCACAGTTGTTTTTCCTGAGCCCGGCCCAGAAAACTTCGAACATTCTCCTCGTTCACTTTTCGGTCCCGATGTCCTATTAAATGAACATGTAAATCAATCATAAACAATCTCCTCGTATATTATTTTTTGACTCCTCCTGATCATCGAAAAATCATATGTTTTCACACCGGCAGCCGGTTAAAAAATAGGGGCTGTTATCGAGGTCTGATGTTCCGCAAACGAGATCCGGAGATTGAAGTATCTCCCAATAATTTCCGCTGATCCTGACGTTTACCCCGCCGGCCAGGCATCCGTTTTTAATTCTTAGACCTGAGGGCACTGCCAGGGAAAAACTGCCTGTTACCGGATTTTGGGTATGAAGTCCAAGTACGGATAAGACCAGAACCCCATCGTCAATTTCTTTCAGCATTTGTGCCCATGAAACCTGTTGTTCTTGGGTTATTTTAATTCCTCCACCGCCATAGGGAATCGCAGTTGGCGAGGTCTCCCAGCGAAGAGCATATTTCGTATTGAGGTAGGGTGAATGCAGACTCCCTTGAGAGGCAAGAATTGTACGCGATGCCGGAACCCCTTCCGGGGTTAACAGGTAACTGGACCAATGATAGGGACGAAGCGGGTCGATTTCCAGGGATATTCCCTCATAAAATACTTTCCTTTTTTGCCTGAAATCTTCTAGGGTGAATTTACTCTGCCCTTCGAATATATTCTCCCCGCTAAAATTAGGAAGGATATATTGCTCGGTCATCTGTTCCACAACGGATGGGGACAGAATCACACAGGTATTTTGTCCAACTGGCTCCGCCTGCTTTTTGAATATTTCGTACCTTGAGGCTGATTCATTCCAAATATCTTGCCACTCATGTCCGGTAATCAGCCGCCTCTTCGCATATCCTCGTGCAATAAGGCTGTCAAAAGACCAGGAAACCGTGTACCTGCTTTCTTCGTAATCTATGTTGATTCCCGTAGAAGTATAAATCGAATTTTTTCCCCAAAGAGCGGTGATATTGGCGCCTGTTTGAGCCTCACGGGGGCGGCTGGATAATATTTTTTCCTGATGATCAAAAGCAGTACGGTCTGCACCTTCAATAATGGACCTGATTTCATCTGAGGCAACGGCTACTTCCGGAAGCTTTGCCGGATGCGGAATTCTTACTGCAAAAGGGTCTTCAAATGAAGCCATTCTCCAAAACTCAAGTTCCCTTTTCCAATGATAGCCATTGCTTTCGGAAGGCTTTTGCAGTTTTGCCCTGCTGCATTTGCCGTCATCCCAGACCAAAAATATTTCTGCACTTTCCGAATTTTTATACGAGGGAGGTGTATATACACTTCCGCCGATATTATTTTTAATGCCCAACATGATAATCTGAGTGCGGAAAACTGCGGCACGCCAATCCCTTAGCCTTACTCCCAAGACAGGACCGGCTTGAGCATTTTGTAAAACTTGAGTCAAATCAGCCAGGAGGTTATCTGTCACTCTCATTACCTCCTAAACGAATATGTTCGTTTTTTTCTATAAAGATGTACCCGCTTCCTCCACCGCTGGAGGGGATCGACTGCCCGGCCTTGCCGCAGGTCCCGATCGCGTCATATCTTTCTTGACCGGTACTGAGCCTGACTGATCCAAGCACAGAGAGGATTTTTCCGCTGAAAATTCCCGGCCTATAGACTGTCAAAGCCGGATCAGCGATATTGACGGCTCCATCGCACTGGAAGACAAAATCTCCCGTTTTAATATTGACCTGTCCCCCCCGGTAACCAACAAGCACGTAGTGATGACCTATTTCCAATAACCCTTCTCGAATAAGCACATCCCTCATGTTTCTCAGCTCATTCTCAAGTGTTTCACTTTCCGGCAGAGGGATGTGTTTTTTGGTAACCAACCGGATATTTGTCATCCTGGGTAAAGGGATAGAGCCATAGGATTCAGCTCGGCCGGCTCCTGTCATTGCCATTCCTGCTTTTTCCGCCGAAAAAACATCCCCCAGACCTTGTTTTAGAATTCCATCCTCTACAATGGTGACATTCTCCCTCTTCTCCCCATTGGCTGAATAGGGTTGGTAAGCCCAGTCCCCTTTTAGTGACCCATCCGTAATATCCACTCCGTGGTTGGAAACCATTAGTCCTATCTGCAGCTTTCCGTTTTGACTTAAGACCGATTCCTCAGCCAGATCGGATTCCACGGCATGCCCAAAAGCTTCATGAGCCAACCCTTTAGCCAAGCCATAGTCAATAATGATTGGATAGCTTCCCGATGGTATTTGATCGGCAGTACGGACCTTAGAAATAAAATTCGCTTTATCCACGGCCTGTCTGTACAATAGACCATCTCTCTTTTCTTGCAGGAGAATACCTGCATCCACTCCGCTGAGGTGGACTGAAAAGCTTTGTCCGGCATCCCCTTGCCGTACGGTTCCCTGATGTAAAAGTACAGCTCTGGGAATGAAGAAAGAGACCAACGTTCCATCGGTCCTTCCGATACACCAATAATCTTCGATTTGTTTGTAGCTTGTTTGCCAGGCGATGCCGGTATCCGCCAGGTGAATTTTTTTAAGTTGGTCATGAATAAAAGCCAGCATATCTTGCAGTTCTTGAGGTGTAAATTGATCAAAAGGATATTGGACACCATTAGGGAGTGCATCATAATGGGGGGGGAAAGAGAAGATTTGCTGATTCAGTTCGCATCCTATCCTTTCACTCTCCCGGGCTAAAGCGGTCGCTTTTTGCACGAGTTCCTCTGCCATTTTCCTGTCTATGGTATTGGCTGAAGAAAAACCGCTCGCACCATTCGCGGTAAAAGCTTGTACTCCCATTCCGCTCTCATTTCCGGTAAATACGTTTTCAATCTTTCCGTTGCATAGTTTGATGGTTATCTCCCTTCTGGCCTGCGCTCTCATGATAACGTAACCAGGATACGGCTGACCGGCAATATCTTTAACAATCTCCCTTATCTTTCCGGAATCCATTTTAACCTCCTAAACAGGGGATTATCTCATTATTTTCCATACAGTGCTTACATATTCCTTTATTATGCCTGTATCCTATTCAATCTTAGTATCAATTCCTTGGAATCAGCAAGAATAATCTTTGGTGATGTTAATATTGTTGCATAAATTATCTGTATTATTTTGTGATTTCTGTATATTTTTTAATCAATAGGGGCACAATCTTAATAGTCTCACGTTTTCCAATTTTATCCCCACTCCTCTCTTTTTCTTAACTTGCGGTAAGTGTCCGCAAGTTTTTTTGTTCGGAAAAAGTGATGAGGGGCTGCTTCAACAGCCCCCCTATTACTTCTTCTAAGTCATTACCGATTTTCATTTCTGCCATCCCATTTCAACTTTTCTACCTGAAGTATTGCTTTTTCCCGGTATATATCTAATTTTTGCACCCCTTCATCAATCCTGACAAGTTCTTTCCCCACATAGATCTTGATATTGGGATGGCTATAATCAACAGAGATACGGCTATTCTTTGCTGCCCGGATCGTGGTTGCGCTCATGCAAGAACCACCGAGCTCCCAAATATAGATGTTTCCTGAACAGTTGATTTCACCCCCCCGGCATACCCCTAAAATTTTAATATTTCCCTCTATTTTGATCATCGAATTGTAAATTCCCTTTTTGCAAATAAAATCTCCCGCACAACTAATTTCGGAATTTTGGACATAGTTTGTGTCACATATTACACTAGACGGAATTAACTCCCCTTTGGTACTCAGAAAATAACTGATCACCTTTAGCGCATTTGTAAGGTAAACGGGGTTCTTGAGCTGGAGCGGTCCAAGTCCGGTTAAAAAATGTTTAACCGTTTTGACAGCTACTTCTAATTCCGGTGACATAAAATCCGGATCTTTGAAACGTAAAAGTCCTTCAAGTTCTTCTGCTTTATTAGGTAATTGCGAGAAATTTTTCTCAAGCAATACTTTTAAAAGTTGCCCTGTGTTGGTATTACCCGATGCATTTTGAAGTTGTTTCACCTGGTTAATACATAAATTCAGTTCTTCTTGAACTTCTTTAAGACCTTTTACTAATTGGGATCGAAATACATGTTTTTCCCCAACAACAATGTGGCTGGCAATCGTGTTATTAAAAACGGTCAGTCCCGCTTCAGCCTTTATGTCAGCACTGGATACCGATCCTTGAACGGTTATTTTTCCCCCCGAATATACATAAAGTCCGTCTTTAATATCCCGTCCGATAAACACATCTCCGGGGAAATCTATGCTTCCGGTTTCTAAGTTAATATCCGAATTTAATATGTAGGCATTTTCCACCAGGTACGTATAATTGTTTACTCGAAGGGGTGTACCGGAGCAGGATGCCCTTACTTCCAGACCATCTTCGGATAAATAAACATTTTTCTTAAGTTTAAATTCAAAGTTTCTATAGTTTTCAACCGGAAGGATCTTTCCGAAAACGTTAATCCCCGGAACTCCTTCCTTTCCCGGAATTTTTTTAGCTAAGACTTCATCTTTTTGACATATTTTCAATTTGCAGGCAAAATAATCTATGGTGTTTTCATCGCCTTCTTCTTCAAAAACAGGCTCTCCGACATAATCGATCAATTGAGGTTGAATAGGTTGAACAGGCGGAGTAGCTTCGGCAATAACGATTGTCTTTTCACCATCGCCCGTTAGGAAATCTACCCAAATATTTGGCTTCAAACCGCAAAGAATTCCTTTTCCGCTTAAATCCCTTTTGAAATCTTCCTCCGTCCGGGATTCCTCCGAATCAGGAATAGATTCCCAGGATACCAATCGCTCCAATGATAACCTGGTTAGATGTGAAATGTTTTCTGTCAGCTTATATTTGCCTGACTGTTCATGTTTGACAGTTGCCCAGGCTTGGCTGCCATCTTGTTTCACTTCGATTTGCCAAGTTAATCCGCCTTTTTTGGTTTCGGGATAAAATTCAAAAACATCTCCTTTTTGAACAGAAAATTCTTTATCAATTTCATTCCCTCCATAAACCAATTTGCCGGCCGTTGGAAAAGGAGCAATACTTTCAATTTGCATACCGGGATTAATGGTGTATTTCTCACCATCCCATGAAATTTTAACACCGGATCCCAGATTACTTTCGGAATCTTCCTTGATACTTACTTTTACTTTCCAAAAACGGTTAAAGACACTAGGCTTTTCTATAACGTCAAATGTAAGTTCACCAGGTGAACAGGCCCATTTGGAAGACCATTCTTCACGAATGGACTCTAATGATTTTCCGGTAGTAATGATTTCCCGCAATTCCCCTCAGCTCCTCAGTATGCCACACTCTTTATTTTTACTATAATAATTTCTCCACAATTTGTCTATGAAGAAGTTAATATTTTGAATATTTTTCCTCATACTTATTGTACGGTAATGATAATATCCGGATTTTGCCTTGGAGAAGCTGTCGTTTGCTTTGGATTCTCAACATGACCTGGAGATTTTATACCATTGGGATCATTGGAATTGCCGGGAACCGTAATATGAGCTTTGACAACAGGGTCCAGAAGGTCAACAACCATGTTATCCACAACTTTATCGGTTGTGATGCCCATTAATAGGTTTTGGGCAACTTCTTTGGCCGTATTCCTGTTTACTTCCCAATAACTTATATCATCGAGATATAATCCTACACCAGGCAAAGTTTGCGTAACAATATTTGAACTGTTGAAAGAAGAGGCTGCCGTGGAAAGCTTCAAAAGATCCATCAATTTCAAATTGGTTTCAACGGCATCCATCAATTGAGGAATTAACTTAGGAAGCTTAGGAATAGTGCTGGGCTGAAGAATTTCTTTGGCTACCGCTTTTAACACATTTTGCTGGCGTGCAGTCCTTCCGATATCGGCCATAGCGTCATGACGGAAACGGGCATATTCTAAAGCCTGGGTCCCGTTGAACTGTTGCAGTCCCGCTTTTAAGTTAATTACACCATCGACTTTATCACCGGTTTCATAAAACATATCTTTTTCAACATTTACGGTAATTCCGCCTAAGGTATCAATAATATTTTTGAACCCGTTAAAATTTGTCAAGACATAACCGTCAAGCGGAATACCCGTTAAATCCGTAACCTGATTCATGAGTCCAGAGATTCCCCTTAGCATGGGTACAGCATTAATTTTGACAAATGAATTTGATCCGGACAGTGTTACCCTCGTATCCCTGGGAACCGAAAGCATGGTAATAAGCTTGGTATTAGGATCAAAACTGGCAACAATAATGGAATCCGAATTATAAGCGCTTTCACCAGGTCTTTTATCCGTCCCGATCAAAAGAAAACTGACGCGCTTATCTAAACTCGCAGCGTTCTGTCCAAAATATGGGGTTAAACCGCTATCGCCTTCGTCCCTGTTAAAATACACATACCCGAAAGCCGCAGTCCCAGAAATAATTCCCGCAAATAATATCGCGATAACAATAAATACCTTCCTTTTTTGGCCCGCCCTTTTCTTCAATTCGCGCACTCCATTATGTTTAATAACCGCTATGATACCCTTCTTGATTCATGGAGTCAGATTTTTTTGGTATATAGATATTTTACCCGCTTCGCCGCGATATACCCTTCCAACTATTCGGGAATAGGGGTGATACTGATTCAACTTTCGAATCAGCTCTTCTTTTCTTTGCTCCGGAACTGCAAACAATAGCCCTCCGGAGGTTTGGGCATCTCCAAGAATGAGCTTCCAATTTTCACTGCAATAGGAACGCACATTTTCTCCCAAATAAGCAAGATTAGCCATCGTTCCCCCTGGAACGGTTCCTTTTTCCAGACATTTCCATACAGTATCGACAACCGGAATACTTTCGGTATAAATTTCTGCGTGCAACCCGCTGGCTTTCATCATTTCGTGCAGGTGTCCCAATAATCCGAATCCGGTTACATCCGTACAGGCATTTACCCCGACCAATAAAGCAAGACGGGAGGCTTCCTTATTTAACATGGCCATAATTTCGACAGCTTCATTTTCTTCAGTCTGAGAAACGATGCCCTGTTTTATCCCCGTTGTGATAATTCCAATGCCTAAAGGTTTGGTAAGAATCAGATAATCTCCATCCTGAGCATCGCGATTCGTCAGAATCTTATCCGGATGGATAAGACCGGTCACAGCGAGTCCATACTTTGGTTCAGGGTCGTCAATAGAATGTCCTCCAAGCAATACTGCCCCCGCCTCGTTGATTTTTTCCCGTCCACCCCTTAATATTTCCAAAAGAATAGACTTATCCAACTTGTGAATTGGAAAAGAAACAAGGTTTAAAGCTGTCAATGGGGCAGCACCCATAGCATAAATATCACTCAGGGCATTGGCTGCCGCAATTTGTCCGAATGAGTAAGGATCATCTACCACCGGAGTGAAAAAGTCAACGGTTTGAACAATGGCTTGACTCTGATTGAGCCGGTAAACGCCGGCATCATCTGACGTTTCAATTCCAACCAGAAGATTAGGGTCTTCAATAGAATTAGGTAAATTGCACAGAACCTGTGCCAGGTCGCCGGGACCTATCTTGCACCCTCAGCCGGCTTTGCTTGAAAATTGTGTCAGCCTGATTTTTTCTTCCGTCATTCTTTCCCCCTCCTTTGCTGCGTTTTATCCCATAATTATTTTTCTTTTGTATATATTATTGCAATTCTGTAGCGATCTTAGTCCCCTTTTGTCCTCAAGCCATTATAGCACCAACGATAGAGGCCTTCAACCTGCCCAATTTTTCAATCGGCTTGTGATTTCATTGAAATCTCCCGGTAAAAGTGTTCTGGGATCAAGCAGTATTTTGTTCTTCTCAATCCTTGCAAGAATTGGGATATCACCAAAACGCAAAAATCTTTCCAACTCCTCAGTTCTGCCGCCCAAAGGTTTTACTGTACAGACAAACGTAGGAATTGCAGCCGCAGGAAATGCTCCTCCCCCCACGCAGGAATTATTTTCTTCAATCTCTGCCTGAAGTTGGGGAATATCTTGCAGTAACTTGAAAAGATTGTGTGCTTCCTCCCATAGCTCTTTTTTGGATTTAGCCAGCATTCTCCAAACAGGGATCTTACACACCTCTCCTCTTTGGTAGAGCTGTAGAGTTCCTGCCAGAGCCGCTAAGGTGAGTTTGTCAACCCGTATCGCTCTCATAAGCTGATTCTTTTTTAATGATTCAATAAGCTCTTTTTTTCCGACAATGATTCCCGCCTGAGGACCTCCTAAAAGTTTATCTCCGCTGAAAGTGACGAGGGATGCCCCGCTGTTTACGGTTTCCTGAATGGTAGGTTCTTTTGGAAGTCCGAATTCAACGCCATCTAAAAAACTGCCGCTTCCCAAATCAACTGCTATGGGAATATTCATCTCTTTCCCCAGTATGACGATTTCATCTAAAGAAACCGAATGGTGAAAACCCTCAATTCGGTAATTGCTCGTATGTACCTTTAACAGCATAGCCGTCTCAGAATTTATTGCTTCCTGATAATCTTTTAACCAGGTTTTATTGGTAGCCCCCACCTCAACCAATTTAGCGCCTCCGGCTTTCAACACTTCAGGTATCCGAAAGGCGCCTCCTACTTCAACCAATTCTCCCCGGGATACGATGACCTCTTTCTGATTGGCCAATGTGTTCATGATCAATAACACTGCAGCTGCATTATTATTGACAACAAGGGAATCTTCTGCCCCGGTCAGTTCCCGCAATAGGTTTTGAACGTGGCTGTATCTGGACCCCCTGCTGCCCGTTTGAACGTCCAATTCCAAATTATTGTAAGCAACGGCCTGTTCTGCCACAAAGCCGGCAACTTCAGGTGCAAGCAAGGCCCTTCCAAGATTGGTATGAAGAATGACTCCTGTTGCATTAATAATTCTTTTTAAGGTACTGCCGGCGTGTGTAAGCTCTTTCAAAACTTCTTCCGTCAGCCAATTCCGAACGGCTTGCGAGAATTCTTCCAGCGGATATCCCCAAAATTTTTGTCTGCTTGGAGCTTCAATATCTTCTTCAGCATTTTCGGGCTGCAGGATAATTGCCCTGGCACGGTCCAGAGCATTTCTGGCAGCCCAAGTAATCGCTGCTGCATCATAAAGGTCCTTGATCCCGGTATTCGCAGATAAATTCGCTACCACCTCATAAACCGGAGGAAGAAAGCGCAGCCTTGCAGCCTGTTCATGATTCAAGAAAAACACCCCTAATTCACCATTCTAAGACAAAATGCCCGTTCCTTAACCAGCAGTTTTTTTACGATTTCGACACCCTGTTTGGATTAGTATATAACCATCATACCATTTTTTATTTTAACGTGGAATTTTCAAGGAGGAAAATTATGAGTTTGTCCGGGGCAAAGATCATTGAATTGGCAAAAATAAAAGGCCAAAAGACCCGCAAGTGCATTTTCTGCAGTAATTCAAAAAAACTTCTCTATTTCAGGGAAAAAACGGTTTGCTTGGACTGTTTTCGGAGTATCCCTTATCTTTTTCAGGATGAATACTGGCGTGTCAGCCAAGATGAATACTGGCGTGTCAGCCAAAAGGAATAAACGGAGCTTTCCAAGCATTTGAGAAGATTAATATTGATGTCAGGGCCAACATACTTATCCCTCCCTGCCTGGCAGGTGGTTTTCGTTAATCGAGTAGGAGGCTGCCCATTATAAGAATAAAGGAGCTAGTTAGCTAGCTCCTTTATTCTTATCCATCTTTTTGATTAGCTTGATAGCATTTTCCGAAATAATGATTTCCCCATGTTCTTTTAAAAAAGCTTCAGTCACGATTACTGATTCCCCATACTCATCCAATATTGCTTCTGCAATTTTCTTTTTTCGTGAGGCACCAAAATTGCTAATAGCTAAATAATACTCTTCTTCATAACTAAAGAGACTGGATTGAATGTGGGGAATTTCCGGCAGAAGTCGAGCTGCAGATACGACATCTTCAAAATCAGAAAAGACATAGACCCAATCCCCTTCGGAAGTAAATTTGGCCGTTTGTTTTGAGGATTTTTTCTTTTCTCCCAAACTCGTCTGGATAATATGGTTAATCTCAGCCTCAATTTGATCTTCCTGCTTAATAACAGTAATGACAAATTCATCTTCGGAAGCTACAGTAGCTTGAATCCAAAAAGGCTGATCCAAATTAAAATCAACCTCGTCTCTAGCTTTTGAAATCAATTCCCAAAAAAATTGTTCAGTTCTGGCAGAACGTTGAAAAAAGTCGGCGAGGGAGATATTGCGATCTGCAAGCTCGGTAAAGGAGATAAAAATGCGAACCGTATTGTCATTGACCTTTAGAATGCGCAAAACATTCCACTCTCCTTTCCTAATCCTAATTGAAATCAAGACTCTCTACAATGTATATTATATCATAGACAGTCAATATTCTAATCCCATATACTTCCAGGTAGTATATGTTATTATATGTGACTCTCAGCTTGTCGGGTTAATAGCGTACAGTCAAATACTTTCTTTTTTGTTGGAAGATAAGAAACTTCAATCAGATCGTCTTGATGTATACTCTGTTCGATACCATCATCCACTGTAAGCTGAATTTCTTCTTCGCCATTCCTGATGGTAATGAGCGGAATTTTCTCTTTTTTTTGTACGGACTCCACAGTACCCTTGAATACCGAAGGCCGATTGAACCAATCGGGGTAGTTCGTTACGAACATCTGACCATAAATCATTAATACTCCCAAGGTCAATAATAATCGCATTGACACTTTTGTAACATACCGAAAACCTCTTACCAATAAAAAAATGCTAACAAGAAAAAGACCGCTTAGTGCTGGCCAACTCATTTTGAAAAGATATTCATAATAGTCAACCGATTGGAAAATATTCTTCAGCATTATTTTAACCCATAATGATCTGCTTAAAACACACTGGTCCGTATTGCACTTGTTTCAAATATTTTTGACATGAACCAAGAATAATTAAAACAATTATAATCCGTCTCACTATAAATTAATTTTATTTTACTGTCAAGCCCGATTGTCTATCTTATGATAATAAGTAAAGGAATGTTCTTCTATGACCTGAAGAGCATTCCTTAACTGCGAATTTCTTAAAGCATCAGCCCACCAACCGGTTAAGATGATCCACTTCCTGCTCTTCCAAAATACGCTCAGGAATAACCTGAATAATCATTCTATCCGGAAGATTCACAATTCCACCAATAAAAGACGAATGTACAAGAGGCGGCGGGGGAGAAACATCCTCAATTGCTCTCACTTCTTTGACTTCTTCCACAGCAAATCCGATCAAATTACCATCTATCTCTGTAATCACGGCAAATTCCGGTTCATTTTCAGATTGAACGGAGAATTTTTGATGTAAGTCAATCAGCGGAATTGCCTGCCCCCGAATCCGAATTAAACCTTTAACAAAATCGGGAGCCTTCGGAATAGGATGTACTTCAGCCAAACGGGTTATTTCCTGGACTGCCTCAATCGGAAGACCATATTCTTCACTCCCAAGAGAAAAAACCACAATTTGAAAGCCCATCTTGATCAACCTCTCTCTACTGAAACTTGCCTTACTACTTTCTTCTATCATAACATGGGAAGATTTAACCGGTCACTTAAACTTTTCCAATTTCATTGACTGCTTTTTGCATCAGGCTATCATTGGTTTGAACAACTTTTTGATTAGCTGAATATGACCTGAGAACCTGAATCATCTTGACCATTTCCGAATCAAAATTCACGTTGGCTTCTTCGATAAAACCCTGATCTATCCTGATATCCTCCCGAACCGCACCGGCGGGCGGCTGAAGCGAGGTGAACAGATCGGCCAGACTATCCTTTTGCAGATTTTCCTGAGGGATATTCACAATCCGCAATCTGTCAATCACTTCATGGGTTTCGTTATTCTCAATAGTACCGTCCAGCTTTACTGCAAAATCAGTAGTTAAGGGCCCGATCGGGCCATTTTCGCCCAAGACCAGATTTCCCCCCGCAGTTCTCAACATTCCCGAAGGGTCCACTTGAAAATGCCCGTTTCTGGTATACCGTTCTCCGGCCAGTGTGTCAATGGTAAAATAACCTTCAGAGTTAATAGCCATATCGGTCATGGTATCCGTTTTCCGCATTTCTCCATGCTCACCGCTGTAGTATTTGCGGTCGGCATATACCCCTGTACCCATAATCCCCAGCGGCGTGGTTTCAGGAATAGGGGGCTCGGAGACGCTGTTTGATATTCTGTTTACCAACAGGCGCGGAAAAGAAGTAACTCTTTCACTTTCCGTTCGATAACCGGGTTTTGTAACGCTTTCGATATTTTTTTTGATGGATTCGATTTGCTGATCGTTCAGCATCATTCCGGAAGCTGCGGAATATAATCCACGGAGCATAAAGGTTCACCACCTGCCGTGTTGTTAGCTCTGTATAACCTGCCTGAGCAGTGCCAGATGCGAGGATAAGGATCTGGTTAAAGCGTTATACTCAATCGTATTTTCCGCAAGTTTGGTCATTTCGGCATCTATATCCACATTGTTCCCATCGTTGCGGTAAGAAGTACTTTGATCCTGAATCACAAAATCAGCCCCGGAAACTGCGAACCCCGATAAATGGAGGGGGGAAGTCCTCTTTAGTTCCAGTTGTCCGGGATCTTCCCCGCCGAGAGCAGCTTGCAGAACATTTTCAAAATTTACATCGGATCGTTTAAAGTTGGGTGTATCCACATTGGCTATATTATCCGCCAGTACCTTATTGCGCAGACTTAACCCGTCAAGACCGCCTTCCAGCAGTGTCAGTATTTTGGAATCCAACCACCCTGCCACGATTATCCCCTCACCATTTCAGCCTGCTGCAGCATTTCATCCTGCGTCTTCAACCTTCGCGCTTCGAGCTGGTAAGCCCTTTGGGTCTGGATCAGACTGGTCATGGCATTGACGATATCCGTGTTGGATCTCTCCAACATTCCGGATTTGATTTCCCCATACCCGTCCGCTCCGGCAATTCCCACGATAGCCTCTCCTGAAGCTTGCGTGGGAAGATAGATATTATGACCCATCTGTTCCAGCCCATCCGGATTTTTGAACTTAAATAAAGAAATCTGTCCGATTTCGACTGCTTCTTTCCCGGCATTCCCTGTACCGGCTGCAGATTGGGGGTCTGTATCATCACGCAGATAAGCTTTGATCATCCCATCAGAAGAAACAGAGATTTCTTCGGCATTCTCCGGTATCATAACGGGCGGTTCCATGAGCATCCCTTCATTATTCACCAGATTGCCTATACTGTCTGTTCCAAATAAGCCTGCCCGGGTATAACCGATCTTGCCGTCTGTGGTTTTAACCTGAAAAAAGCCTTCCCCATTAATCCCCATATCCCAGGGATTGCCCGTTTCAACCAAGGCCCCCTGCTCGGATCTAATCCTTTTGCCCACATATAGATTGGTATCGAGAACAGGGTTCCCCGTAGAAGGCATCACATTTCCATATTGAGCGACTTCGTTGCTCCGATCTTTGGTGTCAAACCCTTCCTCAACGGCAAGCAGCTGTTCTTTGAAACCTGGCGTATTGATATTGGCGAGATTATTTGCGATCATATCAATACGGTTTTGCAGCATATCTAAGAACTCTGTTGACACTTTCATCCTTTTTCTCCTTACATAATTCTCTGTTAATCTGCTTTTTCCTGCAAATTCAGATAATATTGACGCTTACGATGAAAAATCACTATTTGCTGGATCAACAGAGAATTTTGCTATTAAACTTCACTAATATAGCTATTGCCGCTTGAGGTCAATCAGTTCCTGCAGGATGGTATCGGAAACGGTTATAACCCTGGAGTTGGCCTGGAAGCCGCGCTGGGTAACAATCATATCCGTGAATTCCTGGGAAAGGTCTACATTGGACATCTCCAGGGTATTGGGAACGATGGTGCCTCGGCCTTTTGCCCCCGCGCTCCCTATGTCCGCAGGCCCGGAGTTGTTGCTTTCCGTAAAGAAGTTATTTCCCTGGGGACTTAAACCGGCATCATTTGCAAATTTGGCCATAACGATCTTAAACATCGGCAACGTCGCAGACGCTGTACCGTTACTGTATACACCGGTAATGATGCCGCTCTGGTCAACACTGTAGCTCGAAAGAGTATAACCTGCTAAAGTTGGATGAGCCTGCCCCAAGGTAAATGTGATATTGGATGTTGCCGATCCGTCCGCGGGGAAAGCAGATGTTCCGGTATCATATGCATAACCCTGAACCAGTGCCCCGGTGGAAGGATCAATCAAGTTACCGGATTTATCAAAACCGAAATTCCCGGTACGGGTATAGTAATTGTTTCCGGCAAGCTTCAGAACGAACATGCCCGGACCCTGGATCATCATATCGGTATCTTTCCCGGTATACTGAGAACTGCCCTGACCCATAACCTTATCTACTGATCCCAATGTGCTGCCCAGACCGACCACGATGCCGTTGGTTCCACCAAAAGTACCGCGGCATCCGGAGCAGATGCTCCGCGGATAGCCTGTCCAAGCATGGATGCAAAACTGGTCCTGGACTTTTTATAACCCGATGTATTGACATTAGCAATATTATTACCGATAACATCCATCGCGATCTGCTCGTTTTTGAGTCCCGTAATCGCGGAATATAATGAACGCATCATAAGACATTTACCTCCAGTTCTAACTTTGGTTTCTCAAAATTCCCCTACTCTTTAATCTCTGAAATATCTTCCATATTCAAGAGAGTGTCTCCGACCATGACTTTCAGGGCATTATCGACCAGTTTGACGGAAGTGATCTGTCCCGATACTTCCTCTCCGCTGCCGTTAACGCCGACTGCCTCTTTGCCAATCATCGCAGCCCCTTGGGTGAGAAGAGACTGGCCGTATAGCGTTGTCATGCTGGTCTTGAGTTCTTCCATAGATTTTGCCACATTATTCATCTGTTCCAGCGAGCTGAATTGGGCAAGCTGGGCAACGAATTGTGTATTGTCCGCTGGAGACATGGGGTCCTGATTTTTTAATTGGGCTACCAAAAGTTTTAGAAAATCGTTCTTGCCGAGTTCGTTACTAACGGCATTCGTTGTGCTGTTCGTATTTGCAGAAGTGATTGTTGTATTTTGTGTATTACTTGTGCCGTTGACCGTAGTCACTTTTCATCGCCTCCGTTATGCGCTGACATTGATTCTTCCACCGGAACCATCGGCCGAAAGGTAAGAACCAACCCCTGCGAGGGCGGGAAACGCTTCCTCTTCGAGGTGGGTTTTATATCTGCTTCTGTTTCCAGAAAATTCCCTTTCCGAGCCGTTTTTTTCATTTTGCCGGTAACTCATTTCAAAATTACCGCAGGCCACACCCATTTGCGTCAGTCCATTTCTGAGCTCCTGAATATGGTTCTGCAGCATAGCTCCCGTATTTTGCTCTGAAGCATTCATGACAAGATGCAGCTGTCCGTTTTCCAAGCGCAGGGATACATCCACTTTTCCTAATTCTGCCGGTTGTAAACGGATGGATAGTTCTTTGACTTCATTATTCCTAAATTCTTGCTTTTTCAGCGTATCCAGAACTTGTTCCCACACCCTGCCCTGTTCTACCGGAACCTTGAAGGTGGTATTCAATTTATTTTCCGCGCTGATTCCATCTGGGTTGGTTGCGGACGGTTGTACGGATTGAATCTCAGAATGCTTGGAAGAATGTGTTTCTTGCCCAGAATCGTCCTGTCCTGACGGGGTTGACTGCCCTTTGGCGTTGGCCGCTGCAAGCGGGTTCGCTTTCCCTAGAATAAACGAAGTTTGGTCTGCCGCCGGGGAATCGGCTTTTTCTGTCGGGCCTTTCGCGAACTCCGGTTTCACCGGAACCCCTGACAGTTTGTCTGGCTGAACAAAACCGGTCTTGTTTTCAACCGGTTCGATCTTGCCTGAAAGCTCTTGTAATTGCTCGAAAGTTTTTCTATATTGATCCAACTCCTGGGGATCGAGAGACTGACTCTCTCCTGAGCCCGGATTAGGAATCCCTTCTAATCCGAGATCACTGAGGGCTGAAAGATAATCCCTTGTATTCATCCTTGGGTCCAGCGGGGCAGCCACATTGCCTGTCCTCATCTTTTGGGTCAGCGAGTCTGAATCAGCCTGCTGCAGCTGAGTGGCTCCATCCACAAAATTCTTTGCATCGGCTGATCGAGAATTCAAATTGTTTGATTCTTGATCCCCAACTGCATTGCCGATCGAAGCTTTCCCCTCACTGTCAGCTGAAAGTCCGCCGGATAATTCTATAGAATTAATACTGCTTAAGGATTGATCGCCCATTAATCCGGAATTGGCCTCCTTGCCTGCCGGAAATACATTCTGAAGAAACTGGAGATACAGATTCTGTCCCAAAAACCCGTCAGCCACCACATCATCATTCCGGGATACTGAATCGTCCTTTTGTTCTTCAGAGGTTTGTCCTGACGCTTTGGTTTGAATTCCTGTCAGGTTCTTTAAAAAAACAGAAAATAAATTCAGGTCTGTGCCGGAAGCAGGAGCCCCTGTTCCGTTAACCTGATTCCCCTTACCTTTATTTTCATTTCCTTGAATGTTTGTTAGCGTCAGAACGTCTGTTATATTCATCTATTTTTCACCTCCTGTCGGGTACTACCCAATATATCGGAAAAAAAAAAGGCTCACTTTAGAGGTGATTGAAAGAAAAATAATAATAAAAGGCTGCTTAGTTCATCAAGTAACCTTTTCTACAGGATGTTTTTCTTTTGCCGGCTGAGATATCCCCGTAAGCGTAAAACCGCTTGGGAATGAATTTGAGATATCCTGGATTCTGAGAGGTTCATAATGGCGGCAATCTCTTTTAAGGTCAACTCCTCTCTGTAATATAAGGCCACGACCATCTTTTCTTTTTCTGATAATTTTTCTATGGCCTCCATCAGGATTTGTTTCCGCTCTTCCTTTTCAATTTGTTGGAATGCTTCCTGAGATTTATGATCTATAATCAGGTCTACCGGTGAGATATAGGAATCGGCAGTCTCAGGATTTGAGGCATCTTCTAAAGAAACAAGGGTCATAAATTGTCCCTGGAGCAAGGTTGCGTTAAGTTCCTCTACGGATAACTCCAGATGACCTGCGACTTCTTCCGGGGAAGGATTCCGTCCGAGATTATTTTCCAAATGGCTGAACGCCTGATGGACCCGTTTCACCTTCTGTCTGGCAGAATGAGGTACCCAATCCATGGATCTTAAGCCATCGATCATGGCCCCACGTATCCTTAAGGTGGCATACGTTTCAAATTTGACCCCTCGGGAAGGTTCAAATCTCTGTAACGCATCAAGCAGCCCAAAAACCCCGTAACCAATAAGGTCTTCTTCGCCAATATGGGCTGGCAATGACATGGAAAGTCTGCCTGAAATCCGCTTGACTAAAGGCAGGTATTTTTCCAGGTTTTCTTCCGTCCAAGCATGTTCTTTTGGCGTACCGTACTGTCCGCTATACACTATTCTTCTTCTCCCCAACCCATTCTTCTTACGATCTCCGCTTTAGTACCCGCATCCTGCAGCCCATTTTTCATATCTTTACTAATTTGTCCCGGTAGTTGTTCTTTATCTTCCGACTCTACAACACTGCCGCCTGCGTTATAAGTAGAACCTTTCATCCCTCTTGCATTAAGATCACTAAGAATTACATCAATAGTAGACCGGAAGTTTACCTCTTTCTTAGGGAGGGGCGGCGAAAACTTTTCCCATAGGGTCAGCAAACCATTCCCAAGAAAATAGATCAAAAAAAATGACAAAACGGTACGAATCAATATCATGAAAAAGCTATAGCCGTTGGAAACGGAGAATAGCAAAACTACCCCGCCTGCGGCCAGCGAAAGGTAAAAAATGAATGATTCCAGAGAATGTTTTCCGGTTAAAGTCATCAAATCACCTTTTCGCCATGACTGATGGTCTTTATGTGCAAATCGCCGGTTTTAATATTAAAGTTAATAGTTCGTCCGAAAGTACCGCCTATATCATAGGCAAGAAGCGGAATCCCTGCTTTTTTAAGTTCTTGTTCCACAGCCTCTGCATTTCTTTCTCCAATTTTCAAGAGAGGTGTCTTCCCGGTAAAGGAAAACATCTGCGCCCCCCCAGCCATTTTGGCTTTGAGCCGTATCCTATTGGCACCCAGCCTGTACAGGTCCTTTAAAAGTAATTCTATGCAGCTATCAGCATACTTTGCGGCGTTTCCCTTCATATTATCCCCGGAGCTTGGCAGCATAATATGTGCCATTCCGCCAACCTGAGACTGAAGGTCATAAATGCAGACTCCAATACAGGACCCAAGCCCGGCTGTCATTAACTTATCAGGAGTTTTACCGACCTTAAAATCAGCCATCCCAACCAGAATCGTATTGCTCATAATCCGAATACTCCCAGCAATTTATCTAAAGATCCCTCATCCGGGATATAAAGAAACTTCCCTTCCATTTCGTCCAGCCCCGACAGTTTGGTATCGATGATCAGAATGCTGTCATCCACTTTTCCTTCTTCCAATAAGACGGCATCAATCATTGCCCCAATCATATCGATTGCCAGGGCCGGTGTGGAGGGTTGAAGCAAAATTCCTGAAAATTCGGTCAAGGCAATGACAAATGAACTGACCAAGATATTGCCCACTTCCCTTAAAGCAGACTGTGCCATCTCATCAATATGAATTTCCGGGGGGGCGGTCATATACAGAAGTTTTTTAGCAATGATCTCCGCACTTTCTACGGAAAGCACAAACATGGCTTTCCCGGGGGCATCTCCTTCAACTTTAAGATACAGTGCCGTTTTCATCGCATCCATTTGGCCCAGGGCTTCTGATAATCTCTCCAAAGGTACCAGCCATACTTTTGGCACAGCCATATCAATTCTGGTTTGCAGCATATTCGATAAAGAAGTTGCGGCATGCCCTGAACCGATATTTCCGATTTCCTTTAAAGCTTCAAGCCGGATTGCAGATATTTCCATTGATTAAACCAGACCTTTCTTGCGCATTTCTCTTTGAATCTCAAAAACATACTGAATAATTTTATCTCTGGTTTTTTCAGATATCTCATAAAACTGAACAGATACTTTAAACAGGTCTTTACCATCCTCTCTTTGGGAGCGGATAACAATACCCGGAATTTCCATATCGCCTGTCCCTATGAGTGTCTTTAAGAGGATAATTGCTTTCGAGGGTAAATTTTCCTGTGCATTAAAAAGCAGTCCTCCGCCACTCAGATCGATCATATAACCTGACTTTTCGTCACTAATGCCTTCTTTTTCTATGATTCGATATTTGAGCGAGCGGATAAGAGGCACCCGGACAAATTTTCTTCTCTGGATTTTTTCGATCTTATTGGGGAATTCAATGATAAAAGTGGGGATGGGCAATGCAATTCTCTTGATGATAGATGAAGAGAAAGAATATGCAGAAAGTTCATCAGCGAAAATTACATTTAGTCTCGTCCCTTCGCGCAAAGGGATAAACTGTCCGTCAACTACCGGAACGCCAACCGAAAGGATCCTTTTTCCGACTTCCTCAATCCTCGTTCTATATTTTCCTTTATATTCCCCTTCATAAACTACCAATTCAACAGAGACACCCTCATAAATCTTTTCTTCATACAGCATCTTACCACCTCCCTTTTTTATTCTTCATAGTCCTAATTTATTTTTAGTAAAGAAGACAGAAAACCTTTGATTCCTCCGTTTTGGGTAGGAGGCTGCAGATAGATTCCTGCAACATTGGCTGCAATCCATTGGACACATTTATAAGCATGACTTTGAGGATTGGACAAAGCTAATGGTTTCTGTTCCATAACGGAACGTCCTACCAATGGATCGTCATAGATCCATCCCAAAAGGTTTAAGTGCATCCCCAAAAACTTGCTGACTGCATGCTGCAGCCTTTCAAAAGCTTGCTGTGCTTCCGCTTCATTTCTGACACGGTTTACCACGATGTTGACATTGATTTTTTCAGATTGGCTTTTGATTGATTTTAACAACCCGTAGGCATCCGTCATGGAAGGCGGTTCAGGGGTCATAACCACAATCACGTCATCCGAAGCACAGATAAAGTTGAGAACGGTATGACCCAACCCCGCTCCGGTATCTATCAATAAAATGTCAGCCATTTTCTCCAATCTTCCCAAGTTGACGAGAACGTTCTTGAGCTGCCCCCGGTCCAGATTGGCAAGCTCTATCACGCCCGAAGCCCCGGGGAGAACTTTAATCCCCCTGTCGACAGGGTAAAGTATATCTTCAACTCTTTTCTCGCCCGATAGTAAATGCTTAATACTGAAACGGGGTGTAATTCCGAAAGCAACATCAACATTGGCTAAACCCAAATCTCCGTCCAATACAATAACACGATAATTGTATTCTGCCAGAGCTAAAGCCATATTGACTACTAAGCTGGTTTTCCCGACACCGCCTTTGCCGCTGCTGACCGCAATCACCCGCATATCGCGCTGCGACCCTGCATTCCGCTCACTTGCCAATTTTCGGAGTGTACTGGCCTGATCATACATTGGGAATGCCCTCCCCCAGAATGTATCCGGACAGTTTTTCCGGTGTAGCGGCATCAATATCATCCGGAACATTTTGTCCATTCGTTAAGTAGGCGATGGGCAAGTTTGTTCTGACCAATAGATCTACAATTGAGCCCAGACTGAAGCTTTCGTCAAGCTTGGTTAAAATCAAGTGGGTTGATAAGGAATTAAAGCGCTCAAATGCTTTCAATTGGTCTGCAAGGTTGGTTGTGACACTCATGACCAACATCGTCAGATCCGGTTTGGCCTTCGTCAGAAAAGCTTCCAGTTCAGACATATGAAGTTCATGATGCGGACTTCTGCCGGCAGTATCAATAAAGATAAGTTCTTTATCCCGGTGTCTGTCTATAGCCTCTTTCAGCCCGTCGGGCGTCATAACCACTTCAACCGGAACCCCGATAATTTCCCCAAATGTTTTGAGTTGCTCAACTGCCGCAACCCGATAGGTATCGGCGGTTACCAGGGCAACTTTTCTTCTTTCAATAATACTGAAACCCGCCGCAAGTTTTCCAATCGTAGTGGTTTTGCCTACTCCGGTAGGACCTACTAAAGCAACAACCGTAGTCTTTGATTTGCGCGGTCGGATCGTTTCCGTGTTGACGCAGTAATCAATAATTTGTTTTTTGATTTTTTCTAATACTGTATTTTTATTATTCCAAAGCTCTTGGGCTACTTCATTTTTGACCCGGTCCAGAAGGTGCTCGGTAAGCTCCCTGCTAATGCCTTTTTCGGTCAAAAAACTTTCCCACTTAACGAGCGGTTCGGGAATAGATTCTTTATCACTGTCTGTTTTGGTGATATGCCTGTTTATTTCTTTCAGGATACTATGCATTTCCCTGATCTCAGATTGTGTAGTTTCAAGAAGGTGTTTTTCGAACCCCCCCTGTGGATTGGTAAACTCTCCGGATCCTTTTTCCTTGGCATACTCGTTTTCTTTTTCTCGATAAGCTTCATATGCTTTTTTGATAATATCGGTATTCACAGTCTGAGCTTTTTCTTCCCACAGTCCGGCATCCCTTGAACTCGTATTAAACGGTTTTTCTTCAATGGCCGCAGTAATTTCCACCCGGGTTTTGGCGAAAAAACCAAGAAAACCCCCTTCTTTGATCTGGCGGGTTTGAAGAATAACAGCGTCAGATCCGAGTTCCCTTTTTATTTTGCTCATGATATCGGCGACATTGTCTCCAGTAAAACGTTTAACCCGCATTGTCTAACACCACCATTCCCAGGGCCTGCACTTCAATACCCTGTACTAATTCATTGTAGGATAGGATCACCAGGTGCGGAAGCTGCCGCTCTGTCATTCTTTTTAAGTTAATCCGGACAACCGGGGCACACAATAGCACGGGGTTATATCCTTTTAAAACAATTCTTTCGATCTCACTCGATATCTGTTTTATTAGTCTTTGCATCACACTGGGATCAATGTTGACGTAATTTCCATAGTCTGAAGGCCGGAGGTTATCCAGAATCATTTGTTCGATACGCGGTTCTACAGTCAAAACCGGTAACTTCTTCTGGGGATCGAGCAGCGGTTGAATGATCTGCCGGGCCAAACCCTGGCGGACATGTTCCGTAAGTCTGTCTGTCTCCTTGGTCAAACCGGCATAATCCGCCAAGGTTTCGAGAATAGAAACCATATCTTTAATAGAAACCCGTTCCCTAAGAAGATTGCAGAGGACTTTTTGAACCTGGCCGAGATTCAGAAGATCGGGTATAAGTTCTTCCACGACGGCAGGCGCCTGTTCTTTGACATGATCAATCAATTTCTTGACATCCTGTCTGTTAATGATCTCATGGGCATGGGTTTTGATGACTTCAGTCAGATGGGTGGCCAAAACAGTGGGAGCGTCAACTACCGTGTAACCGGAAAGCTCAGCCTGCTCCCTGTAAGAGGAACTAATCCATTTGGCTTCAAGACCAAAGGCAGGTTCTTTCGTTGGTGTCCCCGGTACCGAATCATTATCAATCCCACTGCTGATAGAGAGGTAATGATCGGCCAGAAGTTCACCCGCAGCCACTTCAGCACCTTTGATCTTAATCACATACTGGTTGGGTTGGAGATTCATATTATCCCTCACCCGGATTACAGGAACAATAAAGCCCAGTTCCCCTGCCATTTGCCTGCGGATCAGGACGATCCTGTCAAGAAGGTCTCCCCCTTGGCCCGAATCAACCAACGGAATTAAGGCATACCCGATTTCCAGCTCCATGTGGTCAATTCCCAGCATATTCATGACGTTTTCGGGTCTCTTGGTTTCTTCTACTTCACTCTGAAGGGCAGCAGCGGATTCCTCTTCGGCTGTTGCGACAGAATTCTTTTGCATGTAATACCCTGTACCTCCTGCCAGCACCGCTAAAGTAAAAAGCGGAAGCTTGGGCAGCCCAAGCACTGCCAGGACAATTAATACCACTGAAGTAATATAAAGGGCTTTCGGGGCTCTGAAAAGCTGTGTGGCCAAATCCTGACCCAGGTTGGTGTCCGAAGCCGCCCGTGTCACAACCAGACCGGTTGCCGTGGAAATCAATAGTGCAGGTATCTGGGATACTAAACCGTCACCGATAGTCAAAAGGGTATACGTCTGCAAAGCGGAAGTTATAGACATGCCCATGGTCACCATACCGATAATAAACCCGCCGATAATATTAATGAACAGGATAATAATCGCAATGATGGCATCGCCTTTGACAAATTTACTGGCTCCATCCATAGCCCCGTAAAAATCCGCTTCCTGTTGAATCTTCCTTCTTCTGGTTCTCGCTTCCTGGTCGTTAATGATCCCGGCGTTAAGATCAGCATCGATGCTCATCTGTTTTCCGGGCATAGCATCGAGAGTAAAACGGGCACCTACTTCCGAAACACGTTCGGCACCTCTCGTGATAACAACAAACTGAACAATAACCAGAATGCTGAAAACAATAAAACCGACAACCGGATTCCCCTGAATGACAAATTGCCCAAACTGCTGGATAACGTTACCGGCATTGGCTTGGAGCAAAATTAATTTGGTTGTAGAAAGATTTAAGGCCAGACGAAAGAGTGTCATGGTTAATAATAACGAAGGCAATACCGAAAACTCCAGCGGGTCCGTGGTGAATATTGCCAGCATCAGGATCAAAACGGAAACGGTAATATTCAATGTAATTAAAAAGTCCAGCCAGCCGGCAGGCAGAGGAACGACCATCATTACAATGACCCCTACAATGCCGAAAGCTGCAATGATATCTTTATATTGCGTTATCCTTCCTGTACGGACGGTAGTTGCCATAGAAAGGGAGCCTCCCTATTTATTGAGTAGTACGAAAAATTTGACCCGAAATAAATCTTTTTATAAGAGGCTCTAAGCGGAATGGTATTTTTTTCGCTTATTTAGCCTGTAGACTAACGCCAATACCTCTGCAACCGCTTTATATAAATCGGCCGGAACGACCTGTCCAATTTCAACTTGGGCATGGAGGGTCCGCGCCAACGGTTTATTTTCCATGATGGTAATGTTGTTTTCTTCGGCAATTTCCCTGATCCTAAGTGCCACCTCGTTTTGCCCCTTAGCCACAACATAGGGGGCAGCATGCTTAGAAGGATCATATTTTAAAGCAACCGCATAATGGGTAGGGTTTGTGACAACGACGTCAGCCCGTTTGAGGTCTTCCATCATCCTGCGCATCGCATACATGCGCTGACGTTTTTTAATTTGCGCCTTGAGCTGCGGATCCCCTTCTGTTTGCTTATATTCTTCTTTGATTTCTTCATGGGACATGCGAAGATTCTTTTCATATTCCCACCACTGGTAGAGGAAATCGGCTATGGCAAGAACCAGGAAGGCTAAAGCGATTTTCCAGGCCAGTTCAAACAGAATATTTCCTAAGAGGATCGCCGATTGAGGTACACTGACTTCCTGAAGGCCAGGGAAAATGTTTATGTTTTTCCGGATAACGTCATATAAAAAGTATCCGATAATAATAACTTTGAGCAAAGATTTAACGAGTTGAACCAAAGCCTTGACTCCGAACATTCTTTTGATGCCTTCCACAGGATTAAGCCTTGAAAATTGCGGTTTAATCGTTTCAAACGTGAAGAGAGATCCTACCTGAAGGAAATTAATGACAATGGCTGCTGCGGCTGCCGCCAAAAAAACAGGTCCTAGAACCAGCATACTCTGCCAACCGACCGTCAGAGAAACATCCCATACCGTACGGGCATTCCATTCTACGGAAAGATTGGTCAGGTATCTGAAAAGGCCGGCCACCCGGTTAAAAAAACTTGGGAGCCAAAACTTCATTAATCCGATTAAGGCTAGGAGCATTACAGCGGAAGTCAGTTCCTGACTCTTTAATATCTGACCCTTTTTTCGTGCTTCCTGTCTTCGTTTAGGGGTTGCCGAAAATCTTTTTTCCGCTATGACTTCCACCCCCTTAACAGGTCAAAAATCCATTGCATGGAAGTATCGAAAATCCGGGAAACCGATTCTCCGAAAAAAGGAATCATTAAAAAGAGAAGCGCTATCCCAAAAATAATTTTCACTGGAAAAATTACAGAAAAAATATTTAATTGCGGAACCGTCTTGGACAAAAGACCTACTCCTACATCCGCGAGGAACAAAGCCCCAAAAACAGGCATGGCGATTTGCAGGGAAAGGGTAATCACTTTGGCAGTAATCTCAATATAGAAAGCTGCGCCAGGGTTGATCCCCGAAGGGTTAACCGGCAAGAAATCATAACTCCTGGCCATTGCAGCGATGATATAATGATGCGCATTTGTTGCCAGAAGTAACATTGTTGTTAAAACCATCAGAAAACTCCCGGTCATGGGGCTTTGCATACCGTTTATGGGATCAACGGTATTGCCCATTGAAAAGCCTAACTGAAAATCAATCAATTGCCCTGCCCCTTGCATAATGGCAGTTACCAAATTCATAACAAACCCTAAGGAAAGTCCCACTAAAACCTCTTTGATAATGATGGCGATATAAGGAAAAAGGCCGTTGGGTACAACCGGTTGTTTGGCCAGGACCAAAGGAAAAAGAAGGATAGACAAACTGACTGCCAAGCCCAGCTTAACCATCCCCGGGACTCCCCTCGCCCCGAATACGGGAGCAATCATGACCATCCCCGCCCAGCGGGAAAAAATCAGTACAAACAAAGAAAGGTTCCATTGCAGCAGATCAGATAAACTCAAAGCTTTTCCTCCGTTTTTGGGGACATCTAATACCTGGCATAATTAGCAAGATCGGTAAAAAGGTTAGTCGTATAGGCTGTCATTACATTCAGCATCCAAGGACCCAGGAGTATTAAAATGACAGCAATACAAAGCAATTTGGGAATAAAAGATAAAGTCTGTTCCTGGATTTGAGTCATAGCTTGAAAAATACTAACAATAAGTCCCACCAAAAGACTGATGAGCAGGATCGGACCCCCCACAATAATCGCAGTTCCAAGTGCTTCTTTCGCCATATTAAGAACTTGATTCTGGGTCATAGTTTACCTCTCATTCCTTTCCAAAAATAGCTATTTGAAACTGGCTACCAGAGATTGGACTACCAAATGCCATCCGTCTACTAAAATAAAAAGCAATATCTTAAACGGCAATGAGATCATCATCGGCGGAAGCATCATCATCCCCATGGACATGAGCGTACTTGCCACAATCATATCAATGATCATAAATGGGATAAAAATCGCAAACCCCATCTGGAATGCCGTTTTAAGTTCACTGATCACAAAGGCCGGAATTAATACATATGTAGGGATATCTCCATATGTCTTCGGTCTTTCCTGCTGGGACAAACTCACAAACAACTCCAGATCCTTTTCCCGGGTTTGTTTAAACATAAACGTCCTTAAGGGTTGTTCCGCATTACCTAAGGCTTGTTCTTTGGTGATTTCACTTTTTAAATAAGGCTGGAGTGCCGAAGAATTTAATTCGGTAAAAGTCGGCATCATTACAAAAAAAGTGAGAAATAACGAAAGACCGATAATGACTTGAGTAGGGGGCAATTGCTGCGTTCCAAGAGCATTCCGTACAAAAGAAAGGACAACAGCGATTCTCGTAAAAGACGTCATCAGGACTAAAATAGCCGGCGCAAGAGAAAGGACCGTAATCAGCAAAAACAGTTGTACGGCGGAACCGGCCTGTCCCAAATCAAACGTCATGTTCATCGCTTTACCTCCTCAAGCAGTCGCTCAAGTTCAACCGAAAAAACATCATTTCTGGGTTTCCTCCTCAGCTTTTTCCATATGCCGGTCATAAATTTATCCATCTGCTCTTCAGGCCGGTCGGCTATCTCTTCCAGAATCTCAGCAACAACATCAGGATCATTGATTTCCGAAACTTTGGTAATATGGTGGTCAGTTCCGCCAAGCACTTGGATTCTTCCTGCAATCTCAACCAGGTACAATACTTGTTGTCCATTTAGAACCTGACGGTCCAGTATCCTAACCCACGGTGACTGCATATTCCGAACTGAGTATTTATTCAGCCTTTTTATCAACCACAAAGACACTGCGAGGATAATCAAAAAAACGATTACGGTTCCTATTAAACCAGTCCAAGAAAAAGTCTCGGCGCCTGCGGGCGTGGAAATACCCGGATTATACGGCTGCTGCTCAATAGCGTTTGGTGTTATTGTAGGCATAGCTATTTTAAAGCCTTGGCGACAGCTTCTAAAACCCTATCCGCTTGAAAAGGCTTCACAACAAAATCCTTTGCCCCCGACTGGATGGCTTCGATTACCATAGCCTGCTGACCCATGGCACTGCACATAATAACTTTCGCTTGGGGATCTTTGGAACGAATTTCTTTTACCGCTTGAAGCCCGTCCATCTCCGGCATCGTAATATCCATAATGGTAATGTCGGGTTTAAGATCTGAATACTTTTGTACTGCCACCATTCCGTTTTCTGCTTCACCAACAATTTGATAGCCATTATTGGATAGGATGTCTTTCAGCATCATTCTCATAAATGCAGCATCGTCTACCAGCATTACTGTGTAACCCACTTGTTCTTCCTCCTTACAAAACTAGTTTAATGTATCTATTCTGTCATTGGGATTAATAATTTCTGTGATACGAATGCCAAAGGTTTCGTTAATGACGACCACTTCGCACTTGGCGATCAGCTTCCCGTTGACAATCATGTCTACGGGTTCTCCCGCAAGGCGGTCAAGTTCTACGACTGATCCAGGTCCTAATTCGAGTATGTCTTTAATGGTTTTGCTAGCCTTGCCAAGTTCTACGCTAACCTGCAGGGGAACATCATAAATCAAGCCTAAATTATTGGGAAGCATCGTTCCCCCTGTGGGCGAAAGCGGTGCAAATTGTGCGGGCTGAATAAATGTCGGCTGAGCTCCGTGATGGAAACTACTCCCTTGGTTGGTCATGGGGGGTACAGGAATCTCCATAGGGGGTGTCCATTTCATTTCAGGCGGCGGTGGCGGGGCATTGTGATACCCAGGTTTTTCCACAGGGTTCGGCGTTGCAGGCCTTTGTTTTGTCGGTGCTTTCTCGGAAGGACTCTTGGTATTCATCTCACCCATCAGTTTCGAGGCCATTCGTTTAGCCACAGGCAGCGGAAGAACCTGAATAAGGACACTGTCTAGGATTCCTTCGATAATCAGTCGGAAAGAAATTCTGACAAGCGGCTCATCAACATTCATATTTTTTAATAAAAAAGATGCTTCATCACCAACTTCATTTTCGATAACCCGAGGGGGTGTAATATCCACCACCGAATTAAACATGGTAGACATGGAAGTGGCCGCTGAACCCATCATTTGATTCATGGCTTCAGCGATGCCGCTGATTTGCATTTCCGAAAGGTTATTCGTTGGGTTCAGCCCCATTCCCCCCATCATCAGATCGACAATGATAGATCCGTCCTCACGGGATAAAACCAACATGTTGGAACCTTCGATCCCCTTCTTGTAGTTGACATCAATCAATACATGCGGTATAGGATATTCTTCAAAGATTTTTTTCGCCGTTGTTACATCTACCCTTGGCGTGGTAATCTCTACTCTTTTCCTTACAAGCTGAGATAAGGTAGTTGCTGCAGTTCCCATAGAAATATTAGCAATTTCACCCATTGCATCTTTTTCTATGTCACTGATTTTGTCACTGATTTGTTGTTCCTGAGAAAAAAAACTGCTATCTTCAGAAAGATCGGAATCCACTGCACCCGATAATAAGGCATCTATTTCTTCCTGTGACAGCATTCCATTACCCATCATTGTCCCCTCCTTTGGTTATCACTTCGGTAATCTGAACAGCCATCTTGTTTCCATACAAGCCGGGAACGCCTTTAAATTTCATAAGATGTCCCACGTAAACCGATAAAGGTTCTTTAATTCCCTGATTCAGCGGGATTACATCTCCGCGTTCCAAGTGCAAGAGATCTTGAACCGTGATGTACGTCCTTCCCATAAAAACCTTCATAGGCACTTTTGCCCATTCGATTTTCTCCCTGATGAGCTGTCTCTCTTCGGTGGAGATCATTTTCCCCTCCGAAGAAAAAAGCAGCAAGTTATTCAACTTATCAAGAATCGGCTTCATGACGATATATGGAAGACAAACATTGATCATCCCTTTTGAGTCCGCGATCTTAACCTCCATTGTAACGACAACAACCATCTCATTCGGCGCTACAATTTGTGTAAACTGAGAATTAGTTTCCATGTCCGTTAATTTCGGACGAATTTCAAAAATTTCAGTCCAGGCTTCTCCAATAATCTGGACAATTCTAGCTAACCGGCTGGCAATGATTTTTCGTTCAATTTCTGTTAAATCTCTTTTCTTGATCTGTTCCAATCCCTGGCCTCCAAGCAGACGGTCAACCATAATAAAGGCCAGGGACGGACTTAACTCAATCAATGCGCTTCCTTCCAAAGGTGTCATGCCGAAAATTCCCAGAATCGTGGGATACGGCAGGGACCGCGTAAATTCATCATAGGTCACTTGTTCTGTGGAAAGAACCGTGGCATCCACCGCAGCGTGAAGGTTTCCGGCAAGATATGTCGCCAAAGCGCGGCAGAAATTCTCATAAATGTTCAGAAGTGAATTCAAGTGTCCTTTGGAAAATTTGTTTGGCCTCTTAAAGTCATACACCCTGATTTTTTGAGGATTGGACATTTTTATGCTTTCTTCGTCAACAGATCCGTCAGATAAAGCATGAAGCAGTGCATCAATTTCTGCCTGGGATAATACCTCGCCCATCCAATCCCTCCTTTACACTAAGCAATACCAAAATGGCAAAAAAATGATGTAATGACTTTAACGCTATTACTGGGAATAGATAAAACTTTTGAAAAGGACATCTTTTATCTCGTCTTTACAGACTTCATTCAATTTGGCTGCCAGCTCGGTTTTCAAAGTGTCTCGGCCCTGGCTGGAACGGACGTCCGATACTTTTTTTGAACTTAATACCGTGATAATCCTGTCACGCAGGAATAATTCCTTGGCCTTTATTTTTTCTTCCGATTTGGTATTGACACCTTCGATGGCAATCTCTGTCTTAAGCATACCCCCGCCGTCAAGATTGACAAGGAATTCCTTGAGTTCAATTAAAGGTCCATCGGCTTGGGACACGTTGACAACTTTCGCACTGGGATTTGGAAAGAATTTTTCTTTTAACATCAGCCCTGCAACCCCAAGCCCTACCCCTACGGCGAAAATTCCTAGAAAAACAAATATTTTCTTATTGAACTTCATTTTCATCTAATTATTTCCTCCTCTGAAGTCCGTCCGGGTGACAACGCCTGCGGAATTCTGCAATCCGTTCAATAATTTCATCAATGGACTCTATGACTATATATTTGTTATCATTGGTCAGCGTGATGACCGTATCCGGCGTCGCTTCCAACGTTTCAATCAGATCCGGGTTTAAGGCAAATTCCTTGCGGTTTAACCTAGAAACGTAAATCATATCCGCCTCCTGTGAACCGATCCCTTATTTCCAACCTGTCCGGCTTTGAGCTATCTCATCAATAACTCCCTGCTCTTTTTTTAGTTCCTCTACGTAATAAAGCTTACGTTTTTTTTCTTTAAGCCTTTTAAATTTCTCTACTTTAATTCGGCATTCTATTAACTTTTCCCTGTATTTTGCTACAATTTTCTCTTGTTCCTGCAATTGTTTCTCATATTTAGACAGAATTTCCTTCTGTTCCATGGAAAAATTTTGCCAAAGACTGAGGTTTTGAGGCTCCCTCAGACAAGCAGCTTGTTGTCCTTCCACTGCATGCAAGAAAATCCTCAGCTGGCAATCCTTTTGTTCTGTGTATGTTTGCAGAATCCTAAGTTCCTGTGCCAACTGGCCTTGCACAACATCCATCTCTTGGTTGGCAAGACGGAGACTCGTTTCCAGCCGGAATTGAAAGGCCATTAGCTCTTTTCCTCCGCAAAAATGTTTTTCATGACAGTAAGCATCTTTTCAAAATCAACCTTTTCATTAACACTCTGACGAAGAAAAAACCATATTTTTTCGATATGACGCATGGCATTATCAATTCTCGGATTACTTCCCTCCACATAAGCCCCAATATCGATCAGGTCCTTGGCATCCTGATAAACAGCCATATGTTCACGGATTTTTCCCGCCATTGTTAAAATCTCAGTGTCAGCTACATCATTCATGACCCTGCTGACAGACTGCAAAATATCGATGGACGGATAATGATTTTTGGAGGCAAGTTCCCGGGTAAGTACAACGTGTCCGTCCAAAATGCCTCTTACAGCATCGGCAATCGGTTCATTATGGTCGTCCCCGTCTACCAAAACGGAGTATATACCCGTGATACTTCCTTTGTCCGACATCCCGACACGCTCCAATAGCCTGGGCAGCAGAGCAAAAACAGAAGGGGGATATCCTCTGGTAGCCGGAGGTTCGCCGACAGTAAGTCCGACTTCTCTTTGGGCCATGGCAAAACGGGTAACGGAATCCATCATAAAAAGAACATTTTTTCCATTATCTCGAAAATATTCTGCAATTGCAGTTGCCGTAAACGCCGCTTTGAGTCTGACTAAAGCCGGTTGATCCGATGTCGCAACGACAATTACCGAACGGGCAATTCCTTCCTGTCCAAGATCTTTCTCCATGAAGTCACGCAGTTCCCTGCCCCTTTCGCCGACCAAGGCTATAACATTGACATCCGCTTCGGTATTCCGAGCCATCATACCAAGAAGAGTACTTTTCCCGACTCCGGACCCTGCAAATATCCCCATCCTTTGCCCCCTGCCCAAGGTTAAAAGCCCGTCAATTGCCCTCACGCCAACATTTAAAGGGTCCTTGATCCTCGGCCTCAGCAAAGCGCTTGGCGGACTGTTATGAAGAGAATATGCTTTCTGTGTTATCAAAGGTCTCCCGTCAAGAGGACGACCGAGCCCATCGAGAATTCTACCCAATAAATCGGGTCCCACTTTAACTGTTAACATATCGTTTTGAGGAATAACCCTGTCTCCAGGAGCTACACCTTCGAGTTCTCCCAGGGGCATAAGCAGGGTTTTCGATCCCCTGAATCCAACGACTTCAGCCGGAATAGCTCCCGAATGGGAAGACAGGATATGACAATACCTCCCCACACTCACTGTGGGGCCGTCAGCCTCCACAATGAGACCGGTAATTCTCGAAACCAGTCCTTGTGCGGAAATCGGTTCCACTTTTTCAATCTTATGGGCTAAGGCTGTCCAATCTGCCATGGTCCAACTCCTCATACAAATATTGCTCTATTTTCTCTAACTGGGAATTAACCCTGGCATCAAATACCCCTTCGGCACACTCCAGAAAAGTGTCTCCCGCTTTGAGGGTTTCATCGACAATAACCGGGTAAAGCGGTTTATCCTCTGCGGGAATCGTTTTATACCATTCCCAATCCTTACCGGACAGGTGGATTTTAATCCCTTCTTTTTCCCGGGGCAGCAAAGACAAATTTCGAATAATGTTTAATAATCTTTCGGGTTCTGCCTGAAGGGTTGAATGAATCACTCTTTCGCTGATTTTCAAGCAAAGCTGTACCAATTCCGTGTCAACCTTATGAAATTCATCTTGAAGCACTTTTTTAGCCATTTCTAAAAACAGTCTGGACTGTTTC
The DNA here is from genome assembly GCA_001515265.1 of Candidatus Dichloromethanomonas elyunquensis. Taxonomy (GTDB): domain Bacteria; phylum Bacillota; class Desulfitobacteriia; order Desulfitobacteriales; family Syntrophobotulaceae; genus Dichloromethanomonas; species Dichloromethanomonas elyunquensis. The sequence goes on from LNDB01000003.1 coordinate 155,082, forward strand.
CGAATTAGTTCAGCCTCTTCCTTGGCCTCTCGGAGCCCGTTTTCATATCCTTCAGCGTGAGCCAGGGGCGTAACCTCCTGCCGTACCTGTTCCTCTATAGTCTTTCTTAAGGCTATGCTCTCTGTTTGGGCATTCCTTATGATTTCGGCAGCTTGATTTCGAGCCTCTGCCAGGACCTGTTCCGCTTGTCTTTTCGCCTCAACAAATACATTGTTAGATTCTTCCTGAATATGATTTCCAGATTCCGACTGTGTGCCGGCAGATTCCGCTGCCCGGCCCTCTCCCGGGGCGGATAGCATTGGAAACTCCAAAGGAACTCCCTGGGGCTTGGCAAATTTCCTGTAATCCCTCTCAAGATCGGGAGATTCCAGGATTCTGGGGGATGTCACTTCTACGGTTATGCTCTTCAGAATAGAACTTCTAGTAAATAATTTCATCTGCACCACCTCTGGATATTACAACTGCGCCCGCTTCTTCTAATTTACGGATAATCTTGACAATCTTCTGTTGCGCTTCTTCAACTTCTCTTACCCTTACCGGCCCCATAAACTGCATATCTTCCTTCAGCATGGAAGAAGCACGGGAAGACATATTCCCTAAAATCTTATTGGTTACATCCTCATTCGTTCCCTTCAGAGCTAAGGCAAGATCTTTCGTCTCAACTTCCCTGAGAACCAATTGGATACCGCGGTCATCCAGCAGGACAATATCTTCAAAGACAAACATTTGTCTTTTAATTTGTTCGGCTAGATCAGGATCGTCCATTTCCAATACGTCCATGACCACTTTTAAGGTGCCTGGGTCTGCCCTGTTTAACATATCCACAACGGCTTGAATTCCGCCCGAACTGGTATAATCCGTCGGGGCAAGGTTGGAAATCTTATTTTCCAGCACTTTTTCTATCTCTTTCAGAACTTCAGGACTTGTTCTCCCCATTAACGCTATCCTTTTCGTGACTTCTGCCTGCATTTCCTGGGGTAAACTGGATAAAAGCGTTGCAGCCTTTTCCGCAGGAAGATGAGTCATAATCAGAGCGATTGTTTGAGGATGTTCTCCCTGAATAAAGGAAAACAACTGTTTGGGATCAGAACGGCGGACAAGATCAAAAGGCCGCATCTTAAGCGAAGTTGAAAGTTTGCTGATAATCTCAAAGGCCTTCTGTTCTCCCAAAGCCCTTTCCAATACTTCCCGGGCGTATTCAATTCCACCCTGAGCAATATAATTGCTGGCTAAGCACATTTTATGAAATTCATCTACAACAGTATCTCTCTGTTCTTCAGAAACCTTCCTCAGATTTGCCATTTCCAAGGTTAGCTGCTCAATCTCAGATTCGGAGAGAAATTTAATAATCTCCGAAGACCTCTCCGGACCGAGGGTGATGAGCAGTATTGCCGCTTTCTGTAGTCCTGTGAACCCACCAGCCATAAATTACTGCTCCTCTGCTAACCAGGTTTTTACGAGTCTTGCTACATCATCCGGATTGTCTTTCGTGTACTTTTCCACTTCTTTTCTAACTTTCTCTTTTTCAATTTCTTCAGACGAGCGGACTTTTTTCTTGGCAAGTTTCAACTCTGCCTGACGTTCTGCTTCCATCTGGGCCGCCAATATCTGCTCCGCTTCTTCCAAGGTAACCAATTTTTGACCCTCCGGAACTGTCATAGAATCTAAATCGTAATTATTTTTCTTCCGGGACCTCAACCTCAGGAAAAGTACCACAAGAACTATTCCTGTAACCACTCCCGCTGCGGTTTGGGCGTAGAACATGATCTGCGTTTTTTTGGCGGCCTGCTGCATGGCGGCTTGTTCTTCCAGTATGGTAGTTTTATTAAAAGGCAATAGTGCCACTTGAATCTCATCACCCCGATTGACATTAATCCCGATGGCTGATGACACCGTATTTTGAATATTACTCATCTGGTCCTGGGTTATACTGTCTGAATCGGCTAAGACTGAAACCGTGAGACGCTTGATCTGTCCCGGACTTACAACCGTCTCCTCCTGCGTAACACTTGGTTTAAAATTCTCGGTTGTACTGTATTTCTCCGAGGTAGCGGTATTGTTTGCTTGTCCTGCTGTGGTATATCCCGGTACATTGCTCTGTGTACCGGGTGCGCCTCCATTTGCCGATTGATTCGAACTTTTTTCCGAGGTTTGCTGGCGGCTTTCGATAGCACCGTCTTCACTTTTTTGACTGGTAATTTTTTTCTGGTCAAAATCAATAGACGCATTAGCTCTTACGATGGTTTTTCCCGGTCCAAAAACCTTATCCAACATGCTTTGAGCAGATTTCTGCATGTTGTCCTCAACCGTTTGCTGAACCTGAAGTTGGTTTGCCGTTAACTTACTGGGGAGGTTGCTGTTTCCCAGAATATCGGATAAAACATTTCCATTGGTGTCCACAATCGTAACTTTGTCGGTAGTTAATCCTTCAACGGAATAGGCGAGTAAATTAGCAATAGCCCTGACCTGATCTTCTCCGATCTTGACTCCATATGCAGTTTTAATGGTCACTGCCGCAGTAGTGTCTTTTTGATCGTTTACAAATAAAGAATGCTCGGGCACAACAATATGTACCCTTGCATACTCCACTCCGTTCAAGGTCCCAATCGTCTGTTCCAATTCATTCTGCAAGCCCAAGATAAACCTGAGTCTGCGGTCTTGGTCCGTCTCTCCGATCCTCATCTGGTCGAGATTGGCAAAACTAAAAGTACTGTCTTTGGGGAGACCGGCGTTCGCAAGCTGAAGCCGTGCTTCAGAGACTTGTTTTTGAGGAACAAGGACCGTCGCACCGCCATCCGATAACTGGTACACTATTTTTAATTCCTTCAGTTTCGCGGTAATTGCTCCGGCATCAGCAGAACTTAGTTTTGTAAACAGGGCTTCATATTGAGGCCGGCTTGCCCAGAAAATAAGACTAAACAAAGCAGTGGCCACAATCAGAGGTGCCATAACTAAAACTATCTTTTGCGGACGAGTAAGTTTTTCCCAAAAAATCTTTAAGGAATTCAATATCTCAGTTAAGGAAAAATTCAACGCTTTCTCCCCCTAAAAATAACTAGATTTGCATCCGCATGATTTCGTGATAAGCGTCTAAGACTTTATTTCTGACTGTTACCGCCAACCCAAGCGCCAGGTTCGCTTTTTCCACAGCGATGACAGGGGTATGAAAATTATCGGTCTGTCCGGTAATCATGTCTATCGTTGCCTGCTCGGCTTCAGCCTGCGTACTATCTAATTTCGCCAGCGCATCTTTAAAAAAGCCGGAAAAATCCGTACTCCCTTGATCTGCCGTTTTTGATCCCGTCAGTTCTTTATTATCCAAGGGAGTGAGCGGAGCAATGGAGTTAACGGGTCCTACGGTATTACTCATTCATGTTACCCCTTTCCAATTTCCAATGCTTTGGAAGCCATTGCTTTGGAAGCATTCAACGCAGTCACATTGGCCTCGTAAGATCTGGATGCTGAAATCATATCAACCATTTCTTGAACAAGATTTACATTGGGATAGCGCACATATCCGACTGGAATCCCGGGTTCGGCGACTTTTGCAGCTTCAGGGGAATTCGGATCGTACTCCAGGCGAAAAGAAGCTTCATCCTCGATTACTTTGGTTACTTGAACTCCTTCACTGTTTAAATTTTGGCGCGCATCTTGAAACATAGAGGCAAATTTTTTTTGCGGGGGACGCGAAGAAAAAACAGCTACCTCTCGCTGATAAGGTATGGGGTTCCCCTCTGGAGTAGTCCGTCCGGTGTTGGTTGTATTGATATTCGCAATATTGTTTGAGATGAGATCGAGCCGCAATTTCTGTGCTGAAAGCGCAGATGCGCTGATATTCATTCCGGTAAAGAAGCCCATAAAACTACCTCCTGTTTACGCATTCGATAATAACCCTGCCGATATCCGGAAGCAACTCGATCCGGTCTGCTAACCCGGCATCGACAATAGATCTTGGCATTCCATAAACAATACACGTTTTTTCAGACTCAGCGATGGCAAAAGCGCCTTGCGCTTTCAAATGCTTTACACCATTCAGCCCATCATTGCCCATTCCGGTCATCACTACCCCCAGACCCCCTGCCCCGATTTCCTTGGCCAAAGACATAAATAGGACATCAACAGAAGGCTTATACAGTGTGGAAATAGGTGAATCCGTGCTGATGTAGGCAAAAAAACTATTTTGATTTTTCTTGATTTGAAACTGTTTACCCGCAGGGCCGATATATACCGTACCTGCCTTCAGGATTTCTCCATCTTCCGCTTCTTTGACAGTTGCCTGGCAGAGACTGTTCAGTCTTGCCGCAAGCGAAGCAGTAAACCCCGCGGGCATATGTTGCGCAACAACAACAGGAACAGGAAATTCTTTCGGTAATTTGCTAAGAACGGTTTGGAGAGCGGTTGGGCCACCGGTCGAAGTGCCTATCCCAACTATTTCAATCTTATGGCGCGGAAAATCGCCTTGGATCCCCGAATACTTGACAAGGTTATGTAATTGGCCGGCAGCAGCTTGTTTGTCGTTTGTTACTGCCGAAAATCTGTTTTGGGAGGAGGGCATTATGAGGTTCTCATTTTCTTTTTTGCCTAACCGAGAAGTATTTACCCCGGCAACACTCTTTACTTTTAAAATAATATCTTCGGAGAGGGCAACCAAATCATCACCCTGCCGTCCGGAAGGCTTAGCGACTACTTCGACAGCTCCAAGTTCTAAAGCCTTCATGGTAAGCTTGGTCCCATCGGTGGTAACCGCACTCAGAACAATGATAGGCGTAGGCTGCCAGCGCATAATTTCTTCTAAAGCCTGAATACCGTTCATTACCGGCATTTCCACATCGAGTGTTACGACATCCGGCTTGAGAGCCTGGAGTTTCAGAATTCCTTCACGGCCGTCACGGGCAGTATCTACAACTTCGATATGCGGGTCTCCGCTGAGAATCTTTTTTAAAGACATCCGGATAAACGGAGAATCATCAACAATAAGTACCCTGATAGGTCTATGCGGTTTGTTCATTTACTCTATCTTCGCCCATTAATTGATCAAGATTAAGGAGGATCAGCAGTCTTTCCCCGATTTTGCCCACACCTCGGATGAAACTGGAATCCATCCCCAGGGCGACCGGCGGCGGGGGTTCAATAGCTTCACTGTCCAACCGCAGTACCTCAGTCACCCTGTCCACTCTTACTCCGAATACTCTCCTGCGTACTTGCAGGACAACAATGCGGCTGAGATCGGTTTCTTCATCCAGCGGCATACCAAAACGCACCCTGAGATTTACAACAGGAATAACGTTTCCCCGTAAATTGATTACACCTTCAACATAGCTCGGTGCTTTGGGTACTCTGGTGATAGGAGGAATTCGAATGATTTCCTGTGCTTTCATAATTTCAACACCAAATTCCTCAGAACCTAAAGAAAAAGTTACAAGTTGTTCTTCGGCCATGCTAAACTTCCCCCTTTAACTTTAATTAATTAAGATATCTTGAATCAGGGATCCTATATCAAGAATAAGGGTTACTTTTCCATCACCGAGTATGGTGGCCCCGGCAATTCCCGGCAGACCGTTAAGATATTCTCCGAGAGTCTTAATAACAATTTCCTGCTGCCCCTGAAGTTCATCGACAACCAATCCAATCACTTTATCCCCAAGGCCTACAACCACGACAAATACTTCATCTTGCGTTTTATCACTGTCATGAAGGTCAAACTTTTCTTTGAGGGATATAAGCGGTAAGGTATTGCCCCTTAATTGAACCATAGGCAACCCACCGACAGTTTTGATTTCACTCGTTTGAACAAGTAAGGTTTCGATTACGGAAGATAAAGGAACCGCATAGATTTCCTTACCTACCTCAACAAGCAAAGCTTGAATAATGGCCAGGGTCAGAGGCAACCGAATAATAAACGATGTTCCCTCTCCCTTTTTAGTTTTGATATCAATCAGACCACCGAGGTTATTCAGTGCTTTTTTGACAACATCCATGCCTACTCCCCGGCCTGAGATGTCAGTAATCTTATCTGCGGTACTAAATCCCGGCAGGAAGATAAGATTGGCGATATCTTTTTCCGACATCTCCTCTCTTTCTCCGATTAACCCTTTTTCTAATCCTTTTTTATAGATTTTCTCAATATCCAGTCCTGCACCATTGTCAGAAACGGTAATGGCAATATGGTTCCCTTCATGATAAGCATCCAGGGTAATTGTCCCAACTTCCGGCTTTCCCGCTGCAATCCTCTCCTCCGGCAGCTCTATCCCGTGATCGACCGAATTGCGGATAATATGGGTTAAAGGATCTCCAATCATTTCGATAACTGTTTTATCCAGCTCGGTCTCTTCACCCTTGACCACCAGCTCAATCTTTTTGCCTGTCTTGCGGCAGAAATCTCTTACCAGACGGGGATAACGGCTGAACACCGTCCCAACCGGGACCATTCTGAGTCTCATGACGCTTTCCTGCAAATCGCTCATTAAACGTCCCAAGTAAACATTGGTTTCATTTAATCCGTTAACAAGCGGGTCAGAGTCATTATTAGCCTTGAGGTCATTTCCAATCTTCACCAGTCTGGTTCGGGTAATGACCATTTCACCGACAAGATTAATCAGATTATCCATCCGTACGGTATCGACCCTGATGGTATGTACTTGGTTAGCTCCGTTTTCCTGGCTGTCTGCGGCCGCCGGTGCGGTAAAGGATTGCTGAGAATGTTCGTTATCGGCTTTGTCTCCCTGATTCATGACAGATTTTTTTGGTTCATTGATCTTTGCACCGGGGAAGGAAAAATCCTTATTGGATGCAAAAGAATCTGACTGCGAATAATGTTTAATCCGCACCTCCGAAATTTCAGAAACTTCAAGAACATCTGCCCTGATCTCTTCGGGAGGTTCTATAGTAATATAAAGAAGATGAAATCTTTCCGCTGTATCTGCTTCAAGTTCTTCTATAGAAGGCAATATCTTAACCACTCTGCCCAACGGCTCCAACCTTTGTATCACCATGACGGCCCGCACGGCTTTCATCAACGTGTTGGGAGCAAATAGGACTTCAATCTGGTATACGGCTTTCCCTGAAATCAGGGCTTCGTCCATGATTCCCCATTCTACTGGGGTCAATGCAAAGTCAACCCCTGTCGGAACCCGCTTTCTAACCTCTGCGGTTTTGGAAACTGAAAATTCGGGTTGAGCCGTAGCCCCCGTCTCAACGATAACGTTCATCAGATCTTTTAAAGGGCTGTATTCTTCCGTGATATCTACGCGCTGTTCAACGTTAGCCAGCATCAGCTTGACTTTATCTGTAACTGCCAGCAGGACATCAATGATTTCGTTGGTAACCAGCAATTTGCCTTGACGCAATTTATCCAACAGATCCTCAGCAGCATGGGTAAGTTCAACAATCGGCGTAAAACCCATTGTACCGGATGCTCCTTTCAGACTATGGGCACTTCGAAATAATTCATTTACCAGCGCAATATTCTCGCCGTCCCTTTCCAACTGCAAAAGACCCGAGCCAAGCTTTTCCACTTGCTCTTGAGAATCCAGCAAAAAGAATTCTAAAAAGTCCTCAAGATCTATTCCGGTATTGTTCTTATCGCCTTGGCTCATTTTAGCACCCCTTATTCCTGTAAAATTTTAAATATTTATTTCTACATGTTTGTCGTTTAAAAATACTTTAACTACCAAAATTCGCCGCAGGTTGTTAAAATCCTCCAAATTAATGAGTCCATTATATTATTTTTCTTTTATATTAGTGTATTTTTTATTTTAATTTTTTCTATTTTCATTTATACTAACTTCTTCTTCTAAAGCTGTAAAGTACCTTGAATGGTTAATTTTATCTGGGACTAAAGGGAAAAAGAAATAAAAAAATCCCTTTAAAAAAGAGATTCTTTGTACGCCTATTTTGTCTTATCAATAAACCGCGATTCCCTTTGTCCCGGATTCTCATAGGCATTCTTTGTCCTTTTTGCTCCTTGGATTCGATGGAGTTCCACCTTAATAGATTGCAGCTCCATTTTTAACCTGGGGAGTATCACTTCATCCTTTTTTAAAACTTCAGTCATTTCATTTTGTAAAGAAGCTGTCAGCCCAAGAAATTCCTGATGCAAAGGTTCATTCAGGTAAGCTTTTAAACCGGAGACATCAAAGGCAATGCCAGTTTCTTGTGAAATGAAACCCCGGATCTCATCGGATTTTCTTTTTCTGTCTTGCAGCCGGTTAAAAATATCTTCACGGCAAACAGAAAATTCCAGTAATTCTTTCTCGAAATCATCATCGATTTTGGCTAACAGCAGGGAACTAGGACTTTCGTCCTTTTTTGTCCTGTTCCCATTCTCTCTTTTCTCTAAAAAAAGCTGATAGTCAGTCATCCTGTCTAAGATTTCCCTGTAGTCCCGAAGATCTTGGCGATAGAGACCCATTAATTCCAGGGTCAATTCTTCCAGCATTATTTGGCCCCCATACGTGCAATCCGGACTGTTTCCATCCAAACATCCCTGAACGTTTCGAAAAATCCGATGACCGGTTTGAGGTAGGAAGGATCTTTCTTGATATTGGCTTTAACAATTTCACCATAATAAAAATTGTATAACGATCTTAAATTGGTCGCAATTTCTCCCCCGGCTTCCATATCAAGGGTCGTATTCAGTTCCATAATAATATCGCAAACGCGTGTTAGGTTGTTATGCGCATCTTCCAGCCTTTTTTCTTCAAGAGCCTTCTCGGCCAGGTAAAGAAACTTGACCGTTCCTGCATACAGCATAACCAGAAGCTTTTCCGGCGAAGATGTTTCCACAGCGGTCTGTTTGTAGGCGGCCTGGGGGTTACTATATATTCCCTGTTGTTGAACGGCATTCATGAACGTCACCTCTACTCTATCTTGCATATTCTTTTTTTCACCTTACGATTTGCTATTTGAAGAACTCATAGATGCAATCTGCGATGTTAGCCATTGATTCTGGCTGTCAAGCGCCGACAGCTGCGTTTCCAGATTTGAAAACCTGAGTTTAACCCTTTCGGTATAATCATCGATTCTAGCTTGGAAATTCTGAATGCGTTCTTTCATGTCCTTGATCTGTTCATCATAGCTGTTGGCGGTCTTATCCAAAGTTCCTTGATACATCACCATCGGATGAAGGTATTCCTTCATAATGTTAGCCAGTCCTTGGGCTTTCTGGGTCTCGGAAGAAGCGGTGACCGGGTCGACACCGCCGGAAGAAGAGCCGAACAAGTTGGCAACACTGTCAGCGTTTTTATCGAGTGCCGCAGTAAACTTGGCGGTATCAAATACCAGGGAAGCACTTTTGCCAAAATCGTCAGATGATGTTGAGATTCCGACATCGGCCAATATATCAAATGAACCGGTTGGATTGTTCAATCCGCTCGAGACCATTTCTCTTAACCTGCTTTGAATCCCTTGCAACACCGGATCTGCGAAAAGGTCACCTTTTGTCCCAGTGTCCTTATCATATTTCAGTTTATCCTCTATAAACGACATCACGGAATTATACTGGCTGATAAAGGACTGCACCGCTTGCTGCGCTTGTGAAAAATCAGAAGAGACTTTTATCGTTACCGTAGTGTCGGGCGCCTCTTGATTCAAGTTGAGGATCATTCCGGAAATTGCCGTAGTCACGGTATTTGCGGAACTGGTAATTTCTTCGATTCCATTCACAGTAATCTTGGCATCCTGGGCGTCCTGGCTGACATTTAATTCTTCCAATCCGTTGAGAATTCCCAGAGTATGAAGAACATTTCCAGATATTTCCGAAAAAGCGGCAGCATTCTCCGTTCCTGTCTCAGACGAAATTAAAGCCAGTCGGTAACCTCCGTTTACCTTAATAACGGAAGCTTGAACCCCTATCTTGGCATTATTAATGGATGCGGCAATGGTATCCAGTCCCTCCCCAGCAGAGACTGCAATATCGGCATAGTCATCCCCAACCGCAATCCGGAACAAACCTTCTGATACGGCAGTAGGAGAGGAAGCTTCATCTACCGACTGGGTAGTGCTCACTGCCGTTTGGGCCAAGGCCATTTGCGTAACCTTGATGTTATAAGTGCCTTTCACCGCACCGGCAGAACTCGTGGCACTGACAATATTCGAATCGCCCGAGGAGGCCGAAGTGGATGCCCAGGTCGAAGTATCACGCAATTTTGTCAAGGTGTTTTCCAACGCGGACAAACGGGTATTAACATCCCTCCAAGCATTTTTGGTTGTTTCAAGCGAAGTCTGGGTTTGTTTCATCCGGTCCAAAGGCTGACTGTAACTGGTGGTCATGGCATCCACGATGCTGCTGAAATCATAGCCTGAGATTCCGGCTAAGTTAATATTGGAAACAGACATTTCCGTTACCTCCTGTCCGATTTCCCCAAGGACTGATATTTATAGGAACCTTATCCTTTTTAACCCTTTGCGGCTACACTTTTTTATCAACTAACAACCCGACAAATTGATCAAAAGAACTGAGCATATCCAGTATCTTCTTGGAAGGAATCTCACTGATTACCTCTCCGCTTTTTTCATCAACGATTTTCACCATTACCCGGTTGGTTTTTTCATGGACTTCAAATTTCATCCTCTTCTCAAAAAGCCCCATTAAACGATTTAATTTTTCAGCGGCTTTCTCAACTTCTTCCCTGGGCACTTCTTCCCGGGCAGATGAAACATCGGTTTTCTTATCTACAACCATACGAAGCATGTCCTCTTGTCCGCGTTCTAATTTCTGACCATGAAAGGCATCTATCGGTATAACCGGAACCTGCCCTGTTGGTTGGATAGGGCTTACCATTTTCTATCCCTCCCCTTACTTTATTACTATCCCTTAACCCAATATCTATATAAGGAGATAAGCTTCAGCTTATCACAAAATGGCGTACTAGTTGTCAGGAGCCGACCGGTAGGACCGGTCGGCTCCTGTTAAATGCCGGCTAAGCTGAAAGTGAAGACTTATTAACCGAGGAGCTTGAGGACAGCCTGGGGAACCTGATTGGCTTGAGCCAGCATGGCCACGCCGGCCTGGCTGAGAATCTGGTTCTTGGTGAATGTAGACATTTCAGCAGCCATGTCTACATCGCGGATGCTGGATTCTGCTGAAGTCAGGTTTTCAGAAGCTGCCTGCAGGTTATTGATGGTGTGTTCCAGACGGTTCTGCATAGCACCAAGTTTGGAACGCTCTTGTGATACAGTCTTAATGGCATTATCAATTGTTGTAATAGATAAGTTGGCATTGGCCTGTGTAGTAACATCTACACCTTTGTACGCAACAGCATCAGTAGTGACTGTTCCATTTGCGCCAATTGTAGCGGCAGTAGAACTTGTACTCGTCTGGGTAATCTGATCACCCTCGTAAGTACCTGCAACTGCGATAGCTGCTTTGACTGTTGCAAACGCGAAGTTAACAGTAACTGCCTGATTCGTTGTTGAGCTTCCGATCTGGACGCTGGATTCATTGTTATAGGCTTTTACAATACTTCCGATCCTTGTTCCACCGCCGTTTGCGGCGGAGTTTAACTGGAAGGATAGATACTCAGCACTGGCGGTATAAGTATAGGTGTCATCGACCGCATTTTGTGCATCACTTGCAACGGCCAGAGTTGCTCCGTTAGCCAATGTTATGGTACTGGACCCGGCACCGGAGGAATCTACAGAAGCGTTAATCCATGTGGTTCCGCCGTCCGTGGAATAAGCTGCGGAAGTAACTTCCATTACACCGGCACCTTCATCATTAGTACCCGTAATTTTGACCTTAAATGTGGTGTCGGATGAACCTGTATAGGATCCAACGCCTGCTGTTCCCGCCCCACCGAGAGCATTACTTTGGGTTACTGCCGAAGCAGCCGTAGCGGTCTTTGTAGCACTGACATAATATCCACTCACATTGGAGGATGTCGTTGCAATTGAAGTTACGGCAGTGTTGGTATTGGTAAACGTAGTATCCACCAATGCTCCTGCTACGCCAAGGGACTGGGCATCCATAGCATTAACTGTAAGACTAATGTTTTGTCCTGCGTTGGCTCCAATATGGAAAGTGTCGTTTAGCCCACCGGCTAAAAGATTCTGGGTATTGAACTCAGTTGTGTTGGAAATACGGGAAATTTCTTTGGCTAGCTGGTCCATTTCCGCTTGAATCTTTGTGCGGTCATCGGCGGTATTGGTGTCAGAAGCGGATTGTACTGCCAGCTCCCTCATTCTTTGGAGAATGCTGTGAGTTTCATTCAGGGCACCTTCGCCGGTTTGAATTAAGGAAATAGCACTCTGGGCATTGCGTACTGCCTGGCTTAATCCTTTGATTTGGCCGCGCATTTTTTCGGAAATCGCAAGGCCTGCTGCATCATCGGCAGCTTTGTTGATGCGAGAACCTGAAGAAAGCTTCTCCAAGGATTTCTGCATTGCATTGTTTGTGCCTGTGAGGCTTCTTTGAGCGTTTAAGCTCGCAATGTTGGTGTTAACTATCATGATTATCCCTCCATGAATTTTCTTTATCGCATCCGTGCGATAAGCTGTTTTCGGTTTCCGCCGGCAATGGAAACCTGCCACTTACTCAATATTTCGGCAAAATATTATATATCTTAATTCCGAAATCTGACCATTTTCCTTAACTATGTTCAATTATATCTCGTTTTCTCTTATTTTCGCAGATTAATACTACTTTAGATGCAAATTAGTTAATTCCGATTACTATCAAATAATAAGGTGCTCCCCAACATTTCTTTTAGCCTATCGGATACTTCCTGATCCTGCAGCTTAGTACCAGACACTGCTTCCCGATTCAGTCTCTGTACCTCTTCATAGACTTCACTCCGCAGAATTTTTACATCTTTAGGGGCTTGAATCCCAATACGCACGTTGTCTCCGGCAACCGCTACAATGGTAATCTCTATATCTTCACCGATTCGGATTTTTTCATTGACCTTTCTTGACAGAACCAACATTTAACCGACGGCCCCTTCCTTAACAGGCTCTGCCTCAGATGCATTGTGCGCATCTGCAAATACCTGTTGCCTAAAAGAATAATTTTCATCGCTGAGAATAATCTGAATTCCTTTATTCGTACGGAAATTCAGCAGAAGGGGGGCACGCAGATTCACGGTGGACTTGGACATGTTGCTCAGGGATATAGTCATAATAGACCAGACATCCAGCTTGTCCCCCGTATCTATCCCCAGCAGCTCCATTTCATCCGGAGTCAGGTCAACTTCGGAAAGATACTCAGGGAAGAACATTTGGGACTGCAAAAGAACGAAGCTGATTTCCTGATTGTTAACAGCATCTAATTTCGCAAGCGGAGCCCCTTCCTCCAAACCAAAAAGGAAAGTTTTTTCTTCTTCAAACCCGGGTATTCCTTTGGAAAAAACAATCGTTTTCTTTTCCTGATTATTCATTGCAATCTCTCCTTCGTTTCAGCAGTTACTTTGCAATTACTGACTGTGATCGAAAATCTGTCCCACAGCATCGATTTTTAAAAAAGGTTCTTTTACCATAAAACTTCGCACCGAAGGGAATACAAAATTTTCAATAGAAACCTTACCGTAATTTAAGTTTAAATTAACCCCCCCAAGCTGTACCTTGGGTTTAACGGTCGCCGGTATATAGGTAATATTGATTGGAGAAAGTGATACTAACTCAATTTCAGAATCCTCCGGTTCCTGGGACTGAAAGACAATATCCCCTATAGATTGCCTTTTTTCAATAGCCCCAATCTGATCCGCAGTTTGGGTGTCCTTTTCCAGATTAGCGAGATATTCATCCTTCACCGTATTTGTAAAGGTACTGGCAACAAATGCAATATTCCCCAACCCCAGCGATTCCAGCATGGGAGTATAATCGATTTTCAGGTCGGGCGGAGTCGTCTCCAAACCGAGATCCGCCGGTACCTGTTTGATTTCCAAATTAGGTTTTATTTGTTTAAGCTGATATTGGGCATCATTGATTTTTAGCCCTATGCTGCCAAACTGCTGCGTGATCCGGAGATCGACCAAAACGACCCCTCCCGATTAATCTAAGTATTACTGAATAAAATCGACCAGGGAAGGCTGAATAATTTGCGAGCCGACAGAAAGGGCCGCCCGGTAGACATTTTGAATGGTTTTGAATTCCATAATGGTTTCGGCCATATCCGCATCCTGGATATCAGAAAGGTTCCCTTTCAAATTATTAATGCTGTTGTCCAATTGCTCCGAAATAACTTCCATTCTGTTTGTTTTAGCCCCTAGTTCGGATCGCAAAGCCAAAACATTATCAATTTGGGTATCTACCTCTTTAAGTGCTTCCTCGGTCTGAGCCTGATTCCCGTTATAAAGGGAAGCGCTTAATTTGTTCAGGGTGTTAAAAAATGAAGAACTCTGGGTTCCATCCCCGTTGTCTGTGATGCCGAAAAGTTTGGTCCCGTCAACTGAGACCGGCATTTGAAGATTGGACCCCACTTCAAATTCAAATAGGGTACTGTTTCCGTTCCATTTAGTCAGGGCAGGAGGAGGGCTGGGAACCGGCTGCGCATATTTCTCCATAGGAGGAGTATCTACTAAAGTGCCGCTAAAAATGTATTTACTGCCTACCTGACTATTGGCAAGAACCTGAAACTGCTGAGTCAGCTGGTCGACTTCCTTAGCAATCTGAGCCCTGTCATTACTGGAATTGGATCCGTCAGCTCCCTGAACCGCCAGTTCCCTGACTCTCTGAAGCATAGACGTCATATTTCCCAGGATTCCTTCCGTGGTATCTAGATAGGCCTGTGCTTCACTGGCATTGGTTTTCCACTGTTCCATAGAAGCGACTGTGCTCTTTAACCTGAGAGAAATACTGATTTTGACAGGGTCATCAGACGGTTTGGTGATGGCTTCTCCTGTAGAAAGACGGGTTTGGATCGTATCCATTTTGTTATTGGCATATTGCAAATTTTTTAAAAGATTTTGTGTCAGCATATTATTGGTCACACGCATAACTTATTCCTCCTACCTGGTTACACCCATCCCCAGAATTTTTTCATACATGCTGTCCAGCATAGTGACAATCCTGGCCGCAGCGCTGTAGCTTTTTTGGAATTTGACCAGATTGACCATTTCTTCATCTAAAGAAACCCCGGATGAAGATTCTCTTAGGTTGGTCATATGATTGACAAGAACGGATTGTCCTTCGCTCATCCTTTCGCTCTGTTGGACGTCCACGCCCATCTGGGCAATTGCCGCACTGTAATAATCGCCGAAAGACGCGGCATTAACAGGTTTTGCACCGTTGGTTCCAAAAATATTGTTCGCTATTTGCGTGCTGATACTTCCCCAGCCCTGAGAAATAGCCGCGATAGCCAAAGCCACGCTTCCATCGCCTACAGAGATGGTATTGCTTTTTGAACCTGTTGCAATCCTGTCCAGGTCGTTCATAATAATGGAATTGACCGTAATGTTGGCGGCAGTGATTGCTGAACTGCTGCCTCCGGTAAAGAAATCGATCCCGTTCGCCTCTATTTTCAGTCCCTGGCCGGTATTATGGAGGGAATTCACGGCGCTGGCGATCCCCTGAGCTAAAGTATCCATTTGATACCGGAACCCCTCAAGATAATCATCCCGTATTTCAATATTAGCCTGCAATTTACCCATGTCGGTGCCCAGGTCCACCCACTTGCCGGCAACTTCAGTATCAAACCCCAACTTTGTCATACTGTCGGGACGGGTAAGGTCTATGGCGAAAGAATCTCCATCTGCCAGACTCGCTGCAGCGGAAATGGTTATCGTAAGTCCTGCCACCGCTGTGGCATTGCTTCCATTATCTCCTGAAATTATCCCGGTGTTAGGAGGAGTATCGTTATCGGTTATCTTCCATCCCGAATTCACTCCCGTCGTTGTCGCCGCTGTCAGGCCCAACGCACTGCCTGATCCGGCAATTCCCGAAATTGCGAGGGTCGAAGCCGTTCCGCTATTGGTTGCTGTTGAAGTCAGAACCAGTTTGTTATTGGCATCGACACCAACTGTCAGTTTGCCGTTTAATCCCGGCTGGGCATCAATCAGAGCTTGCAAATCATTGACTAATTCGGTACGTTCTGCAGAATCCGATAAATTATAAACGGCACTCCCGTTATTGGCCGAACCGGCAACATTATTAACGAGAGTTGTTAGGTCAAGGGCTGCTGCACCCCCGCCGTCCACATTGAGCGAAATACTGCTGCCGGCCGCGGAAAAATCGATGATTCCGCTTAAAGCACTGCCGGCCGTTGCCACAGCTTTGGTGGCAGCACTATAAGCGGCTGTCAGGGTATTTCCATCGCCGCTGTAAGTTCCGGTAACAGTAACGGTGGCCGTGCCCGTATTGCCGGCCTTGGCGCTTAAAGCGGCAGGATCGTTAAATATTCTCCCGGCACTTCCGGTAATTGCTTCAAAATCAATTAGAGAACCGGCACCTGCGGAACCCGAGGTGATTTCCAAATGACCGCCGTTATACGCGACAGTGACATCTGCCTCAGAGGATACGGCATTAATCTGAGTTGCTAAATTTGCAGCAAGATCGTTCATGGTCTTACCGGCAGTTCCATCGTAAGTGCCTTTAATAGGAGATAGATCGACAACATAACTGTTTCCGTCAATATTCAGTTTGAGTGTATCCCCGTCATTAATGGTAATCGGGGTTCCGACAGCATTGCCCGCCTTAACCGCCGAACCCGAAACATCTGCCCACACCACGCGATTAAACCCATCGATACTCGGGGGTGGATCTTCCAGGTGCCTTACCGTTTGGTCATTGACCAAGACATTGTTGGGATCGGTATCATTACCGATAATCACTTTATAGATTCCAACACTCCTGTCCGAAAAGCCGGGATCTTGGGTTTCCACTACCCGGACCGGAACAATTTTAGATAATTCATCTACAAGAGCATCCCTTTGGTCCTTCAGATCATTGGGATTGTCAAGTCCCACTTCCGCACGTTTGATTTGTGTATTTAACTCCTTGATTTGATCGGCTATGGTGTTAATTTGTTTTACCGTTACCGCAACACTGGCATCCAAGTCATTCTGCAAATCCGTAATCTGCTGATTAATATTATGAAATGTATCTACAAGGGTCATCGCCCTCTCTCTAACGACTGAGCGTGCACCCATATTTTCAGGGTTTTTAGCTAATTCGCTCCAGGCATTCCAGAATTGGTCCATATCATCATGCAGACTGTATTCGGAAGGCTCATTCATGAGCCCCTCAATCATGGTCAAAGAATCCTGTTTGGCCGACCAATATTCATTTTTAGATGTTTCCCATCTGAACTGGCGGTCAATATAATAATCCCTGGCCCGAACAACATTATCCATGGTCGAGCCTGTCCCGAGTGTCAATTCTTTGCCGGAAGCCTGAATACTTAAGGGAGTACTCGCCTGGATATTGGCCAGCTGCCGGGTATACCCTGCGGTGTTGGCATTGGAGATATTATGTCCCGTAACATCCAAGGCAGCTTGATACGTTGATAAGGCCCGCTGGGCGAGCTCCAACCCGAAGAATGTGGAGTACATATCCCGTTCTCCTCTACCCGTTTATTCATGAAAAAAGTCTGTGTATCCTATTAATCGTCCATTTTGAAAAAACCTTGAGTATTTTCCACCTATACAATTACAATTGTTATTAAACACTTTTATCAATCAAGCTGACCTTGGTGTTCTTATCGTTTTTTCCCGCTTTCTCCACGGGATTGGAATAGGTATTATGCCTCTCGCTGGTAAGGAATTGAATCGTAAAATTGATCAAATTAACCGCATTCTCCAGGAGTTTTGTATTTGTTTCATGCAAGTCTTTGAGTTGATTAATTTGGTTCTCAAGTTCTTTGCGAACCGTTTGAAGTGTTGGATAACGCTCCCCAAGTTCAGCGAGCGTAATCTCCTCTACCCGCTTACCGATTTCTTTACCAAAAAATTCTGCCCAGCGAAGTCTTTCCTCTTCCAGACGGCTGACTTCGAGCAGAATTTTTTCTTCCTGAGCGGTTATCGTTTCGATATCCTGAATCTTATTTTCAATCAGAGCCTTTTGCTTGTCCTTTTCCAAACAGGTAATTTCCCGGTAACATTCTATTTGCTTTGTTAAGTTGTTTTCAAAATTAATCAGTATTTCAGCCACCTATTTTCCCCCTATCTCTTCCCGGGACAGTATGCCGGCAGCAATGGACTCTGCATCAATGCTAAATTCACCGCGGTTGATCAGGTCGGAAAACTCTTTCACCTTATCTTCCCGGATATCGGGAAGTTCTTTTACTTTTTGAACGAGATTCTGAAAAACTTGCGCGTTTTCAGAAACGGCCAACTTATCCTGGTCGGAAATCTTTTGACTTTTATTAACCTGAGACACTCTGGCAGCAGCCTGAACACTTCCCACAGGAGAAATTGACGTACCGTCTATTTTCATGATAATCACCAGCCTGATCAAATATTGAATAAAATTCTTTTCAAATCTTTTATCGTTAAAATAAAAAACAGCCTGAATAAGAATAACCGTTGATTATATTTAGAATACAATCAATATCTTCATTATTCTTTAAAATGCTAATGATATTATCTAAAACCAAATTATCTTAAGGAAATTCGTATGTAAAAATTTACTCTATTATAACAAATTTCCTGTATAATAGGGCATGTATTGCGTTTTAAGAAACAAATATAAAAGCTTTAAACAAAATTGTATAAAAATTCCTAAGAAAAAACAAAATTTTTACGTTATTAATATATATGGGGCTACAAACAGGAGGAGATACTTTACATGGATATAACCACCATCTTAGGTATTGTTTTGGGATTTGCCGGTATTATTGCTGGATTTTTGCTGGAGGGAGGTCATCTTGGGTCTTTAGCGGCATTGTCCCCCGTTTTAATCGTAATTTTAGGGACAATGGGCGCTACAGTGGTCGGTATCCCCTTAAATGAATTAAAGAAACTTCCCCAATGGTTCAAAATCGCCTTTGCAAATCAGTCCTTCGGTGTAGAAAAGGCTTACTATACACTGGTGCGTTTTGCCGAAAAAGCACGTCAGGAAGGATTACTAAGCCTGGAACAGGAATTGGAAACGATTGAAGATAAATTTACCAGACAAGGTATGCAGTTAGTCATTGACGGGACTGATCCGGAAATCACGAGGAACATTCTGGAATCGAATATCGCGGTATTGGAAAACAGGCATAAAATCGGCATCGGCTTCTTTGAAGCGGCCGGAGGTTACAGCCCGACCCTCGGGATTATCGGAACAGTTATGGGGTTGGTCCACGTCCTTGGAAACATGACCGACCCGGAATCCCTTTCCTCCTCTATCGCGGCTGCCTTTATTGCAACCCTTTACGGTGTATGTTTGGCGAACTTGGTCTATCTTCCCCTCGCTGCAAAGCTTAAAATCAAAAATCAAATAGAAGTTCAGACCATGGAGATGATCCTGGACGGAATTATCTCCATTCAGTCCGGAGAAAACCCGTCCATCCTAAAAGAAAAACTAAAGACCCACCTTGGTTATATTCCCGAAAGCAAGACTCCCGAAGAATTAGTATAAAGCGGTGATAAAATGGCCAGAAAGCACAAAGAGGAGAGCCACGCCAATCATGAGCGTTGGTTGATTACGTACTCCGACCTGATTACGTTATTAATGATCTTCTTTATTATCATGTATTCTATGAGCCAGGTGGACGCCGCCAAATTCAGAGCGGTAGCCGACTCCTTGAATGTGACACTCGGGGGCGGAACACCTTCTAAAGTTGACCTTGCCACTTCCTCATCCGGGCCTTCTTTCATTGACAGCGGGAGTAATTCTCAGGTTCCGGGACAAAGCAGCAAACCTCCTGTGATCACCCAAATGAATCCGGAAAATACGCCCAGCGAGGGCAGCGGTCAAAATGACCTCGAAACGCTTACTATTGAAGGAATCAAAACCAAATTAGACCAGTTTGCGGCGGAAAACAACATTCAAACCAAGCTCGTCTCCTCCATAGAAGAAAGGGGCCTTGTTGTCAGTATTCAGGATACCCTGCTTTTTGCCAGCGGTTCTGCCGATATAACATCTGCCGCCCAGAACATTCTCAAGAAAATCAGCACTGTTCTAAAAGCTTCCCCCAACTATATTAAAGTGGAGGGTCATACGGATAACCTTCCGATCCATACTGCTCAATTCCCGAGCAATTGGGAATTATCCGTCCTGCGTGCCACCAATGTTCTTCAGATCCTGGGCACTGAAGGCGGAATCGATTCACAAAGACTATCGGCAACAGGTTACGGTGAATACCGTCCTGTCGCTGACAACAAAACAGAAGCCGGCAGGGCAGCCAATAGAAGAGTGGACCTTGTTATCCTGCGTTCCAAATATGAATTGGTTGAACCGGGCAGCTCTTCTCCATAAGTTGAAACGATGTCTGTTTTCGATTGAGTTAATACGCCATTTCCTTAATAAGATCATAAAGAATGTTACAGGCTGTTTCCAGTTTTTCCTCATTAATTAACGACATATCATCTTCGGGCGTATGGTTTTTGGCTAACCACTCTTTGCTCAGTATGGTTACCGCAGGCACCCCCGTTCCGGCAAACGAAATTTGATCACTGTTGTATCCTTGTCCCGCAGTGCTTTCAATTTCGGCCCCATTTTTTTGTACCGCTTTTTTAACACTATTAATTAAAGGACTATCTCCAGTTGACCACAGAATAAAGTCCTTTTTTTCACCGTTACCTACCGTATCATAGTTGATGACCGCTTTGACCTGGGAAAGAGGAATTGTAGGTTTTTTGACGAAATATTGAGAACCAAGAAACCCCATCTCTTCAGCTCCCCAAAAGGCCGCTACAATATTGATCCTAGGACGGGTTCCTGTGCCGGATTCTTTTACCAGGCGCCGCATTACTTCAAGTACGCAGCCAACACCCGAAGCATTGTCATTGGCGCCGGGACATAATTTTCCGTTATAAATGCCCAGATGATCAAAATGAGCTGAAATGATGACGGTTCCCTCCGGGCTTTTCCCTGTTAAACCTGCCAGAATATTGGCGGCAGGCATCCGTAAACTGTCTGATACATCTGGCCGAAAAAGGGCTCTGCCATTAATCACCCGTTCTTCCATAAAGGGAATAGAAAACGTCTGCCATTCCCGGTCATCCCCGAAAGCTTTAAGATGGAGAGCTTCCAATTGTTCCTGAAGATAGACCAAAGCCTTGGTTTCCCCGGCTGTACCCGCCCTTCTCCCCTGCATGTCGGCGCTGCTTAAAATGCGGATATCATCTATCGCTTTTCTGGCAAATACCTCCGGTGAAGGTTTTGGGAGATTTTGCCCGGCTTCGGCAGGAAGAAGAATCTTAGCCGGGGGTTCCCCCAGCAAATAGGCAACCTTCTGCCCGAAGTATTTTGGCAGGATCGTCCAAGGCAGGATAAAAGCCACTGTTCCGGCAAGTATTTTGAAAAAAGTCCGGCGTGATTTCATGATGTTTTGATTTTCCTTTCGGGAGGAGTATCTATGTCATTAAGGGTAAACAACTCCAGCCAGTCCAAAACCGTAAACGTTAGCCTTCAATCAAGCATCGGAAAAAAAAATTCTGAGTTTAGCAATATTTTATCACATACCGGCAGTCTGCAAAGCCAGGAACTGGAATTTTTTCTGACCCGTCTTGACCAGCAGGGCAAAAAGCTATCGGAAACCATGTCGGTACATGATCTGATCGAATTCAAGAATATCGTAAAACGTTTCCTGAAATCTACTTTGGGAAAAAGCAGAAACATGCAGGAAGAAACGGTCTGGGACTATCGCGGTCAGCCGAAAGTCATGGCAAGGGTCACCCAAATAGACCGGGTGCTTGAAGCGCTGGGTGAACAAGTACTTTCTTCTCAGGCAGAACCCATGAAAATACTGGCAAAGATAGATGAAATTAAGGGACTTATCATTGATTTATTTACATAGAATTAGGGGGGAGTGGACTTGGCGGCTTACTTTGGCATTATTAACGACTACGAAAAATTCGTCAAAGCTTTTCAGAGTTTGAGCGGACTTGATTTGAATTATTATAAAGAAAATCAAATGAAACGCCGTATCAATAATTTTATGGCGACTCACGAATATAAAGATAACTATACGGACTTTCTGAAAGCATTAGACTGCGACAGCAACCTTTACGATGCTTTTTTTAAACACCTTACCATCAATGTGACGCAATTTTTTCGTGATTTGAGACTATGGGATGTATACAGGGAGAAAATTATTCCAGAGCTTCTAGCGGGCAAAACATCGCTCAAAATTTGGAGCGCCGGCTGTTCAGGAGGGCAGGAAGCCTATACTATGGCAATGATTATGGCAGAATACTTCCCAAATATCCGGTATAGTATTTTGGGGACGGATATTGATATTAATGTCTTGCAGCAGGCACGCGCAGGAAATTATGAAGAAAGAGATTTCGCCAGTACCCCCAGGCCTTTCTTGGACAAGTACTTTACTCCTGCGGACAACAAATTTCAGGTAAAAGAGTCTTTGAAAGGAAATATCCGTTTTCAGGAGCAGAACCTGTTGACAGACCGATTTGACCGGGGATTTGATATTATTGCCTGCCGAAATGTGGTCATTTATTTTACCGATGAAGCCAAAAACGTCCTCTATCAGAAATTTACCGACTCCTTAAACATCGGCGGTATCCTTTTCACAGGCAGTACGGAACACCTCTTCGGCAAAAGCCACTTCGGTCTGAAATCTATTTCCTCATTCTTTTATCAGAAACAGTAGGTAAAACCTCTATTTTTTCTTTTTCCTGAATTTTCCTAAGTGGTATTTATATAAAATCTGTCAATTTAGCGACTGCTCTTTACTCCTTATTTCAATATGTAAATTTTATTGTGCCGGTAATGTAATAATAAATAGTAAACAACAACTTTTCTGATAAACGTAAGGAAAGGAACGGATAAGCATTGATATGAAGAAAGTGAAAGGCAATCGGTTGCTTATTTTTGCCGGAATGCTTTGGTGTATTGCGGGGTTTAATGTTTTAAGAATCGGAGTTGCCAATATGATCACGTACTGGGCTTCCCCTGTTCTTTCTCTATCGTTCTCCTTAATTACATTTGGGCTGTTTACCAAATTGATTTTTTCTAAAATGGTCAACAAGCATTATAACCGTATTGCTGCATATGAAAACAAAGAAACAAACCTGACAAAAATTCTTGACGGAAAAGGGTTTGGCATATTAATTTTCATGGTAACGATTGGTGTTTTGTTTCGAAGATCCAATCTGATAAATCCATTGTATTTAGGAGCATTTTATGCCGGTCTGGGGACATCTCTTTTTTGCGCGGGGTCATTGTTTATATTCAAGTATTATCAACTCAGAGTTCGATACCGGCAAAAAAATAAATCTGCGGGTGAAGAGAAATTATAGATATCTTCCTGTTATCATTTCGCATAAAAAAGCCCCGCGGGCCTTGATTTACTGAGGTTCTCGAGGCATTGTTTCTTATTTCCACTCGCTCACTTGGAGCGTTTTCTAAACAATTCTGTTTAGATTTCGTGGTTCATGCTATTCTAATTGCATCAATTATCCATATATTCTGGGTTCTCTGATTTTTTGTTGCCAAAGTGTTGCCAAGACACTTACTCTCCACGAAGCCTGGCGCTGATGTCCGAAGAACTGAAAAGCACCCTCAAAACGGTAACTTCTATATCTCCGACCGCATAAATAGAGGATGACAATCTTAAAATAAATCGCTATGCGTTCCCGTTCGTGTGAGATATAGAATCAAGTCACTTTCTGTCAATTCATAAATCAGCAACCAATCCGGCGTTATATGACATTCTCTACACCTTGCGTAATTACCGCTCAAATAATGATCTTTATACTTAGCTGGTAATTCTTCACCGCTGGCAATAATTTTAATGACTTCGGTTATTAAGGAAAGGTCATAGCCGCGTTTCTCAACTCTTTTTAGATCTTTCTGAAACACAGTAGAGGGTTTCACCGTATATTTCATTTTAGAAGCTCCCTCATCATTTCATCTACATCACTATATCCCTTATAAGCTTCTGAATTAAGCTTCATTCTCTCCACTTCTTCTATAGCGGCAACTGTTTCTGCATTCGGTACATTACGAGATATATTAAAAGGTATTCTCTGTTCCCTGACAGCTTGCCTTGCAAAAGCAATAAAAGCGGTAGTCATAGACAATCCTAAATCAGAAAATAATTCCTCCGCCTGCTTTTTTAATTCCACGTCCATTCGAATAGTGATATTTGTATTAGCCATATAAAAACACTCCTTTTGTAGTTTTATATTTATTTTATAGCACAGTATATGTGCTTCGTCAATACGTTGCACGTACAATCCTATATTCACCTTTATTATATTTTTAATAATCCTTTGCTTTGATAACTTTTTGAATTATTTTGTTATTACTTTTCAATTCACTATAAGCTGAAAAAAAGCACCTGTGCCGGTACTGCTTCAGGTGCTTTTGTTCGCTTTTTTGGCAGCAAGCCACCAGCAACTTATTCCCACTCGCTCACTTGGAGCGTTTTCTAAACAATTCTGTTTAGATTTTGTGGCTCATGCTATTTTAATTGCATCTATTATCCATATGTTCTGGGTTCTCTGATTTTTTGTTGCCAAATTGTTGCCGGAAAAATCTATGACTAAGTATCTAGATTCTTCCATCATAACGCTATCAACATAACTCCTTTAGCTTACCCTCGAAATCTCTGTGTTCAGTAACCATATTGCGAACGATCGTTGCATATAAGCAATTCGTTAAAAAAATAGCTTAAAACTCTGTATCATTTACTCTGTTTTCCATATTATTCGGCGCTTGCCGATTTTCTGTTATGACAATGTTATCACATAGTATTAGTTAAATTAAGTGTAAGCGTCTAACACAGTCAGACGTAAGCTATATTAAGTCAGGCTCATCCACACCAAGAAGATCGCAAAGTA
>LNDB01000004.1 GCA_001515265.1 Candidatus Dichloromethanomonas elyunquensis
GTTCGGCCGCAAGCTCATTGACAGTCTTTTCTTCCCGGAGCAGCTCCATCACTACCTGGGCTTTAAATTCTGGTGGGTGATTTCTTCTTTTCTTACTCATGTCTCCATTATAACTTAGTTTTTAAATTTCGTGTTTAACTTGTTGGGGTCATTATAAAGGGCCATATCCTCCTGACTATTTATATATTCCCTAAGGATTTCTACAAAATCTCTATTATCATCAGCCAACAATACACGAATTAATTCCATACGCTACTCCCCCAAACAAATTGCATCATTTTACCAATTATCCTCAATATTTTCGACAATAGTGAGACAATTCCTTCTCGAAATCTTTAAAAAAAAATTACCGCCCCTTAGGGCGGTTGCAGCTTTATGAATAACACCTGAATCACTTAGCATTTTTTCTATAGATATTCCGTAACCTCTGGAAGAATCGTTAACAAAGACATGAGTAACAGCTCCGATGATTTTTCCGTCTTGAATAATGGGACTCCCGCTCATTCCCTGAACAATGCCACCGGTTTGCTCCAACAAGATAGGATCCGTTACCCGGATAATCATATCTTTGTTATCATTACGGAATGGCATCAACTTTTCAATTCGAATATCAAACTCTTGAATTTGATTATCTTTTATGACGGTATAGATTTTGGCAGGACCAGTTTGAATTTCGGATTTCCACGCCACGGGAATTGGCGTTTTAAAATAAGGGTTCTCCATCTTTCCTTCCCAAGAACCAAATATTCCACTGCTAAAATTCTTTTCAATTTTTCCTGAAAAGCTGGATTGTAATAAAAATGTCCCTATCTTTTCTCCCGGGTCTCCTTTTTTACCTTTTTGGATTCCATAAATGGTAGATTCCATTATCTTACCATCACTTAATTCAATCTGCTGATTGGTATCCATATCGACAATCCCGTGACCTAAGGCACCAAAAATTTTTGTTTTTGGATCAATAAATGTCAGTGTTCCGACTCCTGCAGCTTCATCCCGAATAAATAATCCAATTCTGTTTCTTTTGGTCTCAGAACAATATACGGGGTCAATCTTTTTTTGGAGGATCCGGTCTTTGTGTTTGATTTCCAAGGAAATCGTCTGCTTTTCTTTACATTTCTTATCAATTTCTTCTGCTACCTGATAATCATTAACAGCTTGAATATTATCTATTTTTAAAATTGTATCCCCAATTTCTATTCCGGATTCTTTAGCCGGAAATACCTCGTTGCCTTGTTGATTGACAATGGGAGCATAGCCCACAACTAAGACGCCTTTTGTTTGTAACGTTACACCGATGGAATGCCCTCCCGGAATAACCGCTATATTTAGTTTATTGACTTCTTTTTCATTGGAAAAAAGACCAAAAAAATTATAGACCGGACGGTTATTATTTAGTTGTATTTGACTGAATAAATTTTTTTCGGACAGTAGACTAGAATTGTAATGATTAACCAGTGATTGTTGAATACTAAAGGTAAAAACAAAAAGAAGCCCGATGAGCATAAGTCTGTTCGACTGCTTTTTTATCATGTTTTTCCCTCCAGCTTTTCAACCTCCTCATCATAAAAAGTAAGATACCCTGCAGGGATTTAAAAAATTTTTTTTTGATTCTAATAATAAGTTCTCCATAAATGAACGGCTTCATCCTGTGAAATGTTTTCTAAAATTTTATAAATGGGCGCACAGTTTATTATTAGCTCACTTCCATATTTTACCAAACATATTATAATGCAAAAAATGAAAGTGAGTCATGATTATGTCCTTGTATCTAGCACTTGGGGATTCTATCACTACCGGCTACGGTGTCGGCTACCGGTACGCTTTTGCGTCATTGTTTTATCAAAAATTCGCAGCGGTGTATCCCGGTATGGTCTACTGCAACCTAGCCGTCAACGGACAAACCACTGGAGAATTGAGCCGACTTTTATCAAACGCCGAATTAGTTTTTTTACTCAAACAGTCTTCGATGATTACCATCACAATCGGCTCTAATGATTTATTGCAGGCCCTGCCTTTTATTTTATCGGGATCCCGTAACCAACAGAAAGTCATTCTCCGAGAAACAGCCGGAAACATCAATTTAATCGGTCAAGAAATTCGCCGGATAAATAAAGATGCAGTTATTAAAATTGCTGCGATCTATAACCCGCTTCCCGGCGGAAGATTTGCAGCGTATTCTGATCAAAGCCAAAACCTTATTGGTCCGCTAAACGCTCACCTTGCCCGCTGGGTCAAAAAATACTGGGCAGAACTGATTCCCCTTGATCAAATCTTCAAAGGGCAAAAGAGGTATCTTTTAAATCCGGATCAAATACATCCAAACCGCCTTGGACACTTGCTCATTGCCCAAGCATTTTCAGAAAATCTTTAGAAAACGGATTTTTTCCGCCACAGTTCTTGGGCAAGCGCGAAAGCCATATTTTCGCCGCCAAGCATCCTCGCCAGTTCCTGAACTCTTTCTTTCTCACTTAATTTTTGGACTTGCGTAAGCGTCCTGTCTGAAACCACGACTTTGTTAATTCCGAAATGAGTCTCGGCAAAAGCTGCCACAGGAGCAGAGTGCGTAATACATAAAACTTGTTTGTTTTCAGAAATTCGCTCCAGCTTTTCCGCGACTTTCTGAATGGTACGCCCCCCGACTCCGCTGTCAACTTCGTCAAAAATGAAAGTATCGACTGTCTCGATCTTAGATAGCAGGCTTTTAAATGCCAGCATTAATCTGGCCATTTCCCCGCCTGAAACGACCTTGGCAAGAGGTTTCGGCGGTTCGCCTACATTTGCTGAAAAATAGAATTCGATTTGTTCTGCTCCATCAGAGGAAGGTTCGGTTACCGGAATAAAAATGATCTCAACGCGGGCTTCATTCAGTCCCAAATCATGTAATTCCAAGGCGAGGCTCTTCTCTATTTTTTCAGCCTGCATACCCCTCTTCAAGCTTAATTCTTCAGCCAAATTATTATATGCGGCAAGGGTGTCCTTTTTCTCCCGCTTGATATTCTCCTTTTCTTCCTGAAGATGAGAGATTTCATCCAGTTCTGCTTCCATTTCGGCTTTTTTGGGGAGAACAGCCTCAATATCATAAGCATATTTTTTTAATTTATGAAGTTCTACCAGACGGGATTCAATTTCATCCAGCCTTCCCGGCTGGAATTCCAGCCGTTCTTTATAAAATCTCAATTTATCAATAAAGTCTTCCAGACTATAATAAATACTTTCTAATTCTTTACTGAGGTCATCACTTTCGGGATCCAGCGTACTCAGTTCTTCCATATTTCTGGTAGCCGCTCCGATCTGGTCAAAAGCAGACATGCCGGCCATGCTGTCTGAACCGTTAAATAACTCTTCGTACGATTCATTAACCAGATGAACGATCTTTTCCGCATTCTGCAAAAATTTCTTTTCTTTTTCCAAAGCCATGTCTTCTCCGGGAATCGGGGCTATCTTTTCTATTTCCGCAATCTGGTAACGCAGGATTTCTTCTCTTCTCTCCCGGTCTCTTTCCGTGCGGAGAATTTCACGCTCCCTGGATAAAATGTTCCGATAATCCATCGCTGCTTCACGGACTTTTCCGAGTAGTTGTAAATGCTCTTCTCCGCCAAACCGGTCCAATAATTCCTTATGTGTTTCGGTCACCAGCAAGGATTGATGTTCCAGCTGTCCGTGAATATCAATCAGTCCTTCACAAAAGGTGCGGTACAGAGATAAAGGTACTGTTCTTCCCTGTACGCGGCACAGGTTTCTTCCGGAATCATTGATTTCCCGGTAAAGAAACAACATGTTATCTTCGAGGGGATACCCTTCTTCTTCCAGAAAATTAACGATGTGCTGCGGAAGGTTGGAGAAAATCCCTTCAACACTGGCTTTATCCTTGCCATGCCGGATAAATTCGTTATTTGCCCGGCCCCCGAGAAGAAGACCGAGGGCATCGACAAGCATAGATTTACCTGCTCCGGTTTCACCGGTAAACACCGTAAGCCCCCGCCCCAAGTCCAATTGGACTTCTCCCATGAGGCCAAAATCTTGAATCCGCAATTCTACCAGCATTTTTTTCCTCCTCCGCAACTTTCTGGGTGACTAACCCCAGATTAGTCTCTGTAATGGACAGACAGCATTACAGAGACATGGCGTTATCCACCCATAGAAATTTATAACATTTCTGAAATTCTGAGAAGTATGGTCTTGACCTTATCCTTGGATTTTACCAACAGAAATATTGTATCATCTCCAGCTACTGTACCGATAACTTCCCGCCAGCCGGCACTGTCCAAAAGTGAAGCAAGTGCCTGGGCATTACCGGGAATAGTCTTTACAACAATGATATTCTCACTATCATCGTAAGATACGACTGATTCTCTGCACATCCGCTTCAGTCTTTCCTGATAGCTTACCGGATGAAGTTCGCTCCGGACCGCATAACGGTATTCGTCACCCTGTCCCGGAACCTTAACTAATCCCATTTCCTTAATATCCCTGGAAATCGTGGCCTGGGTAACAGGAAAACCATTTTCCAGAAGCTTTTGGGCTAACTCTTCCTGGGTGCGAACGGTCTCATTGGCAATCAGTTCCTGAATTTTTTTCTGTCGGCGGGTTTTCATCGGATATCCTCCTGTTTTTTCGACTCTAAAATTCTATTCATGCCAGCGATCCCTTAGCTTTTCCCGAACAACTTTGGGAAAACTTCTGCCTCCGATTCGGATAAACTTTGCTTTAATCGGAGACGTTAAGATTCTGATTGATTCTCCAGGATTCATCATAATAATCTGCTTTCCGTCAAAAGTAACCCTGCAGGTATTGCCTCTTGTTAAAATAACATCTATTTTTTCATTGTGGGAAACGACCATAGGGCGGGAAGACAAGGCATGTGCCGCTAAAGGAGTAATCAGTATGGCTTGGACATCAGGACTGACGATAGGCCCCCCTGCTGAAAGGGAGTATGCGGTAGACCCCGTTGGCGTAGCAATAATCAACCCATCGGACGGGGGGCTTGCAATCTGTTCCCCGGAAAGTTTTACCTGCAGGGTGACAAGAGCATCCATACTTTCCCTTAAAAAAACAACATCATTTAAAACCAGAAACTCTTGTTTTTTATCAGATCTGTTAAGAAATGCAATTAACATCAGCCGTTCTTCAATCGTATACTCTTTGCGTAAAACTTTTTTCAGTGCGCTATAAATCTCGCCCCGCTCCACTTCGCATAAAAAACCCAACCGTCCATAGTTCACTCCAAGAACGGGAATATTATCGGGAGCTGCTTCCCTCGCTGCCTCCAGAACCGTTCCGTCCCCGCCTAAAGAGAGGATAAAGTCTACGTCAGGTGTCCTGTCTTCAGCCCAATCCGTAATCGGTTCCCATCCCTGAGACTGAAACCAATTAATCAACTGGGGAGTCAGACTTTCCGTATCTATTTTGGATCGATTCACCCATAACCCTACTTTATTTCCCATTTATTTTACTCCGTTCCTGTCTGTGCTTGCCGGATTAACTCGGCAATCATAGCGTTCCAATTCAGGGATGGTTCTTCTGAATCAGACTTTTTCAGCCAAACAAGAAATTCAATATTCCCTTCCGGCCCACGGATAGGCGAAAAGCTGAGACCCTTGACCTGAAAACCTTGGATAACTGCATTGTGCAAAACATTTTTGATGACACTTGCATGCACTTCGGGATTTTTAACCACACCGTTTTTCCCGACATTCTCCCGTCCCGCTTCAAATTGGGGTTTGATCAAGGCGAGTACTTCCCCCTGATTCCTCAGAATAGATAACATTGCAGGGAAAATTTTGGTCAAAGAAATAAATGATACATCGCACACTACCCAATCTACCATTTCCGGAAGACTCTCCCCGGTTAAAAACCGCGCGTTAGTCCTTTCCAAACAAACCACTCGGGGGTCGCTGCGAAGTTTCCAGTCCAATTGACCGTACCCGACATCTATGGCATAAACTTTGGCAGCCCCGTTCTGCAGAGAGCAGTCGGTAAAACCTCCGGTTGAGGCACCGATATCAGCAATGATTTTATCTTTTAGGTTTAAACCAAATTCTTGTATCGCTTTGGCTAGTTTTAATCCGCCGCGTGAAACAAAAGGATGAAGTTCTCCTTTGAGGGTAATCCTTCTGTCTTCCTCAACCATCATTCCAGGTTTATCAAGCCGCTCATGTTCATGGAAAACTTTTCCCGCCATGATCAGAGATTTTGCTTTTTCCCGGCTTTCAACCATTCCTTTTTCTACAAGAAGAAGATCCAGTCTTATTTTCCTTGTCATATCCTTTTCATTCACCGCTTATCTTTTCATCAGGGCTTCTGCGACTTCAATAATCTTATAGGGGGAAATCCCGTAGGCTTGATGAAGTTCGGAAATCTCACCGTGTTCAACATAATCAGCATAACCGATTCGATCTATTTTTACGTCCGTTAATCTTTCACTTTCCAGGAGCTCAAGGATTGCACTCCCCATCCCTCCGGAAAGAATATGATCTTCCACTGTCACAACTCTCCCTGTTTTCTTCACCTCGGCCAGAATTAATTCCCGGTCCATGGGGTTGATATACCTTAAATTGACGACCCCGGCCTGAATCCCTTTAATCTGCAATTCCTTTGCAGCTGTCAAACACATATAGACCACAGGCCCAAAGCCGATCAGGGTAAGATCTTTCCCTTCACAAAGCAGTTCGGCTTTTCCTTTTTCCAAACTTTTGAATTCTTGATCCATTTTTACCCCAAATCCGGTCGACCGGGGATAACGGACAGCCACAGGATTCTCGAAAGTGAAAGCGGTATAAAGCATGTGTCTTAACTCATTTTCATCCTTAGGGGCCATGATGGTAAGGTTAGGAATAGCCCTAAAAAAAGAAATATCGAATATGCCATGGTGAGTCGGTCCATCTGTCCCTACAACTCCTGCCCTATCCACAGCCAATACCACCTTGGCATTCTGCAGGCAAATATCATGCAAAACTTGATCATAAGCCCTTTGATAAAAGGTGGAATACATGGAAATTACGGGTTTCATTCCTGCTAAAGCCAAAGCTGCTGTAAACGTAACCGCATGCGGCTCCGCTATGCCGACATCGAAAAACCGGTCAGGAAATAGTTTGCCAAAGCCGTTCAATCCTGTCCCGCTGCCCATTGCCGCTGTTACAGCAACGATCTTTTCATTTTCTTTGGCCAATTCACAAACCGTATCACCAAAGACTTGGGTATAGGTCGGCGGGGCATCTTTCTTGACAATTTCTCCTGTCTTTACGCAAAAAGGCCCTACCCCGTGGAAAATATCAGGGTTTTTACTGGCGGGTTCATATCCCCTGCCTTTACAGGTTACAACGTGGACGAGCACAGGTCCTTTCTTCATTTTCGCCTGGTTAAATACTTTTTCTAAAGCGGGAACATCATGCCCGTTGATCGGACCCAGATAAGTAAAACCCAGTTCCTCAAAAAGCATCCCGGGAACCAGAAAGTATTTAATCGAATCCTTCACCTTCCCTACAGCTTTGGCCACGGATGAACCAATGACCGGTATATTTTTCAGAAAATTTCCCAAGTCTTTTTTCTTCTTATCATAGAACGGGGCCGTTCGTATTTTATTAAGATAAGAGGACATTGCCCCGACATTTTGCGAGATAAACATCTCGTTGTCATTTAACACCACGATCAAATTTGCATCACTGTTTCCTGCATCATTGAGCGCCTCATAGGCCATACCCCCGCTCATGGCCCCATCTCCAATGACGGCGATAACATGATAATTCTCTTTAAACATATCTCGCGCTTTGGCAAACCCATATGCCGCAGAAATAGATGTACTGGAGTGCCCGGTATCAAAACAGTCATATTCGCTTTCTGTACGCTTAGGGAACCCCGCCAACCCGTGAAATCTCCGAATTGTACGAAATTGTTTTTTTCGGCTGGTCAAAACCTTATGGACATAACTCTGATGTCCGACATCCCAAACAATTTTGTCTTCCGGGCAATGAAAGACTCTGTGTAAAGCAATCGTTAATTCAACCACCCCTAAGTTTGAGGCAAGATGACCCCCGTTGACAGACACAACTTCTATCATTTCCTGCCGGATCTCCTCCGCTAATGCAGTCAGGTCTTCTTGGTTTAATTCCTTTAGATCTTCAGGAGAATTGATTTTGTCAAGAAGTCCCAAGTTATTTTCCTCCCTTTTTGTTGACTCCGGTAAGATTTAACCCGGAATACTTTTCCAATCCGGCAATTACCCTGCCTGTAATATCCACGATTCGATTTGCTTGGTAAATTGCAAAGGTCTTCCCCCAAGCTTTCCCGGTAACCGTTAAAGAAGCGATTACTCCTAAGAATAATATGTTAAGCAGTACTTTCCAATTATCTAAAAAGGAGTAATAGTTTGCTAGTCTAATCACAATGGCAGCCCCCATCGCACCGCTCAAAGTGCCTGTAATGTCTCCAACAATGTCATTGGCAAAGTTGGCGACCTTGTCCGATCGTTTAATGAGAAAGACGGCCTGTTTCGCGCCGAATACTTTTTTTGCCGCCCGGGCATGATGAGGTGCTTCGTCTGCCGCTGTCACTGCGATTCCGATAATATCAAAAATAATGCCGGTGACAATCACAATGATTAAAAAAATCCAGGTAAGGCTTACGGGTAAAAACCTTAAGACCGCTTCAGTGCCTCCTCCTAAAAGAACCGCAACCACAAATGTCACAAAGAAAACAAAAACCATATATTGGATGTTTCTACTTTTTTTAACTGCCAAAGACCTTTTCTACCTCCTGTAATAGGTCTAAAATATCAAAGCAATTGCACACCCCAAAATGGCACCGCCGAATACTTCAAAGGGAGTATGCCCAATCAGTTCTTTTAATCTTTCCTGCTGCAGGTTATCTGCCAAACGGTCAGCCTGCAGCTGTCTTGTCCACTCTACCAAATAATTAATAACACGCGCGTGATTCCCTGCCGCTCTGCGGACACCTGCGGCATCGTACATAACGATCATGGCCAGAACCACAGCAATCGCAAAAAGTCCGGAATCCCACCCCTGTGTCTTGCCAATGCTGATCGATAAGGATGAAACGATAGCGGTGTGAGAACTGGGAAACCCTCCCGAACTTATTAAGAGCCGGAAGTCCCATTTCCTTTCCAGCAAAAAATTAATAATGATCTTTGCCGCCTGAGCTAGTATCCAAGCAAGCAGAGCAACCCATAAGGTATTGTTATACACTATTTTGGACAAATTATTCATCCTTTGTCGCCATCCTTATTACTTTGTAATATTTACATGTAAGTCCTTGCACACTATCCTATGAAATAGGGTTTATTGTGTTCTAGTGATCTCTCTTTCCAACATAATCGGCTAACTCGGACAAAAATTCTGCCTTAAAACCAAAATATCCTATAGCATCCTTAGCCGATGCGATGGTCCTTTTCAAGCAATCATCAGCGCCTTGTAAGCCCAGGATGGCAGGATAAGTCGGTTTTTGCAGCTTTTCATCACTTCTGGCCGGCTTGCCAAGTATTTGGCTTTCCCCTACAATATCCAGGATATCATCCTTAATCTGAAACGCCAGTCCAAGATAAGAAGCATATTTTGACAGGCATTGAATTTCTTCCTCAGTTCCGCCCCCCAGAATGGCGCCAAGACGGGCTGATGCTGTCAGTAAGGCCCCTGTTTTCATCCGGTGAATACTTTCAATCTCTTTCAGCCCGCTTTTTTGACCGTTGCCTACCGTATCCAAGACCTGACCGCCGACCATGCCTTGCCACCCCGAAGCTTGCGCCGTTTCCCGGATGACCCTTAACTGTTTTTCCGGTCCAATTTCTAAAGACTGTGATAACATCTCGAAGGCAAATGTCAGTAAAGCATCCCCGGCCAAAATTGCGGCAGCTTCGCCAAAGGCTTTATGATTAGATGGTTTTCCTCTGCGAAAATCATCATTGTCCATAGCAGGCAGATCATCATGAATCAAGGAGTAGGTATGAATCAATTCAAGTGCGGCGGCTTCTCTGACAAAATTTTCAGGACGCTCCCCCACGATTTCAACGCAAGCGAGGGCGAGAACAGGTCTGACCCTTTTCCCTCCCCCAACTAAAGAGTAGTTCATACTTTGGCAGATCAAATTATCAGTGAACGGTAAATGTATTAAGCAGTCTTCGATTAAGTCGAGGTAACTCTGATATTTCTGATGAAACATGTTAGTTTTCTCCGGAAACGTATTGCTCTGTAACCAATTGTCCCTGACCGTCTTCCAACAGTACTTTTACTTTAGCTTCTGCCGAATCCAGGATAATATTACAGCTTTTTACAAGCCTGATTCCTTCCCCAAACAGTTCCAGGGCCTCATCCAAAGAAATGTTATTTTGTTCGAGGTCTCTTACAATCTGTTCCAACCTTTGTATTCCCGTTTCGAAAGTTAAGCTTTGCTTCAGTTCATCCTTATTCATACCTACATCACCCTATTAAAAATATTTCCAAGTCGGTTTTAACTATTTTCAACCCGGTTCACACAACAACCGGCAGACCCATCCCTGAATTTGAGCGATAAAGAATCTCCCTCCTTGATTTGCTTCATTGATTTGACGACACAGCCTTTAGCGTCATAAGCGAGGGTATACCCTCTGCCTAAAACAGCAAGAGGACTCAATAAATCAAGTTTGGCGCTCAATAGCTTAAGTATACCACTTTTTTCGGTGACAAATCCAGTCATTGCCTCTTGCAACTGCTGGCAGCGGACATCTAAATCTTGCCTTGACTGTTCGATGATCCAACCTGGTCTTACCAGGCTGTTTTCCGAGATAAGTACTTGAAGACGGTGATGTTTTTGTTCTAAAAGATAATTCATTCTCGTCCTGAGCTTTTCTGCATAATACGCCACATTGGCATGTAAGTCCGCAAGCACCGGTATTGCCATTTCAGCCGCTGCCGAAGGGGTAGGAGCTCTCAGATCAGCGACAAAATCTGCAATGGTATAATCAATTTCATGACCCACTGCCGAGACCACCGGAACTTCAGATTTGGCGATAGCCCTGGCTACTTCTTCCGTATTAAAGGCCCAGAGTTCTTCCAAGGAACCGCCGCCCCTCCCGATGATCAACAAATCAATATCCCCATAGCTATTGGCCTTTTCAATGGCCCCGGCAATTTCCCCGGGGGCGGCATCTCCCTGCACTGCAGAAGGGACGATGAGTAAGGAAATATTGGGATTCCGTCTTCTGGCGATATGCAGTATATCCCTTAGCGCGGCACCGGTAGGGCTCGTTACAATTGCAATTTTAGAAGGAAACTTTGGGATGGGTCTTTTCCTTTCAGGAGAAAATAATCCTTCAACAGACAGTTGGTCCTTTAATTTTTCAAAAGCGAGATATAAAGCACCGATACCGCTTGGATAAATTTCCTCTGCATAAAGTTGAATATTTCCGTCTTTTTCATACAGTTTGACGCTACCGCGGATTAACACCTTCATCCCGTTCTGGGGCTTAAATCCGGTAGCAACCGTTCTTGTTCTAAACATGACGGCTTTAATGCCCGCATACTCATCCTTTAAGGTAAAATACCAATGTCCGGACGGTATATGGTCTTTAAAATTGGATATTTCTCCTGTTACCCAACAATTCCATAGCTTCGGGTTTCTCTTTAGGGCATCGTTAATTTCCTGATTCACTTCAGAAACGGTTAAGATACTATCCGACAAGGGAGTACACCTCATTCCTTAGCATATAGATATGTAATGACAAACCTTAAATATTTTTCTATAATTTGAATATCATTCCGGAATAAAAAGGAGGAAAAATAAATGGAAATTCTAAAGACCGTTTCAGAACTTATGTCCTTATCTGCCGTTACAGCCCCTAAAGCGAAGGGAAAAAGCTTCCTCGACATCAAAATCATAACGGAGCCGGATATTCTCAATTCGCTTTCTCAAGAGATGATACGTTACTGTGAGGAAACCGGCAAAAAAACTTTCCGTCGGGACGGGGAAAATGTTAAAAACTCACAAGCGTTAGTTTTAATCTCTTTAAAAGATTCCAAACCCGTTGGATTAAATTGCGGAGCTTGCGGGCAGCCGGAATGCAGTATGCTCAAAAGTGAGGAAGGACCGGAATTTAAAGGCCCATTATGTGCCTGGAGATTGATTGACTTAGGAATAGCGCTTGGTTCGGCTGCAAAAACGGCTGGTCTATTAAACGTGGATAACCGGATGATGTACAGCGTAGGTGCTGCAGCGAAAAAAATCGGCCTAATTGAAGGCGATATTGCTGTTGGGACCCTTTTGAGTGTCAGTGAAAAAAGTATTTATTTTGACCGGACTCCGGTATAACCTGTCGCGGCATTAGTCCTTCCTTGGACGTCAAAACCCTGTACTTGATGGTACAGGGTTTGTGTTGCTTTCAAGTTAGAGAATATTCTTTCTCATCAGTACAAAAGTTGTAGCACCTGTAAGTACGAAGATAATAGCAGCTACGATCCAAAATCCATGCGGATTCGATACCCCAAAAGGAACTTCGACATTCATTCCCCAAAAGCTCGCGATCATTGTGGGTATTGCCAGAATAATGGTCATAGCAGTTAAAAATTTCATAACCATATTTAGGTTATTGGAAATAATAGAGGCAAAGGTATCTGCCATACCGGATATGATTCTGCTGTACATTTCTACCATCTGGACTGCCTGGTTGTTTTCAATGATAACATCATCCAGGAGATCTTCATCTTCTTCATAGATTTGAATGAGGTTACGGCTCTGGCTGTTGGATCGAACCCTGAGCAGCCTGTCCATGACAATCCCGTTTGACCGCAAGGAAGAAGTAAAATATGTCAAACCTTGCTGGAGGTCCATTAGCTCAAACAGCTCTTTATTTTTCATGGTTTTCCGCAAATGTACTTCAATCTGTTCACTGAGTTTGCTGATTTGCCGGATATACCTTAAGTAATAAGTTGCTGATTTATATAAGATTTGAAAAAGAAACCTTGTTTTTTTCGCTGTATTGAAAGATCTTCTGTTATATTCATTAAATTCCAGAACAACCGGATTACTCTCCAGACAGACCGTAATCATGTTTTCCGGTGTAAGAATGATGCCTAAAGGCAAAGTATCATAGTTAGTTTCGCTCAGCATAATAGGAATATCTATCAAAACAAGCGCAAAATCATCTTCAATTTCAATACGAGGCCGTTCTTCCTCGTCCAGCGCTGCCTTTAAAAAGTCTGCCGGCGCTTTGGTTTTTTCCGCCACAAGCATTAACTCATCCGCAGTGGGGCCGATGAGATTAATCCACATATTTCTTGCCAGATTTTCAATTGCCAGTTCCTGATAGGTAACACCATCATTTTTGTAGACTCTGAGCACAGTTTCACCCCAATTTCCGCAGGAAAAAGTTCTCAGAATCTATGGTAAGGCTAAAATATTAACCACAGTTGACGCATTGGAGAAAACGAGACTCTTTCCTGCTGTGTAATTTTATATTTATTTTTACTGCCGTAACCGTCTCCGTCCAGTTTTCTCACCGTCCTTTGCAGTTTTCCTGCATAAAAATAAAAAGATTGTACGCTAATGATGATTTTCATGCCTACAATCTTATAAAAAATATACTCTTTAATTCCCGCGAAGTCAAACTAATCTTTCTTTAACAATTCGAACTGTATCCTTGAGGATGTCAGCGGCCGATGTTTTCATAGATTGGCATTCTTTCTGGATCTCAGCGGCATAAGAAATATCTTTGATTTGCGGCAGGTTGATATCAACACTGAGCAGGGCTGAATTAATTGCACTCTCGGCGAGATAAGCAGCAACCCCCACATCACTGATAGCTCCTTTATTCCCAATAGGTGCCAGCTTTTGGGCAAGCTGGAGTACCATGAAACTCTTCCTGGCGACTTCCACCGGTGAATCCGTGGCTTCACGGAGTACTTCCTGCATTCTTTGCTCCCGGGTAACCTTTTGTCCATCGGTTTCTTTCGGCATTTTTAAAACATCCATGAACTTATTGAAGACGTTGATATCTTTTGTTAAACCGGATTTCAGTCCTTCCAGACAAATTTCGGCCTGACCCAGAATTTCGGCAACTTCAGCTTCCACGGCTTTATATTTTTCTTTGCCTATCGTAAGATTGGCAACCATGCAAACCATAGAAGCTCCTAATGCTCCTGCATAGGCAGATATGCTGCCTCCTCCGGGGGTAGGCGAAGAACTGGCTGATTCATTGAGAAAACGGTCGATATCCCAGCTCCATACACTTTCCGACATTGACATTGTCCTCCTTCAACTATTTAAATAGGTTTGCGTCATTTTCAGCAAATTTATTTCGATAATTTTTGCTGAATAGCTAATCCCTTTAAAACATTCTTTAGTAGAAGCGTAGTGGTCAGAGACCCTACCCCGCCCGGAACCGGTGAAATTAACCGGGCAATCTCTTGCACTTCCTCAAAATCGACATCCCCGCACATCCCCTGCTCCGTTTCGTTGATTCCAGCATCTACAACGATAGTTCCCGGTTTAACCATATCAGCTTTGACGAGTTTGGGTCTGCCTGCTGCAACGATCAAAATGTCTGCCTGACGGGTAAAAGCGGATAGATCCGGGGTTTTGGAATGGCAGATACTCACTGTAGCATTGTATTTTAAAATCATAAAAACCAAAGGTTTTCCCACGGTTTCTCCCCGGCCGACAATAACAACATGTTTCCCCTCGATCTGAACTCCCGATCTAAGCAGGAGCTCAATGCAGCTCTGGGGAGTAGCGGGGAATAAGCCTTCGTCTCCGCTAA
Organism: Candidatus Dichloromethanomonas elyunquensis; assembly: GCA_001515265.1. Classification (GTDB taxonomy): domain Bacteria; phylum Bacillota; class Desulfitobacteriia; order Desulfitobacteriales; family Syntrophobotulaceae; genus Dichloromethanomonas; species Dichloromethanomonas elyunquensis. Next base: position 14,741 of record LNDB01000004.1, read on the forward strand.
GGATGGCACCCCGGTTAACCGGGTGTACCCCGTCAACGTCTTTTTCCGGCAGTATGGATGCTGCAACCTTTTTGGAATTGATATGTTTGGGCAAGGGGAGTTCCACCATGATACCGTGAACTGTCGTATCCCCATTCAGTTCTCCGATCTTCCTGAGAATTTCCTCTTCCCCTGTGTCCCCTGGCAAATTGATAAACCGATATTCCATCCCCAGATTCTCGCAAACCTTTTGCTTGGCTTTCGCATAATAAACAGAAGCAGGATCATCTCCTGTTAAGATCACAGCAAGACACGGCTGAATATTACTTTCTTTCCACTGTTGAATCTCTGTTTTTAATTCCTCTTTTATCTTTGCGGCTATCCCTTTCCCATCAAGAATTCCGGCCAATTTGAACCCTTCTTTCATGAAATATTTATTTTTCTAATTTCCAATAATATAACCAATTTTATGATTCAAATCAACAGTCATTATTTACTTTTCGCTGTAAACACATTTTGACTTTAGCCTAGTAAACGGCTGACCAGAAACGGAGCAGCAAAGGAAGTATAAATCGCGGCCAGGCCCATCGCCACCCCGGACATCGAACCCTGAACAGATCCTTCTGCCAAAGCCGTAGCAGTGCCTTGCCCGTGGGCGGTGGTTCCATAAACAATTCCGCGTGCCAGCGGATTGGTGACTTTAAACAGATTAAGCAGAATGGGAGTTAAAAAAGTACCTAAAATCCCAGTTGCAATGACAAAAACAGAAGTAAGGGACGGGTCACCGTCCAAGAACTGAGAAATGCTTACGGCAATAGGTACGGTTACTGATTTCGGCGCCAGCGATATCACCGTAACCTTGCTTAAACCCAGCAGTTTGGCCACCAATACGGTAGTCGCCATATTGACCGTAGTTCCTGAAACGATCCCTATGACTACCGAAATTAAATTTTCCGTCAAAATCTTGCGGTTGCGGTACAGAGGGATGGCTAAAGCAGCTGTCGCCGGTCCCAGAAAGAAGGTCATCATATTCTGACCTGGCTGGTATTGACTAATGCTGATACCGGATACCATGAAAACGGCGATTATCATTGCTGTACTGAGGAATACTACGTTTACGAGAGGGTGGGGATAACGCTGGCTAAGAAAACGACTCAAAAGGTAGGCACCTATCGTAACAGCAATCGTAATAAATACGAGCAGCAAATTCATTTAAATTCCTCCTTTGCCTGAACGGATGCCGGCAAATATCTTGGACACCGTACCCATAACCAAAATGCAGGCCGAGGAGCCAAGGAAAATAGCCGATATCAGTTGAACACCGCTTAGTTCAAACAAACCAATCCATTGCATTAATCCTACTGCGATAGGGATAAAGAAGAAAGCAAGATGTTTGAGCAATAAGTCCGCTCCGTCTTCCACCCAAGCTATGGGTATAACTCCGGTCAGCAGTAGAATAAATAAGAGAACCATTCCTAAAACATTGCCGGGCACAGGCAAGTGAGATATCTTTGCCAAAAAATTTCCGGACTGGTAAATTACCCAAAGCAATGTAATTTGTGGAATCACACGTAACCAGTGAATCATAAGCTCCTCTCCTTTCTAAATTTATTCTACTTCCCATCTATATATTTGTAAAATACATAGTTTTTATATTAACTATTCATTTTGTGCATAGTTAATACTTATGAACAAAACGGGGCTGTTACAAAACTTAGCCGACGATTAGTCGTTTTTGCAACAGCCCCGTTTCAGTGAATTCTTCTAATGGGAAGCTATTTTTTTCCATATAATATCTTACATTTCTACGTTGTTTGATTGAAAAATCTTTTGGCAAATTGCAGCCATAAACCTGCGGCATAGGACATGGAACGACCTCTTTTCCAAATAATAGACATGTTATGGATCACTTGCGGGTCAGTCAGCGGGATGGAGACAATACCCCGGGAATTTAATTCCCTGCAAAGCGTGCTCGGTAAAAATGCTATTCCCAAGTTAGCGGCCACCGTTTGTGTCATAAGCTCAAATTGAGATGTTTCGAAAACAACGTTGGGAGAGAAGCCTTCATTTCTGCACTTATTGATAATCTCGTCATGGAGGCTGAATTCACTGCTATATAGGACAAATGACTCGTTGGACAGTGCTTTCAGCCCGATTGAAGGCAAACAGCTTAAGGGATTCCGGGAGGAGATAATCACAGACAAAGGGTCCCTGGCAAAAGAAAAAGAATCGAAATATTGAATATCCGGTACACTGCAGACTACCCCGACATCCAAAGTTCCGTCTTGAATATCCTGTGCGACTTTTTTGGAGCCGTGTTCAGAAAGATTGATTTCAATCTGCGGGTATTTCTTTTTAAATTCACCCAGCAGTTCAGCGAAAATGGTAGTACCGGTAATAGGAAGCAAGCCAATGGAAATCTTCCCTTTTTCTATCTTCGTTTTATTTTCAAACTCAGTTTTGAGATTTTGAAACATAATTACAACCTGTTGGGCCTGGTCTAAAAAAACAGTACCGGTATCAGTTAATTGAACATATTTGGAAGTCCGGTTAAACAGAGCGGTTCCCAATTCTTCTTCCAAATCCTTAATCATTTTGCTGATAGTGGATTGGGATACATTGCACTTTCCAGCCGCTTTGCTGAAACTTTTTTGCCGGGCTACTTCCACAAAATACTCCAAATGCCGGATATCAATGGCCAACACCTCCAAATACACCAAATATTACACCTTGGATACGTGTTATTATTATAAGACAAAATTGTTATTAATAATATGATAAAAGATAGCCGCCAACGAATGTTAGCAGCTATCTTTCAATTCAGGTCCCACGTTCTCTATAGGATGACTTAAAGATGCTTATTTGGTTTTCAGATACTCATTGATCGAAGCGGCTGCGGTTTTTCCGGCACCCATGGCCAGAATAACGGTTGCTGCACCGGTAACAATATCTCCGCCGGCATATACACCGGGAATCGATGTAGCCATCGTGTTTTCATCCGCAGCGATATTACCGTGTTTATTAAGAGCCAATCCTTTGGTTGTCGTGGTAACCAAGGGGTTAGGTCCTTGGCCGATGGATACAACAACAGTTTGGACAGGAAGTTCAAACTCAGAACCTTCTATCGGAACCGGTTTGCGGCGGCCGCTGGCATCAGGCTCACCAAGTTCGTATCTCAGACAAGTCATGCTCTTAACATTGCCGTTTTCATCACCGTTGATCTGAACAGGGTTAGTCAGAATTTTGAACTGAATTCCCTCTTCTTCAGCGTGATGAACTTCTTCGGCACGGGCAGGAAGCTCGGTCATAGAACGGCGGTATACAATGTAGACATCTTTCGCACCAAGACGGAGGGCCGTTCTGGCTGCGTCCATGGCAACGTTGCCGCCGCCGAGAACGGCTACTTGTTCCCCGACTTTAACCGGAGTTGCATTAGCCGGAAAATTATAAGCTTTCATCAGGTTGGATCTGGTTAAAAACTCATTAGCAGAATAAACACCGTTTAAATTCTCCCCAGGAATATTCATAAAGTATGGGAGACCTGCTCCGGTTCCGATAAATACAGCGTCATAGCCGCTTTCCATCAGTTCCTGAACAGATGTTACTTTACCTACTACTTGATTGACCAGGATCTCAACACCCATATCCTTCAAACTGCTGATTTCTTTTTGTACAATGGCTTTAGGAAGACGGAATTCAGGAATTCCATACATCAAGACGCCGCCGGCAACATGAAGCGCTTCGAAAACAGTCACTGCGTGACCTTCACGGGCCAATTCAGCCGCACAGGTCAGACCGGCAGGGCCGGCTCCGATAATAGCAACTTTCTTCCCGCTGGGAGTAGGTTTTGCAAATTTACCGGTTCCGTTAGCCATTTCGTAATCTGCGACAAAACGTTCCAGACGGCCGATTGCAACGGATTCCCCTTTAATGCCAAGCAAACATTTGGACTCGCACTGTGATTCCTGCGGGCAGACACGTCCACAGACGGCGGGAAGGGTATTCTTCGTTTTGAGTATTTTAGCTGCTTCGAGGAATTCCCCTTCAGCGACTTTTTCAATGAATTGTGGGATACTGACGTTGACGGGACAACCTTCAACGCATTTCGGTTTTTTGCACTGAACACAGCGTTTGGCTTCTTCAATAGCAGTTTCTGTTGTATAGCCCAGAGCAACTTCACTAAAATTTTTTCCTCTGACAATAGGATCTTGACAGGGCATTTCATGACGTGGTGCTTTTGAAGCCATCTCTATTTGCCCTCCTTTTCGCACTGACATTTAACTTGATGATATGCAGCGGCTTCTTCATTGCGGAAAAAAACAGAACGCTTCATCGCCAGATCGAAATCCACTTTATGAGCATCAAATTCCGGTCCGTCTACACAGGCAAATTTAGTTTCTCCGCCAACATCTAAACGGCAAGCACCGCACATTCCCGTTCCGTCCACCATAACCGGGTTCATGCTGACAATGGTTTTAATTCCAAGCGGTCTGGTAAAGTTGGCAACGGATTTCATCATAATTACAGGTCCAATTGCCCAGATGGCATCAATCTTAACCCCTTTATCCAAGACGGATTGGATCCCATGAGTGACAAAACCTTTCATCCCATAGGAACCGTCATCTGTTGTAATTACAACTTCATCACTGGCTGCTCTCATTTCTTCTTCAAGGATCAACAGTTCCTTGTTTCTGGCACCGAGAACAGAAATAACTTTATTGCCTGCCTCTTTTAAGCCGCGGGCAATCGGATGTACAGGAGCAATCCCCACACCGCCGCCTACACATAAAACGGTACCGTAATTCTCAATCTCTGTAGCTTGTCCAAGAGGTCCTACGAAATCAATAAAAGCATCCCCCTCTTGCATTCTGGTAATGAGGGCAGATGAATAACCAACTTCTTGGATCACAATCGTGATTGTTCCTTTTTCAGAGCTGAAATCCATGATTGTCAAAGGAATTCTTTCTGAATCTTCATTCTGCCTTACGATGACAAACTCTCCCGGTTTGGCTTTTTGGGCGACAGCCGGTGCTGCGACTTCAAGTAAAACGATTGTGTCGGATAGCTGTCTTCTCTTCACTACGCTGTACACTTTTACTCCTCCTCAGAAATTACAAAAATTAATGCAAAATTCGTCACGAATTTTTGTGACTAGAAAAGTTATTCGTGATAATAAAGCAATACCCACCATAAATATTACAAATTATTTAGGAAATCTGTCAAGTGAAATAAATTTTTTGTTATGAATTCCTGTGCCCTAAGGCTTCTTGTGTCAGTATCGCTACACCCATGGCATTGTCGGAACACCATTCCGTTTTCGCCCAGAATAACCGTGAGCACTGACTTAATTTCCGTGCCAGTTCGGTTCTAATGTATTGGTTCGCCGATACTCCGCCAACAACAAGGATATTCTCCAAACCTGTTTCCTTTACCGCTTTTTCTAAAACTTTGGCAAGGGTCCTCACAATACATCCTTCTACAGCCCTGGCCAAATCTGAGGATCTTTTGTTCGCCTGTATCATTCTTTGAACTGCAGTCTCTACCCCTGAAAAACTCATTTCATAACCTTTCACGGAAGAAGGAAGCAGCGAAGCTGATCCCGGCGCGGCTTTCAACGCCAGCCTCTCTAATTCCTTACCCGCCGGGAAAGAAAGACCCATACTGACTCCTATGCGGTCAATAAATTGACCTGCATGCAGGTCATTTGACTCTCCTAAAATCTGAAGATCATATCGCCCAGGCTCACTTTTTTTAACGATTAATACTTCTGTTGTACCGCCCGACAGATGTACGGCCAGAAATTCTTCAGCCATTAAACCTTCAGCGGACCGGATTCCGGCAGCCAAATGACCTTCTTGATGGCTTGTCTGAAATAATTTGACCCTTAATGCTGCGGCGATCGAAGCAGCAATTGCCATTCCTGCGGTAAAAACAGGCATATAGGAACCGGAAACAGGTCTCGGAGCTGAACTTACCCCTACTCCTTGGATTTCGGACCAATACGTGGACGGCATCATTGCTATGATCTCAGGAAGAACCTGTACATGCTGAAATAATGCTTCCGACTGTGCCAGTCCCCTCTCCCCTGCCGATACTTCCAGGAGACGGCGATATTCCCATACAACCTGTTTATTGTCATCCACGACAGCAGCAGATGAGGTATAAGCACTCGTATCGATCCCTAAAAACATCATTCACCATTTCCCTTATGCTCTTTTTCCAATTTTTCAGAAGCATCCATCACTTTGTCTAAGATCCCGTTGATAAACCTGGCAGAATCTTCTCCCCCGAACCTTTTGGCTATTTCAATGGCTTCATTCAGAGTGACCTTCTGCGGTGTTTCCGGACAGTAGTTCATTTCATAGATAGCTAGACGCATGAGGTTCCTGTCTACAGTATTCATCCTGTCCAAGGCCCATTCGTGCGCAGTCCGGGAAATTTTCTGGTCAATGTCTTCTCTTTTCTCTATCGTTCCTATTACCAATTGTTGGGTAAAACCCATGTTTTTTGCTGACACATTAAATTCAGCTGCCCAATTTTGAATAATTTCCTGGATATTTTGGGTTTCACCGGTTATATCAATTTGGTAAAGAACCTGAAGTGCGGTTTCCCGCGCCAATCTCCTGCTCATCAATTGCCTCCGCGCTGATTTTTCTAAAAGTTATCATTTGCCCTTCAGTGTAATTGTATGTAACAGTTTCGTCAACCAGATCGGGAATTCTCCTTCATCCCACCAGCTTCCTACCGTGTAGCCGATGTAAGATAATCCCGCAAGCAAGATGGTCTGCCAAAATCCAAAGATAATAATTGCCAGCGCAGTGGTAAAACCGATTGAAAAACCAATCAGCTTTCCGGGATGTTTTTCAAGACACCAGAAAAAAAAGTGATTTAGTTTTTCCCCGATTCTCCCCCAATGGTTGTTCATTTTTTCTTTGCCGTAAAGTCCCAGCGTTGAGGACTGAGCAGCACTTTCACCTCTTTTACCCTTATTCCGGAATACTGTTCTATATCTCGGGTTACTGTGTCCCGGATTTTTTCAGAAATAAGTGAAGGTCCAACCCCTTCATCTAGCTGACATAAGACGGATATTTCTATGCCGTCTTCTTTGGTCCGGATGAGGCTGCCGGACTTCCGTAATCCATCTATTCCTGATGCGCTCTGTTTGACAATGTCCTTTACAGCAACATGATTGATCCTTAATTCTCCGGACTTCAGCCTGAACATAAATGGTTTATGAAACGAAAACGGTTGGTTTCTCAATAATAAACAGAGCAATTTTTTCAAAGCGTTAATTTTCTTTAATCTCCTTAACCTCAGCCGTGTTCTTAAAAGCAATTCCCTGGATATGAACATTAATTGCCAATACCGACAACCCTGTCATTCCTTCGATGGCTTCTTTCACCGCTTCCTGTACTTTTTGGGCGACATCAGGAATTGACACCCCGTAATCCACTGCCAGGAACAAATCAACTGCAGCTTCATTTTCGCCGACCTCTACTTTGATTCCCTTAGAAACGTTTTTGCTTCTACCCAGCATATTCGCTAAGTCTCCGACAAACCCGCCGCTCATTTCCGCTACCCCTTCAACTTCGGAAGCAGCCATCCCGGCGATTACTTCTACAACTTCATCGGCAATCCTAACCGAACCGATCGGGTTTTCTGTTCTGCTATTTTCCATTATCTATTACACCTCATCTGATTTTTCCAGCTATAACCTCATTTTTATTATATCAGAATACCCGGCTACAGCAAGTACCCGGCCATTTCAGTCCTGTGACTATGCTCTCGCCGCTACCTGAATATTGTCTGCAGAAAAACCCGTAACGTCAGCCGCAATTTTTTTAATAATATATATTTCCCGCAGCGTGAGCTGCTGTGCCAAAACGGTTATAGAAGCTTTTTGGGGATTGACCTCGCATACAACATCTTTAAAACCCTTCATTTTAATCACATTTTCAATTTCTCCTTCTTTGCTGACCTTATTACTCAGCTCCAGCCAGCGCTGTTGGGCTTGTTCCCGTGTTTGCCGGATATCGGATTCCAGGAGAAGCCGGAGCATGTCCTTGTTCTCTTGGCGGAACTGCTCTCTCTTAATCCGGTAATTCACATAATAGTTTTGTCCTGTATCATCGGTTAAATCAATGATCTCGGAGGAAAACCCGATCTCCTTTTCACCTGAAGCCATATCCACGATAATTTCATCGGGCCGCGTATTTCCGTTTATTTTTCCCATTGCCATGATATCCTTATCTTTGAGATTCATTGCAATGAAACCGGCGCATCCCAGCCCCAACACCAGGCCTATGGATAGAATCACTTTCTTCCTTTCCACTTATACCCCTCCCATAGGCGCAACACTAACTTTTGCCGGCGGAATATTGAGGAGCGTTTTCACTGCTTCAAAAATTTGTTCCTTAATTTTGGGATCACTAGCCCCCTGGGCTATGATAAGAACACCATCTACCTGAGGCCGTTGTTCAACGACAATCAAAGGATTGGTATTTCCTGAGATGACAATATTGGTGGTTATCGTATCCTCTACGGTTTCCCGGGTGCCGCCGTCCTTATCTGTTTCCTTTGAAGATTTTTTCGATGTGCTCTCATTTTTCGCAAATTCTTTCCTCAGACCGGAAGTATAAGTCACAAGTACTTTTGTTTTTCCAACTCCTTTAATACTTTCCAAACTTGTGGAGATTTTTTCTTCCAGATTTTTTTCTAAGGAAGAAATACCCGAGTTGTCTGCAGGAGCAGATACAGTATTTCCTTCGGTTTTCAGGGAAAGCTTTGCCGGATTATCTTTGGCAGTATAAATAAATATCCCTGCAACCACAATTAATAAAACGACCGACAATACTATTTTTTCAGTAAATCCTTCCTTGAAAAAACCCATTATTTTCCCTCCTCGAAAATGTCTTGCTGGCTTGCCGCAGCGGTATGAAAACTGTTATTATTCCTTACTTATTCTTTACGTTTTTTCTCGCACTGTGATGACGTCTTCCGGTATCTGCATAAGAGACGAAACCTGTTTTTTGATCTGCTGGGCTTTGCCGGAATCAGAAATATTACCTTTTTTGCCGGGGTCCCCTCCGATAATGACAGGTTCAACTGGATTAACCGGGATAATAGTCCCCGTTTTTTCACTATATAAGATGTTGATTTTCAGAATTCTGGGATAATCGTTAAATCCATCTTCATCTTTTTCCAGTGTAATATTTACCTCAGAACCGGCAACTCCATCGATGGTTCCGACCAAAGCCTGAATCTGGCTGACCAGAATTTTTTGATACTGTTCTCTTACTGCTGATTTTCCTGCTTCCGCCGGGTTGCCTCCTGGGGCAAGAACGGGCAGATCTGCGGAAGAGACTTCGATCCAGGCCGGAATCGTATTGGTAAAATCCCAGCTCATAAAACCCGCCAGAGGATGAAGGACAGCTGCGATCACAAATAACCCCATCACCAACTGGACAAAACCTCGCATTGACTTATTGGGAAGAAGCATTTCCAAAAATGTGGCTAAAAGAAGTATAAAGGCCAAATTTCTTATTAATGCTTTTAAACCTTCCATCGTTCCACCCCGAGTATTTTCTTCTTACCATCGCCTAGCGAAGCATCACCGAGAGATTTCCTGCGCCCACAATGATGGTGATCGCGATAAAAAACATCACCCCGACCGATGCCACCGAGGCAAAAATATAAAGGAGTCCTTTCGACATATCCTGCAAACTATCCGCTAATTCTTTTTCCCCCAAAGGTTCGATCAGCGCTGCCGAAATTTTAAACGTAAACATCATGGCAATAATCTTAATCACGGGAGCAAAAGCAATGAGTACGATTGCCAGCAGAGAAATCAGGCCTAGGGCATTTTTCAATAATAAACCTGAACCGATAACCAATTCCACGGCATCCTTAAAAAACTTCCCTACTACAGGGATCAGATCGGCGGAATATTTTGCGGTTCTCAAGGCGACCCCGTCAGCTACCCCTCCTGTAACACCCTGAACTGACATAATTCCGATAAACACGGTCAAAACAATGCCAATGCTCAATTTACCGCCAAACTCCAAGAGGGATGCAAACTTGGATAGTTTAAACTGTTCGGAAATATTGTTAAAGAGTTTCAGGATGATACTAAAGAAAAACAACGGCAGCACCACCGTTTTAATAACCGTGGATAGAAAGACCAAACTCCCCATGACGACCGGTTTAAATAGCGCCGCACTGGTAAGATTGCCCATAGCCAACAACAAGGCATACATCACAGGAAGAACCGCTTGCATGAAGGACACCATACTATCGATCGCTTTCGTCCCTATATCCAGGGCAATACGGAAAGAAGTAATGGCCAGTCCAAAAAGGACCAGATAAACCAACATTTTGGCAATCTTACTGACATTGCCCGTAAAAGCAACCTGTAATTGATTGATCACTGCACAGATGACAGCCAGAACGAGCAGTTTGGCAACAAGTGGCGCGTTAGTGACAAACTCTTTTATAAATGCTTTTAAGATGCTCCTTCCCAGATTTTCCGGTTTTAAGCTTACTTTTCCGTTTTTTAGATCTTCGAAGATTTGAGATAGAGAAAACCCGGGCATAGCATCCTGGACATCCTGATCGAGCTGCTTCAACATATCTGTTACTTTAGACAAATCAATTTCCTGGGTTAAAACTACTGTTTCCGGTGTTGAAGAAGAATTGTTTTGTGCCTCCTCCGCCAGAGAGAGGAACGGCAGCATCAGGGCGGTCATGAAAATGATAAATAAAAGGATGACTATTTTTTTACCCAACCCCATCTCTCCTCACGCCAGCAGCTTCATCATGGACTCCATGATCGCAACAATAATAGGGATTGCTAAGATAACAACAAATATTTTAGCCGCCAGTTCCACTTTGACAGCAAGCGCATTTTCCCCAGCATCTTTGCAAATCTGACACCCAAACTCCGCTAAATAAGCAACTCCGACAATTTTCAAAACAATAAATAAATAATAGGAGCTTACATTGGCTTGGTCCGCTAATTTTTGGAGGAGTTCAACGACAAGCCTGATCTTGTCCATAACCAGGAGAAAAATTGCTACTCCTGCCAGGATACTTAACTGCAGGGCCATCTCAGGCTTGATTTGCTTGAGTACTGCCCCAATCACCGTAACAATGATTGCCAGGCCTATGACTTGCGCAATTTCCACGAAGCTTTCCCTCCCAGTGCAACTCAGTACAATTTAAAAACGCTCTTGACCAGGACAAAAAGATCGGATATCCCCTGGACCACCATGTACAAAACAACGACTACCCCGGCAATCGTTACCATTTGAGCCTGTTCTTTTTTTCCGGCCTCGCTTAAAATAATGGCGAAAATACCAACCAGCAGTCCAATCCCTGCAACCCTCAAAATAAGATCAAAGCTCATTCCATCTGCCCTCTTTCCTTACATGATACAAATAACGATGACCATTCCACCAAGGAAACCAAGGTACGACCACATTTTTGCTTTACTCTCTACCTGAAGCCTGGCTTTCTCATCGGTATTGTGGAGTTGTTTTTGGGCGAGTTCCAGAATCTTATGCTGTTCATTGCGGTCCGACCTGCCCAATCCTTTGCCGATTCCCCTGATAATTCCCCATTCTTCATCCTGCAAGCAGGTTTTTCTTTGGTGATCTTTACAGGCCTTCTCCCAGGATGTCCAGGAATTTTCCCCTTTTCTTAAGCATAGTTCCAATCCTCCGAAAAACTCTTTCCACGGAGATTCCGTCCGCTCTTTCAAGACGGAAAAAGCACCCGGCAGAGGTGTGGCCCCCCAATATATTTCTGTGTCCAAGAGAGTTAAAGCTTGAACGAACTCCCGGATCTCCCGCGGACGTTTCCGTATACGCATTGCCTTTAATAAACCAAGACAGCCAAAACCGACAATAAGTCCTATATATCCGATTACCAGCATAGCCCTTGCTCCTTTGGTCTATGACGTATTCCTTACTTGCATCTATTTATATAACACTGCGGAAAAGGAACTTCCCGTCAAAAGATTATATACTCCTTCAATTGTTCCCGGCCCCCTGGTTCTGCCTAACAGAACAGCCCTCTCAAAGACCTGTTTATCAAATAGTTCTTTAAGATACGGCCTTCTCTGCAGTTCTTCCAGACTCCCGGCATGGGCCGTTGCCAAAATTTTCACTCCGCAGCGTACGGCATCATTAAGAGCAAAAACCTCATCCGGTCCCCCCAATTCGTCCACCGCTACTACAGAGGGAGCCATGGAACGAATTAACATGTTTAGGCCCTGAACCTTTGGACAGCGATCCAAAACATCGGTCCTGCATCCCAGATCAAAGGCCGGAGTTCCTTGCCACATTCCGGCAATTTCGCTTCTTTCATCCACTACCCCTACCGTTTGTCCCTCCAGGCCGATTTCCGGCACACCATCGCTTAATGATTTGATTAAGAGCCTTAGGATGGTGGTTTTACCTGCCCTTGGAGGGGAAACCAACAGCGTGTTTAACAACAGCTTGTTTTTGTCCAATAACAGTGGGAAAAGATGCAGTACTTTACTGTCAGGCTGCCGGGCCCAACGGAAGTTAAGAGCTGAAATATTCTTGATCGTCCTGATCGTTCCGTTCTCGACCACTGTTTCGCCGCTGATCCCGACCCGGTGCCCCCCTGCTATGGTAAAGAAACCTTGTCTTAATTCTTCTTCAGCTGCATAAATAGAACTGTGCGTAATCCTTTCGAGAATCCCGATCAAATCTTCTTTAGTTACGTGATAAGCGGCATCTTTAGTACCCGGCAAACCGGAGGCTGTGATGAAATATTCTTTTCTTCCCGTGCGTATGATTAAGGGCTTATTGACTCTCAGTCTGATTTCCTCTATCTTTTCCGTTTGTCCCAACTGCTTTGCCGCTGCCAGGATCATTTTCCCGATACGCTCGCTGACCCAGCCGACAACTCCCTCTTCCTCAATTTCTTTTTCTAATAAAACATCTTTTTTTATCGCTAAAACGGGGGAGGATACCCTGGTTATCATCTCTTCATGCCTCCTCTGTACTAAGAAGGTATGTCCCTAAAACTATTTTTAGAATTGTTTTTTTCGGATTTCTTCATAAACCATAGAAAACCCGGTTAACCTTGTTCTTGAAGGCAAACCGGGATGTAGTCAATTAATCTATTTTTTTCGGATCATAGGAATGAACGATTCAAACCGGTATCGACCTTACCAAGGTTCCAGCCCGAATTTTAACAGGTAGTTCTGATACATCGCATTTGTCTGGTACCTGTCTTCCCCGCAGAATTGATTCTCTGCGAAATGGAGGATAGAGATTCTGTCCCCGTATTGACCGATAAGCATTTGCTCGTCCACAGAACCGTCTATGACGGCGACTTCCGGTTTGTTATGGCTGTTGAGCGGTCCGGTGCCGCCATGATCATTTATGGCAGAATTTCCGAATATGGCATCCAAGGCTGCCGCGCGGAAATAGCTGTAGCCGTTGGCTTGCAAATAGTTGCTGAGGGCACTTGCGGAACAGCTGCCAAAGTGACCGTCTTCGTCCAGGGCATGCCCGTTGCCGTCTTTAAAACCATAATCGTTTATCCTGTGCTGCAGGAGCATTTGTTCCCCTCCGGTCATAAAATCCGGATCAATCTGGCCGGCATATTGGGTATTGCCCAGCGTGATAACCGGATCGCCTGCGTTGACGGGATTTAAGATCATGGAAGGGCTGGTCCCCGCGTAAAACGCGATGGTATATTTATTGGTCCGGGCGACATATTTGTTCCCTGTATCCTGGTGAAGATAGCTGGTAAAACTACTCCCGATATCAATATTGGAATCCTGGCCATATTCGACATTATTGCTTTCGAGAGCGGCATCACAGAACCACCAGCCGTCAAATCCCAAAGCTTTGGACAGGATATTGGACATGGCGATATCATCTGAGGACCGGGCAAATGTCTGGTAATCGTCTTTACAGGTAAGTCCGGCTATTTCGACCCCGGTGCAGTTGGCGTAACCCATGGCCTTGATCCATTTTCGCACATCACCGGAACTGCTTCTGTACTGGGAACCGCTTCTAAAAAAGCTTTCGCATAGGTACCAGTCTCCTTGACCTAAATGGGTATTGCCTTCCAAAGCGTCATCCACATCCCAGGCATTGGCAAAACATTTCAATCCTTTGCCGTGGGCATAATCAACGATTTCATTTTGTATTTCCCTAGTGTTGCGATAATCATAGCCGTATTGGTCAATAAATACGCCGTACCAGCCGCTGGCGGCGATATTATCGATTTCGGCTTTGACTTTGTTTAAGTCCGCCAGTTCCCATTCACTTTGGGGATCATAAGGGTTATCCGGACCGATATTGACATACCCAAACATTTTCGTGGTACTTTTAATACTGTCCGCGACAATGTTGGACTTGGCCGACAATTCACCCGGCTGGGAACAAACGATATAAGGAAGTTTGCTTAATTCCTGGATGGAATAGGTGATACTGTTTTGATTATCCACATTAGACAGGTTCCCGTAAATAAAACCGGTATAATCAAGGCTAAAGGAACCATGAACAGGTGTATTGACGATTATTTGGCTACGGAAAGCTGCATTTAGTGCCTTGAGCGTTGCCTGATTCGGGTAATCGGTGACCCTTAGTCCGTGGACACGCTGAAAATCATTCATCGTTCCTTTAGAGAAACTTTCCCAGTACCCGTTCACGTGTACAGGATCAAGCAAGTTCAGAGCAGACAGATAACTCTGTACCTCTTCTGCGCAGGCGTTATAAACGCCGGACTGAACAGTAAACTCGTTGGCGGAATTGTCGATGGCTTTCTCTGCCGTAGTCTGATCCTTATCAACGTTAAAAACTATTTTAAAGTTTACTTCATCTGACGTTGAAGCCTCTTCCTTTACTGCAATCTCATGAGTACGATTGTCCAGCCTGTATACACTGAATCCGGGACTTTTGTTTCCGATTTGTATCCGGTTTTTACCTGCAGCTGTATTGCTTGCTGTTTCAGCCGCTAGTCTTCCATTTACGGAGGTGTTGCTGCTTTCAGCAGATTTGGATACCGAGGAACATGCTTCAAGAAGTGTAAAAACCATAAGCAGTAAAAACACAACGACTAATTTTCGTATGTATGTCATGTTGTGCTCCCCTCTTAAGAAATTTCCTGAGTTTTTATGATTGTACCATTAATCTCCTATTGATTGTATTCCTAAATTATAAACCAATGGATTGTATCCAGTAAACAAGACAATTTTCTTAGTGGTCTTCTCCCCAAAAATATGGTCCACTCAAAATGAGAAAAATGGTAATATAAAAATAAGAGGAGTGGACGGAAATGAAAAGTAAATATGGCGGGATGCTGCCGAGTGATGTCAAAAGATTAAGACAGCTGGAAGAAGAAAACAGGAAGCTCAAGCAAATGGTAGCGGACTTGAGTTTAGATAAAGTTATGCTTCAGGACGTATTATCAAAAAAGTTCTGAAACCTGCGGTCAAAAGAGAAATCATAGGGTATCTTCGAAAGACATATACCATTAGCGAGCTCAGGTCATGTATGCTGCTAAAGGTCAGCCGATCATTATATCGCTATAAACCTAAAAGAGATTGGCAGGAATTTTTAAGAATGCGCATTAAGGAAATCGCAGCGGCGAGAGTCAGGTACGGCTATAAGCGTATTCATGTGCTCCTACTCAGAGAAGGTTGGAAAATCAACCATAAACGTGTCTACCGGCTGTACAAAGAAGAAGGATTGAACCTAAGAAACAGAAGCAAGCGAAAGAAAATTAGCGAGCCAAGAATTATTGAGAAGAAACCAGCTTCCTCGCTCAATGAGGGCTGGGCTATGGACTTTTGTCTGACCAGCTTTACAACGGAAAGAGATTCAGAGCATTAACTTTAATCGATACATACAGCCGGGAATGCCTAGCAATATATGCAGATCAAGCAATAAAAGGTGAAACGGTAGTAAAAGTACTGGAAGACTTAAGACAAACCAAAGGTTTCCCAAAAAGAATAAAAGTAGATAACGGTCCGGAGTTTATATCAAGAGCACTGGATGCTTGGGCCTATCTTAATAAAGTTGAGCTGGAATATTCCAGGCCAGGAAAGCCAACGGATAATGCCCATATTGAATCGTTCAATCAAAAGTGGATTAACCTCTAAATAAAATCTGTACTAGGTTTGGGGTAGGGTCACAAGTGATAAAAGGTCCCTCCACTTTCAATATAAAAATACTGATAACAGTCTATTTGGACTATTACCAGCACTGATATCGAGCCGAAGTTTATTACTCTTTATTCAATTTTCTAATAAATGACCAAACTATTATGCCCTCGAAACATACGTCCCTGTTCTGGTATCAATAATCAGAACATCCCCTTCATTGACAAAGAAAGGAACCTGGACGTTTGCTCCGGTCTCCACGACCGCATTTTTGGAACCGCCGGTTGCGGTATCGCCTTTAACACCGGGTTCGGTTTCAATAACTTTCAGTTCTACCGAGTTCGGAAGATCAACGCCAATGACTTCGCTATTGTAAAGAAGAACGCCGAGATTCATATTTTCCTTGAGCCATTTAACCTGCTCTCCAATTTGCGCTTCGGTCAGCATAATCTGTTCAAAACTCTCATTGTCCATAACCACAAATTGTTCCCCGTCTTTATAGAGATACTGCATTTCACGGCGATCCAAACGGGCTCTTTCTACTTTCTCGCCGGCATTAAATCTTTTTTCAACGACAGAACCGGTTCTGACGTTTTTAATCTTGGTGCGGACAAATGGAGAGCCTTTTCCAGGTTTAACATGTTGGAATTCAACTATCTGAAAAATATCCCCGTCAATTTCGATTGTAAGACCCGTCTTAAAATCATTTGAAGAAATCATTGAATTGATCCTCCCGTAAGTTTTTCCTAATCAATAATAATGAATTGTTTTGGGGCTTGTGTCAAGACTTCAACGCCAAAATTTGTCACAAGAATTACATCTTCGATCCTGACTCCGCCCCATCCGGGCAGATAGATTCCCGGTTCTACCGTAAGCATCATTCCGGGTTCCAATATTTTAGTCTCTCTGGTATTTAACCTGGGAGTTTCATGAATCTCTAAACCCAGTGAATGCCCCAGCCCATGGCCAAAGTAATCCCCGTATCCAGCTTTTTTGATCACTTCCCTGGCTGCGGCATCGGCTTCTTTCCCCGTCATTCCCGGTTTTAAAGCATGAATTGCCGCTTCCTGGGCTTCCAGGACAATGCGATAAATATCTTTATACTTCTCGTCAGGTTTTCCGACAAACACGGTTCTGGTCATGTCGGAGCAATACCACTGATATTTCGCCCCGTAATCCAGGGTAACCGCTTCCCCCGTTTTAATTTTTTTGGGAGATGCCACACCGTGAGGAAGTGCGGAGCGTTCGCCTGAGGCCACAATATAATCAAACGATCTGCCGGTGGCACCCTGTTTACGGAGAAAGAACTCCAGTTCTAAAGCTATTTCTTCTTCCGTAATCCCTGGTTTGATCTTTTCCCGGATCATTTCGAAGGCTTGATCGGTTATCCGTATGGCTTGACGAAGAATTTCAATCTCCGAAGGATCTTTGATCTCTCTTAATTTTCTTAGCATCTCTGAAATATCGGCCAAGCGGCAGTTTCCAACGGTATCTTGAAGCTTTCTGACCTCTGCCCAAGAAAGCGTATCTTCCTCTACCCCCAGGGATTTGAAATCCTTTGCCAATTTTCCGATCGTCTCCGAAGTTTCACTGTCCACCCGGATAATTTCATAATTTTCCGTTTCCTTTTCGGCTTGTTCCAAGTAACGGAAATCGGTTAAGAGATAACTTTTGTCCGGCGTAAGCAACAATGTGCCGTTGGTCCCGGTAAACCCGCTGAAATAATACACATTGGGAGAATCCTTAATGAGAACGGCAGACAACTCAGTTTCCGCCATAGCTTGACGGAGTTTATTTAATCTCAGTGTTTTCATCCCCTTTAGGCTGGCGGTACTTCTGAAATTCTACCGCGTAGGCTAAAGCCAGCAAATAACTGTCTGTCCCCAGACCGCTGATCTGCCCGACACAAGCTCCGGCGACCACAGAATGGGCGCGGAAGCCTTCCCGCGCATAAATATTGGAAAGATGTACTTCCAGGGCGGGAACATTGACTCCTTTAATCGCATCGAACAAAGCATAGCTCGTATGTGTCCAGGCTCCGGGATTCAGGATTAGGAAATCAGCGGGTGTTAGGCCGGTAATCCAGTCAACCATCTCACCTTCATGGTTGGTTTGACGGCATTCCACATCCAGCTGGTTTTCTCTGCCCATGATTATGAGCTTTTGGTTCAGTTCTTCCAGGCTTGTCCCTCCGTAAATGTCCGGTTCCCTTGTTCCTAACAGATGGAGGTTAACTCCATGTAATACACAGATCATGCTCATAATTTCTCCTTATTTATTTTTTATGTAGTTGGGGCTGCTGCAAAATTAACGCTGTCTATACCCTGCAAAGACTAGCCGTTCTGCAATCGGCCCCTTCCTTATCAAGATGAAATATCACATTAATCCTATCATAAGATCCTATCCTCTGCAAAAACCAAACACTAAAAATAACAACCTTTTCTTAAATATTTCGCTAATAATTCTGACCGTAGCTTTGATTAGAGCCGTAAGTTTCCGAATTGTCCTGCCCGAATTGACGCTGGGATTGTTGAATTCGCTCCGCTTTATCTCCGCCTTCCCCTTCAAAACGCGGTGAATTAACGATATTGATATTGCTGATCATAACGGATGTTTCTACGAGACCGTTAACAGGATGCTCTACTTTATGGATCTCTGTCCGCGGGAGAATCAGGTGAAGTTCATGAGGTGTGGACGGCTCCCCAACTCTTGTAACCCTAAACTTAACCCCCTCAACCTCAACCATGACATCATCACACCGTCCGTCTGCTCCTTCGCAGCACCCGGCCGTCTGAGGTTTGGCTGTCTCCTGGGGGAGTATAATAACCTGGCCAATTTGAAGTGCGCAAGGATCGATTCCGGGATTGACAGTGATAAAATCCTGCCAGCAACACCCCTGCTGCTGGGCAAGCTTATAAAAATTATCTCCGGATTTGATACAATATTCCTGCATTATAAAAAACCACCTCCCATTGATCAAGATATGGAATAATGGTTTGTCACGTTCCAGAATTAACCATTTTATTCTCTTCCACCATTAAGATTTGAAGCTGCACCTCAATCCTGCTCGCATTGACTTCAATTTGCCGGACCAGGAGAGGAAAACGTGTATTGTTTTGAGCTGCCGACAACGCTTGGAAGACGGCATCCTGTTCCCCGGTCAGGTTCATTTTGACCCCCGCTTGCTGCAGACTCCCACTCCCCAGGGCAGCCATGGGAGTGAGTTGAATTTCTTCAGCATTTGCTCCGTAAGCAAGAAAACAGTCTTTTAAGTAATTAACAGCTTCAGGTAAATCCGTAGTTCGGGATAGCTTTTTTAAAGTGTCCGTGTTCTGCATTTCAAGTTTTTGTATTTGCGCGGAAAACGAATTCCGGACAGTTCGCTGCGCATCTGTCTGCATCCTTAGGGGGACCATAATCCCTATATAAAAAAATACGCTTATGAAGAGGATACTTAACCCTCCCAGGATGATAAGTCTTTCCTGAGAAAGACGGTCCAGCAATAATCCTATTTTTTCGGAGAAGTTTTTGATCATGACTATTCCTTTATCTTCTTACACTTAAACATACCGATGTTTTTTCGGTCGTATATTTATATTCCAAGAGCAGCGGTTCCTTCCACCCGGCCGCGGTTAAATTCACGATCAGGGAGGTGACGGAGGCGTTGTCCCTGCAGTCGATCCATAAAAATAAGGTATTTTGCTTATAATTCATACGCGTGAGGTTCATACCGCTGCCTATAAAGGAAAGCGCATGCCGGACCTTTTCCAGATTAGCGGAAGAAAGTTCCTGTTCCTTTTTCCACCCATCCCAGGCCAGTCCATCTCCATTATTTTCTACATGCTGCAGCTCTTTTTGAAGGTTTTGTACAGCATCCCCAACCTGTGAGTAATTTTGATAGGCCGGATACCAGACCACTCCCCCGAAAAACATCAAAATACCTAAGATTCCTGCTGTAAAACAGGCTGCTATTTTTACCTTTATAGGACGCAAAAGAATCTTATAGAAATTGTAGTTTTTCCTTTTAATAGTCCTTTGCCTTTCCCCCCATAATACTTGGCCAAAAAATCCCTGATGATCGGTTTCATTAAAATACTTTGGGGAAAAATTCAAGACATTTTGATGTTCTTTCGCAAATCCGGAATTTACCAATAAACCAGAGATAATTTCCGCAGCGTCACTTTGATCGGATAGAACCAAATCAAGTGGAACCTCAAATTCTTTCAAAGCCAGGTATATATGATACTTGGCCTGGTCAAACTGGTTCAGTTCGATCTCCCGAACTGTCTGGGGAACCCCGTCTTTGTAAATAATAAATTGAAGTCTGTCTTTTTTAAGCCCTTGCAAAAAAATCACTGTCTTATCGGAATCCATCATTTCCCCGATAGCCGAAAGAGAATACTCTATCCCTTGCAAACAATAACCTGCCTGCTGCAAGACCTGATCATAGAAAGAAATAGTATCCTTTCTGGCAGCCGTTAAACGAATATGTAAAAATTCTTTAATAATATCCTCAGTTAGGGAATAATCATAGAAAAACTCATCCGGTAAAACCGGAATCTCGTTCCGGATATAGTATCGTATTGCAGCTTCCCTTTTTCTTTTATTCATCCAAGGCAGCTTTACTTCTCTGAATAAGCCATTTTGGAAAGGAATAATCAAGTAGACAGGGACTCTGTTCTTTCCGAAATTTTTCTCCCGAAAACTTCTTAAAATACCGATAAGGTCAGCTTTGTCTTCGGCCCCAGACTCTCCTGCCTTGTAAGAAACACCTTCATAACCAAACCGGACTTTAGAATTCCAACTCTTTTTCGATTTGTATAAAAACCAGACTTCAATCTCGCTGATATAGATCCAACATTGTCTGCTCTTTGTAACCATTTTTCCCTTACCTTAAAAGTGAATCAGTGCCGTCACAAAGTCTTCACAAAACAGTAAAAGTAAAGCACCACCGGCCAAAAACGGCCCGAAAGGGATAGGGTCTTTTAACTGTTTTTGATAAGTAATTATATGCAAGCCTCCAATCACGCTCCCGAATAAACTTGCTACGAAAATTGCGATAAAGATATTTGGGGATCCCAAATAAAGACCAAGTGCGGCTACAAATTTTACATCTCCCATTCCCATACCCCCGGGGTATAAATACGCGACAAGAAAAAATATCCCCCCGATTCCCAGTGCGCCCAGCAGGCTGCGCCAGAGCACAGGATCGCCTGTCACAAAAGTATTGACCGCCCCTATTAATGCAACAAGACTAACCAGCACGTCCGGAAGCCTGAAGGTATCCAGATCAATAAAAGTCAGGGCAATCAGCAGCGAAACAAAAACGATATCACAGATGAGACCTGGTACGGTCCTTTCTGTCCTTAGCAGAAATGTCAAAACGAATAAGAATCCTGTCAATAATTCAACGGCAGGATATCTCCGGGAAATAGCAGTTCCGCATTTGCTGCACCTCCCCTTGAGGATGAGGTAACTCAGTACCGGAATCAGTTCCCAGGGCCGGAGATAATGACCGCATTCGGTGCAATGTGACCCGGGCGATACAATAGACTCACCTTTTGGTACCCGGTAAATAACTACATTGAGGAAACTCCCGATTACCAAACCCAAGACTCCAATAAGTAGCGCAATCACTGTTATCATTTGACGCTCTCCTTCATCTTTAAATGGAAGACCAGAGAACTTTTGCGAGTGTCCGGTCATAGACCGTAACTTCTGCTGCTGATCCGTCCGTTGTCAGATATATCATAATCAGACGCTTGGGTTCCGGGCTTTCACCCCCGCCCCTCCATTCTGCAAGTCCGAATCCTTTCTTTTCCTCCGCAGGATTCTGTTGAGTCACTTGAACATCCAATTTCCGGATATAGGCAGGTATCAGAGCAGACCCGGAAATAGATCCATTTACCTCCTGCAGTTCCCCGATCCTCGGATAAACCCCATTGTCTACCTGGTACCGGTCCAAAGCGGATTTAACCTCCCTGCCTGAGGTAATATCTGCTTTTTGTCTTGCTGTTTCGGCACTGGCAGCCAACCTTGGCACCGCAATCGCTGCCAGCATGGATAAAATGACCACAACCAGCATGATTTCCAATAAAGTAAATCCCCAGTCCTTTTGATTTCGCATCGTGAAACCTGCTTTCTTTGAATCCGATCGATTATTGAATATGCATACTGATATCGAAGATGGGCAGAAGAATCCCAACCGCAACCATCCCAACCAATCCCGCCATCCCAAGAATTAATACCGGCTCCACGATACGGGCGTAGCTTTCCAAACCTTCCTGGAGCTCTCTTTGATAGACTTGCGCAGTATATGCAAGCATTTCACTGAATCTTCCCGATTCCTCCGCAACTCCCAGCATGGCAGCCGCTTCGGGCGGAAAATACTCACTTCCGGCCAATACCGGAAAGATTTTTTTTCCTTCGGCAACGGCAAATTTCAATTCCCTGATTAATTTTTCAAGTTCTTTATCCTTTACCATCTGCCCCAACAAGGTAAAGGACTCCAGGAGAGGAAGTCCTGTCTGAATAAAACGGCGGAGAATCGAACAAAACTGCATAACTGCCTTATGTTTGTTGATCCTGCCCATACCGGGTATTCCCCGCAATCTCTTTTTCCGAAAACGCCGAAGACCTGCAATCGACAGGATAACAATTCCGATGATCCAGGGAATTTTGGAACCTGCGTTAATTAGAAGTTTTGAAATATACGGCAATTCCGCATTGAACCCTTGAAAAAGATTTTCATACATGGGAAGGATAAGGATACTTAGAATATAAACTACAGCCAAAGCGGTTACCAGAAGCAACACCGGATAAAACAAAGCAGTTTTCATTTTTTTATCAAAGAAATATTCTTCTTCCAATTGCCCTGCTGCTTCCAAGAAGCATGCAGCCAGTGTCCCTGTTTTTTCTCCTGTCTTGATCATAATTTCCAAAAACTCTCCGGGGGGCGGGTAAAATTCTTTTAACCCTTCAGAAAAATCATCCCCTGTTTGAATTACCCGGCTAACCTTTTTCCAAAGACTCTCCCTGGAAGGAACCTTTTCTTTGTCGGCCATGATCTCCAGAATGGTCAAAAGGGGAATCCCCGCTTCCAGCATTGTTCCGATCTTTCGTGTTGTCCTAGCCCAATAAAGCTTTCTGTCCCAGGCACCCCGTTGGGTCCATAACCAGCTGAAAATCAACTTTCTGATACGGACAGGATATAATTTCTGTTTCCATAACCGGGAAAGAACTGCGTTCTCATCCGTTTCCTCCCAGGCTCCCCGGTGGACGCCTCTATTCTCATCAACCGCTTCCCACTTCCAGACCGCCAATTTTTCCAACCCTCATTCCGGTATATATTCCAGCAGGAATGTTAACCCTGGAGTCGTTCCCTTGCCAGCTGCGGCGATATCAGCCCGTTTTTTACCAGTTCTTCCATTGCTTTTTCCATAGACTGCATCCCAATCTGTCCGCTGGTTTGAATGATATTTTTGATTTGATGCGTTTTACTCTCCCGGATCATATTTCTAACCGCCGCAGTCAAAGTCCTGCTAACAATCCCATGACTTCTTCCAGGGAGGTCGTTCCCCGTACTACCTTTTGCAGAGCGTCCTGCCATAACGTAAGCATACCCAAAGAACACGCTGTTTTTTCTATGGCTGCCGCATCACTTTTCTGCATGATTAGCTCTTTGATAGGCTGATGATAGGGCAGATATTCATGAACCCCCAATCTGCCTGAATAACCTGTACCACGGCATTTGGCACAGCCTTCGGGCTCAAATATCGTAAAGACATTATCCCACCGCAGGGCTTTTTTCACCTCCGAAGAAACAGGCACTTGCTTACGGCAATGAGGACAGAGTTTACGTACAAGCCTTTGGGCGATTACTCCGCAGACAGAAGAGGCAACCAGATACGGTTCAATTTCCATGTCCAGCATCCGGGCAACGGCTTCTGCAGCCGTATTGGTATGAACGGTAGACAAAACAAGATGTCCGGTCAATGCCGCTGCAGTGGCAATTCGTGCAGTCTCCTTATCCCTGATTTCACCTACCATAATGATATCCGGATCCTGGCGTAAAACCGCCCTTAATCCTCCTGCAAAATCAAAACCGGCCCTGGCATTGACCTGTGCTTGGTTAACTCCCGGGATTCTGTACTCTACCGGGTCTTCAATGGAAACAATATTCAAACTTCCCGAACTGAGTTCCTGCAATAGCGCATAGAGGGTCGTGGTTTTGCCGCTGCCTGTCGGTCCGGAAACAAGGATCAATCCGTGAGGCTGCCGCAATAGCCTGCGGACACCTTCTTCCACTTCCTGACGCATCCCTAATTCTTCAAGGGAACGCCGGGCAGTCTGCTCATCTAAAATCCGGGTAACAACTTTTTCTCCGCAAACCGTAGTGAAGGTGGAAACCCGGATATCGATCCTCTTTCCGGGATGGTCAAGAATAATCCTCCCGTCCTGAGGAATTCTCCTCTCTGTCACATCCATTCCACCCATTACTTTTAACCTTGCAGTAATACCTTTAGCTAAACCAGATGGTGCAACCGTCTTTATTTCTAATTTTCCGTCTATCCGAAAACGGACTTGAAAGAAATCTTCCTTGGGCTCCCAATGGATATCGCTGGCTTTTTCCATAATTGCCTGACTAATCAGGGAATCAACCAATTGAATTACAGGGGCTTCTTGACCGTCCTTCAACCCTCCGTCTACCTTCCACTTACTGAAAGGCCCGGAATTTTGTCCGGAAAACTCGGCACCCGATCTTCCGATTGTAAAACAGTCCCGGATTGCAATTTTGATCTCTTCTTTTCCGGCTAATAACGGGTCTACCTGACAGCCTGAATATAAGCGGATATCATCCAGTGCAGAGCCATTTGCGGGATCAGCCATGGCTACGCTGAGACGGTTCTCCCGGATAGCTACAGGAATAAGAATATATTTTCTAGCAAGTTCTTCCGATATCCTCAAGACGGCTTTCATATCAATGGACTTTTCGGACAAACAGAAACGTTCAATTCCTAAATGCAGGCTCTTGTGTTTCAGGACGTCATCTAAAGAAAGATAATCAAGAAGAATGTTTTCCAAGTCTTTATCTCCCGAGAGCAGACCCTTGACCATTTGGACTTGCTCAGGTTTCAGAACCTGGTGTTTTATCAAGTAAGACAGGAAGTCAGTTTCGAAGTATTCCCGCCCCTTTTTACTTTTTTCCGGCATTATTGATACATCTCCCCGTACTCCTTAAGGATTAAGGCTCCGTCTTCACCGCTGACATACTTCCCATACCTGATTTGCGTGGAGTTTCCGATTTGAGCCCGGGAAGATACAGTATATTCTTTCTCTTCTTGCTGAACCTCAATGATAATAAGACCTTCGGTCAATTCTTTAGTTCCTCCATTCCATTCGGGATCAGTCCTCAAAACAGCTTTGGCATACGCCAAACCACTGTCTGCCGCATAAGAAGCTTTCAGTTTCTGTGCTTCAAGACGGGCCATCCGCTCATTTGAACTTGCTTTTACAAAGACGGAAATCCCTTGCCAGGAGAAAAATACTAAAATCAATAAGATAAATAGTGAGACGAAACCTTTGTTGTTTAAACCATTCAAATTCTTTGTCTTACTTTTCTTTCCCAAGAGACCTCTTTTCCTTGCTGATTCGCCCGTAAATTGATTTTCCATAATCCCTCCCCTATCTCCACACAGGTGAACTCCTTCAGTCCGCTGGCCACAGGATTTGGAACATTGAGCCTTTCCCTGTACAAATCAAGAATTCCGTCCAGGTCCTTATCGGCAAGGTAAAAGATGTCAACTATCATCCTACCATCCTGCTGATGGCTTACCATAAGCTTTTGACCGGTCCATTCCACTTTTTCCCCATCTTGGACTGCCGAGGTCAAAACCTGCCCGGCACGCAGGAGCGTAAAATCCATCTCTTCCTTGTAAGCAATATCTTTTATCACCCTGGATTGATTAATGTACAATGCTAAAATTATTGGGACAATAATTCCCGTTATCACCAGGGATAGAAGAATTTCCAGCAGCGTCATCCCGGAAATATCCTTTTTACCCTTGGATTTGCAATAGGCTTTCCACACTGTATTTTCTGCTCTCCCCCAGTTCCAGCCAGGTGATCTCTACGGTAACCCAGACCATATCCGGCGAATCCCATTTTGTTCCGACAGTTCTGTGGAACATTCCTGCCTGGTCGGTTAAATAATTGCTGATGTCTGCGGGATTTTGCTGAAGGTTGTGGGCTATTTCCTCCATGCTTGATCCTGCCAGATTAATAGCGTCAAGAAGGTTATGCGCTTGGCTGTTGGCTAAAGCAGCCGTTTGAACCAAGCTGAAAAAAACGGTTAAACCCACACTGAAAATAAATAATCCCATAAGAATATCCAGAAGGATATACCCTTGATCTGAACGAAATAATAATTTTCCCATTGGCCGTAACTTCATAGTGTTTTTTAGAATCATAAGGATATCCCGGTATTTCCTTGAGGTAGGGACCCTGCCATTTTTCGTTTCCAAAAGGTTTAATAACAAGCATTTCCATCCTTTCGGGGTATTTTCCGGTATCCAAATAGTAGAGCCGGACTGCTCTCTCTAACAGAAGCAAGTTAGTTTTGTGCACCTGTGATTTCGCTGTATCAACAGCAGGCCAAAAATTGGGTACAGCCAGAAAGGCAACCATACCAAGAATAGTTAAAACAAGGATGACTTCCCATAGGGAAAAACCTTCCTGACCGGTTAAAACTATCGGCCGCGAATTACTACCCAAAGCTTAACCCCTTACATAACAAAAAATAGCAAAATATACTGTACATATTTTGCTATTTTTTGTTATTTTCCTTCTTTTTCCAGTCCTATTTCATAACTTTTTTCCAAATTTTTATCAATGAGTGACAAACGTCTCAGCCATGCTTCCAATGAGGGGTAGTTTAAAAAGCTCCCCTTTACTTGCCTTAAAAATTAAGAATACCCAGAGCGCAAAACCAACAATAGAAAATATACTGGTCAGGGAATAAGGAAGGAACATGTTCAGTATCATAAGTGTAAAAAAAACCATTGTTGATTGGACGGCGTGAAATCTGACAAACGGATCCGGTTCAACAAAATACATAATGATACCGCTCAGCCAGCCAAAAACATAGCAAACAATCGCTGCATGACTGCGCTTCCACCCCAATTTGGCAGTCTTCTCCGCCGGATTGCCCGCAGTCTGCTGAAATCCCTGCCTAAAACCAACCGGAGGAGGACCTGAATAATTCCCTCCCGGAGGCGGAGGCGGAGAAACCGGGGGCGGCGGCGGTGCTTGGACCGGTGATTGCGTCAGGAACGGGGCCCCGCAAGCCCCGCAAAATTTACCGCCGGGTCTATTTTCTTTTCCACATTGATTGCACTTAACCATGTCATCGTCCCTCTTTTCTTTTTCTTCATGCATTCGGCAACAATGCATAAAATGAAGTTTAGAGTTTTGTTCCGCATCCGCCGCAAAAACGGCTGCCGGCTGCCAGAGGCCGATGACAAGACGGGCATTGTCTCACTGCCGGATCTACGGAATTGACACCTGAAACCGGTACCAGACCGACAGTCGCGGCGCTTTGCCAAGCGCTCATGCCGTCTGTCCAAACCTGGACGGCAGCGGACAGCCGTCCGGCCGTTATCAGTGCAACAAGATCGTTTCCGGTTACCGGGCCTATTGTGCGCTGATTTGTGTCAATATAGTACCACCTCTCGGCATCAGCTGCCGGACTTGTCACTTGCTGTACAGGTGCTGACCGGACTGCCTGCTGCAGAGGCAATAAGCCTGACTGGCTGACGGTAATCCAGTCTTTCATCCCTTCCCGCCACACATAGCCTTGCCCGGAAAACGCACCGGATTGCAGTTTCTTCTTGAGTTCAGATTCGTACAAGGGTCCGTATTGCTGACTATCGGCTGAATAGTACCACTGAGCTTCCGGCTCCGTACCCTGTTTTGCTTTCAGCGCAGCATTCAGCAATGCGCCTGCTCCGGCAGCTATGGTGGCCGCACCAACCCCGGACATCCGGGAAAGATCGGGACTATCAACCGCTTCAGGTGCTATCTCTCCCCCGGTTTCCATTCCGCTAAATTGACGTGTTGGTTCAAAGGGTATTCCCTGCGATGAAAGGTCTGAGGACAATTGTCCGTTGTCAACCCAGGCATGAACGTTCTGGATTAATTCGTCACTGGTCAGTTCTCCTTCTTCCATTTCCTGAAAAATACGCGCATAACGCTGGTAATATTCATCCAGCGGCGGTAATTCGCCTTCAGGAGACAGAGGGCGCTCATCCAACCATTCTTCAAAGATATTCCCTTGCCGCTCCAGCCGAGGTATCGGCTTGGACAGGATGGCAGCGGCATCCACATATTCCTCTGTCAGCGGTTCCGGGAAAAGGTCATCATTGTCAAGGGCAAACTGATAGTCTTGATCAAAATCCATAGGAAACACCTCCTTTAGGCCAGTAAGTAAATACTGTTATTCTAGGCCTCATACTGTTGAGGAATACCGGCCGGCAATACAATGACCGGCTCAGGGACTTCTTCCTCCAGGATCATCTTCTTAAAGGCCACACCGAGCATGGCCATAAAGTCCCCGGCAAATGCCGTGACACAGGGAATTACAAAAAATCCGCAAATCAGTGACCGCGCACCCGCAATCATTACACTGGCCGTTCCCAGGGTGGGAAGAACTGCAGCTATGGCTGTCGGCCACCATTTTGACAATACCTGGCATATACCCAACACCAGAAGGTTAATTTGCGTTCCGAGCATGTTCAGCCACTGGCACATACTGGCCCAGGTGGCATTTTCATCTCCCTTCAGCAAGTCGCCGACTTTATTGTCAACGAATTGTAAAAAGCCGTCATTATTGCGGGCAAATTCATGCTCATAGGATTTCATGGTTACCAGAAGATCTCCCATAACACCCTTCATCGTATCGGTTTCTTCACACACCGCCTGATAGTCACGGTTTAACCGTTCCGGCTTTAAAGCATCTTCCGCCATAGAGATTACCGCTTGAAAAAACCCCTCTTTCGTGGCGTCCGCATTCTTCTTGTTTTGTTCATCGACTTTGGCCTTCAGGTCGTTTTTGAGCTGCTGAGCGGCAGCCTTGTCTTGAATTACCGTATCGGGGATATTATCAATATCCGCATCATAAGCGATCATTTTTATGGTTTCTTCCTGCGCTTCACCAAAGAAATGACTGTAGGGAACACCCCGCTCTATCATGATGCTCTGACCGGCTTTCAAATATTTAAATTCAAGGTAGGTTGGACTTCGCCATCGTCCAATATAGGCGACCAGCCACGCGGTGTGTTGAAACAGCTTCATCAGGAGAAACAATACCGCAAACATAACGCCGACAAATAAGGTCACCTGCCAAAAAATTACAGCTGTGACGATTGATGCAGTCAGAAGAAAATACTTGAGGACGTTAAGGATAGTATCTCCAAGAAATTCGCCGATCGCCGAAAAAAGATTTCCGATTTTTTCGCCCACCCAGTAGATCGAATCCCAACACCAGCGCCACGCACGATATAAAATACCCTCATTCTGGTGTGATATCTCTTCCTGGCGATTAGAAAGCTCCTGTAATTTGTCGGCTTGCTGCCGGGCTTTTTTCAAAGCATCATCATATTTATTTCGATAGGCATCATCCGCGGTTTGTTCGCCCGCTCCAGTCGTATCCTTTAAAATCTCAAAACCGGTGGCTTCTTTTGCTTCCAGTTGCTTAAGTTTAACCGCCATATCTCTGACCTTATCAAGGTGAGCCTGAGCATCCGCCTGGAATTGTGCCGGCAGCTTCTCAATCCTCGCTTTCATGGAATCGATTTGCCCCTGATAGGCGGCAGCAAGTTGGTCCAATTCCTCCTGGCAATCTGAGCGGATTTTACCCCAGAGTTGTTCTCCTTCTCCTCCCGGAGCAAATTTTTGCTGCCAGACATCCTTAATGTTGATTCCGGGCTCGCTTAAACTTGCCAGATTCTTTTTAGCCACATTTTTTCCTTTTAGGTTCATCTCGGCAAGTTTATAGTTTTTGTGGGATTGGATCTGCCGCGTATACAAGTCAGCTGCCTGGCACTCATTTTCATACCATATGCGGTACCATTCCATTAATTTCTCTTCTGTTGTTCCTTTAGGTGATCCGGTTTCATAAAAGTTTTCAATTTTGTTTAAATAGCACTTGGCATTCTTTCTGGCTTTAGTTGCTCCTTCAGTAACAGTTTCCAAGTCCTTCCTTGCTTCCTGGAACCATTTTTCCGCATTGGCAATTTCTTTTTCAACCTTTTGTCTGAAATCCTGCACGATTTCATTAAAATACTTCTTTTCAGCCTGTTCC
Organism: Candidatus Dichloromethanomonas elyunquensis; assembly: GCA_001515265.1. Taxonomy (GTDB): domain Bacteria; phylum Bacillota; class Desulfitobacteriia; order Desulfitobacteriales; family Syntrophobotulaceae; genus Dichloromethanomonas; species Dichloromethanomonas elyunquensis. Next base: position 45,226 of record LNDB01000004.1, read on the forward strand.
TGCATATTTTTGATTGCTTGCTCGTCCGCCTGGGCATTTTTGGCTTGCTTCAAATTCCCGAGATGATAAAACATTCCTTCCAGCGTCAGGTCAAACAAGGCCTGAGCCAGGAATTCCACCGATTTTCGGCGCAGGACGATGCCTTTAAAAACGGCATCAAAAGCAAGCCCATTGAATTTGAAATAAGCAACTGTATTTTTCATGCGGTGATCGAAATTCGTACTATTTTGAGTGTTATCAAGATCAGGGCGTTTTTTCTCGCCGGCATACTTAGTGACACCTTTGGAAAACCCCAAAAAGGCGTTCTGAATGGTATTGCCGCTGTCTTGGCATCGTTCCGCCACTTTGGCACTGGCATCATAAACGTCAACCAGCTTGTTTAATGTGTCCATATTCAAGCATAACCTAACATCTCTCGTTACCAACTTCATGTGATTCACACCTCCTTACCGGATCATCAGACTGGTGGTCCTTGAGGGAAAGACGGCGCCTGCGGTTGAGGATTTCCTGCCGGTGAACCGGAGTTTGATGCTGCATCGGCCGGTGCAGGACTGATATCAAACAAGAGCACTTTATGATCATCGTCCTCAAATTTTCCATCCTTCACCGTTCCGAACCAATAGAGTTTTGCAGCCGTATCCCACACTTCCTGCGATGCGTCAAACTCCAGGACTTTGTCTTTGGCCTTTTGCTGCGGTTCAACATTTACCGTCACCTCGAGCTGGCCGCCTTCCTTGTATAAATTAATGAGATCCTCTTTTGAGGCATGAGCCGGGCACAGGTTTTTCTTCAAGGGTTCCCAGTAGGTCTTTTCAATGCTTATCACGCACTCAATTTTTTTGGCTTTTACCTGAAATGTACCGCTCAGCATTTCCATTTCCTGAGGAATTCCCGAAGCAATCGTTCCCCCCAGCATTCCCATGCCCGGGATCATTCCAGCCACCATAGAACCCACCATTTGGGCCATCGCAGACAGATCAAGCTTCACCTCGACCTGGAAAGCCGCTTCCTGAAGTTGTCCTTCAGACCAGGGATCCTGACTGCCGGCTACGGTCATATAGAATTCGACACTCGAACCTTCGTTGATCAGTTTCTTCGTTTCTTCCAGAACAGTATAAGAGGAAGTATCGCCGCTCAGCGGCAGCACCTTGAATTCTTCTTTCAGCTTCACGATCCGGTCTTTACTCCCGGTAGACAGGACATCCACCTGAATACGAATTTTCTGCCAGCCTTTCAGCTCTCTGCTCAGCGGAATAAAATAGTTGCTGTTATCACTCATACGCCTCACCTCCGCTGAACTTCAGTTGAAAACCTCCACGCACCAGTTTGATCGTGACTGGCGCCGAAAAAGGCTGTCCTTCCAGGGGTGCGGAAACCAAAATGGTCGCTGATGCGTCTGCATCTCCCTGCGGGGCTGAAGGAAGTGCTTCCAAGACTACCGTTCTCCCATTACTGAAGGGCGAACCTTCCGTCATTTGAATGTAATCATATCCGGATTGCATCTCGATAGAAATGGGTCCCCCATCGGCCGGGTTGGCCCCTTCCCCGGAAGCTTCAATCCAAGCCTGCAGATAGACCGGTTTAGGAAGCAGCAGGTCAATTTCAGTGCAAATGCTGCCTTCGGCATCGACCGTACGTACCTGCAGCGTGTAGTACTTAACAGGGGGTTCCTCCCCCTCTTGAGTTTCAACCGGTTTTTGAATAAGGGTTTTGATAATTTCGTGTCCATTAATTAAAACCGCAACGACCGTTGCAGCCGTGCCAGCCACCATTTGGGCTGTACCATTGGTGCGCAGTCAATCCTCTGCGCGGGTGACATCACGTAGGCAGTCATCCGCATTGGCAATGGATGCAATAATTAAAATCCAAGCAGCAATCAGTAATAAAAGCCGAATCCAGGCAAACGTTTTTCTCCTGTCAGATACTTGTTGGTTTTGCTTTTCCATAACTGCTACCTCCTTCATAGTAGATATCCGGCACGCTATTGTTGAATAAATCCCCTGCCACTTTTATTTGCTGTCACATTGGGGGTTCGTATAATCAGGTACGAGAGAATCGGTCCCAAAAAGACGGTCCACCGTATATAGGGATAATTTCTGAGTCCTGCCGAACCGTACAAATATGTTGCCGTCAAATAGGGTATCGCTACCCCGATACCAACGAGCAATAAGCGTGGGATTTTATTTCTGATGGGATTCAATTTCGTAAGGATCCGATCAATGGGTTTCCGCAGGACGACCAAAACAATTGGCACCGCCAGCATGATAAGCGATGTGGTCGGATCAGATTTGGTGTATTTGTCGAGTGTCGAATATCCGTACCACAACGCTCCGCCCACCCCACCCCCCAAAATGGACAAGATGTTCCACCATTTCTGTGATTTTCCCGCCAGGGGTCTCAACAAGGTAGCCGCTCTGCCCGCAATCGCGGTCGGATTGCCACCGGCCAGTGTCTGAGCTGTGTTCAAAGCGGTTTGGGCGTAATTCACCGCCTGGCGCGCTGCAGCCGGATTAATCATATTCCCTCTTGATAATTCCGGAGGACTGCCCGGAGTCCACTCCGTCCCACTCCATCGCAGCCACTTCCCATCGTACGAAAGCTGCCACCAGCAGCCGCTTTGATCTTGTAAACGCAGCTGATCAACAGCCTGGCAAAACTGTTGATAGTTCACCTGCTGTGCATAATATTTCCGACAGAGGTCATTGAACTGTTCAAGCGCCTGTTGAAAAGACATTCCTTTCCCTCCCTTCGCTTTGTTTCGATTCGTACCGAACTAGAAAGATTCGCTGATCTTGTTTAAACCTTCGGATGTTGCCAGCCAGTAAATCCCCTCCTCATCCTGAACAATCTTCTTAACTTCCTGCCCGGCCAAACCATCGGCTGTGGTAAAAAGAGCAATCCTCTCTTTGTTTTTAAAAACCGCTGCGCCGTCATATTCGGAACAGAACCAAAGATTGCCCCGGAGGTCCTGATAAATCTGCCGGACTTTGTCTCCAGCCAGACCGTCCTGGCGGGTAAACGATGCCAGCGCTCCTGACTGGGTGAAATAGTTGGCTCCGCCAGCGGTGGCAAAACCGGTTCCGATCCATATGGTGCCGTCCGTGGTTTGCGTCACACAAGTAACGGAAGGATGGACCAGTCCGTCTGCCGTACCATAGAATTGCCAGCTGCTGCCTGCTTGACACACCAGTCCGCCGCGGTGGGGATCCGAACTGCCCGCCCAAATCCTGCCCAGGTTGTCCTGAAACAACACATCGACCGGTCCCATCGGAAGCTGTTGATATTGCGGTCCCACGCTACTCAGATGTAGCACTCCGTCAGGAAGCCCCAGCCACAATGCACCCTCGCGGTCTTGTATCAGCGCCGTCACAGGGGTTTTTTGATTCATCGGACTGAGGTCGCAGTTATACCAATGATTTCCTTTGTAATAGGAGAGTCCATACTGGTGAGCTACCCAAAGATTTCCCTCCCGGTCGGCCAAAAGTTCATATACTGCCCCAAAATCAGGGGTTCCCGCAGGCAACGGCAGCTTCTGCGCAGAATGGTTGAACCGGAATAACCCGTTAATTCCACCAGCCCATACTTCATTTTGGTACAGGGTCACCGTCTGTAAATTCCCCGGTGCTCTGACCATCACCCAACCGGGTCTGACGTGCTGCTCTTTCTGTCTATCTGAGCTAAAATTTACCAGCCATCCGACTGCTGCAATAATAAGGATTCCGGCAGCGATCTGCAGTAAATTACGTGTCAGCCAGCGGCATCCCATATTAACCCTCCTTGACGCAATTCCGCGTTTTCATACAGCAGGATTATATTTTTTTCAACTTGATGGTGCTCGTTCCTTCACTGGCAGATGTAACAATCAAAGTAAGTTCCTTGCTGGCAGCAGCGTACTCCGCCGATGCCTTCACGACATCCTTGGGAGCTGAGCTGCTCACAACGGTCCCTTCATATTTTTGTGAATCATCAACCGGTTTCAAGGTAAGTGTAACAACCGTACTGGTGTCAGAAGCGTAGCTCAATTTGCCCGTTAAGCTGTTATTACTGGCCTGGGCCAGTTCCAGAATCATCTGTGAGCTTATCTTGGTCATGTCGACTGTCGTCCCCTTTGATGTAATGGAAACAACCTGCCACTTTCCAACAAACTGCTTGGCATCCGGCGCACTGGACCACGGCAACCGAATGTCGCTGATTGACGGCAACGAGAAAGGCAGTTTAATATAGCCATTTGAACTTAAATAACTGTACAAAGCAATAATTATCCCAATGAACACAATCAATTTCAATAGGGTTTTGAAAATCCAACTAAGGCAGCCGCCCCGTTTCGCTTTGGGTGTCTTGGGGGCCGCACCGAACCCCCCGGCGCCTGCGCTTTGTTGCTGAGCGTAACCGGTAAACTGCTGTGTTTGCTGTGTTCCGAACGGTTGTTGCCCATACGGTTGCCCATAGACGGGCGATGGCGGTACCGGTGGTGGGGGCGGTGACAGCGGAATCACCTGAGGCGGCGCATTCCCGACACTTGGAACAGCGGCTTCCAGCGGCGCGCCGCAATTTGTACAAAATTTAGCTTGTTCGGCAATCTTATTACCGCATTGTGTACAAAATCGATTTACATCCATACTTCAGCCTCCATGCAATTGTCAGCAGGCTTATTATCGGTCCCTGCATAGTCCGTTATCTTACAAATATTTCAGTCAAGTCTTTTTTGACATTCTCCTGCTGGCTATAAACCGATGGAAAATCAACCTTCATTCTTTGAATTTGTCCCTGCGGAAATAATGAGATGCTGGTTGACAGACTGCGAGTGGAAACCTGACTGAAACCAATTTTCATCAGCTCTTCTTCAACCTCTTTGCTTGCTAGATAGTCCATTAGTTTTTTGGCGGTATCCGCATGCGGTGCCCCGGAGATCAGGGCAACAGTATTCGGGGTAACAAGGGCTCCTATTCCGTCCTGGTCAGGAATAACTACTTTAACGGGTGAACCCTTCTCTATTGCTCCCAGTGCATCATCGCTATCCGTCAATCCCATTGCCAGTTGACCCTGGGCCACTAAGTCCCGAACCACAGAGTTTCCGTCGACAATCTGCACCTTGCCGGCTTTCAGATCTGTAAAATACGCTTTGGCCTTATCCGGTCCCAGCAGCGCGTACATAGCAGCTGCATGTGTTGCGGAAGTGCCAAACATGGGATAAGCAATCGCCGCTTTGCTCCCGCCATATTTATTCCCGGTCAAATCGTAAATGGACTTGGGGACCTGATCCGCCGGAACCAAATTGGTATTGTAAATCAAAACATGGACCCGGCCGCCAAAGGCAATCCATTGATGATCCTTGTCGCGGTACTCCTGCGGGAGATCCGCTGCAGCGGGAGACTGATAGGCAGCGAGAACACCCTGTTCTTTGAGCAGCAGGGTCTGCATAAATTCCGAATTCCAGAAAACATCAGCCTGGGGTTTTGATTTTTCCGATATTAAACGATTGACCAATCCGGTAGTTTTGGCTGCTTCAACATCATAAACCGGCATTACTTTTATTCCAGTAGACGATTCGAATTTTTTGAGAATGGGTTCGGCAAACTCCTGGTCAACCGAAGTATAGACGACTACCATCTTTTCCGTGTTGCCGTTCCCGCAACCTGTGCCCATAATTGCCAGCGCAACAAATATCAGTCCGACTAAGGCTGTCCTTAAAAATCTCATAAATACGCTCCTCCGTTCCTTTTTTGCTTTTTGCTTAATATGAATCCTCCTGTCCATGAAGCTTTTATGCCAGCTTACGCTGTATCCGGAGATTCTATCCTTACTACCGTTTCTCCTACGATTTCAACTTCCTCGGAGCTATGCGTCACATAAATCAAAGTCATCCCGAACGCTGCAACCCTGTCCATCAAAAAACCAAGAAGGATCTGCTTTGTAGCGTTATCCAGGTTGGCGAACGGTTCATCAACCATCAAATACCGGGGGCGCGGGGCGATAGACCTTACCAGTGACACCCGCTTGGCTTCACCTCCGGAAATCTGATCCGGATATTTATCTGCAATCTGCCCAATCCGAGCCTGCTGCAAGAGTTCCACTGCCAGCTGTTCCGCCTCTTTCCTGGGCAGCCTGGCAAGTCCGAACAGGATGTTTTCCAGGACCGTCATGTGCGGCCACAGCGTAGGATTTTGAAATACAAATCCGACATCGCGTCGGCGGGGTTCCAGCATCCATTGATTGCTGCTCGCCAGCTTACCGCCTAAATATATTTCGCCGCCATCGGGCAATTCCAAGCCGGCAATAATACGCAGCAATGTGCTTTTCCCCGCACCCGAAGAACCCACAATAACCGTCTTGCTCCCGCGCGCGGCATCCAGGTTCACTCCCTTTAATACAGTCTGGCCGCCAAAAGATTTTGAAACATCCTTCACCCGAATGCCCTCATGAATTTCAGTTGTCATACATCTTTCTCCTTTTAACCAACAGAGCGATCGCTGCCAGACCCGCTATCCAACCGATCAGCACAATAAACAGACAGAGACCGGCCACGCTGTCAGAGGCACCGTAGTGCAGCAAATTATAGATTTTAATCGAGAGGGTGTTTCTTCCAGGCGGCAAAACCAGCAACGTCGCGCCCAATTCTCCGATCGCAAGTAGAAATACAGTCATACCGGCAGCAATGATGCCAGGCATTAATAACCTTAGCCGAATACGGGTCCATATCTGCCAGCCGCTCACCTGATAAAAACGGGCCGCCTCCACCAGGCTGGCATCCTGACGACTGTGGTGCGCGGCAATGATGATCCAAGCCAGCGGCCCAAACCGAGTAACGGAGGCAGCAACCGGCATAAAGTCGCTGCCGTATAAAAACTGGAATGCTGAATTATTGTAAAGATCAATCAAGCCAATACCGTTGAGACTGGCAGGTATGCACAAGGAAATTGCCGTTAAAAACAGCAGCACGCTGCGCCATTTGTTGACCGTATGATGAACGATGATCAAGGCTAGCATTACCGCCACCAAAGAGCCGGTGAGAGAAACCCAGAAGCTGAATGTGATCTCAGATGATGAGTTCATAACGGAACCAAATACTCTTTCCCAGGACCCAGCCGTATTGATAAGAACCATCAAGGGAAGCAGAACCTGAATGGCAAAGAGCAGGAGACATCCGTACTGCAGGACTCTGAACCAGCGAGGAAAAATAAAGGGCGCTTTCTGTATCCGCCCCATTCGGGGAATGGTGGTGGAGACGTTTCTGAAAAATGGCAGCGCACCCAAGATCGTCAGTCCGCCTACAGCCATTAACGGTACTGACAGGAGCAGTGCGCGGACCGGTTGATTGTTGGCACTGTAATCGGCAAAAATCTCTAAAGCGTATGTACTAACCTGAAAAAGAGATGGGATGCTGAATTCCTGCAATGAAAGCAGAAAGACCAGAGCACCTCCCGCCAACAGCGATGGGGCCAGCAAGGGTGTAATGACCTTCAACAGAACTCTCAGAGGCGATGCAATCAATTGCGCAGCATCAATCAAATCTGGATCGATGCACCGGAAACCCAACAGCACTGTGCTTAAACATAACGGCAGCCAAGCCATTGTTCCGGTCCACCAACTGGCTATCATTCCCAAAAAATGAAATCCTTGAAAACCTGATAAAGCTAAGAATCTATTAACTATACTGAAAAAGGCTATCCAGGTATAACTATGTATAAATGGAGGCAGTAAGGCCATAAACCAGACGAAAATGGCTATATAGGTGAGAAACATGGTAAACTTTCTGGTCAGTTGCCAGATGAAACTGCCGATAAACCAGGAAAATAGAACACATGCCCCGGCTGAAGTAAGTCCCAGGGAAATACTGTTCATAAAAAGGGCTAATCTTCGGCCGTTTGGAAGCAGCAACTGGCTTAGTGCGGTCCAAGTCAAACCATGATCTGCAAAAGAGGTAAAAGCAAGCAGGGTTACCGGACTCGCTGCAACAACAAAAGCAACCACGACAGCAGCCCCGCACACCAAATTATTAATAAAACCTGCTCGGCTCATAATTGCTCACCTTTTTTCACTTGCAGTATAATAACAAAAAAACAAACATCAAAATAGAGTTGCTTGCTTTAAACATCTTATCTTATTATTACATATTACATTCTAGTTGAAAATAATTTCCTAAGAAAATATGCTGCGCGTTTAGTTTCTTGTTCCGGACTTCCGCCGCCGAGTTGCGCGCCATGCACGGCGCACCACAAATAAAATGGGGCCGTAGGTCTCCAATTACCTGCAAAAAGGGGTGCTTTTTAGACACCCCCATTTATTCTTTATTTATTCCTTATCCTATTTCAAAACTTTTTCCCAAGCTTTTATTATTTCCCCATCGGTGCAATCCGATGTCACAGAAGATTTTCCGATTCCCACCGGTAAAACCAAGACTTTACTGCCTGCTTTGTTTTTCTTGTCGGCAGCCATATAGTTTAGAAGGATTTGAGGGTCCCGGGCCTCAATCGTTATAGGCAATTCCATTTTTAGCAATAGGTTGACAATCCTCTCCAATTGCATATCGGTTATTAGCCCCCTACTGCAGGCCAAACTTGCTGCAGCGACAATTCCGATACTTACACCTTGTCCGTGGGTAACCCCTTTATAGGATTCATCCGTTTCCAGGGCGTGACCAAAACTGTGTCCGAGGTTCAGGAGCATTCTTTGTCCCTTCTCCTTTTCATCTTCAGAAACGATCTTCACTTTTACCGACAAAGATCTTATCGCTAATTCTTTCATCACTTCCCGGTCTGCACATTTGATTTCCCCGGTATGGTTTTCGATAAAATCAAATAAATCGGGGTCGGACACCAGGGCATGTTTAATCGTTTCAGCCAGTCCATTTTGAATTTCATCCCAAGGAAGGGTATCTAAAGTCGAGAAATCCGTCCAAACCGCCTGAGGAGGATAAAAAGCGCCAAGCAAATTCTTACCCGCAGGATGATTTACGGCTACCTTGCCCCCAATACTCGAATCAACCTGGGAAAGCAAGGTTGTCGGAATATGGATATATCTTATCCCCCGCATAAAGATGCTGGCGAAGAACCCTGCTAAATCTCCGATCACACCGCCTCCCAGAGCTAAAACCATGGTATCCCGGTCTGCCCGGCAGCGCAGGGCTTGTTCCGTAAGTTTACTAATCCGGTTCAGGGACTTCTCCTCTTCACTGTCGGGTACTGTGATCAGTTCTGTACGGAATTGTTTTAAGTCCCCCATTAATTTATCCGCATAATAATCGGCAACCAGGGTATTGGTAATAATCAAATAATGCCCTCTGGTTCCAAACCTTTCTTCCAGATATCCACCCAGCTCCCCGATTGAAGCTCCCAGAAATAAAGGATAGCGCTGACTGCCTTTTACATCAATTCTCTGTGTCATGCGGATTCCCACCTTTCACGATAGCCAGAATCTCTCCCGCTATCTCTTCAATATCCTTAACCGACGTATCAATTGTTATTGGGGCTTGCTGATAGATCGTTAACCGTTCCTGCCAGAGCTTTTCAATCTCCTGGAAACTTTTATTCAGCAAAGGCCTGTCCTGCCGTCTTTTAACCCGTTGCAAGGCTACGTCCAACGGTGCATAAAGATGAATCATCATTCCCATCTCTCCTAGAAGCTCGCGGTTCTCGGCGGATAAAACCGTTCCGCCGCCTGTGGCGATTACGGTATGGGAGACATTTCTCAGCTTTTTCACCATCAAATTCTCTTCGGAGCGGAACCTGACTTCACCATACTTTTGAAATAAATCAGGAATCTTTAATCCTGTTACTTGTTCTATTTCGCTGTCTGTATCCAGGAACGCCCAGCCAAGTTCCCTTGCCAACACTCTTCCGACACTGCTCTTGCCTGAAGCCATAAATCCAATCAATATAACGTTTTTGAGACCGCCTTTTTCCGTATTGTACAAAACTTTTACCTCACAGTCTCGATCCGCATCCTACCCATAACAGGAGCGATGATTACCTTTCTTTTTCGATTGCCGGCTTGAAGGATCACTGTCATTCCGGTGACCGGCACTCCCGCAGGCTGAAAAATCAGTTCCGGAGGACTATTTGCAAAACTCACTCCGGGGTAAAGCCGAACTGATCGTAAGAATTCTCCCTGTTTAAAAATCATATACTCATTGGTTTGAGAGTAAAATTTTACCCTGTACCACACATTTCCTGAAATGGAGGCCTGCTGTGTTTCCCGCAAATCCTGCAATAATGTTGAAGCAGATATCTCGATACTGTTTTGCTGCAAATCATGAGGCACCTGCACCAGCAAAAAGAAACCCGCCCCAGCTAATAGTACCAAAACAAGCAGGATTTCCAATAAAGTATACCCGTTCTTATTCGTTCGCACAATCACATTCGTCCGAACTCCTTAATCCTTCTGTCAGAGCCCTCTGCATGAAAGATACGGGTGCATCCCGGTTGAGCCAGAATTCCCAGGCAAGAACTCCCTGGTATAATAACATGTCCAACCCGTTCATTGTTTGACAGCCGTTTTTTGCGGCATCTCCAAGAAAAGCTGTCACTGCGGGATGATAAATGATATCGACAACCCAGGTGGAAGGAGAAATTCCCCTTAGTCCAAAGAGGTACTCTTCACCCTTCATCCCAACAGGTGTCGTCTGAATTAACAGATCCGCCTTTTGCAGCCAATCCCCTATGCCGAGGCATCCCCAGGACGCCTTCCCTCCGCAGCCTGATACCTGTCCGGCAAGCCAGCGGGCTTTCTCAACATTACGATTTAATATAAGAATATCCAATCCTTTTTTGGCCAAAGTCATTGCAATGGCTTTGGCCGCTCCGCCCGCCCCCAGGATCACCGCTTTTTTTCCGCTAAATTCGAATCCCTTTGTTATTAGGGATTGAACAAACCCTTCACCATCTGTATTGTGTCCCAGAAGATAACCGTCTACTCTTTTCACGGTATTGACAGCCCCAATATCCAACGCCTCAGGCGTAACCCGATCCAATAAGGGAATAATTGCCTCCTTTAAAGGATACGTCACATTCCAGCCGTCATAACGGTTGTCCAAAAGATATCGGACTCCTTGCCCTATTTCTGAATTCTTGACAGGAATGCGCTGATATACAGCATCAAGACCGACTGCCTTAAATCCAGCTTCGTGCATTTGAGGAGAAAGGGAATGATCAACCGGATCCCCAATAATTGCAAACTTCATACCTGAGTCATCCTTCAATTTTATATTTTGTGCAAATTCCTTGTAAATCTGGCTTTTCTGCCGACCATTCTCTCCATTAGCCGCAGAATTTTGGTCCCCGCAAATTCCTTTTCATCAATCGGGGAAACCAGGATTGTCATCAGTCCCAGTCTGTTTCCGCCGAAAACATCCGTAAACAATTGATCACCGATGACGGCCACTTCAGAATTTTTTAGTCCCAATGTCTCCAGCCCCAGATAAAAAGCTTTTTTCCTTGGTTTAGCCGCTTTATACACATACAATATCCCCAGGACATCGGCTACGGCCGAAACCCTGTCGGGAAGCCGATTATTAGAAACAATGCAGGCCTTAATGCCTGCGGCTTTGATACGGTCAAACCAGTCCTTTACTTCTCTCGTCAACGATTTATCATTCCAGGGAGCGACCGTATTATCAAGGTCAAGCAATAACCCCCTGATACCTTTCGCTAATAGATCCCTAACCGGAATATCTTGCAAAGATTCGTACTGCAAATAAGGACGCAAAATACCGATCATCCTGCTTTCCCCTCTGCTTTCATCATTCTATCCTAAACCATTATATATCAGCAGAATATTCCAGGGCAACATCTTCTCACATCATCTCGGTCTGTGGTCTTTCATTTCTTCTGTCAGTTTTTGTACGGCCTTCTTCTCGATACGGGAAACATAGGACCTGGAGATTCCTAACATCTTGGCGATTTCCCTCTGGGTCTTTTTCGGTCCGTTCATCAGTCCGAAACGCAATTGGATAACCATGCGTTCCCTTTGGGACAAACATTTTAATTTATCGACAACCACGCGCTGTTCGAATTCACTTTCGACTTGGTCTGATATCGCATCCGGATCTGTTCCCAAAACATCGATTAAATTAATGGTATTTCCTTCTTTGTCTGTCCCTATGGGATCATACATGGATATTTCCCCTCTGGACTTTTTCAAGGACCTCAGATACATTAAAATTTCATTTTCGATGCAGCGGGCGGCATAAGTAGCCAATCGGGTCCCTTTATCCGCATTATAGGTGTTGATTCCCTTGATCAAACCGATAGTTCCGATAGAAATCAAGTCGTCACTGTCTTCTCCCGTTCCATCGTATTTTTTCACCAAATGGGCAACGAGTCTTAAGTTATGCTCAATTAGCTTATTTCGGGCATTTTCCACCATAAGTTCATTGGGGGATTCCTTGGCCTCATCCCTAAAATCCGCCAAAATCTTCAGATATTCAGCCTCTTCCTGCTCGCCAAGCGGTTGAGGAAAAGCGTTATTATTTATATAAGAAACTAAAAAGGTTACCCCTTTAATCACAGACAAAGCCAGACCAACCAGAAAAACTTCCGTAATCATCCTCTGTCACCCCTTTTGCGTGCTATGATAATAACTATGCGCAGGGGCTGAAAATACTGCTTATCCCGGTTGGGAAATTTTAAGGCGCCGCTTACGGCTTATAAGCATAGGCCACAATTCTCATCTTCACAGTCGATTCTTCGGTGCCCGGGATAAAACTGATGCTGTCTAAGGCAAAAATATATTTATTTCCCTTTAAAAATTGGTCCACAAGGGTATACACATTTTCCGGGGACCCGGTACAGCTGAAATTCATACCCATTGTCAAATATTGGCCCTCGTCTTTCACGTCTTCAAACGTAAGGCTTTTAGGACTGAGAGAGAGACTTTTCGCCATATTGTATATTGTCAGCATAATATCCGGCTTATCCAGTTTCTTCGGAACTTTTTTGTCCAGCATGGAAGCCTGGGCCTTCAAGCTGGAAGCCTGCTGCTTAAGGGAGGAGAATTCCTTATAGCCGGTTTCCATCCGAGCCAGATCAGCTTGGCGCTGGGACACCCGGGAAGTCTCTTCTTTCAAGCCCCTCCACTCCGGAATAAAAAGATATTGAATGTAGGCATACAGACCGCCTAAAATAATAATAAATGTCAGAATTAAAAATTGGTTTCTTTGTTTATTCATCAGCTCAATTCTCCTGCTTTAACTCTAATGTAAGGCTCAGATGTTGGACTTGATCCGTCAGAGAAACAGTTTTCATGTCGAAGTCCGTAAAAAGCCCTGAATCCCGAAAGTTCATCCAGAACTTGGCTAGGTCCACGGGTCCCGGTACATCCACATTGATTTGAATCGAATTGTCCGCCTGGAGAGAAAAAGAAGTAACAACGGTTCCAGAAGGCAAAAGCCTGTTGATTTGAGTCAAAACTTCCCAGGGTTTTTTGGATTTCGTCTGGGCGATTCCTAAAAAATTGTTCATTTTGGTGATCTCATCTTTTACACTGTCCACTTCTTCAAGTGTACTCGCCACATCATGATAGACAGCAATTTTTTGTTCTATTGTATTCAATTGATAGGTAAGGATAAACTGCCATATCCAAGGAGAGGCCAAAAGAGCAGCAACGAACACCCCGATTAGCGTGAGGAAGTAAATACTTGTCTTGCGTTTATGGGTAGAACGATTGATGCCGCTATGCTCTATCCTCCAACGCTGGGCATAGTTAAACTGTTTTTTTTCCTTCATTTAATCCTCCCTCAGGGCAAGACCATAGATACTACCGTACTTCTGCCATCCATCGGCGAAGTTTCTGCTATTCCCCTCAAACCTGGGTTTCCAACCGTTGGGAAAACCTACTGCTGTCTTGACGCCAAGGTTCTCCTGGAAAATCTCTTCAAGATAAGGCAATGTGCAAAACTCTCCGGTGAGATATATTGAATGGACAGTTTGTCCAAAGTGGCGGGCCGCAAAAAAGCTGAGCAGTTCGGAAAGTGTTGTTAAAACGGGATTAAGATTTTTTTTCAACTCCGCTTTGTTTTCAAGGGAATCCTCCGTATCATCATCGACTTGCTGCTGGGTCAGGGTAATAACTAACTCTTCCTCTAAACTTTCCATAGGAACAAAAAGATCTTCCAGGGCAAACTCTTCCGGCTCTTCACTTTTTTTTTCAATGAGCATGGCGGCTTGTCTAAAATCCTCTTGTTCTTCAGCCTGATTTTCATTCGGCAAAGGCTCTATCGAAAATCCCAGATCATTCAAAGAAAAATAAGGGTCATCGCCTTTCAAATCAAAGTCGAAGTGGGTATCGCGTTGATTATTCGGGAAAATATCCCGGTCTTCTTCTTCAAAGAAATCAGCCGGCTGAAAACTTAACTCTTCTGGCCTTTTATTTTTATCTCGAGGAGCATTAACTTCGTCCCAGGCTTCGGCCTCGAGTCCGATTAATTCGTTCAGAATCTGTTCCCGATCATCCCAGCTGCCTTTTTCCTCAGAAAGTTCCTGAACATTTCCGGTTTTATTTTCCTGCAAGTTGTTAAAGAGAGGCGTATCCTGGGCCGAAAACAATTCTGCATCATCCGTGTATGAGGATAAGTAGAGGGTCATTTCTTCAGGTGAAGGTGCAAAAATTTTATTTTCCTGAAATACGGGAAGAGAATCTTGTTCTCCCTCCGATTCTAACTTTATTGCTGAGAGCTTTTGTTCCGAAATTTTACGGTCAATATTCTGAGAAACCGTCCGCATATCCATTTCCATATCCGAATATAAGAAAAATACACCGTTTTCTAAGAGAACGAATTCTACTTTATCACCGTTTAAAGAAACAATCGCCATATCGCCGGGTATTGCCAGATGGGAGTAAAGCCTGGCCAGACAATCGGCTGTCAGATCTAAAACCATCGGTTCAAACCCAAGATAACGGCACAATGACCAGACGGCCTGCATCTTCTCCCTGGGAAAAGCGGCCAAAAGGACATTGATCATCGGTTTCCCGTTTTCCCAGTATTTATTAAGAACCCTGTAATCGATGAGGTAATTTTGAATATTGAGCGTAAAATACTGATCGATGTGATCAGTAATGAGTTTTTCCAAATCGTTGTTTGTCATTTGAGGAAGGGCAATAACCCTGGTAATTAAACCAAAATTGGAAACAGCAAGCTTCAGTTGTTTCAAGGGGACCCGCTGCCTGTGAAGCCAGTCTTTGATACCCGCAAAGTCCTGACTTTGTTCGTTTAGCGAAAGGCCATTTTCAGGCAGCCGGTAGACAGATAGAGACATTACTTTCATTTCTTTATTTTTGCCCGCTGCGACTTTGGCAACGCTAATGTCATCATCCCTGATAACAGCCAGCCACTGTTTTTTCATGAAAAAAACCACCTGCCTTTCCGGAGATATATCCTTTATTTCCCAACTTTACAGAAAATTAATTTTTAAAGGGAGTTCCGACAAAAGCACTTTTAATTCGGGCCAGCAGGACTTGGTGGTTTGAATGACAACCTCCCCGGTCCTCCGGTCGGTGGTGGTCACTACCCCCAAATGCCCCATCCCTTCCACATATTTGGCTAAAAGCTGGATTTCCGGGCGGGAGACCCTGGCTTTAACCAGCAGGTCACAGTCCCTCCCATAGTTGGATAAGTCCGTCTCAGTTGCCATTGCCGTCAATTCTCCTATTTTCCAAATTTTTACAATACTTAGCAACAGTCTATTACCGATAATTATAAAATCCCTGAACCTTTTCCCCCGCAACTTATTGTCGGACCTTACGTAAAATACTGAAAGGTTCCAGGGGGACAGGCAGTGAAATCCTTAGCTTCTGCTGCGGGTGCCTGGCCACATTGATCTTTTCTCCATTCAGATCCCATAGGCCGGTTACCTGGAAAGTCCATGGGGTTCCCTTAGGGGAAAGGACTTCCAATTCATCCCCGACCCGAAAATTGTTCCGCTGTTCTATCCAGCAGCCAACTTCAGTTTTGCCGTTCCGGCTACATTCCTGTTCTTCCAATACCCTTCCGACAAAGCTGTACTCCCGGATATAATTTGAAGTCTCAATATTATGGGCTTCCGCTCCGGGCTTACCGAAGAGAAACCCTGCAGCATAATCCCTGTGGCTGACCTTGTCCATTTCCGCAAGCCAGGAGGGAATCCGTTTCCGGAATTCGGCTTCGCCCTGTTCCCAGAGAACGTCAATGGCTTCCCGGTATACTTTCACCGTACTGGCCACGTAATAGGCGCTTTTCATCCGGCCTTCAATCTTATAGCTTTCCAGGCCGATTTCCTTAAGTAAGGGCAGATGCGGCAGGAGACAAAGATCATGCGAATTGAAAATATAACTTCCCCGGGCATCTTCCTCCAGGGGAAAATATTGTCCGGGTCTTTTTTCTTCCATCAAGGCATACCCCCAGCGGCAGGGATGGGTGCATTCCCCCCGGTTGGCATCCCTGCCGGTCAGATAATTGCTCAGCAGACACCTGCCGGAATAAGACATGCACATGGCGCCGTGGACGAAAATTTCCAGTTCCCCTCCCGCCTTAGGGCGGATGTTCTTCAAATCGTCAATTGTCAGCTCCCGGGCCAGGACAATTCTTTTTACCCCTTGGGCAAACCAAAAATTGGCACCGGACGAATTGGTACAATTGGCTTGGGTGCTCAGGTGGACAGCCAGCTCGGGGGTTTCTTCCCCGGACAAAGCTATCACTCCCGGATCGGATACGATAATCCCGTCTGCGCCAATTTCCCAGAGCTCGCGAAGATACGTTCTCAGGGATTCAAAATCGTCTTCGTGGGCAAAAATATTTACCGTGATATATATTTTTCGGTTCAATCGATGGGCGTATTCCACCCCTAGCCGCATTTCTTCCGTATTTAAATTCCCGGCATACGCCCTGAGCCCAAAGGCGCTCCCTCCGGCATACACGGCGTCCGCTCCATAAGCCAGGGCAAAACGAAGTTTCTCCAGGTCTCCCGCCGGAGCAAGAATTTCAGGCTTGTTCATGATTCCTCCAGGCTGGTATTGAAAAGTATGCTTGACTGCTATTCTATAAGCTATTATAACGGCAACGCGGCAAAAGGTAAAACGGTGATATTTTTATCCTTAAATTTTATTAAAATTGAACTCCTACCCCTTGACCTCTTTATCTTTTTTATAGTAGAATTTTCCACAAACTATAAAAGATTTGCTACATTTTATTATGGAGGGAGATTTATGACAACACAAAAAGGTTATTTCGGTGAATATGGGGGCAGTTTCGTTCCCCCTGATCTTCAGGATGTTCTGGACAGCCTGGCAAACACCTTTGAAAAGTTTAAAGATGACCCGGAATTCAACAGGGAACTGGATTATTACCTTAAACAGTATGTCGGCCGTCCAAATCCCTTATATTTTGCTGAAAAATTATCGGCAAAACTAGGGGGAGCCAATATCTACCTTAAACGCGAAGACCTCAATCACACCGGAGCGCACAAGATTAATAATACGATCGGCCAGGTGCTTTTGGCCAAGCGCATGGGCTTAAAAAGAGTTATCGCCGAAACCGGCGCCGGACAGCACGGTGTGGCCACGGCTACCGCCTGCGCCCTCTTCGATATGGAATGTATCATCTATATGGGTGAAGAGGATACCCGGAGACAAGCCTTGAACGTATTCCGGATGGAGCTCTTAGGGGCCAAAGTAGTAGCGGTCACCCGCGGAACCCGCACCCTGAAAGACGCGGTGGATGCCGCCCTGGAAGACTTGATCCTGAACTACAAGGATACTTTCTATATGTTGGGATCTGCTGTTGGACCCCATCCCTATCCTACGATGGTCAAGCATTTCCAATCTATTATCAGCCGCGAAGCTAAAGCGCAGATTTTGGAAGCAGAAGGCAAACTGCCAAATGCTGTCATCGCTTCGGTTGGCGGCGGCAGTAATGCCATCGGTATCTTTGCCGACTTTATTCCGGACGCGGACGTAAGTCTCATCGGGGTGGAGCCTGCCGGACACGGTCTGGAAACAGGCCGTCATGCTGCCCCAATTTCTGCTGGGAAACCGGGAATCATCCACGGATTCAAATGTTATGTAATGGCAGATGAGCAAGGCGAACCGCTCCCCACCCACTCTATCTCCGCAGGCCTGGATTACCCCGGTGTCGGTCCTGAACATTCCTATCTAAATGATATCGGGCGTGCCGAATATGTCACTATTTCTGATCGTGAAGCCTTGGAAGCCTTCCATACCCTGTCCAAAACCGAGGGGATTATTCCCGCTCTGGAAAGCGCCCATGCGGTGGCCCACGCCATTAAAATCGCTCCCCAAATGCCCAAGGATACTATTCTCATCATTAACCTCTCGGGCCGGGGAGATAAAGACGTTCAGCAAATTTTCGATATGATGCATCAAAAATAGCTTGAAATCACTTTCAAATTCAATAGTAAAAGGGTAGATCTTCTTCTCATTTTTCCTGAGAATGGATCTACCCTTTTACCTCTTGGTGGATTTCCAATACGGACATCCTCCTTTTTTTCCGCCCTGTCCCCTATCACCCTGCGTTTTGGGAAAATAACTTTTTCACCTCATTAACCTACTCCTGGCCCAAGGACCCAACTTCTCGTCTTTCTCCCGTACCATTGTTCAAACCCTAGGAATCCTCCCGGATGGACTTCGGAATAACTCAGTTATGAGTAACGTTAATGAAATTCACAGAATTAAGGTTTTCAGGGTGTTCCCTGAAGCTTATCTTTCGAAAAGCATCACCGGGTGATTTTTATTTTAAAATACATCCCTATATTTGTCAATATATTTTTCAGAATAGTTTCTAAATTCTGATAAGTTTTATATCTATTTTTCGAAACGCCTATTGATACTTCTTCGTATTCTTGAGATGTTCATCATAGGTCACTGCAAACGCGTGGGTACCGTCATTTTTGGCTACAAAATAGAAGTAATCTGTCCTGGCGGGATAGAGCGCGGCGTTTAAGGAGGCATGACCCGGATTGGCTATCGGTCCCGGAGGCAACCCGGGATTCTTATACGTATTATACGGGGAATCGATCTCTATATCAGTCAAGCTGAGAACCGGCTTTACTTCCCCCAGAACGTACTGGACCGTAGCACAGGATTGAAGCGGCATCCCTGTTCTCAAGCGGTTCTCAAATACCCCCGCTATCAACGGACGTTCCGCTTCTTTAGCGGCTTCTTTCTCCACCATGGAAGCTTTGGTCACCCAGGTAAAAACTGAAACATGCATTTCCTCTAAGCGGGCTTTTGTTTCCGGAGTAAGTTCCTTATTAAAACGGCCAAGAAAACGGTCAACCACATCTTTAGGTTTAGATTTTCTGTCAAAAAAATATGTATCGGGAAAAAGGAACCCTTCCAAACGGTTATTTCCGGCAGGGACCCCTGTGAGAAAGTCATAATCTTTAGCGGAATAGGTTTGCATGACCTTATAGAATTCATCTTGGGTGCCTAAGCCGTCTTTTACTAAAGTATTGACGATTTCGGCCACCGAATAGCCTTCCGGGATAGTCACCCTAATGACATCCGGGTGGGGACCTTGGAGTAAAATATTTAAAATCGCCTGTGCACTCATGGCCGGAGAAAGATAATACAATCCGGCAACGAGCTTGGAATCGGCTTTGTTTATTTTGCACAGCTGACGGAATACCTCGGCGTTCCGGATGATGTTTTTGTCTTTCAGTTCTTGGGCGATTTGAGAGGCAGTCATTCCGGCTTCAAGAACAAAGACTTGGTCTTGACCTGAATCCGTCATAGGCTTCAGGTTTGAAGACCACCAAAATGCCCCCAGAGAAAACAGAATGAGCATGATGATCAAAACAGTCAAATTTATTCTGGCTTTGTTCTTTGCCAAAACGCTGCGGCGTTTTCTTTTCACTTCGTTTCTCTTCTTTCATAAAGGGTTTTCCTAGCAAATAGAAAAATACTCTTTATTATACTATTTTTTGCCGTTCCCTGCCATAAAATCAAGAAACTCACGAATCATCGTGAGTTTCACCGGTTAAAATATTTGTTTTTATAAATTACTCTTCTTCTTCAAAATTGTCTTCCATTTCTTCCCAAGCATCGGCTACTTTTTCCCATTCCTCATCATCTTCGATGTCCATCAGCATATCTTCGCCGTTTTCATCTTTGCTGACTTTCAGAATGATCGCTTCAGCCTCTTCGCCGTCTTCTTCAGTTTCCTCAACGGGAAGAAGAACAAAATAAGTATTCCCTTCAAGTTCAACCGTGGCAAGGTGCATGAATTCATGCTCATGACCTTCATCATCATTTAAGACAATAATATCAAAGGCCTCGTCCATTTCTTCCTGGTTATTAATTTCATCACTCATTATCTATCACCTCTTAAAAAGATATTGTAATTGTACCCTTATAGGTAAAGATTGTCAAACTTATCCGGTAAATAATGCGTTAATTTTATCATATTCCCCTGCTGTCCAAATATCCCTGCAGGATAAACACAGCCGCCATTTTGTCAATGACCTTTTTTCGTTTAGCCCTGGAGAGGTCCGCCTCCAACAGTACGCGTTCCGCTCCGACCGTACTCAGCCGCTCATCCCATAATTTCACGGGTAATGAGAATCTTTTCTGAAGGTTTTGTGAGAACTCTTCTGACAATCTGGCTCTTTCTCCCAGGGTCCCATTCATATTCCGGGGATAACCCAACACGATCTCTTCGACCTCATACTCCCGGACGAGACGATTAAGCTCCTCCATTTCCTGACCGGACCGTTTGATGACAACTATAGGCTGGGCAGTTATTTTCAGCGGATCGCTCATTGCCACGCCGACAGTTTTTTCCCCCAGATCAAGACCCATGATCCTCAATATTTCACCTCCCAAAGAACATTATGCACGAATCAGACGATCTTCAAACAGAAATGCGGGCAAACCCTTCCGCAATACCCGCATAGTATGCAGTCTCCGGACTTCAACAATGCCTGTCCCTCATTCAGATACAGCGCATTCTGCGGACAAGCTTCTATACAGGCTCCGCATCCCTGGCACCAATCGGCAATGTATAATTTTCGTTCCCTATGCGTCACCGCATTTTTGAGTTCTATGGGAACCTCTTTACCCTCCAGCAAAGCTAAGTTAAAATCCACCTCTTCGGTGGAAGACATCCCCAGGGCCATCGCCTGAATTCCCGGGATATTCCTTATAAACCGGAGTGCTTTTTCCGGTTCTCTGGCCAAATGTCCCCCCCCGAATACTTTCATGGCATAGATGCCAATTCCTAAATCAGAAGCAAATGCAATTGCCTGCAGCATATCTTCCAAAGAACCGTCGATAATCCCAAGCCCTTGATAATTGATAATGGGATGAAGAATATCAAGGCCGGGCTGCAGTGCTCCTGCCCTTACTCCCTGAAAAGCATGAGTGGAAATGCCAATATTGCCGACCCATCTTTTAGCTTTGGCTTCCTGTAAAGCTTCCCAGGCCCCTGCATGTCCCTTCAGGGTAAGCTGGTTCTCTTGTTCATGCAGCAAAAAAATATTGATAACATCCCGGGCCAGTTCTTTTCTGGCCTTCTCCAAGCTGGCATACAACTCTTTTTTGGTTACCGCATAGGATTTGGTAGCAATTTTCAGCTCGGGATATTGAGACAAAACAGGCTGCAACTGATTGTAGTTCTCGTAGATTTCTGCCGTATCAACCCAGTCAATCCCCCGATAAAACGCGTAAGACAGTATTTCTCTGCCTTCCCGCACCGAAACCCTGCCCTGGAGAGGAGAAATGGCGAGACTTCCGAAGCAGACTTCTGAAACCTCAGGCCCCCGCCAACCCAGTTTAACTTTGTGCAAATTTCTCCCTCCAAGCTTGAGCGCCCATACACAAAGGATATCTCTCTTAAATCGTGTTGCAAACACAAAGACAAAGCATTATGAATGAGTGAAAGTTGCCCTTCAGCTATCGATAATGTTGTTACGTTACGGATCTTGAGGACGCAAACCAGAGTATGCTTACTTCAGGTCACGCAAGTAGTGGCCCACCAGCTCTTCCAGTAATTCATACCTTTCCAGCTTACGGATCTTGGTCCTGGCTTGATTATGACTGGTAATATAAACAGGATCGCCGGACATCAGATAACCAACCAACTGATTAATCGGATCATATCCTTTTTCCTGCAGTGCAGCATAAACCTGTTGCAATATCTCCCTTGCGGAATTATCTCCGGCCAGAGATTTAAACATCATTGTATCTTCTATCTTACTCAAGGTTTATACCTCCTTTCTTGTTACCAGTTATAGTATAAATATTCTCCGCGAGGATGAAAATTACCTGTCTGCTTATCAAAAACATACCAAAGTTTTCTAATAAATATTTTAACCCAAAAACTGCGAAATTATTGCCGTGACTTTATCTAAGGCTTCTCCAAGCTTGGACGGGTCTTTACCGCCTGCTTGCGCCATATCGGGACGGCCTCCCCCGCCGCCGCCGGTAATAGCAGCCACTTCTTTAATAATCTTGCCTGCGTGCAGTCCTTTCAGCCCGGCCGGATGAACCATGGCAACCAAATTGACTTTGCCTTCAGCGATTGCGCCGAGGACAATCACCCCTTCAAGAAGCTTATCCCGGAGCATATCGGCAGTTTGTCTGAGGGTTTCCATATCCGGGGCCTGAACACGGGCGGCAAGGACTTTAACCCCTTGGACCTCCAGCACTTTAGCCAGGTTACTGTCCGCTTCGAATTTGGACAGCTTGGCAGTTAATTGTTGAACTTCCTTTTCCAAATCCTTCATTTGCTGGAAGATAGTCTGGACTTTTTTCGCCGTTTCCTGCGGCTGCGCTTTCAACAGGATATTAATTTCATTCAGCTCGTTTTCGATGCCGCGCAGATAAGAAATCGACTCTTTTCCGGCAACTGCTTCAATCCTTCTCAGTCCGGCACCGATCCCGCCTTCGGAAATAATTTTGAATAAGCCGATCTCTCCGGTTCTTCTCACATGAGTTCCGCCGCAAAGTTCGATACTCTTATCTCCCATTTCGACCACGCGGACAATCTCTCCGTATTTTTCACCGAACAAAGCGATTGCTCCCTTGGCCCGGGCCGCGTTGATGTTTATCTCTCCGGTGCCGACAGGAAGATCAGCCCTAATGAGCCCGTTTACCACATCTTCCACTGCCGGGATTTCTTCCCGGGTCAGGGCAGAAAAATGGGAGAAGTCAAACCGTAAGCGGTCGGGTGAAACCAGGGACCCTGCTTGTTGAACATGTTCTCCGATTACCTTGCGCAGGGCGTGGTGCAGGAGATGGGTCGAACTGTGGTGGATGGCAACGGCTCTTCTGTTTTCCTTATTGACAGCGGCCTGAACTTTATCTCCTTTTTTGAGAACGCCGCTCTGTACCAAAATCTTATGACTGACCGCTCCGCTGGGCAGTTTTCTCAATTCCAAGATACGGGCGGTGGCTTTGTCTGCCGTTAAAATCCCTTGGTCCGAAACCTGACCGCCGCTTTCGGCATAGAAAGGAGTAAGATTAAGAAGACAAAGAACTTCTTCTCCTTCTCCGGCACTATCCGTCTCGCCCTCGTCCGTAAATAAAGCTTCAACTGCACAGTCAGCCGTTAATTCCTGATATCCGACAAAACGGGTAGGCCCAAGAGTCTTCGCTTTCTCTAGCAGTGCCGTATTTTCAACGGCAGCCTTCATCTGTCTGGACTGCTCTTTAGCCAGACGACGGTGCTCTTCCGATGCTTTCTTGAAGGACTCCATATCAATGGAAATTCCTTCTTCCAGCAGCATTTCCTCTGTTAATTCCACCGGGAACCCGTAGGTCTCATATAAATGGAACGCATCTTCTCCGCTTAACTCCTTTTGGCCTTCTTCCCGCAGGCTTTTGACTTTTTCCAGAAGAAGCAGGGTCCCCTGTTCCAGGGTCGCCTGGAAATTCTTCTCTTCAAGCCGCAGATGATTGCGGATAAAGTTTTCATTTTCTTTCAGTTCCGTGTACCAATGAGCATAATGGTCCCGAATCACAACGAAAATCTGTTCCAGAAAAGGCTTTTCGATTCCCAGAAGACGGGCATAGCGGACCGCCCTGCGCAGAATGCGTCTTAAAACATAACCCCTGCCGTCGCTGCTGGGGCGAATACCGTCCGCCAGCATAAAGCAGACGGAACGGGTATGGTCAGCGACCACTTTCAAGGCAATATCGGTCTTCCGGTCTCTTTTATAGGTTACCCCGGCAATTTGCGCCGTTTTGTTAATAATCGGCATAAACAAATCGGTATCAAAATTGGAATCGACCCCTTGCATAACGGAAGCAATCCTTTCGAGACCCATCCCGGTATCGATATTTTGCTTCGGCAAAGGTGTGAGAGTTCCTGCTTCATCTCTGTTATATTGCATAAAGACAAGGTTCCATATCTCTAAGAAGCGGTCACAGTCACATCCGATCGCGCAGTCTTCTTTGCCGCATCCCCGGGTATCTCCAAGGTCTACATAGATTTCCGAGCAAGGACCGCAAGGACCTACAGGACCCGCAGCCCAAAAATTCTCCGGATCTTGGACGATACGGCCCGGGTTAACTCCGGCTTCTTGAATCCAGAAATTACGGGCTTCTTCATCTTCCGGATAAATGGTTACCCATAATTTATCGGTCGGAAGTTTTAGGACTTCCGTAATATATTCCCACGCCCAACAGATTGCTTCTTTCTTAAAATAATCTCCAAAAGAAAAGTTTCCGAGCATTTCAAAAAAAGTATGGTGTCTTGCCGTCT
Source organism: Candidatus Dichloromethanomonas elyunquensis (assembly GCA_001515265.1). Lineage (GTDB taxonomy): Bacteria > Bacillota > Desulfitobacteriia > Desulfitobacteriales > Syntrophobotulaceae > Dichloromethanomonas > Dichloromethanomonas elyunquensis. The sequence continues at coordinate 69,917 of LNDB01000004.1, forward strand.
TCCCAACCGATTCCAGGTCGGGTGTACGGACACATTTCTGGGAAGTGGCAGCTCTCGGAAAAGGCGGTTCAACCTGCCGCATAAAATAGGGTTTAAAGGGCACCATGCCTGCTACGGTAAGGAGCAGGGTTGGATCATCTTTAGGAATCAGCGAAGCGCTGGGTTGAACAGAGTGTCCTTTTTGCTCAAAAAATTTCAGAAACATTTCCCGTAGTTGATTTCCGCTATACATCTTCTTCCTCCTCATATGGAAGACTCAAAAAGAGTTTCTTTTGTTAATTGATAGGCAAAACTTGCCAGTTCCATAGAATGCACCGGAACTCATTTTAGTATAGCCAATGGAGAAGATTCCTGTCAACTGGACTCATTCTTTGCCGGGTTTTAGTGCTTTGGGAGCTACTAAATAATAGTAGATCTCACGGAAAATGATGCGAATAATCGCCGCTAAAGGAATCGCAATCAACATCCCCAGAATTCCGTCCAGTTCTCCTCCCGCCAGCAGGGCAAAAACCACCCAGAGCGGATGCAATCCGACTTTACTGCTCATAAGCCGGGGGTTGATGATATTCCCATCGATCTGCTGCACGATGAAAACCACCAAAGCCACTTTCACCGCCATAATGGGGCTTTTACTCAGGGCAAGAAGAACGGAGGGGATACCCCCCAATATAGGACCGAAGTAGGGGATAAGATTGGTAATGCCGCAAATGACTCCGATAAGGAGCGCGTATTCCATTCCCATAAGTTTCACCCCAAATCCGATAATCAAACCGACCAGGAGCGCATCAATCATGTTCCCTTGAATATAACCCTGGATAATAAAATCTACTTCCTGCAGAAGCCTGTGCCATTCCCCCCTCATTTTAGCGGGAACGAGCCGGATAATTCCATCCGTCAGTTTGTTCCAATCCAGCAGGAAATAGATGGCGAGAATAGGTGATAGAATCATAAGTCCGATATATGTCAGCAATCCGGGCAGGTCCTCGACAATACTTTTTAACCAGTTCAGGAGGAAGGATTGCCCTTGCATTAATTTTTCTTCGATTAACTTGCCGACTTCCCCGGGCAGACCGATTTGTCCGTAGTACGCTTTGGCATTTTGTCCATAGTCATAAATGACCTGGAACCTTTCGGGAAGTACAACTGCCAGTTTCCCCAATTCAATATAGAGTATAGGCATAAGGAGAAAAAGCAGCAGGGTAAGTAATACCGTAATCCAAATGAAGACAACGGCCACAGAACTTTGCCGGCTGAGTCCCTTTTTTTGCAAAGAAGTCACAAGCGGACTTAACAGATATGCCAAGACCACCCCCACCACGAAAGGTGAAATAATATCTTTTACCCTTAAAAGAAAAATGCCGCTGATGATAATTAAGATGGCAGCGAATATCCATCTTATCAGGGAACGTTTCATTTTTAACCCCCGTCTTAAGAAAATAAAAGGCCGGTCTTTTCAAGATGAAAATCCCAACCTCCTATTTTTCTTAAGTAATATTAAGATGCTGGTTACTCTGCGGCAGCCTGCATGACTTCCTGGCTTTCCAGGTAAAAGTCTTCCCAGGCAACAAGGGTTCCATCCTCTTCAAGGTCATAGACAACGACTTTGTCTGTATGACTGTTAAATTCAACGCAGCAATCCCAGCAATAGTACTGTTCTACGCCAACCTTGCCTATTTGTCTCCCTCCGCAAACGGGGCAAATCATGATAATGAACCCCCTTCAATCACAATAACATCCTGGCTTTCGGCAAGAATATTTTCTTCAAAAACCGCTTCTCTTCCCTTAAACAAGTCTGAGATAAGGCCGTCCGAAATCTCATAACCCAGGACATTCTCCACCAGGTTATCCACGAAAATATCTCCAACGGTTCCTTTGATGTCGCCGTCACCATTGTAAACCTTACTTCCGACTTTTTCCGACCAACCGGTGCCGGAACATTTTGTCCTTGACAATTTATCTGTTAAAAGAGACTCTTTGCCAAAGGAGAGGATATCCGATCTTGCAACATTTCTCAGCTGGCATTTCAGGAGAGAATCTTTTTCTAAAACAATACCCGTTACCCGATTGTTTTTTTCATTAAACAAAATATCTTTGACCCAGCCGAGTTTTTTGCCTGAATTTTGACTGACAACCGGCAGTCTTACAAGGTCTCTCATCCTCCGCATATTTGCCTCATTCACATTTTAATTATACACCTATTACTTTTTCCATAATTAACAATATATATTCATATTATCATTTATTTCTTAATTTTTGATTAAAGTTTAATGCAAAGAGACGGCAATGGAACTATCCACGCCGCCACACTCGCTTCCTTAGTCCTCAAACTTTGATTTTTTTGTCCAGATAATCTTTGATCGCCGCATGAACCGCATCAGCAGCAAGGTTGGAACAATGCATCTTCGTTTCGGGCAATCCTCCGAGTGCCTCAGCAACAGCAGCATTAGTAACATCCATGGCTTCTTCCAGCGTTTTTCCTTTGACCATTTCCGTAACCATACTGCTTGTTGCCACTGCCGCACCACAGCCAAAAGTTTTAAATTTAACATTCTTAATCATATCATCTTTAATATCAAGCGTTATCTTCATAATATCCCCGCATTTGGCGTTGCCCACTTGTCCGATGCCATTGGCATTCTCAATCTCCCCAACATTCCGCGGGTTTGTAAAATGATCAATAACTTTTTCTGAATACATTCTTTTTCACTCCTATGTGCTCAACGTATTGTGTTTATTTCCCATCATCAATTTGCTTTATGATAGAGAGGTGACATCATCCTCAACCTGTCAACAATTTTCGGGAGTTCCTCAAGCACAAAATCAATATCCTCATCGGTATTATGCCTGCCCAGGGAGAGTCTTAACGATCCATGGGCGACTTCATGGCTGAGACCCATGGCCAGGAGAACATGGGAGGGATCAAGCGACCCCGACGTACAAGCCGAACCGCTGGAAGCGGCTATTCCCAGCATATCCAAGCTTAAAAGCAGAGACTCCCCTTCGATATAGTTAATGCTTACATTAACATTACCCGGCAGGCGTTTATCCCCTAATGGCCCATTGATTTTCACATGACCGATCCGGGAGATAATCCCATTCATTAACTTATCTCTCTGCGTGATTAATTTTCGGTTCTCTTCTTCCATCCGCTCTCCCGCTAATTCACAGGCTTTGCCAAACCCGATAATCCCGGGGGTATTTTCCGTTCCCGAACGCAGCTTCCGTTCCTGGGATCCGCCGTAAACAAGGGGGGAAATTTTGATTCCTTTACGGATATATAATGCGCCGACCCCTTTGGGTCCGTAAATCTTATGACTGGAAACAGTCAACAGATCTGCATTCATGGTTTTCACATCAATCGGCAGTTTCCCTAAAGATTGGACAGCATCCACGTGAAAAATAATGCCTTTTTCTCTGGTGATCCGCCCGATTTCTGCTGCCGGCTGAATCGAACCTACTTCATTATTGGCATGCATAATACTGATAAGTATGGTATCAGGCCGGATGGCTTTTTTGAGTTCATCGACACTGACAATACCTTCTTCATCCACCGGCAGGATGGTCAGTTCATAGCCGTTTTTGGCGAGATATTTAAAGGTATCCAAAACCGCGTGATGTTCAATGGCTGAAGTAATAAGATGTTTTCCCTTGCCGCTTCTGGCCCTGGCAGCGCCCTGGATAGCCAGATTGTCTGCTTCTGTACCACCGCTGGTAAACGTAATCTCCGAAGGATCGGCGTTAATCAGGGAAGCAACCTGATATCTTGCTTCCTCCAGCGCTTTTTTAACCTGACGTCCAAAAAAATGAATACTGGACGGATTTCCATAATATTCAAGAAAATAAGTCATCATCAGCTCGGCTGCCTGCGGGTCTACAGGTGTGGTCGCACTGTGATCGAGATAAATACGTTTCATATAAATCCTCCGTTTCACTGATAGAACTGGGTTAATCTACTTCCTCAAAGAGGTTCATTCCTTCACTTTCCGGATTGCCGGCATCTTTGAGCAAATCAGCAAGAGAAATAGAATCTACAACATCATTAATGGAATCCCTTACTTTTACCCATACTTCACGGTTGACACAAAAATCGGTTTTTTCGCAGCAATCTTCTCCGGACTGGTTTGTACATTCTACAGGAGCGATAGGCCCTTCCAATACTCGAATGACATCTCCGATATAGATATTTTCCGGTTTTTTGGCCAGGACGTATCCGCCTTGGGCTCCACGGATGCTTTTCACCAATCCGGCTTTTCGCAGTTCAGGAACAAGCTGCTCCAAATAATGTTCCGAAAGTTTTTGCCTTTCGGCAACACTTTTCAAAGAAATTGGTCCCTCATCCGCATGTCTGGCTAAATCAACCATGATGTGCACGCCATATCGGCCTCTGGTAGAAAATCTCACCGATCTCACCTCTTGCTTGCCAAAATTGTTCTACAGCAAGTATATTTATATCCTACTAAACCAATCGGAATTTGTCAATAAGCTCGTCTGTTAAAATTATTCCTGCTATAATAGTTTAAAAATATCTTTATCATTATTTTTTCAGATTTCTTCAGGAAAGGAATGGAAAATTGCATGAATCTATTTTCCTCCGCTTTTGATCAGAATACAGTCGCTCCATTGGCGGAAAGGATGCGTCCTTCCACTTTGGAAGACTTTATCGGCCAAAAGGATATTATGGGGCCGGGAAAACTATTACGCAGGGCTATTGAAGCCGACAGGGTTACTTCGCTTATTTTATACGGACCGCCGGGAACCGGAAAAACATCCCTTGCCCAAGTAATCGCCAATGCAACCACCTCTTCCTTTATCCGAATCAACGCCGTATCTTCGGGAGTCAAGGAAATACGGGAAATTATCGAAAAAGCCGAGGAAAGGCTTCACCTTTATCGCCAAAAAACGCTGGTCTTTTGCGATGAAGTGCACCGTTTTAACAAAGGCCAGCAAGATGTTCTTCTTCCAGCGGTTGAAAAAGGAACTATTACGTTTATCGGGGCCACTACCGAAAATCCATATTTTGAAATCAATTCTGCCTTGATCAGCCGCTCCACTATTTTTAGGCTTAATTTGCTTGCCGATGACGAAGTGCGCCTGGGTCTGATGAAAGCCTTGCAAGATGAAGTAAGAGGACTGGGAACCTACAAGACAGAGATTACCGCGGAAGCTTTCCAGCATTGGATCGATTTTGCAGGAGGCGATTTGCGCAGGGCATTAAACGCTTTGGAAATGGCCGTGCTTACCACCGCTCCCCAGAACGGTGTCAGGAAAATCGATCTGGAAATTGCCAAGGAATCTGTACAGCAGAAACATTTTCGTTTTGATAAATCAGGGGATAATCACTATGACCTGATTTCTGCCATGATCAAAAGTATGCGGGGGTCCGACCCGGACGCAGCTCTGTATTGGTTCGCTGTTTTGCTGGAATCCGGGGAAGACCCCCGGTTTATCATGCGCAGGATCCTGGTTCATGCTTCAGAAGATGTGGGTCTGGCCGATCCTATGGTCATGCTGCAGGCCCATGCAGCAGCCAATGCTTTAGAATGGGTCGGGATGCCGGAAGCGAGGATCCCCATGGCCCAAGCCGTATTGGCTATTGCAACGGCCCCGAAAAGCAATTCCATCGCAGCGTCTATCTCCAGGGCAGTAGAATATGTGAAAGAACATAAAACAGGCCGGGTCCCTGCTCATTTGCGCGATGCCCATTATCCAGGCGCCAAAACACTGGGTCACGGCTCAGGCTATCTTTATCCCCATTCTTATCCCGGAAACTGGGTGAAACAGGATTACCTGCCTGAAGAAGCGAACACTGTTCAATTCTTTCTTCCCTCTGGTCAGGGAACAGACAAAAACCGGGGGCAGCCGGTTTCAGATTAATAAAATGAATCTCACATCCTTATTATTTGCAGAATTCAAAAAATCATTTTCTTTTTTTGATTTGAGTATCCAAATTTTCTTGCAGGTTTTCCAAGGCATCCCTTACGGAAGGTTCCAAAGCTTCTTCAAGCGTGGGATTTTCCAGATCTGCCATACTGGCCAGACTATCCACATAAGAATCCCTTAATCCCCGGTTAATTTCCACCAGCTGATATTCTTCTTTGATTCCGGTTAAGAGTTTGTCCCGTTTGCTTAAAAGCTTTTCCGGCTGCTGTTCTACGGTTCTCAAAGGATCCGGATTTTTAACAGGCTTAGTCTTTTCTTTTTTTTTCAGTTTTCTTTCGCTATCCTTGGCATAACCCGGGGATTCGGACTCTAAGGCAGCTTCCATCAGGGAAAGTTCCTCCATCATCTTTCTCGCCCATTCCTGAACCGCTTCAGGTTTTTCAGTCACCACAAAGACTTCCTGAATCGCCCCGCCGTTTTTCATAAAGAGCTTACAGCCTGTGGAAGTTTCATATTGATATGCAATTCCCCGTTCCTTGGAATTCGTAATATCGATCACTCCGGGAATAATATCGGTTACTTCCCTCTTCTTGCTCAAATCCTCGAGCCAATCCAGAGCTCCCCTGATAATACTGTGTTCCCTCTTAATTTTGTTATGCCTGAATTTCATTTGACAGTCTCCCATCATCCTAAAAAAACAAATGTCGAATATCGAAATACCCTTCTTCAATGGTCATCATTCCCAGAGAAAAGTTCGGCTGTCCTCTTCTTTCTGTTGGTGATCCGGGGTTAAAAAGGAGGATGCTTTCATAAAAACTTTTATGAGGAATATGGCTGTGTCCAAAGACGATAATATCGACTTTGTCTCCCTCAAAGGTATTATAGGCCCTTTCCGGGGTATTGTTCCCTTTGCCGGCATAACCGTGAGTAACTCCAACCCGGAAAGGTCCTAAGTTTACAATGATTTTTTCGGGTAAATCTTTTACCCACCAGTCACAATTTCCCGTTACTGCAATCACCGGCGCGATCAGAGCCAGTTCTTCTAAAAGATTTTCATTTACGATATCCCCTGCATGAAGGATGGTATCCACCCCTGCCAACGATTCCCAGACAAAACGCGGAAGCGTACGGTCCTTCCGGATATGTGTATCTGATAATATTCCAATCTTCATATCTAACCCCTGAAAATAATATCAATAAACTCTCTACATATTAAACAAAATTTGAGGAAAAATAAACAGGGATTGTAAATATCCCTGTTCGTTTTATTTAGCGGTATTGGCATTTAATGGATTTTCGAATTTCATTGGCAACCCTCCACGTTTCCTGAAGATGAGGTGTCAAGAGTTCGATTTTACCGCTGATCCTATCTACCAGCAGGTCGGGTGAAGGTCCAAGTTCATTGTTTTTATCGGGGTTCCGGATATCAATTGCTATTTTATCGTCATCATATACCGGAGGCACAAAATAATTCAAAACCTCTTCGGTCGCATCTATCAATTCTTTCACTTGACCATTGGGATAGCCTTCGCGTAAAAGGATTTCTTTTACCTGAGACAGCGAATGATCAAGAGTGAGCAGCGTTTGAGCCCTTCGCACCAGCTCAGGATCAAAATCCATTCTTCCACCCCTTTTCTCTGAACCTCTTTTTCTATTTTTCCCTTACAAAATAAACAAATACTATAATATTTTTAACTGTCTTGGGGTTCTCGCCCAACTGATTACAGGAGGCACTCATGCTCAAATATCTGTCCATTCCCGCAGTCATGGCGGCGTTGTCCGGTGTGGCTATGGCTTTACAAGGAACGTTCAACTCACAGTTAGCGCAAAAAACGTCTTTATTATCCTCTACCTTTTTGGTTCATATCTTAGGCACCCTTACCGCGGTAATTGTGCTCCTCTTATGGAAGGTACCGGTTTTGCGGCATAAATGGCTTCAAATACCTTGGTATTTGTATTTGGGCGGCATATTGAGCGTTGTGATCATTGCCCTCGTTGCCTTGTCTATCTCTAAGATCGGAGTTTGCAACACGACAACGGCAATCATTATTGGACAAGTCGGCGCTGCAGTTTTGATTGATCATTTCGGTATTCTGGGAGTACAGCGCATCACTTGGAACCCTTGGCAAATATTAGGGCTAACCTTATTCGCAGCGGGAGCTAAACTGCTGTTTCGCTGACGCGGACGGTTGGTACCCTATATCTTCCCTGACCGCGTATTGATTTTACTCATGTTTAATAGAATGGCATAGACTTCGTCGCTGACTGCATATTTTTGAATCTTGCCGTTGGCTGCCAGTAAAACCGTATTTTTAACCTCCGCTTTCCTGTCCCCATCGATTAATTTAATGACAAAAGCATAACTTTCCGTAGACAGGGCCAATTGGGAAAATTCATTTTCCATCACAAAAATAGCCCAATAGCCATCGGATATTTCACTATCGCCCGAATAAAGAGAATTATAGACATTCGGCAAAGAAGGTTCGCTGACGGTGCCCGATACATTAATATTGGAGGAAGGCAACGTAATTTCTCCAATATTTTGTGTTTGTTCTGCCGGAAGGGTCAACCTGCTGTAAACGCTGTGAAAAAAGTCCGGGAAAAGCAGGTACCCTACGATTCCCACAATAAATATCCATAAAGCAAGGGCCTGGATATCATTCCATAGATCATTTTTCCGAGGCCGTCCCCACTCCGTGCGCGGCATAATATCACCTCAAGAAAAATATACGTGATAGCCCTTTTGAATATGATTCCATGTTGCATCCCTGAGGCATTCGCTCTACAATTTATACAGAGGTGAAGCTGCCGATGGACCTGATCAAAAAGAAATTACGTCTCTTGCCGGAACACCCGGGTGTCTACATGATGAAAAATGCCGCCGGGACAATTATATACGTTGGGAAAGCAAAAATTTTAAAGAACCGGGTCCGTTCCTATTTTACGGGTTCACATGATCAAAAAACCCAGAAATTAGTCAGCGAGATCACTGATTTTGAATATATCCTGACGGCTTCGGAGGTGGAAGCCCTCCTACTGGAATGCAACCTGATCAAGAAATATAACCCGCACTACAATATTATGCTGAGGGACGATAAATCTTACCCTTATATCCTTATCACTTCTGAAAAACATCCCCGGATCATAGTGACACGAAAGATGAATAAAAAAGAAGGCAAATTCTATGGGCCTTACCCGAACGCGACTGCAGCCAGGGAGACAGCCCGTTTGCTGAACCGTCTTTTTCCTTTCCGCAAGTGCAATCACATTCCTGCTAAACCGTGTCTCTATTTTCATCTGGGACAGTGTCTCGGTCCTTGCACCCAGGAAGTTTCTCCGGAGGACTATAAGGAAGTCTTGGATAAGGCAAATATGTTTTTACGGGGCAATCAGAAAAGCATCATTACCTGGTTGGAAGGAAAAATGCATGATGCCGCTTCTTCTTTACAATTTGAGGCTGCAAGGGAATACCGTGATTTAATGACCGACCTGCAAAAAATTAATGAAAAACAAAATATAACCCTGAACGATTTCAAGAACCGTGATATTATCGCTTATTCTACAGGAAGCGAATTAATTAGCATCCAGATCTTTTGTTTCCGACTGGGAAATTTAATTACCCGTGAAGGCTTTATTTTTCCCTATTATTCCGAACCGGAAGAAGCCTTTATCTCTTTTCTGGTCCAATATTATGCCAACAGCGCCGCCCTTCCTGATGAAATCTGCATCCCCGAAATATCCGACACCTCTGTGCTGGACTTGTATCCTTTGGTCGTTCCCAAAAAGGGGAAAACCCGTGAATTGATTCGTTTGGCGGAATCAAATGCCAAAACTGTTCTTGAAGAAAAAACGAAACTGGAAAATATCAAAACCGAAGAACTGAATAGGACTTTAGGGTGTCTTGCTGAGGTCCTACGGATCTCTGAAGCGAATATCATTGAAGCCTTTGATATTTCAGGGTTATCCGGAACCAATGTTGTAGGTGGGATGGTCCAATTTGCCGGTGGAAACCCCTGCCGTTCCAATTACAGAAAATATAATATTCAACACTTCGAGAATAATAACGATGATACTGCATATCTTAAACATGTTATTTTTCGCAGATATTCCAGGCTGATCAGCGAAAACGCCCAACTCCCCGATTTAATCTTGGTCGATGGCGGCAAAGGCCAGGTCAAAGCTGCGCTCTCTGTTCTTCGGGAACTGGGAAGGAGTATCCCGGTGGCAGGGATGGTAAAAGATGACCGGCATGAAACCCGGAATTTGATTGACAGCACAGGGATGGAACTCTCTCTCGGCAGCCTTCCTGAAGTTTTCCGCTTCATCCAGCGGATTCAGGAAGAAGTCCACCGTTTTGCCATCACATTTCATCGGCAGCAAAGAATTAAAAAAATGACCTCTTCCGAATTGGATGGAATTCCCGGAATCGGTCCCAGACGTAAAAGGCTGCTTTTTCGCACATTTCTTTCTATTGAAAGAATCAAAAATGCTTCTGTGGAGGAATTAAAAAACGCAGGGTTGCCGGTACATGCTGCCCAAGAGATTTATGATTATTTCCAAAAAGGGAATACGTAAGAAATATTGTCGGTATTTCTGTCAATTCTTGTTATTGACAATAGGACAAAAGGTGTATATCCTAAAAATGGGTTATTTGTAATTTAATTTCTTAAGAAGAATGTATACTGCTCTTTTTGTCGTTTAAATAAGTATCTCGGGAGTGATAATTTGAAAAATAAATATTCCATTATCATTATTCCCCCAGAACACGAAAAAGCGCCGAACCAAATTCAATTTTCCATCAAAGCAAAAAAAATCATCTTAATTAGCTCCGCGGTCTTCGGGGTATTTTTTTCCGGCATGTTTGTTCATGATGTTTACCAGCATTATTACATAAAAAGCTACCAACAAAAAATATCGTATGTCGATCAACTGGAAAAGGAAATTCAGGACAAAAATTTGGAGATTGCCCGTTTAAACGATAAGACGGCAGAGATTAACGATAATCTCCTGGCTATCGATTCGATGGAGAAAAAAATTGCCGGTATTTTGAAAATCAATCCGGAGACGGAGTCCAGCCCTACCCCCTCTAATTCTGGTCCGGAAGCCGGCCCGGGAAATATTTCTCTGCAATCTTTCTCCAAAGCAGGAACCTTGGATCAGGCTTCGAACCTGGTAGAAAATTCTAAAAAAAAAATTGAACAGTACTATGATACTACCATTCAACAACAGGATAGAGTAAACCATACTCCCAGTATTCTTCCGGTCAACGGTCCCATTTCTTCTCCTTTTGGGTATAGAAGGAATCCTTTTGGCAGATGGACAAGTGAATTCCATACCGGAGTTGACATTGCCTGCGCGGTCGGCACCCCCGTCATGGCCGTTGCCGATGGGACTGTGACATTTGCCGGCTGGGACGGATATTGGGGAAGAAAAGTCCAAGTGAATCATAGTTTCGGTATCGTCACGTTTTATGCGCATAATTCGAAACTCATCGTCAGTCCGGGAGATGAGGTTAAGAAAGGTCAAGTGGTTGCCTACAGCGGCAACTCAGGCCGAAGCACAGGCAGTCACTTGCATTATTCCGCCTATGTCAACGGTCAGCTTGTGGACCCATTAATGTTTACAACTTATAGCAAGGAGCAGTGAAAGATGTTTGGTAAAAAGGAAAATGAGGTAAAACCGGTAACCAGGATCGTCAGCGCCAACTCCAATGTTACCTACTTAGCGGAAGACTGTGAAATCAAAGGTTCTTTTATTTCAAAAGGCAATGCCAGAATCGATGGGAATATCGAAGGAACGATTCAAGTGAACGGTGATTTGGTCATCGGCCAATCCGCTGTGTTAAAAGCTAACATTGAAGCGCAAACCATCAGTATTGCCGGCGAAGTCCGCGGAAATGTCAAAGCTAAAGAGTTACTGGAATTAAGCTCAACCGCCCGCCTTTTTGGTGATATTAACACCCGACAGTTAAAAATCGATCAGGGTGCCCGCTTCATCGGAACAAGCACGTATGAAGAGAACAGTTCCGGGGACAGCCCCCTTTATGCTTCTTCCTTTAGCGGCTCGGTTGACGAAAATAAATAATTAGGCAATACAATTTTAAATCGAAAGTGCCCGAAGAAAAAAATCTTCAGGCACTTTTTTTGACTTTTAGGATCTATAAAAGCGAATTTGCATGATCAAACAAGGTTTGATCCATTTTCCCCGGAACTATCTGCGCCAACCCCGGGTAATAGGCCTGCGGAATCTTGGCAGGCTCTTTTGCTTTGTCTACGGCATCCAGGATTACCGCCGCCCCTTTGACAGCTATCTTGCGTTCCCCTTCCCTGGCTTCAGGAGACAAAGCGAGAATAACTGCCCCTGCCGTGAGCAAGAAACCCAATGGCGATTTCTTGATAAAATCAAACATGAAATTCCTTCTCTCTGATTTTTCCAATCTGACTAAACTTATTATTTACTTTTTTCTAATAAAAATGTATAAAAAACAGCGGAACATCCTCTTTGCTCCGCTGTTTTGCCAATCCTCATGATGATTGCATCACATAAGTAAATCTTTTGGGCCTTAGGAAACCAAAAAGTAAATGTTGCAGCTTAGGTCAAGTAGGTTTTCCCACCAGGATCCCTAAGGTTTCCCTCAAGGCGGTTTCCCCTTCCCCCTGGTCTGAAATGTCGCCATTGACAGAACTTGATCACCACTTAGTCCGCACTTCAATCCTTTTTAGTAAAAAAACGCTCTAGAAGTTTTCCTTTACACTCCCGGACGCCCTAGCCTCTTTTGCAGAAAAGAATTTCTGGCTAATAGATTGATATTTGCCAACATCGATCTATTATCTCACGCCTTCCCAACTTCCCCACCTCAAGGCAGGCTACACTGCACTAAGTTCCTTCCTAATGCAGGTTCATCCCCAAGTCATAGCTTGAAATTAAGCCACGAACATGGGCCTCCACGGACAAAGGGTAGCGCCCACATGCCATTGCAGATCCCCCTAAGTCCTTAACTCCCAGCAGCAGCCCACAACTGGGCGTCCCAAGCCGCCACCAGGAACTTCATCGGTATGCCCTTAGCGGATTCTTAGGCCCGCCCTCGAACGCCCGTTTTGTGCACTAGAATAACGTTCCATAGCCCAAAAGAAACTTACTTGTTCCTGAACAATATGAGATATCTCTACCTCATGCTTAATTGTTCAATATAATTTTAACCATTTTTCGTATTCTTTGCAAAATGCAAACAACGTATACAACAATCGTATACTCATCGGAAAATAAAAGAAACTGTATTATCTATCCTAATCAATTCAAAAAAACTGTTTTTGTCCAAATTCAACCTTAAATCAGATTTCTATTATTTATTCGTTAAAAAAAAGCTGTTCAAAATCGCGGATAGTAGATTTGCTTAAATTTTTTCCATACCGTACCATCAGCATATTGGCCGGATGTGAGGAAATATCTTCTTCATCCGTATCTTTTACTGCTAAATGCACATGTTCCATAAGCCGCCTCATCATTTCACGGTATTCCCACACATGCATCCCCGTACCTTCTAAATCCCAATGCCAATAATATTCCGTGACCAGTACTGCAAAATCTTCCATAAACGGATCCTCAAAAGCTATTTCAAGCATATTCCTGGCAACGCCGTATTTTCTTACTTTCGGGGTTACTTCAATGGCTCCCAGTTCCAATACCTGCCGGGGCCCTTGAGACCATCGTTCAAATTCATCCGGAGGATGAAAGGTAACATACCCTACTAATTCTCCGTTCATTTGCGCTGTGACTACCTTACCGTCAGCAAGGCGGCTAATCCCGACCAGCGCATTTTTTTGTTTCTTAGCAGGGCGAAAAGCCTTTAATTGAAGATCTACGTTCAACCTTTCCAAAATTTCGGGTGAAGTTGTTCCGCAGATCAATATATCCCCTTCCGATGTATGGATTGTTCGAGTCCTATTCGTCCAATCCTTTGTCACAAAAAAAGCCTCCTCAAGTCCATTTCGACATCTCTAATTGGGTTTTATTATACAATGTAATTCCCCGGAAAGTAAGATAAATCTTGCGGAATCTGTCAGCCGCTCCTTGCCATTCACGGACGTCAAATCAGGTCTTTTGGGGAAAAGACCTGATTGATCATTGGTAAACTGCTTTTCTTATTATTCTATTCCTTAGAAACTTTCTCCTTGCTGCGGGCAATGAGCTGCTGAGCAATCCTGTCAAATTTGTCAGAGCAATATTCTTCGATATTCCCTTCATCGGAGAGTTCCGCCAGCTTGGGATCAATCGGCAATTCCCCCAAGAAAGGAATTTCATTGAATTCCGCTTCTTGGGCTCCCCTGGGTTTGCCGAAAATTTCAACACGTTTATGACAGTCAGGACATTCCACATAAGCCATATTTTCAATAAGCCCATAAAAATTTGCTTCATACATATTGGCCATTTTGATGGCTTTCCGCACAACCATGTTCGCCAGCTGCTGGGGTCCGGAAACGATTACGACACCATCTACAGGAATAGACTGGAAAACGGAAATCGGAACATCACCGGTTCCGGGAGGGAGGTCCAGGAGCAAATAATCGAGTTCTTCCCATATGACATCGGTCCAGAACTGTTTCACCAATTGAGAAATAATCGGTCCTCTCCAAATCACCGGGTCGTCTTCATTGGGAATCATCAGATTCAGGGAAATTAATTTAATGCCATGCGATGTTACCCCCGGAACAATTCCAAATTCATTAGCATCTGCTTTATCTTTTACTCCAAAAATTTTGGGAATACTCGGTCCTGTCACATCCGCGTCCAGAATTCCAACTTTATATCCTTGACGCATAAGACTTACAGCAAGCATTCCGGTAACCGAGGATTTTCCTACTCCTCCTTTACCGCTCATTACCGCAATGATATTTTTAACATTGCTTCTTTTTTGGGCTTCCGTAAGTTCAGGAACGGAAGGACAGCTGCCGGAACAACCGGAAGCTGATGAACAACTGCTGCATTCACTGGCCACTCTTATTACCTCCATATTTACATACTTATTTCATGGCCCTTTATTATGAAATTTCTAAAAAATCTTAGAGCCATATTTTTAAGGGAGTCTTTTACCCACAACTATAGTAACAATAATATAGTTATTGCGCAAACCGTTATTTCCTCAGAAGGTTCTCCAATTCGTCCAGTAATTCAGTAAAGACAGTCAAAGCCTGTTGGACCGGTTCCGGTTTTTCCATATCAACCCCTGCTTTTCGAAGGAGCTCAATAGGATAATCCGAGCCGCCGCTGCTTAAGAATTCAAGATACCTCTCCACAGCCGGTTGGCCCTCTTCCAGAATCTGATGGACAAATGCGGTTGCTGCCGAAAAACCGGTAGCATACTTGTAAACATAAAATGCATTGTAAAAGTGAGGAATTCGCGCCCACTCCATATTAATTTGTTCATCCAATACCACACCAGGTCCAAAATATGTGAGACTAAGTTCTCGATAGATCTTTGACAAATATTCGGAAGTCAGAGACTCGTTCCTTTCTACGGCTGCATGAATTTCCCTTTCAAATTCAGCAAACAGGGTCTGCCTGAATACGGTCCCTCTAAATTGTTCGAGGTAATGGTTCAGGAGGTAGGCCTTCATCTGAGGGTCCTTTGCGGTATGAATCAAGTGTCTCATGACCAGTGATTCATTAAGTGTAGAAGCGACTTCCGCCACAAAAATTTTATAGCCGGCATAGAGGTGTATTTGATTTTTATTGGAAAAATAGCTGTGTAAGGCGTGCCCCATTTCATGGGCCAGCGTAAAAAGAGAATCAAATGTATTTTGATGGTTGAGCAAAACGAACGGATGAGAACTATAGGTCCCCCAGGAATAAGCGCCGCTGGTCTTTCCGGCATTTTCATAGATATCGATCCACCCTGATTGATAACCTTCGTCCAGAATCTTCAAATATTCTTCCCCTAGGGGTTTGAGTCCCTTCCGAACAGTGTCTTTGGCTTCTTCATAAGGAATATGCGCGTTCATTTCAGGAACAAGCGGAACATAAATATCATACATATGAAGTTCTTCTACCCCGAGAACTTCTTTCCGCAAGCGGATGTAACGCTGGAACTGGGGAAGATAATCATGTACGGTTTGAATCAGTGAATCATAAACCGAAACCGGGACCTTGTCGTCATCCAGCGCCCCTTCCATAGCTGACTTGTATTTTCTGGTTCTGGCGAAGAATACGTCCGCTTTGACGCTGGCATTCAGCATTGCAGCCCAAGAGTTAATTTGTTTTCCATATCCGGCATAAAGCGTTGCAAAAGCTTCCTGTCTGACACGGCGCTCTTTGCTTTCCATATATTTAATGAAGTTCCCTTTGGTCAGTTCTATCTCCCGCCCATCTTCGCCCTGAATCGATCCGAACTTCAAATCTGCGTCATTGGCCATACTGAAGATAGTGCTGGGGGCTGTGGCAAGTTCACTGGCTTCCGCAAGAAGTTTTTCTTCCGCGAAAGACAAGACATGCGCTTTTTGCCTAAGAATATTTTCAAGATAGTGACGATAAATATCCGTCTTGGAATTCTTTCGGAGTTCTTGAAATTGATCATCCGGTATTGCTAAGATTTCAGGAACAATAAAAGATAGGGCGCTCCCTGCTTGGACAGAAAGCATACTTGCCCTGTCAGTCATGGATTGATATCGGGAAATCCGGTTGTCCTCATCCCTTCTCATTCTGGCATAAGTGAACAGGTCTTCCATATTCAGACCCAAGTGGTCTGCCCATTCCAGGCATTCTACAAACAAATCCGCACTTTGGCCAATCTTGCCCCGATATTTTTCAGAGAGACCGATCAGTTTCTCGGTTTCTTTGTAGCGTTTCTCCCATGCTTCATCCGTAGCAAAAATATCTTCGAGGCTCCATCGATCTTTCTGCGGAATTTCCTCTCGGGAACGTAAAACTTCAGACAAAATTTATCCCTCCTACCGTGGTTCTTCCTGATTATTATACACAGCACAAAGGAAAATTACTAATTTTGGCATAAAAGAATTTTTCCTTTTAAAATCCCTTCGATACTCGGTTAGGTCTATGTGATAGATAGACTAATCTGGGGTTAGTGAAAGATATTTTTGAGTTATCATCTTTCGAATCGATATACTAGCTCCACTGGGAAAAAGGGGTTTTCCCCAGATTCAGATTAGAATAACGCGGGTCACAAGTAATTTCTTTTCCCGCATCTACCCAGTCGGGAAACTCCAGCGGGTAATCTTCCCCGGGAAGTTCAATATCTACCGTGACCAGTCCCTGATTTTCCCCTCGATAAACGTCAAGTTCCCATTGCAGGTCCTGACTATAACGTACATGATACGGTATCTTATACCGGACTTTCACAATGGGCGGGCAAACAGCAAGTTCTTGAAGTTTTTCTATCTCTTGCGAGGTAATTTCTTTCGGCGGTGTCTCCAATTCGAAACGCCTGCTGCCGGTAAAATATTCTTTCACCGTAATCACCATAAGTTTATCTTTAATCCTAAACCTGACTGATGGTTTCTCGGAGAGGTAGCCCTGGATAAACCTCTCACCGCCTGTCAGGACAGGCAAGCGGTTATGATGCACCAGGAACTTCCGCTCGATTTCCTTTCCCATAAGAATCAACTCCATTTTTTTAAAATATCACCCGGATTCTAAACACAAAAAAAATACAATTGGGAACCCGATCATCGGACACCAGTAAATATCGTCCTCTTTAATATCAAAAATATATTGACGTCACAAAGGGAAACAGGCAGCGTACGTTCCACTGCCTGTTTCAACCACCTCGTCCACCATTCTCCCGGGAAGGTTCCCCATCCTTCCAATTAATAATTTTACTTTATGGTTTTTTCAAATGCAAGTATCCAGTGAGAATTCACGAATTAAGTACTCTTCAAGTTGAGCGGAACTGAGCCGGGTTACTTTTTGTGCTGCCTTCAGGGACAGGTCTTTAAGGCCCGGAGGGATTTCCCATCCGGTCAGGTCGCTCAAGCTTGTTAAAGCATCCCAAGGATCTACCGAAGCCCCTTCTTGGAGTGCATTGAAGACATGATGGGCAAATTTAAAGGGACTGGCGGTTGAAGTAACAATCGTATAGGTATCATCCCCGTGTTTCCGCCGGTAATCCTCATAAACTTTTATTCCCACTGCGGTATGGGGATCAATCAGATAGTCAAAATTCTGATAGACCCGATGAATGGTCCCGGTTACCTCCTCTTCAGAAGCCCATCCCGCAACCATATTTTGACGGCAGGAATTCAGGGTTTCACGATCGACTTCAAATTTCCCGTTAGAGGACAAGTCGCTGAACCAGGCCTTGATTTTCTGAGGATTTCTTCCTGAAACTTCAAACAAGAAACGCTCAAAGTTACTGGAAATTAATATATCCATAGAGGGTGAGGATGTCAGATGAAACGGCCTTTTGCTGTTATAAATACCGCTTTGGAAAAAATCCGTCAGTACATTGTTTTTATTGGAAGCGCAAATCAGGTTGGCTATCGGCAGACCCATTTTTTTAGCATAGTAGGCAGCGAGAATATTCCCAAAGTTACCGGTAGGGACGACAATATTGATTTTTTCCCCCGGATTGACTTCCCTGCGGTCTACAGCCTGCAAATATGCCCAGAAATAATAGACGATTTGGGGCATTAATCTGCCCCAGTTAATGGAATTGGCCGATGAAAAGACCAGATTTTTTCGGGATAGTTTTTCCTTTAATGAAGAGGATGAAAACATTTTTTTAACGGCCGTCTGGCATTCGTCAAAGTTGCCTTTAACAGCAGCAACGTAGGTATTTGATCCTCCAGTGGTAATCATCTGGCGTTCCTGGACGGGACTGACCCCCCCATCCGGATAAAAGACCGCAATCTTCGTTCCCGGAACATCTTTAAACCCTTCCAGTGCTGCTTTACCCGTATCCCCGGAAGTTGCAGTAAGAATGAGTACTTCTGAACGAAGCCCGATGGTTTTCATACTGGAAGCAAGAAAATAGGGCAGAACCTGCAAAGCCATATCTTTGAAAGCAGCCGTGGGGCCATGCCATAATTCCAGTATCCCGCAATCTCCCGCATCGACCAGCGGAGCGGGATTTGCACCCTCAAAACGTCCATCTCCGTATACTTTCACCGCTTCTTCCAAGATCTCAGATGGCAGGTCATCAAGAAACAGTCTCATGATTTTTGTGGCAAGTCCGGCATAATCCTCATTTCTAAGTTCCTGCCAACAGATTTGCGGTATGGTTTCCGGTACAAAAAGCCCCCCGGAAGGGACCATTCCCATCGCAATAGCTTGAGCCGAAGTCTGTTTTTCCATATTGCCCCGGGTACTTATATACAAAAGTCTTCCCCTCCTAAAGTTACGAAAATAAAATTATATAGTACAATGATAGTATATACAATGACAATAAGAGAATATAGTACAATTTATTTTAAATGAATTTGTTATCCCGTTCAAGTAAACACGAGATCTTTTGCCAGGGGTTGAAGAAGCATCCTGTTTTTCATTATAATTGGATAAAAGAGTAAAAACATTTTAAATGTTGATCTAAATGGCTTAAAAAACGAAAGGTGATTGCGTTATGTCCGAAAATTTCATGCGAAAATATAGGCAAACCCTGCAGCTTGGATTAATCAAGGTTGTTCAGGAACTTTTTCCCGGCGAACGGTTAAAAATACCTTACTCTATCCTGGACGGCATCTATTGTGAATTCTCCGGATCATTGATCTCCCAACGAGAGGTGAAGTTAATCGAATCCGAACTTAAAAAATGGGTTGAACAAACAAATGAAATTAAGTTGATCGGAAAAGAAGGCCCTCAATACAGATATCAGTTGGACAAAGCTGTAATCAGTTCTATTTATCCTGCTCTCAACGATACTTCTCCCATCCGGAATTTTGATATTGTTCATTTCCCTCCGGGATTTATTCTTCATTTTGCCGATGCTGCCGGTTCCGGCCACTTCGTCCTCCCGGAAAAGCTTTCCGCAACCTATACGGAAACTCAAAGATGGCTGGAAAATTTAAATCTGGATAAAATTAAAGACGTAAATACCTTCATCCAAAACGGGCATTCGCTTGACCTCATCGCTATTGCTGAAGCACTCCAGGAAAAAAAGATTGCAGATATAGCCGACCGGGTCCTCAAAGAGAAAAAGACAGTGCGGATGATTTTAATTTCCGGTCCTTCGTCCTCCGGAAAAACGACTTTTGCTCAGCGCCTGTCCACTCAACTTCGTGTCAGTGGTTTAAAACCGGTTCCTTTGTCTCTGGATAATTATTTCCTCAATCGTGACAAGACCCCAAGGGATGCTTCCGGTCAGCTCGATTTTGATGTTCTGGAGGCACTTGATCTTCCCTATCTGAATGAACAGATAGAAAAACTCATCAAGGGCGAGACGGTGGAAACCCCGGTCTTTG
This sequence comes from Candidatus Dichloromethanomonas elyunquensis, assembly GCA_001515265.1. Lineage (GTDB taxonomy): Bacteria > Bacillota > Desulfitobacteriia > Desulfitobacteriales > Syntrophobotulaceae > Dichloromethanomonas > Dichloromethanomonas elyunquensis. Next base: position 90,205 of record LNDB01000004.1, read on the forward strand.
ATTTTTTGACCGGGAACAGGGGTGCTAAAGGACAACGGCTTTGCCTGGGCCCTGATGATATTCTGGTTGTTGAAGGAATTCATGCCCTGAATCCCCGTTTACTGACGGCCATTAACCGAACCTATTTCTTTAAAATCTATATCAGTGCCCTGTTTCAACTCAATATTGATGCTTACAACAGGGTCCCCACAACGGAAGCACGGCTGATCAGACGAATTGTGCGGGATGATAAATTCAGGGGTTTCGATCCGGAAAGGACGCTAAAACAATGGGTAAGCGTTCGCAGGAGTGAAAGTACAAATGTATTTAAATATCAGGAAGAAGCCGATGTGATGTTTAACTCCAGTCTTATCTATGAATTGAATGCTTTGCGTTCTTTCACCGGACCTTTATTGGAAAAGGTTCCAAAACAAAGCCCCTGCTATGACGCAGCGGCCAGGCTATTGAACCTTCTTTCCTTCTTTGAGCCGATGGACACCAGCAAAGTGCCTTTCAACTCCATTTTAAGGGAGTTTATTGGCGGAGGTCTTTACCCAGGTGTCTAAAAAGTTACCCCGTATCGTGAATGCGGAGTAACTTTCAGCTGTATTCCTGAACCTTATCCTGAATATACCGTATTAAGATATCCGCTGTACTTCTGTTTGTCGCAACATTTAACATAGGGTATCCTCCTGCAGAAATAGATGTATATTCATACTTGGGAACAACTCTTTGCAGATTGAGTTAAAGAAATTACATTAATATTACTGATAAGCGAAATCTTTTAAAGAGGAAGAGTGACTCATGCCTACTCATTCTGTTGATTCTATTCTTGAGATTTTATCAGACACTTATCCTGATGCAGTCTGTGAATTGCATTACCGCAATCCTTTTGAATTATTAATTGCGACTATTCTCAGCGCCCAAACTACAGACCAAAGAGTTAACGAAGTAACCTCCGTACTCTTTGCACGGTATCCGACACCGCAAAAAATGCTGGAACTCTCCCCGGACGAGCTTGAAAAGATCATTCAAAAAATTGGTCTTTTTCGGACAAAGGCGCATCATATTTTGGAAACCTGTAAAATACTTATCCGTAACTATCAGGGACAAGTTCCTCAAGAACTGGATCAACTGATGAAGCTGCCGGGTGTCGGAAGAAAAACCGCAGGAGTCGTTTTGGCAAACGCTTTTGGAATTCCGGCTCTTCCGGTGGATACCCACGTCTTGAGAGTATCAAACCGGCTGGGAATTTCTCATCATAAAGATCCTTTCCAGGCAGAAAAGGATCTGACTGCGGTCATCCCCCGTGAACGTTGGCTAGATGCCCATCACCAGATGATTTACTTAGGAAGAAGAATTTGCAGTGCAAAGAAACCGCAGTGCTCAGCCTGTCCGCTGAAAGACTTATGCCCCACCCGAATGTAATCGTTACCTTAATTATTTTACAACATGGGCTGTCAGTTGCATTAGTGTATTTTTGGACTTTACCGCGGAAAGGGAATCTGCTGTAATCCTGTCTCCTGCCCGCAACAGCCCTCCGTTATCTAACTGAACATCTCTGTCCATTATTTTCCCCAACAAAAATTGCAGCTGGCGTTGTTCAAAAACATTAAACTCCTGCGGATAAGAAATGATTTGGCCGCTTTCCGACTTTTTCAGCAAATTATCGCTTTTGCCAAACTCTTCAATCTTTTTCTTGAGAAGTTCTTTTTCATGGGAAACCGGAGCGGCTTGAATTTCACTTACTGCTTTGCGCTCAGGGGGATTGTGTTTTGTGGAGGAAGAATTATCATCGATTAAAATGATTTCCTTACCATAGGTGATAACACGATCACATTTTATTTGATGGGTGTTCCCTTGGGGATCACTGATCTGACACGCTACGATCCTGCCCGTTTCTTCTTCTACCATAAACTCCTCAACCTGTCCGATTAAGCACCCTTTTGTGGTAAGGACCTGAGATCCGATAACCTTGATGTCTTTCTGAATGAGTTCTATCGCTAAAGGATTATGCGCTACGTCTTGAATAACCCCGCTGTGGGAAATAATAAGGGCATAGTCACCCAGTCCCAGGATATCCTGAAAGGCAATTAACCTGGCTCCCAAATAATCTGAAGGCTGGTCTATAATAAAGAATGCAAGGGTACCATCGGAAGAATTGATGATAATATCTTTTACTGTACTGATTTGCTGCCCTTCATTCATACTGATTATTTTTAAGCCTTTCATCTCGACTGAAGATTTCATCTCTCATCCTCCTTACGGTCATCAAACTGTATGTATGTTATCCTGTAAAAAATTCTATAAAAAACTGCTTTATCCTTCTTTGTCCTTTATATTAAATCATTATCCCACTCATTTTTACAAAATACAATTTTTTAAATATTCCACATAGCCCATGCCAACAGCCAGGTCAAGACACCTATCCAAGGGATCAGATTATTTCTGACAATACTTCCTGCTTCGGTACGGGTAACAGCACTTACCACCGCGGGAAACCCCCATGGGATAATGGTTGCATCCGTCCAAATGGCCGTCACTTGTCCTAAAACCGCTAAGTGAACAGCTGAAAGACCTGCTGCTTGACTCAGCGCAGCGGCGATTCCACCGACAAAAGGCAAAGCGGAAAAACCTGAACCGCTCATGGCTCCTAAAATTGCAGCCGCCATAACCATTATGGAACACGAGAAGAGATTCAGAGAAATCATTCCGGACAGAATCGTTGATAGCTGTTCCAGATAGCCCGAACCGCTCTTCAAAAGGATGGTTTCGTTTCCCTTCTGAGTGCCGAGGATAAAGAATGCCGCAATGACTGCAATCGGCGCAAACACTTCCATAGAAAATTTTAGTCCTCCTTGGATATACCTTGCAAAAGAGTTGAGGGAGGTTCTAAAATTCCAAAAAAGCGTTCCCACTATTAACACAAATATAGTAACCCCACCTGTTACTGCCGTAGCCTTATCCCCTCTCAGGCCGCTTTTCAGCAAAAAGGCAGCTGCGGCCAAAAAAATAAAAACCGTTATGAAAGCCAAAATCATACTCTTTTTAGAATTTTTACGATTTTCGTCCGGGGGTATTGTTTTCTCCTCAGAATAATAAAGATTTTTTTTATTAAGCCTGTTAAATTTCCAAAAACCGATCAGGCTTGCGATGATACCGCTTCCCATCACAAAGGGAATAGATGTCCTGATCACGTCTTCAACACCCACCCCGGCTGACTTTGCCAGTAAGCCGGGAGCCCCCTGGATAATGTAGTCTCCGGAGAGAGCCAGCCCTTCGCCGAAAATGCAAAGTCCCATAGCCAATCCCAAGGGATTAATCTTCGTATTGCCCAAAGTCGGCAGGATTACAGCCCCCAGTAAGGTAACCGCGGGAGTAGGCCAAAGAAAAAGTGATAGAAGCCATAAGATCATTCCGAATATCCAATAAATGAGTGAAGCTTTTTGAAGCTTGTCCAAAGGCTTGCTGATAACCCTGTCTGTTTCTGTTTCTTTTAACAAGTCGGTCATTGCCACTACCAAGCCAATCAATAAGATGATTGGGAGAAAATCTCCCGTGGTTGAAAGCAAAGCCCGAAAAGCAATTTGTATTGCTTGAAACAAATTGAAGGTTTCCCCAAAGCCCACGGAAAGTAGCCCTAAAGCACTGATTAAAATTGGTTTTTTCCGAAGTATTATGGTGATGATAATCAAGCCAATAAACGAAAAATAAAGAATCATACCATAATTCAACAAATTTTCACATCCTATTTGTTTTTTTACAGTTGTTATTCTTCTTTTTTTGTTCATCTTTATTCGGTATAATAATTTTAGTCTTCAATTCTGTTGGAAAAACATTGTGGAGAAATGAGGGAAATTTCATGAAACACTATGATATAGGAATTATAGGCGGTGGAATTTCTGGGATTATGTGCGCCTATGAATTGGTAAAACACAAACCGGACTTGGAAATCTGTATTTTTGAGAAAGGAGCCAGCATTTTAAACAGAAGATGTCCTTTAAATGAAAACCAATCTGAAAAATGTTTAAAATGCCCCACCTGCGCGATTATGGAGGGATTTGGGGGCTGCGGTTCTTTCTCGGACGGCAAATACAACTTTACGACCGAATTCGGCGGTTGGCTGAATGAATATATCTCCAATGAAGAAGTAATGGTTCTGATTGAATATATGGATAAAATACTGGTTGAATTTGGAGCAACGACAAAACGCTTTACCACAAAGACACCCAGAGCCAGGGAATTGGGAAAAATCGCTTTGCAAAATGACCTCCACCTCTTGCAGGCCGAGGTAAAGCATCTCGGAACTGAAAACAATCTAAAGATCATGACCAATATCTATAATTATCTGAAAGAAAAGCTTTCTATCAGACATCATACAGAGATCAGAGACATTTCGGTTCGGAATTCCAAGTATATTCTCTCCGGTCTTGGAGAGGAATTCTCCTGTGATTATCTGATCAGCGCGGTCGGCCGTGCCGGAAGCGAGTGGTTTGCCGAGCAGTGTAAGAAACTGAAGATTAATCTTTCCAACAATCAGATAGATCTTGGTGTAAGGGTGGAGCTTCCCTCTGAAATTTTCAGTCATATTACAGATGAAGTGTATGAAGCAAAGCTGCATTATTACACCAAAAAATACAATGATTTAGTAAAAACTTTTTGCATGAACCCGCGCGGACACGTGGTTACGGAGAATACAGCGGGGGTATTAACCGTCAACGGGCATAGTTATTCGGATGAAAGTTTAAAAAGTGACAACACGAATTTTGCCCTTTTGGTTTGCAACAAGTTTACATCTCCTTTTAATGAACCTTTAAAATATGGAAAATATATTGCTACACTCTCCAATATGCTTGGGGACGGTGTTATTGTTCAAAGGTTCGGAGATTTAGTTAAAGGCCGGAGGACGAATGAAAAAAGAATGATGAAATCCTTTACCACTCCCACTCTTCAATCTGCCAATGCGGGTGATTTAGGTCTCGTTCTGCCCAAACGTCATCTTGATAATATTATTGAAATGATTTATGCTCTCGATAATATAGCGAGAGGGACCGCCAATTATGATACCCTGCTATACGGTGTTGAAGTTAAGTTTTATTCCGCAAGACCCGAATTGAATAATCGCTTGGAAACCGCCTGCCCGAATTTTTACGCGATCGGTGACGGCGCCGGCATTACCCGTTCTCTTTCCCAGGCGGCAGCAAGCGGTATTTATACTGCAAGGAACATTTTGGAGAAATTATCGTTCAAGTAACGTATTTTCCAGAAATAACAAAGCGTCTTCGATACACGGGTAGTTTCTCATGCCATCGCATTTTAGGCTATCGCCGATGAATAGAAATTCCTGTGTTTCTGCCTTCATAGAAAGATCTACTACCGTATTTCCAAATACAATAATATCCTCTTTTTGAACATGCAACGTATCTCTAATGACGGCAAGCGCTTTTCCCTTGCTGTTTTCTTTGGGTATTATTTCGACTGCATCGTTATAGGTATTGATCTTAAAGCTGTATTCCGAGACTTGTTTTAAGTCTCGGACCAGCCTATCCAATTCTTCCATCCTTGAGAGTTCTTTTGGTGCAACTGTCAACATTGTCTGATTCGGCTGGAACCATAAATCTCCGAAATCCCTGCTGAGAACGATTTTCATTTCTTCAATAACTTGAGGCGGAATGATATCCAGTCTTTTTTCCCATAAGTTTAGCGGATTGAAGATCACTCCGCCGTTTTCCCCTGCAACCAGGGGATTTTTAATCCCCATTCCTCTTGCCAACCCCGCTAAATAAGAAGCTGTTCTCCCTGAAATCAGAACGATCTGAAGACCCTGTTCTTCAAGGGATCGAATCCTTCCACTGATGAAAACCGGAATGCATTCATCGGTTCCGGCTAAGGTCCCGTCAATGTCAAAAATTGCAAGCTTAATTCCCATGTTTGTCACCCGAAGTTCCTTTTCAACGATTTCATCTATTAGTTTTTGCCAGATGACCGCAAAAATATGAACTTCTTAAGTCTACATTAATTTTCGTGTGTTTTACCTGTTTCCCCGTGAAATCGTCTACCCAATTTTCAAATCCCGTTTCTTCTCCATCGGGGACATAAACCTCAAAAATAATTTCTTCAGTAAACTGTTCCGGACCTGTTCCCCACCCTTTCTGACGAAACTCGTACTTAATTTGTTCATACCAGGAATAAGGAATAGAAAGGGAATAAATATGGTGGGGGACCAGCTTAGCAGATCCCGCCTTCTCCAGCGCCAGTCTGGCAGTACCGCCATAAGCACGGGTCAGTCCCCCTGTGCCTAAAAGAACCCCTCCAAAATACCGGACAACGATAATTTGCACATCCCAGACTTGTTTATACTGAAGAAGATCAAGGACCGGCCTCCCCCCTGTCCCTTGGGGTTCGCCGTCATCGGAAGCCTTCTCCAGCCTTCCATTAAAAAGACGGTAGGCATATACATAATGCCTGGCATTGGGATATTCATATTGTACTTCCTGTCTATGCCGGTCAACTTCCGAAATGTTTTTGACCTGGGCAGCCACTGCAATAAACTTGGATTTTTCAATCGTCTGTTCTGCAGATTCATTAGTCCCTATTGTAGTATATCCTTCTATCATGAAACCCTCATTGAAGCTTTCCGTTCGTTTTCAGCATGAATTTTTCGGTATTCACAATAACCCTTTCATGCCTGCCCTCTCCGATTTTTTCTTTTTCATCAAAAGCTTCTATCTGATAGACCAGTTTGCGTCCTTCCATTTCCACGATCTTTGCTTCAGCCCATACTTTCATTCCAACCGGAGTTGCTGCGATATGTTTCATATCCAAATGCGTTCCGACGCTTGTCTGGTCCTCCGGAAGAACAAGCGCACTGACTGCGGCATTTTCCATTAAAGCTGCCATCATAGGTGTGGCAAATACTTCCAGGGAACCGCTGCCTACGGTCTTTGCAGTATTTGCCTGAGTGACTACAGATTCAGATCTCCCTGCCATACCTATTTCAGCCATCGTTTACCATCCTCTTTCTTTACCCTTTTATTTCACTTTATTTTAACTTTATATTTTCAAAAAGAAAAGTACTGTTCATGCCAGTACTTTTCTTTTTCAGCCTTTTGCTGTTTAATGTGTTATCCCCTTGGATATGCCGCTTAAAGCTTCCCCCGCTTCATCTACGTGAATATGCTCAATTGCAAGGTCGCCCAGGGCAATCATTCCAACCAATTTGCCTTCACTCAGTACCGGAAGCCTTTTTACCTGATATTCAGCCATTAAGTTCGCTGCCTGGTCGATATTGCTGTTCTCTTCAATACATACCGGGTGGGTTGTCATTACCTGCGAAGCGGTTGTTTGATTCACATCTTTTTTATCGGCAAGAACTTTAAGAACGATATCCCTGTCTGTAATGATCCCGGTAACCTGATTATTCTGAACAACCGGAACAGCGCCAATATTTTGTTGCTTCATGATGAGGGCAATCTCCGGTATTTTTGCGGAATCATCCACAAAACTTACATTAGAGGACATAATATCTTTTACTTTCATATCAAAAACTACCTCCGTCTAAAAATTGTTTCAAAGATAGTTTTACACTCAATAAGTCCGATTATGTAACCCATCAAAATTTATGAATCCTTCCCCAGCCTATTTACAGAAAATCTCTTACATACTGCTTAGTATTTAGAATTATTGTTACGCTGCTTTAACTCTCTTCTTTAAAAATAATGTTAATACTACTGCGGCAAGGCAAAGAAGAGAAGAAATGTTGTACGCCAAGCTGTAAGTATGGGTTGCATCTACAACTGCACCACCCATCAGCGGACCAAAGACCCCGCCAATGCCCCAGGCCGTAAATACTAAACCGTAGTTAACACCGGCATATTTCGTTCCGAAACTGTCGTAAGTAGCTGACGGAAAGAGTGACAAAAGTGAACCGTAACCCAATCCGGCAATGGCTGTCCCAAAAGCCAAGAGTTGAGCGCTGGAATAATATTGGAAAGCAAACATATTGAGCGCTTGTAAAATGAAGAATATCCTCAATGTCGGGGTACGGCCGATTTTATCGGAAAGCCAACCGGCTAGCACCCGCCCTGACGCATTAAAAATTGCCAGGAGGGCTACCATCGCATAGCCCCAGGAAATACCAACCTGAATTTTTGATATGCTGGAAAGCTGGCCGATAATCATTAGTCCGGCACTGGCTCCTGCGGCATACATTAACCAAAGCAAGTAAAAATCTTGTTTCTTAAGCATTTCCTTCCAGGTATAATTAACAGCCGCCTTGATTTGTGCAGCCTGCCCCGCGGGGTGACCGTCAGCCTTAGCTGTTAAAGGAATCCCCAGTATTTGAGCAAACGCCGCGATGGCAACTAAAAACAGAATTCCCTCTACTCTAAAAGCACTTTCGATTCCAAATTGCGTGATAATTGCATTGGTCATCGGAGCAATATACAATGAAGCGAGACCGAAACCTGCTACAACTATACCGGATATTAAGCCTTTTTTCTCAGGGGGAAACCATTTGACTGCTGCCGGGGTGGCTGCGGAATAACCCATCCCGATTCCCATTCCGGTGATGACTCCGAAAGAAAGCATCAGCATATAATAAGAATTAGTAAAACTGCTTAAAATAAGCCCTCCTCCCGCCATGATTCCGCCTAAGGAAGCTATCCAGCGCGGTCCGAAGCGGTCCAGCAGACGGCCTGCGGGAACCATCATCAAAGCAAAGGTTGCACAAGCGACAACATAAGGGAATGAAGCCTGGGTCTTGGACCAATGAAATTGTTCAGCCAAAGCTGAAGCAAAAACGCTCCAAGTATATAATACGCCAAGAGCCAAATTGATTCCTGTTCCTGCGAGCGTGACAGCCCAGCCCTTTATATTTCCATTCATAGGAATTCTCCTTCCTACTCCTCAATAATTTTTATCTAACCCCCAGAACTTATTTGAAAAGATTTTTAGTATTAATCTTCATATAGCTCTTTTAAGGAGCTAACGACTGCCGCATCCGCCAAAGTCGTTGTGTCTCCTAAGGCCCTTCCTTCTGCGATATCCCGTAAGAGACGTCTAATTATTTTTCCGCTCCGGGTTTTAGGCAGCTCTGCAGTGAAAATGATATCCTCCGGTCTGGCCAAAGCTCCGATCTTTTCTACAACATGTGCTTTCAACTCTTCGATAAGATCATCCCGTAATTCAACTCCTTCTTTTAAGGTAACGAAGGCAACAAGGGCTTGCCCTTTAATGTCATGGTTTTTCCCAATGCATGCCGCTTCCGCTACAGCAGGATGATCAACTAAAGCGCTTTCCACTTCCATTGTTCCTATTCTGTGTCCTGAAACGTTAATGACGTCGTCAACTCTGCCTAATACCCAGTAATAGCCGTCAGAATCCCATTTAGCGCCGTCTCCGGTAAAATAAACCCCCGGAAAATTCCCAAAATAAGTGCTTTCGTAACGTTTGGGGTCCCCATAAACCGTTCGCAGCATGGCTGGCCATGGCTGCCGAATGGTAAGGTACCCGCCCATACCTTTAGAAAGAGGATTACCTGATGAATCTACAATTTCAACTTTAATACCCGGGAAGGGAACTGTGCAGGACCCCGGTTTTAACGAGGTAATTCCCGGCAAAGGTGTCATCATGATCATGCCCGTTTCAGTCTGCCACCAGGTATCGACAATTGGACAGCTTTCACTGCCGATATACTTGTAATACCACATCCATGCTTCAGGATTGATAGGCTCACCAACCGTACCCAAGAGTCTAAGGCTGGAGAGATTATGCGCTAAAGGATACTCATTTCCCCATTTCATAAAGGTTCGGATAGCAGTCGGCGCAGTATATAGAATAGACACTTGATATTTTTCGATAATCTCCCAATATCGGCCTTTATGAGGATAGTCAGGAGTCCCTTCATAAATAACTACTGTGGCACCGTTAGCCAAAGGCCCATAAACCAGGTAACTGTGGCCGGTAATCCAGCCGACATCGGCTGTGCACCAATAAACGTCCTCTTCCTTCAAATCAAATACCCATTTGTGAGTAGTTGAAACTCCAACCAAATAGCCGCCGGTTGTATGAACTATCCCTTTAGGTTTTCCGGTTGTGCCGCTGGTATAAAGAATAAAGAGCAAGTCCTCGGCATCCATTGGTTCAGCAGGACACTTTAGATCAGCTTCCTTCATTGCTTCATCATACCAGATATCTCTTGGCTCCTCCATTTCAATACATTTTCCTGTTCTTCGGACAACAAGAATATGCTCCACATCTTCAAGGCCTCTTACCGCCTGATCCGTGTTTTCTTTTAAAGGTATTGCGGTTCCGCGCCTAAAGCCTCCGTCTGCAGTAATAACGATCTTAGACTGTGCATCGATTATTCTTTCCCGGAGTGCTTCTGCACTAAAACCTCCGAAAACCACACTATGGGGCGCACCGATTCTGGCGCAAGCGAGCATAGAGATTACTGCTTCCGGTATCAATGGAAGGTATATTGTAACCCTGTCGCCTTTTTTTACTCCCAAAGATTTTAAAACATTGGCCAGTTTGGAGACTTCCCTGTGTAAATCCTGATAAGTAAGTACTTTTGAGTCTCCTTGTTCCCCTTCAAAAATAAGGGCTGCCTTATTACGGTGCCAATCGCTTAAATGTCTATCAAGGCAATTATAAGATGCGTTAATCTTACCCCCTAAAAACCACTGGGCGTAAGGCGGATTCCACTTCAGGACTTCTTGCCATGGTTCAAACCAATCCAGGTTTAACGCTTGTTTTTCCCAAAAGTTCATGCTGTCCTCTGCTTCAGAATAAACTTGTTCGGAATTCAAATTGGCTTTAACAGCAAATTCTTCCTTTGGAGGAAATAACCGGTCCTCTTGAAGTAAAGCTTCAAACTTCTCTTTTTTCATAACGAACCCCCCATTTTCCATTTTATGTATTATACAACAATAGAAAAAAAAATTAACTTATTTGTTTTGAATAGCTATTTATTTGGCGCCAGCGGTTAAAAAAAGCGGTTAAGCCTATTAAAGAAGTTCAAAAGCAAAAAAGAACCGCTTTTTGCAGTCCTTTTCCCCGCTGTGCTTAGATAAAACTTTATTATGGTTTCTGCCCATAAACAACAGCAACGGCACCTCCAGCCAAATTAACATAACCGGTATTTATCAGACCGCACTCACCAAAAATACGCTTTAATTCGCTCTGGGATTCAAATTCACGTGCCGAGTTAAACAAATAACTGTACTCGGTTTGTTTTCCAGCCCCAACCTTTCCCAGGAAAGGAACAATTTTCTCAAAACAAAGCCAATAGAATTGCTTTAATAGAGGAACAGCAGGTTTTCCCATATCTACGGAGACAACCATAGAATTCGGTTTTACCACCCGGGTCATTTCCTGTATTCCCCTTTTGGCGTTATGCAGATTTCTCAGACCCCAGCCAATGGTGGCACCGTCAAACGTATTGTCTTCAAACGGTAAATTCATGGCATCCCCTTGCAATAAGGTAATTCTATTTTTGAGAGAAGAATCCATATTGATCATGCCTTGTTCCAGCATTTTATCCGAAAAATCAACTCCGGTAACTGTGCCCGAAGGAGAAACTTTTTCGGCAAGTTCCCTCGTCAGCTTACCCGTCCCGCAGCAAACATCCAGTATCCTCATTCCAGGTCCGGCATTAACTATCTGTGCGGTTATTTTTCGCCAATGCTTATCCATTCCCATACTCATCAGCGTGTTCATGAAATCATATTTCCCAGCAATTGAATTAAATGTTTCCTTTACATATTGGGATTTTTCTTTTCCTCCAAAATCCATAATCGAATCTCTCCTTTATCTTTCTTCCTTTTAATATATCATAATTACCAGGACAAAGAATATTAATAGTGTGTTTGACATTATGGTGTAATTTACCGTATGATTTCAGAGTGCTGCTTTGCACAATCAAAAAGAGGAGTGATTTCGATGTTTAAAAGAATCTTTCAAGACAAATCATCCGAAATAGATTATCCTGCAATCGGTATACTATCCTTTGCTCATACATTGAATGATATGTATAGCAATTTTCTTCCCGCACTTTTGCCTTTTTTGGCGCTTTCTCTTGGAATTAACGCTACAAAAGCCGCAATCCTCGTATCGGTCTTTTCGGTCTCTTCTTCCTTCATCCAGCCTTTCTTCGGCTATTATATGGATAAGCAAGGAATAAGGTGGCTGGTCCATGTGGGTACTCTTTGGATGGGAATTTTATTATCCTTAACCGGAATTATTCAAAACTTTTCTCTTCTTGTTTTAATTGTAGGACTTGCCGGGTTTGGAACGGCGGCATTTCATCCGCAAGCATCCGCTATGGTCAGCGTCATAAGCGGTCACCGCAGAGCAGTCTTGCTTTCCTTCTTTGTAGCCTGCGGAAACATTGGTTTTGCCTTGAGTTTATTAATTCTTCCTCCCTTTTTTACTGAATTTGGACTGACATCCACAATTTATACCGTTATTCCGGGATTGATCGTAGCTTTACTTCTGTATTTTTTTGCTCCAAGAGCTGAAAATCTGAAGGGCGCCCCGATTAACATAATGTCTGTCTTTACGTCCATCAGATCTGCTTCCCAAGAACTTCTGACCATTATAGCGGTTATCGCGGTGCGGACCCTGGCTTATTCCGGGATGTTGACCGTTTTTCCTTTGTATTTTTCCACCAAAAACCTGATTATTTCGTGGAATAATCTTATGTTTATTATGCTTTTCAGCGGAGCCCTAGGCGGAATCACCGGAGGGTTCCTTTCGGACCGTTATGGCAGGAGAAGGCTTATTGCCTCGTCCTTAATCATGACAACCCCCCTTCTTTTTGGCTTTTTATTTACATCCGGTTGGATCAGTACTATCCTGCTGGCTTTAGCCGGCGCCAGTCTTCTTTCTAGTTTTTCTGTAACTGTAGTCGCTGCACAGGAAGCTATTCCAAATAATAAGTCACTGGCGGCAGGCATTACAATGGGATTTGCAGGAGGCCTGGGGAGTCTCGCGGTTATCCCCATAGGAAGAATCGGTGATATTTACGGTCTTTCGATTGCTATTATGATTCTCTTCTGCCTGCCAATTATTGCCGGCCTGACCGCATTATTGATGAAAAGCCAGCCCTGATGCTGTCGAAGACGCTCACCGCCGTCACTCTATTAAAAATAGGCATAAAAATTTATCGTCAATCTTCTCCCTTTAAAATCATTATGTTAGAATGAAATAAAAACTTATTCAGCGGAGGGAACCGAAGAGATGTATGAACTTAAAAACTTTAGCGAAGTCATTGTCAGAAAAGCATTGGATGAATATCTGCCTAAAGCAAATCTGCTGTGTAAATGCGAGAGATGTCAGGCAGATATTATGGCTTTTGCTCTTAACCGGATTCCTCCGCGTTACTTCGTTTCATTAAAAGGCGAAGTGATTACAAGTTTTGAATCCCAAATGCTCCCGGATAAAGCGCGCATCTTGGCAGAAGTGGTTGCCGCGGCCCAAATTGTCGCCACCTACCCGTCTCATTCCATAGAAGAATAAGGATATCTTAAAACATGCATCCTGCAGTTCCTCATAAAAACATTGTAAGAAATACTGACCATCATTAACGGGGTCAGCTATTTTTTATGTCTCCTTCCCCGGCGCCATTTGATTATCCTAACACACTCTGCTACAATAATTGGGACTTTAAGTAACCGGAAGCGAGTTGATTTCAGTGATTTCGGAGTATCAGGGACTTAAACTCGACCAATTTCAAATTGAGGCAATAGAAGCAATAAACGATCAATATTCGGTTATTGTCTCTGCTCCAACGGGTACCGGTAAAACGCTTGTCGCAGACTATCTGGTTGCTAAATCCATCCGTGAAAAAAAAAGGATTATTTATACGGCACCGATCAAGGCATTGAGCAATCAGAAATTTAAAGATTTTACCAAACAATTCGGCGAGGGGACAGTAGGAATCATGACCGGGGATGTCGTTATGAATCCTGCCGCACCTTTACTGATTATGACAACGGAAATATTCCGCAATCAAGTCATCACCAATGATGAGGAACTTCACAGAGTTTCCTACGTAATCTTTGATGAAATACACTGGTTGAATGATGAGGACCGCGGAACCGTTTGGGAGGAATCCATCATTTTGGCACCTCCGCACATTAAAATCCTGGGGCTTAGCGCCACAATTGCTAATGCCGCCGAATTAAAAGATTGGATAGAAAACATCCGCCAAGAAACTGTGGTCTTAGTGGAAGAACATAGGAGAATTGTACCCCTGGAGTATTATTATTTTACCCAGGAAACCGGTTTTATCGATTATGAGAACCTTATCAAATTCTATGATCAAAAGTTGAAAAGTTCAAATAAATCCAACGCCCCTCTGTTTACATTAACGACACATACTGACCTTGTCAAAAGTATTGAAAAACAATTTCTTCCTACTCTTTACTTCGTTTTCAGCAGAAAACAATGTGCAGAAAAAGCCCATGAATTAGCTTCATTGAAAAATTATCTTACACCTGAGCAAAGTGCGAAGATTAAAGAACTTTTCCTCAGTCAGTTCGGGTTTGAAGATACCTGGTCCCCCTCAACCCGCGGGCTTTTCAGGGTTTGCCGCAAAGGTATCGGCTACCATCACGCCGGGCTTCTCCCCCTGCAAAAATCCGTTGTCGAAGATCTTTTCTTAAGCAGGATGATTTCCGTTCTCTACTGTACAGAGACCTTCAGTGTCGGGATTAACTACCCCGTTAAAGCAGTTTGTTTTGATTCCTTAAATAAATATGACGGCCGAAATTTTCGTCCCCTTGCCAATCATGAATTTTTTCAGATGTCCGGCAGAGCCGGCCGAAGAGGGATTGATGACAAAGGTTATTCCTTCGCTATTGCCGATTTGAATTATTTTCACAAAGAACCTCCTATCCAATTTGATATCAAACAGTTGGAACCTTTAACAAGTCAATTCCGCCTCTCGTACAATACTGTTCTCAATCTGCTTGCCACACTTTCCCCGGAACAAATCGAAATCTACTTTCAAAAGAGTTTTGCGGCTCATTCCTACCTGGTGACCGCTCAGAAAATCGAAGAAGAGATTATTCTTTTACATACCGAATCTCTACAAGCTAAAAAACATTTATGCGAACATGTCGGTTCCTACAAATGTCCAATCTACTATTATCCAAAATTAAAAGAATTGGAAAGACTGCGCAAAGCGTATGATAAACTCGATCCCCGGGGCAGGAATAAGATATTCGGCCGTCAAATGCACAGAAAAATACGCAAATGGGAAAAGACCCTCCGGGCCTCTCCGAAAAAGTGCGCCAAGAAACAAAATGAACTATGCAAAACTCATGCAGAAGTTTGGTATAAATTAGAGGGAAAATTGTCCGGATTAAAAAACCAGCTTGCTTCCCTTCCTGACTACCATACCTTTCATCAGGAATTTATGAGGAAAAAATCCCAGTTGGAACAAATTGGTTATTTGGAAAAGGACCAAATTTTGACCAGGGGTGAATTAGCCCGTCATATTTATGTTCAGGAACTTCTGGTTACGGAATTGATTTATGCGGGTATTCCGGAACAAATGGACGATGACCAGTTAAATGCATTGATTTCCTGTATTGATTATGAAAGTAAACGTAACGACTTTTTCCAGAAGACAGAGTGCGTTGATTTTTCACCTATGAAAGATATTCTCAGTTATATCCAGAGTATCTGCGGCCCGGAATCAGTCCGTTTCGATCCGAGAGTAGCAGTGATCACCTATTTTTGGAGCAACGGTTCCCCTTTCAGCGATGTCCGGCAGTTATGCACTTTGGATGAAGGTGACATTATCGCTGTCTTTCGAAGAACAATCGATTTGCTGAGACAAATGCGGGAAGCGGTTAACGACCCAAACCTAAGAGAACGACTCACTGCCTGTATGAAAAAGATCGACAGGGATGAGGCGTCTATCCTGGAACTCTATTAAAATAATAAGAAAATGATAAACCCTGTTTTCCAATCTAACGGTTAGGAAACAGGGTTTACCGGTATTTTACAATATTCGCATTATGAGGCTCGATAACTATTTTCCGTGCTTGAATTTTTTCTTTGTCTTTTTTCAGACAAACTTAAAAATATTCCCGTCAGAACCAGAATAATCCCAATCCAATGGTATAAATACAAACTCTCATTTAAGAGAACCACACCAAATAAGATGCCAAAAACCGGCGTAAGGTTAATAAAAATAGCCGCTTTTCCGCTGCCAATCTGATTAACTCCTCTTAAGTTTAAGAGGAATGCATTCCCTGTAACCATAAATCCCATATAGAATACAACGAGCCAATTCATCCAGGAAAGGTGCCAGCTGACGGTATTCAGCTCCCAGCCGGCATAAGGAATTAAGATGAGGGTACCGAAAATCAGGGAGTAGGCGGCGGTCACTAAAGGAGAGAACTTTTTCATAACTCCCTGCCCTAAAATGTTGAATAAAGAAGATGACGTAATGTTAATGAGAAGAATAAAATCTCCGGCATTGACGTTGAGAGAAAGCAAGTAATTTAGGGATCCTCTCGTAAAAACCAGCAAAAGTCCTAAAAAAGAGACAATTATACCCAGTACTTGGCGGGATGACGGTTTCACCCGCCACCCTATAGCAAGCAGGGTGATGGTAATGGCCGGACCCGTTGCTAAGATGATCGAAGCGTTAGCAGCAGTACTGTATTTCATGCCCCAGACAAGTAATGTATACGGCAGAGACATTCCAAGAAAACCCAATAGGGCAAAATTAAATAATTCCCTACTGCTTGGTTTTCCTGTATCCAAAACTTGTCTCCAGGCAAAAGGAACAACTATGATAAGACCTAGTAATCCTCGAATGAAGGAGAGCGATACAGTTGGTATCTGTGAGGAAATTACCCTTGCACTGATAATATTGCCTCCGTAAAGCATTGAAACCAAAACTAATGTGAAATATGCCTGAATATTCAAATTTTTTTGCTCTTTTATTTTTTTCTTATGCATCTTTATATCCTTTTCATTCATGCAACAGCATAAAGACATTATAATCCTTACAATGGTTAAAGTAAAAAAGAAAGCCGCCCAACAAAATTGTTAAGCGACAATTTTACATTTTGAAGATTGAACTGCCAGGCATAATTCTCAAGACCCCGGAAAATAAAACATTATTCCCTTCCTGCAGCTAATTGATAGATTCTTACAAAAAGTTATCCGGAGTTAAGAAAGATGTATGCCAGACATACCTCCTTTCAATCTTCTTAACTAACAACTTCTTTTTCTGGTTATCGCGATTTGTCGCAGACAGTGACAACGCATTGTCATTCTAAACTCAGAAAAAGTCCATTGTTTATATCACTTTAATATTCTATGTAGTTTCGAAAATCCCTTGAAAGAATATTTTCTATTTATTTCTAAAAATGTCGATATTGAACAGCACAAGCAGCATTTGTTCTAAAGCGTTGTTCTTTCATTCTTCCAGCCATTCAGCACCGTTCGTGCCTCAGATATGGTCATAGCCGTTTCCGCAAAGGCAAAATCGTCTTTCTTTGTCAGTATTTCCATCAAATGTCCAATCCTTGGAAGCCTCAAGTGAACACTTCGAATCGCTTCCCTTTCTGAGAAGACTTCTTTAGGGGTTCCCCCCAAGATGATCTCTCCTTGATCCATAACATAGGCAAAGTCGCAATAGAGTGGAACAATATCAATCTCATGGGTGGAAATGACAACAGACAAACCAAGTTCTTTTTGTGTTTCCTGTAGGAGTTTCATGATTTCACTGACTCCCATCGGGTCAAGTCCTGCCGTAGGCTCATCCAATACCAGCACCGCCGGTTCCATAACCAGTACACCGGCAATGGCCACTCTTTTTTTCTGGCCGAAGCTAAGAGAGTGCGTCGCTTTATTTTTAAGGTGGGTGATTCTTGTCCGCTCCATCGCGGCATCCACTCTTCGGCGGATTTCCCTTTCCGGAAGTTTCATATTCACGGCCCCGAAGGAAATGTCTTGATAGACATTGGCAGAAAATAGCTGGCTGTCAGGATCTTGAAAAACAATACCTACTTTCCTGCGAAGCTCCTTCAGCCCTTTGCGGGAATAATCGAGCGGCTTTTCTTTAAATAATACCTGCCCCGAGGAGGGTTTTAAAATCCCGTTAAAGTTTAGAAACAGTGTGGATTTTCCGGCTCCGTTACCCCCCAATACCGCTGTGGTTTGTCCTCTCTTGATGCCCAGCGTTATCTCCTTTAAAGCTCTGGTCCCGTCGGCATAGGTGTAAGATAACGCTTGGGTTTCCAGAATGTAGTCCTTCATCAGAGCAACCCCCCTAAGTACTGTCTGGCCAGCAATACGGATACGATTAAAAAAGCATTCAACAATACTGCCGGCAAGAAACCCTTCCAAGAATAAGGAACTGCCTCTTCCAGTACTATAATATCTCCGTCATATCCTCTGGCTTCCATCGCCGTGTAAATTTGATCCGACCGTTTGTAGGCCCGGATGAAAAGAGTCGCGGCTAAGGCGCCCAAAGAATGATACCCTGCTTTCAGTCCGGAATAGCCTAAGCGGGAATTTTGCGCCGTAACCATTGTCTCCGTTGTTTCCGTCAATATAAAAATAAACCGGTAAATTAAACTCATCAATTCCACCAGAAGTTTAGGACATTTTAGCTTCCGCAGCGCGGACAGGAGATCAACCATCGGCGTATTCAGAGACAGATAATATAAGCAGGATACTGCTCCCAACGCCCTGAAGAAAAGCCGTACAGCTGTCTCCATCCCCGCTTTGGAAAAGCCTAGAAAAGTACCGAACACTGGCACGGACAGAACAAACTGCTGGGGATCATTGGAGATTTGAAAAGCTATCATCAATACTCCTAAGATTAAAAACGACATCGGGAGGAGCAGCAGTTTAAGAAAAAAGGGAAGGGGTATCCCGCCCTTCCTGACCGACACCCATGTCATGACCAATAAAATAACGAGCGAGGGCAGGATGGAGTTCGCCCAAAGGCAGACACACAGGGTTATGAAAGCAAAAGCAATTTTTTCTATGGAATTTTTTTGATGCAGTTTTGATGCGTAGGCATACTTGTCTATATTGATCATGCTTTTCCCCTTAAATAGTACAACTAAGCTTTATTTCTGTTTTCTTCTCTTTTGCTGCGCCCTCTCAGGTACCCCAGCCCATAGAAGAGAATGCCGGAACCAAGCGCTGCTTGAAGAGTAAACAGCAAGCTTGCTATTTCTCCGCTGGGAGGCTCCCAAACGGAAGAAAACCAAGGTTTATAGCCTGGATCAATCGTAGAGATCGCATCTTTGGCCTGATCGTCCGATCCGCCGAATTCGGCATCTTTAGCCATAACCAGCGGTATAACGGCCAACAATACAACAATGACGATTAATATCAAGTTTGTGGCTATTCTATTTTTATTACCCAGCTTATGATTATTACCAATACTCATCGCAAGGCCTCCTTGGAAAATATCTTTAAAGATTGGAACTCATCGTCTTTAAGGTAATTCATAATTGCATTGAAGATAATCACGGTGAGGATCCCTTCACTGATGGCCAACGGAATTTGGGTTACAGCAAAAATGCTCATAAATTTAACCGTTGAAGCCATAACCCCTCCCGTCGGATCAGGAAAAGCAAAGGCCAATTGGAACGCCGTTGTAATATAAGTAGCCAAATCCCCCAATGCTGCGGCCAAAAATACTGCAAGCGACCGTGATCCTTTGGTCTTTAGCACAATGATATAAACCGCATAAGCAACAAACGGACCGACAACCGCCATTGAAAAAGTATTGGCTCCCAGGGTAGTAAGTCCTCCATGCGCAAGCAAAATGGCTTGGAATAATAAGACTATAACGCCAAGAACACTCATAATCGCCGGACCGAATAATATTGCACCTAAACCTGTTCCGGTGGGATGCGAACAGCTTCCGGTAACAGAGGGTATTTTCAAAGAGGATAAAACAAAGACAAACGCTCCGGCCATCGCCAGCAGTAATTTCAGTTTCGGAAATTCTATTGTTATTTTGCGCAGGGAATACAAGCCGTAAGCTAAAAACGGGATTGTCAGAACACCCCAGGAAATACACCAGACGGGGGGCAAAAAGCCTTCCATAATATGCATGGCAAAAACGTTTTTAGGCAATAAGACCAGCATCAGCGTAATGCTTGCGATCATCGGTATTCTTTTACTATTCATTAGCGTCACCTTTCTTTTCTATTTTATGCTTAACGTAAGATTCATGTTTTAGGAATATTCTTATCGATCCAGCTTATGAGTTCACTGACATTATTAATGGTCAACCCATAGCCAACTATATTTTTCCGTATCAGCAGAATTTCCAAACCCAGTTCTAAAGCAGCCGAGATTTTCGTATCCGTCCCCCCGGCAGGACCGCTGTCCTTTGTCAACACTATGTCCGCCCCATAAAACTTGAACAGCGCTTTATTAATATCTTTGGAAAAAGGGCCTTGCATCGCCAGGATATCGCGAGGATGAAGACCTAAATCCTGACATTTCTGCACCAGATGCCCTTCTGGAAGAACCCGGACAATGAATCGGGCCATGCCGGCAAAGGAGCTATGCACAATGCTTTCCAATTGATAACTGCCGGTAGTAACGAAGACCTTAACCTGCCGTTCTTTTTCTCTGTATAATGCACTAATACGCTCATTTAAACGATGCAATGCTTCTTCCCAACTATATGCCTGAGAAATTAAGGAACTTTTCGGAATATTCGTTTCCGGTCTTTCGAACCGGAGATAAGGAATACCGGTTTGTTCACAAAATTTACTAAGAGAGACAAATTTAACGCTGGAAGGATGGCTGAGATCAAGAATAACGGAAGGGACTGACAGGTCATCTCTATCTGTCCACGTCGACATCCTGCGAAAGCGGATCGCCCTGTTTTGAAGGTATTCGCTAATCTCACGGGCCGCAGGCGTTTCTCCCAGAAGAATAATCATTTTTTCCTCCATAGCCGATAGACAAAATCCGGATAACAATAAAACCCTTCACTATGGAAGGGTGGTAAAGAGTCTAACCAGTATCAGAAAACGGTAAGAATCCCGAAAGCACAGGGTATTCACCTCCCTAACACATCCCGTAGGTTGCCGTAGTTGTTGGCAAGAGCAGGTTTCCTGGCTCAAGATCTTTATCGGCTCACGTCTTCCCAGGCAAATCCCAGTGACATTTTGTGAATCGACTCCCTTGTACAGTGGCGGGCACCGCGTCAGCTTTAACTGACTTCCCTTTTCGATTTTTGCCCTCAGGCAAGAATCACTCATTACCGCATATGTAATTGTTACTTCATTATATCATTAGTTTTAAAATTTGTATAGCATCCTAGACAAATATAATTACCAAATTTTTTTGTTATCTGAATAACTCTTTTATGCCACTAAAACCTACTGTATCTCGTAAGATACCCCGCTGCACGATTCTTCCCAGGCAGATTTTATCCTCGGTAAGATATCTTCCCAGACGCGGGAAATTATCACAATTTTTGTCTCTTTTCCAACGGCATTGACAGGTTTTATTTCAACTTTGTCATTCACTCCATCCAGATAAAACCAGCCCTTCTCGGAAAAAATGAAACCTTTGATACGAAAACTGTCTTTTAACAGTGACCTGGCGAATTCCACTGCCTGCTCAGGATCTAAATTTTCTTTGGTAGTTACTACGTAATGAACGGGTCTTTTATAGGGTACTTTGACATTGCGCTCCACGTCCTGTCTGCCTTCTCTTGCCGTTAGGTCACGGTCAAGAATTCCCTCTACTTTGGTGAAACTAGTCTCGATAATGGGGACAGCGGGATTGAGTTCTTTAATCTTTTCCCGTACCTGATGTATTCTTTCTTGATCCGCCAAATCAACTTTATTAATGATCACATACTCGCTGTTGATAACCTGCTCTTCAACAGCGTTGACAACGCCTACCAAATCCAGGAAATTCTCCGGATCAACCAATCCGATCATCCCGCGGTAATTGTAGCGTTGGCCCGTTAATGTATTCATTTCCTGCAATAGACTATTTATAGGAGAAGGATTGGCCATGCCGGATGTTTCCACCAGAAGATATTTCAGAGGATATTGCGATAAATGAACCAAAGCGTCTACAAATTTTCCAGACAAACAACTGCAGAATATTTGCCCGTTGTTCAATTCCCGGATCTGAATTCCCTGGTTATGAATCAAAGGGGTATCGACGCTGACCTTTCCCCATTCATTAATAATGACGCCGACCTTTTCATTCTTTTCGGCCAGACAGTCCAAAAGATTATTCATTAATGTCGTTTTACCCGACCCTAAAAATCCGGTAATAATGAACAGCTGAATAGGTTCTTTATCGGTCATTTACATCACGTCCTCTATCTCTTTGCGCAAATCGTCCAGGCTGGGAATAATGGATGAATATTTTAATTGTCCGTTAACGTATAAACTCGGCAGCTGTTTTACTCCCATTTCCTTGGTGCGGGAAATATCCTCTAAATTGTTATACCGATATTCCACTACCTCAATTTTATCTCCAAAATGTTTCTGTGCATCTTGCGCAACCGCCCACATATAGGTACAGGCGGCGCAGGCGGTGGGGTCCAGTAAAAAAGCCTCCACCAGAGGCTTTTTCAAATGCGCATAATCAGGAAGCTTAACTTCTACATTAATATCGCTTAATTCATAATTGACAACCATCTCACGGGCTTTTTCAGTCTGCAAAACTGCATGGGATACGGCAATGGTGTTCTCGATAGGTGTAGCAAAGGGCATGTCACAACCGGGAGCAATGATTACGTTTTTCGTGCACTTATCCAGGCTGTCAATTAAATCAATTGTAGCCTTTATATTATCCATTTGGTTGCCGAAAAGCATAACTGTGGTTAAAGGAATATTCCCCCCTATTACCACATTATATTTATCCGTAATCCTTTTCGCTTCGGCCATATTCACATTCTCATCAATGGAAATGGAATCCGGTCCGGCAAGACACATCAGTTCAAGAATGTGGGTGGCATTGCCGCAAATAAATAAGGAAGAAAAGGCGCCTTTTTCTCGTATATAATCAAATATTCTTTTATGAGGTCCACTTATATATTTTGAAAAATAAGCTGGGGAAACCTGTGATGCAACACTATCAACAGGGACAATAACATCTGCCCCCGCATCTAAATAGAACTGGGCCATTTGAAGAGAAATTTCCGTAGTATAAGCCATAATTTCCTTTACATATTCCGGATTCTTTTTTAAATCTCGAAATAGCTGAGTGCCCCTTAAATGAGAAGCCAATGTAAAAGGCCCGCAAAAAAGGCCATAAAGGGCGGTCTTATCTCCTACGGCTTTTTTCATGCGCCGAGTAACATCCAACACAATTGGTATCCGGCCATCGTCTTTATTGATAATTTTTTTTGTCGAGATGACCTGGGTTTCCGCCAAAGGATTATCTATCACGCAAGGCGGCCCATTTTTTGCCCATATTACTTTACATCCTAAAATTTCCGGTTCCAGCTGCAAGTCAAAAACGATTACCTGCCCGTCAGGATTATATACTTTATTGACTTCCATTAAGGATTCAAAGAGTTTATCTCCATCCTGGTATACTTCCGCAGCATTATATCCCTTTAGTGTTCCGGCATGTACACCTGCAAACGGTATCCAGCCGGGACGGGGCACCTCTTCATGCTTGAAAATCTTATAGATTATTTCTTTTCCTGTCATTATGTTAGTTCACTCCTTATTTTAGATTTACTTTCGCTACGGTTATATGAATCAATGGTATGGGTATAAAATAACTTATTATAAATCATAGGTTAATTTGATATATAATTCAAGCAATTTCTATCAAAAAATTTTTCCGAAAACACTGCTGTAATAATCAGAAGATGACGTGGCTATATCGATGCCAATATCTCTGGAAATGGAATCATTTGACTTCTCATCCATACTAATTATAGAATAAAAAGAGGTGATGATAATGTCTAATAATTGTGAAGGTCTAATAGAAGAAAAACTCAAATGCTCCTGCAGAGGTTATAACCTGGACAAGCTGCTGCAGCCAAGCATCTTAATTATTCTTGCAAAACAGAAATTGCATGGATACTTAATTGTTCAAGAACTTGAAAACAGGAATCTCTTACACGGAGAAAAAGCAGACACAGCCGGTATTTACCGTACTTTAGCGACATTGGAAAACAAAGGGAGGGTTCAATTTGAATGGGATTTGCAAGGAACAGGACCTGCCAAGAAAACCTACAAAATAACTGAGTCTGGTCTGGAATGCCTATCCAATTGGATCCAAACTCTTCAGGATTATAGAAAAACAATTGATCTTATAATCGAAGAAGCGAAAACCACTTTTATAGAATAGAACAAAAAGGATATGATTGACATGAAATATCAACGTGAATTTGCCGGAGAACTAATCGGCACGTTTTTACTGGTCTTATTTGGGTGCGGCTCTGTGGCAGTAAGCGTGTTGTTTAATTCACACCAGGGGTTATTTCAGGTAGGGATGGTGTGGGGAATCGGGGTAAGCCTGGCAATTTATGTTACAAGACATTTGTCCTGTGCCCATTTAAATCCTGCGGTTACGTTGGCCATGGTGACAAGTAAAAGAATGGTGGCAAGAAAAATGCCGGTTTATCTGATTGCCCAGTTCCTTGGGGCTTTTCTGGCTGGTCTTATATTATTTTTGTTGTTTGAGCCCTCCATTTTAAGTTTTGAAAAAATTCACAACATCATCCGCGGCTCATGTGATTCTATACAGACCGCTAAAATGTTCGGAGAATTCTATAATCAGCCTGAAAGCATTTCAGTTGTATCGATGCCGCTGGCCATGGCAGTTGAGGGATTTGGAACTTTCCTACTTGTTTTGATGATTTTCTCTCTTACAGAGGGTTGTAATCTTGGAAGGCCGCACGATAATCTGACGCCCATATTTATTGGTTTAACTGTAGCCTCAATCATTTGCCTGCTTGCGCCTTTGACACAGGCCGGGCTGAATCCTGCCAGAGATCTGAGCCCTCGTATGGTTGCCTGGATATTTGGATGGGGGAACGCTGCATTCCCTGATAGAACCGGCGGCTTTTTCTTTGTCTATATTCTGGCGCCAATCATCGGTGGCCAGGTTGCAGGCTTCTTTTTTACAAAAATAATAGAGCCGCTTATGAAAAAACCGGCTGAAAGCTGTGAATGTCAAGATATTTGATTGAAGAAGAGAGGATTAAAGACGCAATGAAGACACGAATTATTATGGTTGGCGGATTTTTAGGAGCGGGAAAAACTACCCTGCTTTGGGAGTGCGCACGCAAAATCACTGAAAGTGGGAAACATGTCGGATTGATCTGCACCGATCTTTCCGCCACCATACTTCAACCTTTGAAAGAGAAATTTCAGGATACCCTTGTCGTTGCCCCATTGACCGTGCTGGCAGATCCCAGCAGACTATCTGCTATCCTTGATGGCGGAACATCGGGACTGCATAGGAGTGCGGCTTATATCTTCCGCAAGCAACTAGAAGAAGCGGACATCATACTAATAAACAAAACGGATATGCTGACCCATGACGCGCTTGAAGTTTTAATGCAGCGCACATCAAAAGAATGGCCGCTGGCTCAAGTCGCTGCCATCAGTGCCAAAACAGGTGAAGGTCTGCAGAAATGGTTAGATGATGTAATGAAACGACTTGATTCCGGAACTCATCTTGCTGAGGTAGACTATGATGTATATTCTGAAGGAGAAGCGGTGCTGGGGTGGTTGAATGCAAGTTTTCAACTAAAAGGCAACCTTGTAGATTGGGACGAGCTGTTAAGCACTCTGCTTCACTCATTGAGCCGGAGATTCGATCAAATTGATGTTGCTGTAGGTCATGTGAAATTATTGATTGAAGATGACAACCGGTATTCCATAGGTAATTTAACGGGGAAAAGCGATACCATCAGAATGCGTGGTAGCATCGGTTCAGGAAACCAAGCAAAATTGATTATCAATGCACGCGTTCAGATGGCACCGGCAGAACTGGAATACATTATACGCGAAGAACAATCCAATAGCTGTGGCGATAAAATCAGGTGCGAAACAATTGAATTCAACTGTTTAAGCCCGGGGCGTCCGAATCCAACCTATCGCTATGATAAAGTCACTTCTCGGGAAAAATAAAACCTTTGATACGGAAACTATCTTTTCTAGCCTAGAACGTTAGCAAAGCTTTACCCGCTATGTGCGCTAAGACCGACAAAGGCTGAGCATAAATTCCGAAGAAAATAGTGGCAATCATAGTTAACAGCAGTGTAATTTTAGCCTCAGCCGGAATGGTGATTGGCGTTTTATCCACCGGATCATTCATATACATTACCTTTGCAACCTTCAAATAGTAATACACTGATACCATGCTCATCACCAAACCAACGATCACCAGCCAGAGATATCCTTGATTGACAATAGACTTAAAGAGATATAACTTTCCGGTAAAACCCGCAAGCGGAGGAATACCAGCCATAGACAGCAGGAAAATTGTCAGGGCAGCCGCCATGAGCGGGGAACGCTGTGCTAAACCGGCGTAATCTGTGATTTCGTCACTATCGGTTTGGGTAGAACACGTCATTACCACTGTGAATGCCCCCACCGTGGCTAGAACGTAGATCACGGAATAGAACGATAGCGCTGAAACACCTGCTTGATTCATAGCAAGGATCCCGGTAATCATGTAGCCGGCTTGACCTATACTGGAATAAGCCAACATTCTTTTCATATTGGTTTGCGGGATAGCCGCCAGGTTTCCGATAATCATCGTTAATGCTGCGAGAACAGCCACCAATAACTGCCATTGCCTGCTGTAGGCCGGCAGTGCAATAAGGAGCAGCCTGGCTAGTACCGCAAACGATGCCGCTTTGGAGCCGGTAGCAAGAAAAGCAGTGACTGGCGTAGGGGCCCCTTCATAGACATCGGGAGTCCACATTTGGAACGGGATTAAGGAAATTTTAAAACCAAGTCCTGCGAGTACAAACACCAAACCAACCACCAAAGCCGGAGAATAGCCGCTTAAGAGTCCAATTTTCGCTGCAATTTCCGTAATGATTACTGTACCTGTCATACCATAGATAAGACTTAAGCCATAGAGAAGGATGCCGGACGACAATGCCCCCAGAATCAGGTATTTCATGCCGGCTTCAGCAGACTTTGGATCTGTTTTGTAGCCTGCCAGGATATAGAAGGAAATAGCCATCGTTTCCAAGGCAACATATAACGTCAGCATATCACCGGCAGAAACAAGAACCATCATGCCTAAAGCCGCAACAATCGTAATAACATAAAACTCAAAATTACCATTCATCTTATTCACGTAACGGATTGAGGCGAGAATGACAAGAATGGCAGCAACTAAGAATAACTGTTTAAAGAAGACTGAAAAATCATCGACCAAATACATCTTATCGATGACAGCCGTATTTAAACCGTAAAATCTGAAACTGAATCCAAAGATAACAACCAGTCCCAAGGCGATAATATATCCCAAAATATGGCGGCTTTGCTTCGGAATCATCAGACCGATGATCAAAATGATAACAGCCAGAAGCGCCGTTGCGATTTCAATTGAGAACAAAGAAAAGTTGATTTCCATTACAGGCTCCCTCCTATTTGGCTGGCCGCAACAAGCTTGTCTGCAATCGGTTGGATTCCCGAATTAACCATATCCATCAACAAGGATGGAAATAGACCAAAGATTACAGCAAGGGCGATGAGGATGGCAATCGGAACCAGTGAGAATCCTTTAATGTCTTGGATATAATCCCACTCTGCTTTACGGGGCCCGAATAAGACGCTGGCAGCCATCCTAAGGACATATACCGCTCCGATAATAATTCCGGTCAAAACGATGAAAGCAATAATCCTCAACGTTGGGTTGCTGAAAGCACCCATAAAAATTGTAAATTCCGGAATAAAGGTTAACAGTCCCGGCAAACCGGCTGAAGCCATGGAAGCAACCAGGAAGGCTCCTGCCACACGGGGCATCTGATGGGCAAGTCCGCCAAGGTCAGGAATATATCGGGTCTTCGTTACCCCATAAATATATCCGATAATGGAAAAGAACAGCGCCGCCATAATTCCATGCCCAAACATATTAGCAACCGCACCGTTTAACCCGATGACATTTAAGGAAGCAATCCCAACCATGACAAATCCCATGTGGCTGACGCTCGAATAACCGATAACATATTTCATATCTTTTTGAGCTAAAGAAATAAAGCCTGCATATAGAACGTTCCCGGTAGCCAGAATAGCGATAGCCGGAGCCCAGAATTTAGCTCCGAGCGGGAAAATGAAAATTCCGATCCGAATCAAACCGTAACCGCCAATCTTTTTTAAAACACCGGCGTGAATCATCGAGACTGCAGTTGGAGCACCGGCATAACCGTCGGGGGACCAGGAGTGGAACGGAAACATCGATATTAAAGAGGTAAATCCCAAAGCCATTAAACCAAAGATTATAATTTGCAGGTGCTCAGGGAAATTGACGGAAGCAATGGCCGCTATATCAAATGTCAGGTTGCCAAGAATATCCCCTGCCAACATAACCATCCAGATAATTCCCGCCAAAAGGAAAGCGCTTCCGATCAGAAGGTAAATAGTCAGTTTCATACCCGCATATTCCTTCGTTACTGTTTGTCTCGTTTTGCTGCCGCTTCCCCAAACAATAACCATTAGATAGATCGGAATAACGACCACCTCATAAAATAGAAAGAAAATAAAGAGGTCGGTAGCAACAAAAGCACCCATAACTCCGGCAGTTAAAAAGAGTAAAAGAATGTAGAATTCTTTTACTCTTTTTTCCGTACTCCAGGAACGCGAGAATACGGCACAGAATCCAATTACACTGGTTAACAACACTAAAGGCAAACTAAAACCGTCGACTCCTAACGCATACGATACACCTAAATCCGTAATCCAGGGAATGTTTTCCTGAAAGGCAAACCCTCCGGTTGTTAGGTGCTGGGTATAATAAATATAGTAAATCAGAATGGACAGTGCCAGGGAAATAAACGTTGCAATCCCGGCAACAGCTTTCAGCAGCTTGGAATTCTCCTTGGGGATAAAAACATTTATCAAAGCGCCGATTATCGGAGCTAACAAGATAATAGACAGAACCGGAAAATTCATTACTTAACACCTCCCAACAACAATCCAACATGGATGGAATTGAAGTCTGTGAGACTTAAGAACAGAACAATCAGCACAATCGCAAGGAAAAAAACGAAAGCATAATGCTGCAGTTGCCCTGTCTGAACCCGGCGCATGACAGAACCGCTCCATTGAGCCGCTTTTCCACAGCCGTCTACAATAATTCCATCTACAAAAAGATAGTCAAACTTCCATAAGAGCCAGCCCAACTTGTCGACAATATGGCGAATAACCCAGAGATAAAACTCATCGATATAAAATTTATGAAAAGAAATCTTATACAGCTCAGGAAACTTTCTGGCAACTGCTTCTGCAGAATAAGTCTTTTTACAGTAAAAAATTGCTGCAAGACCGATTCCGAATAGTGCTAACCCTGTAGATAGAATAATCAGGAACCAATTTGCCTCAATTTCATGGAAATTTCCTACTCTTACAAAATAGCCAAAAGCTTGTCCTTCGCCCAGTCCCGGCCAGCCACCCCAACCGCCGATAAAGGAAAATATCCCGAGAATAATCAGCGGAACCGTCATCACTTTCGGTGCTTCATGAGGATGAGCGTCATGACTGCGAAGCTCGCCATGGAAACAGATAAAGAACATTCTAAACATATAAAAAGCTGTCATGAAAGCGGTTAATGCCGCCATGATAAATAAGAGCGAATACAGCCCTTGGAAAGAACCCGTTGCCTGTCCGGACAGACTCGATGCGGCATAGGTAACTTCTAAAATCAAATCCTTACTGAAGAAACCGGCAAACGGAAAAATACCGGAAATTGCTAAACAGCCAATCAAGAACGTCCAGTATGTTACGGGCATGTATTTTTTCAAACCACCGTATTTCCAGATATTTGCTTCATCGTGCATTGCATGCAGCACACTTCCTGCTCCAAGGAACATTAAAGCTTTGAAGAAAGCATGCGTCATTAAGTGAAACATACCGGCGGACAAACTGGATGCTCCCAATGCCAGCATCATGTAACCCAGCTGCGAAACCGTAGAATAAGCAAGAATCTTTTTCATTTCAGTTTGTGTTATGGCTATACAGGCTGAAAACAGTGCTGTAAATCCCCCTATAAAAGCCACAAATGCCAAGGCGGAAGGAAGGGTAACAAAAAGGATTAAGATTCTTCCAACTAAATACACCCCCGCTACAACCATGGTTGCAGCATGGATCAAGGCACTGACGGGTGTCGGACCTTCCATCGCATCGGGGAGCCAGACATGGAATGGAAATTGGCCGGATTTGGCCATTGGCCCGAGAAAAAGAAGAATAGCGATACCAGTAAGCCCTGCAGCAGTAAGCCCTGTATACTCCGTAAAGTGAGGTATCACTTTGCTTAATTGTTGGAGATCAAGCGTCCCGAAATTGAGTTGGAGCAGAATAATTCCGAGCAAAAGTCCGAAGTCACCTGCCCGGCAGGTAATAAATGCTTTTTTTGAAGCTTCTGCCGCAGACTTTTTATGATACCAGAAACCGATTAACAGGTAAGAACAAAGTCCAACCAACTCCCAAAAAACAAACATCTGAAGAAGGTTAGGAGAGAGTACCAAGCCCAGCATAGAAGCGGCAAAGAGTGACACATAAGAAAAGAAACGGGCAAACCCGGTGTCCCCATGCATATATCCCAGAGAATAAATCTCAACCAAGGAAGTAATGAAAGTAACGACAAGCAGCATCATGACGGAGGTCGTATCAATCTGCGTACCTACGTCTATAGACAATCCATTCATACTAAACCAGGTAACAACAACCTTTAAAGGATGTTCAAGGTACCTTTCACCTTGACCAATAACTCCGATGCCAAGGCTCAATGCCAGAACAAAGGAAATTAAAATACTTGTTATGGAAATGCCTGCACTCCGTTTAGGCATCTTTTTGGTGAAAAAAGTGATGATTACAAACGCCATAGCCGGCAAAAGCGGAATGACCCAGGCATGATAAAGAGCAATATCGAACATTATGATTTTTTTACACCTGCCTTTGCACAGAATAGAAAACTACCATTTTAATAAATCATAATCTTGGACTTCCGCCGTTTTTCGCTGCCGGTAAATGGCTACAATCAACGCTAGCCCAACTGCTACTTCCGCAGCAGCGAGAGCAATCACAAAAATCGCAAAGACGTTTCCGGTAAGAATTTCAGGAGATGTATAGCGGTTAAATGCGATTAGATTGATATTGACGGAGGACAACATAACCTCGAGACCCATAAGTACGGCAATAACGTTTTTCTTTGAGAGAACAGCAAAAAGTCCAATGAAGAACAGCGTTCCGCTTAAAACGAGAAAATGGTTCAGTCCTATATTCATGATCGCTGTCATGACGGTTTTTTCACCTCTTTTACAATAACGATTGCACCAATCATTGCAATGAGTAAGAGAACAGCAGTAACCTCAAAAGCAACCACATATTTTGTCAGCATTAATTCAGCTACAGAACTCACTGTCTCCTCTAAAGGAGCGTGACTGCTGACAGGCCATTGGGTCTTTAGAACCATAGCCGCATTAATCACAATAAGTATAAGCGACAGTACTGCAGCCGGGATAGCGTTTTTAGAAAAACGGTTTGTTTTCCGGGCATCTCCCTTCATGGTAAACATGATGCCAAATATTACAAATACAGTGATAGCTCCGGCATAAACCAAGACTTGAGCTGCTGCCAGGAAATCGGCCTGAAGAAGAACAAAGACGGCTGCTATACCTAAAAATGAAACCAACATCAATAAAGCACTGTGAAAAATGTTCGTGCTGGTTACCATCATGAGCGCTGAACCTAAAGTAATAATAGCGATAACATAAAACATTACGGCAAAAGTCATTCTGCTTCACTCCTTACAGCCTGAAGCATCTGCTCAGGTTCATCCTTAAAAAGACTTACGTTCAGGTTCTGCCTGAAGAAGACAGCATTCTCATATTTTTGTGTTATATATAATGCACCTGTGGGGCAAACCTCCACGCAAAACCCGCAGTACAAACAGCTGCCCATCATCATTTGATAACCGGTCAGTTTCTTTTTATTGTTTTCGTCTTTCTTGCTTTGAATAGAGATTATATTATTGGGACAAGCATTTGAACAAAGACTGCAGACTATACATTTAGATGGTATCAATTCAAATGACCCCCGGAACCGTTTCGGAAGTGCCGGTCTTTCTTCAGGATATTGCTGTGTTATTTTCTTTTCGAAAAAATGTTTGATCGTTATGCTTAAACCTTTGAGAAGTCCTGAACCGTACACGATTTCACCACCTAACCTGTAATTGCGCGGAAGACGAAAATGCCGATTCCGGTTAATACAATATTAATTAAACTGACGGGGATCAAAACTTTCCAGCCAAAATGCATCAAATGATCAATTCGGATTCTCGGGAAAGTCCATCTAACCCACATGAACAGAAAAATCATAAAGTAAATCTTGAGCATCATCCATATGAAGCCGGGAATAAACGTCAAGCCGAACGGCGCATTCCATCCTCCTAGGAAAACTAGGGCTGCAATTGCCGAAACAGCAACTAAATGCGTATACTCAGCAACCATAAACAGGGCATAACGAATGCCTGAGTATTCGAGGAAGTAACCTCCAACCAGTTCTTGCTCCCCTTCGGTCATATCAAAAGGACCGCGGTTGGTTTCAGCAATTGAGGAAATGAAATAACATAAAAAGGCTAAAATCTGAGGGATGATAAACCAGATACTCTTTTGCCCTTCAACGATCTTGGAAAGAGTCAGTGAGCCTGTGATCATAATGACTCCCAGAAGGGAAAAGACCATGGGGATTTCATAACTGATCATTTGAGCCGCAGCCCTCATTCCTCCAAGCAAGGCATACTTATTATTGGAAGAAAACCCCGCCATGATAAAAGCAATTGTTCCAGTTGAGCCGATTGCAATGAAATAAAAAATACCGATACTCAAATCTTCAAGAATTAATCCTCTTCCCAGCGGGATAACAGCCCAGGCCATAATCGCAGTCAAAAATGCACAAATACTGGCTATTAAAAAGACCGGTCTATCTGCATTTGCAGGAACAATATCTTCTTTTCCCAGCATTTTCACAATATCTACAGGAAATTGAAAAAAACCGGCTGGGCCAAGACGGTTCGGTCCCCTGCGCATTTGAAAGAAAGCACTTAGTTTACGTTCCAACCAAACTAAAACAATCAAATTCAAAAGAACAAAGATAATGACTCCTAAAGTCAAGGCGGCTTTAACAATTATTTCCGCCAGAATCGGGATGCCGGTCGCTACGGTCAGCCAATGTCTGAAGATTTCTACCCAGACAATAAAAATATCCATTTTTTCCTCCACCGTCAATTGCTTGTTTTCTGCCTGTTAACGGTCGATCTCACCTAAAATGATATCCAACGAAGCAAATGTAGCTATGGCATCCTGCATATGCAGTCCGACCGCCATTTCTTCAAAAGGTGCAACATTAACAAAACAGGGAGAATATATTCTTAAACGGTACGGTTTATTTGAACCGTCACTTACAATGTGAAAGCCAAAATGCCCTTTGGAATGTTCAATGCGGTAAAAAATTTCACCAGCCGGGGGTTTTATCACTTTAGGCACCTTGGCCATAACCGGTCCTTCTGAAAGATCCCTATAAGCTTGCTCCAGGATCCTGACACTTTCCTCGATCTCCAGTAACCGCACCAGGTAGCGATCAAATGTATCACCATTTTGCGTTACAGGTACATTAAATTTAAAACGGTCGTAAATTCCGTACGGTTCATCACGACGCAAATCATAATCTATTCCTGAAGCGCGGGCGCTTGGACCAGACATTCCATAATTCAAAGCTTTTTCACCGGATAATGGGGCTACGCCAATAGTCCTAGCCTGGAAAATCTCATTTCCGGTTAATATCCCATTATACTCTTCAATACATTTCGGCATATCATCAAGTAGTTTGCGAAGGGTGGGAAGAAATTCCTCATTGAGATCAGCCGCAACTCCTCCGATTCTCATATAATTCGGCATCATCCTGTTACCGGCCGCCATTTCAAAAAGATCCAGAATCCGGTCTCTATCTCTAAATCCGTAAAACCAGGGCGTAGAACCAGCCATATCCAAAGCCATGGAAGCATAAAAGACAAGATGACTGGCAATTCTTTGCAATTCTGACATAATTACCCGAATATACTGTGCCCTTTCCGGTATCTGATCCGAAATACCCATGAGTTCCTCAACAGCCTGTACATACGCCGCTTCGTTCATCATTCCTGAAACATAATCCAGTCTGCCGTTATACGGAATAAACTGATTATATGTTTTTGATTCTGCAAGCTTTTCAATGCCGCGATGCAAATAACCTAGATGGTTTACGCAATGAGTAATATACTCCCCTTCCAAGGTAAACACTGCGCGATAAACCCCGTGAGTACTTGGATGGTGAGGCCCAAAGTTTAATTTCATTTCTTCTGTTCTTATCACGTTTTTACCTCATTCCGGTTTTGCAATATTAGGGCTTATTTAGCTGCAATGAAAATCCTTACGCAGCGGATGACCGACAAAATCATCGGGTAACAAGATTCTTCTCAGATAAGGATGTCCGTCAAAAATTATCCCCATCAAATCGAAGACTTCCCTTTCTTGAGCCTGTGCTGCCTTCCAAATTGAGCTAACCGATGGTATCCGGGGGTTATCCTTGCTTACTTCTACTTTAACCGTTAAGTGATGCTGATAACGCAATGAATTCAGGTGGTAGATCACCGTAAGATTTTCCGGATAATCGACCGAACTCAAATTCATCAAAATATCCATCTCATAAAGCGGATTATCCTTTAATTCCCTCATTGTTTCCAGCAATTTTACTCTTGATACCCGGATAGATTTGTGCGTATTGTCCTCGAATACATCTGCTCCGGGACCCATTTTAGCTTCAAGTCTTTCAACGAGTGCCATGCGGTCAATCTTCTTATCCATTTTGCTCCAACCTCTTTTGGTAGTTCTTCGCAAAAGCTTTCGGATGGATTACTTTTTTGCGCAGCTCAAGAATTCCATAAAGAAGTGCTTCTGGCCTTGGGGGACAGCCTGGAACGTAGACATCCACCGGCAAAAAAGTATCGGCCCCCGGAACTACACTGTAAGAATCTTTAAACGGTCCGCCGCTAATCGCACAGCTGCCCATCGCTAATACATATTTAGGCTCAGCCATTTGCTCGTATAAACGTAAAACTAAAGGTTCCATTTTTTTCGTAACCGTTCCTGCTACAATCATCAGATCACACTGACGCGGCGAAGGCCGAAATACCTCTGATCCAAAGCGGGCAATATCATAACGGGCATCCGAGGCAGACATCATCTCAAAGGCACAACAAGCCAGACCAAAAGATAGCGGCCAGAAGGAGCGGGAACGACACCAATTTAAAGCAATTTCTACTGTGCTGAGGATGATATTATTGGGAACTTTGACTTCTGCGTCTTTCTTTTCGATTACATCCATTGTAAAGCTCCCTCCTTCCAAGCGTAAGCAAATCCGACAATGAGAATTGCCATAAAAATAATCATTTCAATAATCCCAAACAAACCTAATTTTTGAAACAGAACCGCCCAAGGGTAGAGAAAAACTGTTTCAACATCAAACACAACAAAAATTAAGGCATACATGAAATAACTGATTTTAAATCGAATCCATGTATCGCCTTGGGTATCAAGCCCGCATTCATAAGTAAGTGTTTTAGCCCTAGTTGGGTTGTGCGGTGAAATCATTTTTTGCAGCCGCAACAAAATCACTGGAAATACAATTCCCCAGACAAGAATTACGGCTATACCGGTGTAACGAAAAAGCATTATTCCTTCCCTCTCTATAGACAAAATCTTGTGTATTATAACATAAAATACAAGAATTGTGTAGTTATTGGTTAAATAAAGAAAACCTTGAAAAAAGATTCTGCCACAGCCAGCAGGCCAAAAGATGTCATAATCAGACCAATAAGCGAAAATATTCCAATCAACCCATGTTGTCATTTTTTCGCCTCCGCTTTAAATTTGTTTAAAACATTTACATGAACAAATAGCCAAAAGCATTAAATGTATAACCAATAAGAAGAATACCGGCAGCTACAACTCCCGCAAATATGACCAGGAGTCTGGTCTTTACAACCTTCTTAAGCATGATCATGGAGGGGAGGGATAGCGCGGTCACGGCCATCATAAACGACAAGGCTGTTCCCAAACCCACCCCTTTGGCAACCAATGCTTCAGCAACCGGCAATGTTCCGAAGATATCTGCATACATCGGAATGCCGACTATTGTGGCTAATAAGACCGAATACCATTTGTCCTGACCGAGCAGCAAAGAAATAACATTCTCTGGAATAAAATTATGAATAGCTGCTCCAATGCCGACACCTATAAGGATATAGAGCCACACTCTTTTTACTATTTCTTCAGTGTGATTTTTGGCAAATCTCAGTCTTTCCCCAGTTGTCAAATGCTCCGGTTCTATTTTAAGCATTTTATTGTGAAATACAAACGATTCCACATATTTTTCCAGCTTCGCTTTACTAATTACGGTTCCGCCGGTCACTGCCAGGATCAGGCCAACCACGACATAGGCAAGAGCAATTTTCCAATTAAAAATACTTGCCAACAAAATCACGGACGCCAAATCCACCAGAGGAGAAGAGATCAGAAAGGAGAAGGTTACTCCGATGGGAAGCCCCGCGCTGGTAAAACCAATAAAGAGCGGAATCGAGGAACACGAGCAAAAAGGGGTAACTGTCCCGAGCAACGCACCAAGAATATTGGCTGAAATACCGTTAAAGCGTCCCAGTATTTTTTTTGTTCTTTCAGGCGGAAAAAAACTCTGCAGATAAGAAATCAAAAAAATCAAAACAGAAAGCAAAATACAAATTTTAATAACGTCATAGATAAAAAAATGGAGCCCTCCGCCCAAGCGGTCCTGAATACTTAGACCGAAAACATTCTCAACCAAGAGCTTCACCAAATAAGAAAGCCATTCCATTCTAAGCAATTGATCGTTTAACCATGCAAATATCATTTAGGTCATCTTCTTCCTATTATTAGTAAACATCATTCTTTTGATTTTTTACTGATGTTATCAAAGAAGCCGGAAATGGCATCAAGATTACTTCCGTTGATAGAATACCTTATCCAAACACCCTTCCGCCTGCACTATTGCATAGTATCTTCATAGGATAGGACAGGCACATAGTTCCAGTCCCCAATCTTCCCGATGTTTACAAGGAACAAACGGACAATTTACATTGCATCCCATTGTAATAACAACATCAACCGGCGGGATATCCGAGAATCACCGCTACAGCGTCTTGATTGATCTCAGGTTTTATTTCCGTATCCTCAGAATAGGCCTCAATACAATCATCTGCAATAATCTTGGCAATCGCCTCCGCCATTTGAGAGCGGCAGGAATTATGCTCCTTCTTTATAACTATGAGGTAATCCCTTTTGATTATAATATTTGCGTTTTAGAGTAAGCGCTAAGTTAACTAAGGCAATCATCACCGGGACTTCCACCAGGGGACCGATGACAGCGGTGAAAGCCGCATCTGAAGCAATACCAAAGACAGCTACTGCCACTGCAATTGCCAGTTCAAAGTTATTGCTGGCAGCTGTAAACGCCAAAGTAACGGTTTGATCATAACGGAATCCGCCTTTGTGCGACATAAAAAAACTGACGAAAAACATCACCGCAAAGTAGATCAATAAAGGAATCGCAATTCTAACAACCCCGACCGGGTTTGTGACAATTTCTTCACCTTTGGTAATAAACATGATAATGATTGTATAAAGCAGGGCAATGAGGGTCAAGGGTGAAATTTTAGGGATGAAAGCCTTCTCATACCATTCTTTCGTCTTAGCTCTAATCAGCCCAAATCTGGTAATAAGACCCGCAGCAAACGGAATTCCCAAATAGATCAGCACGCTCTTGGCGACTTCCTGCATGGAAACATTTACAATCTGTCCGCCCCAGGAAAGCCCCAGCCACTTGGGAATGAGGGTCACAAAAAGATAAATATAAAAGGTATACAAGAATATCTGGAATATCGAGTTGAGTGCCACCAGAGCCGCGCAATATTCATTATCCCCTTTGGCCAGTGTGTTCCAGACAATAACCATGGCAATGCAGCGGGCCAAGCCGATAACGATCAGGCCAATCGCAATGGGCCAGGAAATAGTTCCCGAACTAAACTTCCCCAACGATACAGCCAGGTTTGGGAACAAATAACCTCCTAACACGCCAATAGCCATAGCAGTAAAAATCCAGAGCGTTAAAAACCTGTCTAAAAAAGACAACCTTGCTTGATCTGCCTTCTCCATATCTAACAACCTCCAAATAAACTAATATTAGTCACAATCTCTGTTTTGTTTTGGTTTCATCTTTTTTTATTGAAAAAAATCCATTAATCTTTATACGCCGCAATTAATGATTCAACTTTGGCCTTAATTTCATCTCTTACTTTTCTGGTTTTATCAAGCCTCTCCTCGTATGTCCCTTCGAATCCGGAAGGATCTTCAAGATTCCAATCCAAGACATAATGAATCATCGGAAAAATCGGGCACTTCTGGCCGTTGATTTGATCACACACTTTAACAAGTAAAGAGTATGTTCTGCCCTCTTTGAAAAAGTTAAACACAGAGTCGGTGGAATTATGGCGGATGTCATATCCAATCTCTTCCATCACTTTAATCGCCATTGGATTTAAGCGGCCAGGTTCAATTCCTGCACTTTCCGCATAGAAATCGCCGTTACCAAGCCTATTTAAGAAAGCTTCTGCCATTTGGCTTCTGGCTGAATTATGAACACATACAAACAGTACTTTTATCATAATCAACTTCCCTTTCTTCATTTGGACAATTACTATCCTTAGGTCATTTTTGTATTCGCTTAAGCGATTATATGTATAATAACGTAAATTTTTTTATTTGTAAACCATTTTTTCATTTAAAAAATCAGCCGACCAGGTAGAAAATATACCTTGGCCGGCTGGCGTTTAGATCTATTTAATTTCAAAAAGACGCCCGGGCAATCCCGGCGGGGGTTAAAATAATAAACGGACTTTACTTAGAATATCTGCTCATTTCATTTTGGCAGATAACGCAGCACCATAGGCTGCGGTTAACTCCGGTTCCGGCGGCACCACTACCTTTGACGACAATTGTTTTTCCAATTGATGAATAAGGGGGCGGTAGTAAGCTCCTCCTCCTGTGAAAATTACAGCATCCG
Source organism: Candidatus Dichloromethanomonas elyunquensis (assembly GCA_001515265.1). Classification (GTDB taxonomy): domain Bacteria; phylum Bacillota; class Desulfitobacteriia; order Desulfitobacteriales; family Syntrophobotulaceae; genus Dichloromethanomonas; species Dichloromethanomonas elyunquensis. The sequence goes on from LNDB01000004.1 coordinate 129,552, forward strand.
GCTGTCCCTGGGTTTCAATGAAACATGCCAGCCTGGTCGCCGTACTTTTAAATAGTCCGGCCAATACGGATAACTTCGGAGTGCCCTTAGCCAAGAGGGTAATGACCTCAGATTCGGCAAAAACTGTACACATAGAGTTAATGGTCACGGGCTCAGCTTCTAAGGCCAGATTAATGTCTGACGGGGCGAGATCAAGCCCTTTAAGGATCACATCTAAAAAACGTCCGGTGCCTGCTGCACATTTGTCGTTCATTACAAAACTAACAACCTTACCCTGACTATTCTTCTTGATAACTTTGGCGTCCTGACCACCCAAATCCAAAATATAAGAAATCTCGGGATAAAAGTAATGGCACCCCTTAGCTTGACAAGTGATCTCAGTAATAATACGGCTCTCCGGAAAACTAACCCGACCATAACCCGTAACTACTATCTCCTGAGGTTCGTATTCACGATGAACCTGTTCAAGTAGTTCGCGTCCGGTAGAAACGGGATCGAATCGGGTTGGAACTGTTTTTTTAAAGACTGGTTTATCATCTTCTAAGATCACAAGTTTGGAGTTAACTGATCCGATATCCAGACCAGCTGCGATCATTTCAGCATTTCCAGAAATGCATCGATCCGAGTCTTCAACTGGCCCTGGTCTTCTTCGGAAAAGTCACTCTCTAATTTAAGATGGGGAATATTTTGCTGATCCAGCTCTTTTCCCACGGTATAGCTTTCCACACTGTATGGCTGGCAGAATTGCAAAGTAAAGTCAATAACCCCATCGGCGTGCAGATCATTCGCCATTGTCACGATGTCCTCAAGGCGCCCGGTATTGGGGGTAAAACAAGCACAGTTAACATTAAGGGGCCGTTTAGCAATATTACTTAGCATCTGATCCGCTGCTTCAGCGGGTTCTGTTAAGTCCTTATAATAGCGTTCACCGGTACAAGTTTCTTCTCCAACGACAACCCCTCCCGCCCGTTCAATTAGAGCATGAATCTTCCAGGCCGGAATGGGTTGCGGAGTTCCCGTAATGAGAATGCGCGGGGCATTCTCTGCTGCTATCCCTTCTTTCCGCTCAATTCTTTCTTCCAACTCATCACAAAGACTATTTACCTGACCGGCAAAGCGTTCCGGGTCATCGAAGAAGGCTAATTGGTTAATCAATAATACATCCAGACCATGAATCGGAGCTGGTGAAGCTTTTCTTAAAGCGGCTAAGCGTTTTAGGGCTGCTCGCTTATTGTTAATTTTTCTTATCCCTTCCGCGAGATTATCCCCGGTCAATTTAACCTTTGTTTCCTGTTCAATGAAAGCCGCGAACTCCTTCACTTCGTGTTCCCAGAAAGCTGTATCGGCAAGTTTTTTCTTCTGAGGCAGCTCCATCACGTATGTGGGAATATAGTCATTCAGGAGTTCCCAGGCCTTCTTTTTCCCATCACAGGTTGTTTCTCCAATAACCCAGTCTGAAACCTGAAAATATGGACAGATTCTTTCCAGCTTAAAGCCCATAGTTGATTTGACTAATGGGCACATGTTACGGGGGAGTACTTTTTCTCCGGCTGGTACAGTATATTGCGCTCCGGCACATAAACCAATGCAGGCACTACCAGCAGCCGCGATAATTTCCTCAGGTACATAGACACAGAAAGTTGAAAATACTTTGTGTCCTTTTTCTTTTAGTGCAACAAGTTCTTTTACCCGGATCCCATGAATGTCTCCAACAATCATATCGAAATAGCCCATTGCCTTCGGTCGGTTAGGACGATCTAAAAACAGGCTTGTAAAAACACCAGGCAACCCGGATAGAAAATCATCATGTTTTTCCAAATCCATATTCAGAGATGCCCATAACTCTCTGTTTTCCATTCTTGCTCCTCCTCAAAATATTGCCAATTTAACCGTCTAAATATGTATGACCTTATCACTTTCATGCATAGCAGCAATAATGTCAGGCATACCGGAAATTTGACCGACCTCTAATTGATCTTTGATTCCGTAATAGTCCAAACATGTCACACAGGCTAGCAACTGTACGCCATACTCAGTTTCTAAGATTTTCAGAGCATCAACAGCAGAAAATTCCGGAAGCAGGAGTTTAACTCCCCGCTCGGCAAAGAGGATGTAGGAAGGCTTCTCTTCGGCCTCCAATAACTTTATGAAGAAACTATGCATTAGTCGCTGCCCTAACTCAGGATCTTGATTCCCGATTTTGTCCGAAGAAATAAAATAAGCAAATGACATAATCAACCTCCTCTCTTAAAAGAATTAGCAACGAATTCCTTAATAAACAAAAATAAAAGTATTTACTATTAAAGTATAACAAGAGTGATGTACGATGATAAATACATATAATCGTTAAAAGAGATTGCAACCAATCGATATTATCGATAATATTGTAATAACAACCTGAGTGCCATAGAAGGATTATATTACGATGTTCATCCGAGGAGGGGTTTGTAAAATGTTGTTGCACCAGCTGGAGGTATTTACCCGAGTCGCAGAACGGACTAGCTTTTCCAAAGCTGCCGATAGTCTGTTTTTGAGCCAGTCAACTGTAAGCTCCCACATTAGCAATTTAGAAAAACACTTAGGTCAAAGGCTTTTTGATCGGTTAGGAAAGGAAGTGATTTTAACACCCTTCGGTCAGAAACTTTATCCATGGGCCAGAGAAATTCTTTTACTGAAAGATAGAGCCTTGTGGGAAATGAAAGATTGGACAGGTAAAATAGACGGTCACTTGAGTATTGCCGCCAGCACAGTACCTGCCCAGTATGCAATTCCTTTTTTCATCTCCAATTTCCGGGAGAAATATAAGGGAATCAAATTCATGCTTGAGCAAAGCGGTTCGGAGAAAGTGGCTGAAAAACTGATCAAAGGTGAAGCTGAAATAGGAATATTAGGGAAACAGTACAACCAAGAACAGCTAACCTATATACCCTTTGCTGAAGAAAAATTCGTATTAATAACACCCGCCAGCCTCCATTTGAGACACAAGCCCTCATTATCCGATTTAGTCGGTTATCCTTTTTTATTTCGCAAATCCGATTCCGGAACCCAGGCCATTCTGGAACAGATGTTATCTATCTCAGGCGTTACACTATCGGAATTGGAAGTCATCGGATACTTTGACAGTTTGGAATCTCTGAAGGAGAGTGTAAAAGAAGGAATCGGCATTTCCATAATTTCTGCAATTGCAGCAGTCGATAGTATTAAAAATAAAATGGTTAACGCGTATGAGTTGGACGAACTACCCGAGAAAAGGATGTTCTATTTTGCCCACCACAAAAAGAGGACTATATCCCCTCTTGCAGAAACTTTTATAGATTTCAGTCTTGCATTGTCGAGCAAATTCTCGGAAAGATATCGGATGAATTTCTAGTCTTGTTTTATTGCAATATCAAAAACGATATTTCCTATATCGACAACAGAAATTTTGCTGCAAAATTGGGGAATAAGACTGCTGATTTGATAATCTTCTCCTGTAATAATAGAGGGAGGGGTTATGTCCAAGACAATTTCTTCTGAAGATAAATTTGTGCAGACACCGCCCATTACCATGTTTGCAAATTCGCCGATAGCACTTTTAACCAGATCATCAACTTCAGATATTTCCATTCCGCCGGCTAGGGTGGAAGTAAGAACCATAGCCGTGTTTTTTCCCATGATAAAATTAGCCTGCCCCTTAAAATCTCCTACGAATCCTATATTCACGCAAATTTTATAGCCGGGACTTTCCTGACTGTGTTGAATGTTTTTTTCCAGCTTTATTTTCTTATCGCCAACAATGGATGCGATGACTGATACAAATGAATCCAAAAACGAATTAATATATTCATCTTTCCAAGTATTTTTCATGCTAAACCTCTTCTCATATTATTGGAACTGTTATAAGGTAGCTGGTGCCGATACCGGGATAGGTTTTGAGACCGATACTTCCCTTTAATTGCTCCGTGGCTTCTTTCACGGCTGTCATTCCGATGCCCCGCCCTGAAAGGGAGTCAACTTTGGATTTGGTTGTAAGACCCTGAGCGAAAATCAAGTTCACGGCGTCATCATCGCTCAGATTAATTAGCTCTTCTTCCGCCATTAAACCGCTGTCTAAGGCTTTCATTTTAATGACGGCGGGATCGATGCCGCGTCCGTCATCCGATATTTCAATCAGGATACTATTATTATTGCTGTCGTTGGTAATCCGGCAGGTTATATTGCCGTTTTCACCTTTATTGAGTTCGGCTCTCTCTTCAGGGTGTTCTATGCCGTGATCACAGATATTTCGGAAAAGATGAACGCTTGATTTAAAGAGTTTGTCATAATTTTCTTTTTCAATCCAGATATCATCACCGTAGACCAAAAAATTCGGTACGGGTTTGGCCAGACGTTCACAGATATATCTGACATAATCCTGGTATTGATGCAGGATTGTTTTGATGTTTTTGCTTTTTAGTTTGTTGACATAAGGTAGGATAGCCCGGCACTGGTCTTCCGGGCAGAATTTTCGGATAACCGTTTGCAGCTCCAAAACAGTATCCTTAGCTATGTTCAATTTTTCATTTTGCTGCAAATAGTTCTGTCCTAAAACATTTAAGATTAATTCTTTGTCTTTGCTGAGTATTTCTTCCGTCTTTACTCCGGCAAACAGTTCCGTCACGGCTTGGCTGCTCCGCTGTCCTCTTTCTTTAAGCTGTTGCAGTTGTTCCTCTAAAACATGAAGATTTTTGGAGCTGTTATACAAGCAAAACTGGCCAAAATCACCTTTGAAGGTATGTATTTGGCGGAAAATCTCATTAAACGCTTCGTCATCGGAAGGACTGTTGTCCAAGATCAAAGGTATGCCGGTTTCCAACAGCTCTTGGAGTTCATCAAACATATTATTGATATCACCGGAATTGGTCAGAGCTTTAACGATGAGACGCTGGTTCTGCCGTTCTTCCTCCATGGACCGCTCCAAAGACACTTTTTCAGAGATGTCGGTCAGTACAACCATGAGTTTTTTTTCGCTGAGAAATTCGATGGGTTTATAATCCAACTGAATTGTTTTTTCACCGATTACACATTCATTCGGCAAAAGGCTCAAATACGCTTCATCTTTTATTTTGGAAGTGGATTCAAAATACCGTTTGAACGCCAGTTGTTGAATAGAAGCTTTTTCTTGGTCATACAACCGGGAAACCAGGTCCAAATAGTTTACCTTGTGCAGCGGTCTCCCAATAATTTTTTCACACTCAACGCTGTATTCCTCTTCAATCATATAGTTCTTGCCAAAGGAGAGAAATCCCTGACCGGCGTTATCTAAAAGGTTCTTTACCGCGTTGGACTTTTTTTCGAGAAGTAAATTTTTTTCCAGGATAGTTTTGGTTAAAGCAATCTCTTGTTCATTGGCTTTTTTCAACGCTTCATTCTGGGATTTTAAGATCCCGACCTTCTCTTCACTTTTTCGGGACAATTCGCTCAGGAGCGGACTGATGCCGACTGCTCCTACATACGTATTGTCCTTTGTGACCAGAACATGGTCATACAGGTTATTTTTCGCTCTATCCATGGCCATGATTCCGACCTTGGACATTTCGGTATAATAATCCACGATCAGCGGTTCGGTATCCATCAGCATGGCAATAGGCCTGCCCATATACACAGCAAACCCAAACTGTTTAGCCATTTCTTTATAAAAATGATTTCTCATGATCAGACCGGTGAGATTGCCGCCGTCAAAAACAACGATGCCGTCAGTATCAGGGCTGTTTTCAAACAGGCCGAATAAAACCTTGCCTTCTTGATGAACCAATAGACTGGGGATATTAACCACCAAATTGCCTATAATTTCGCCGACAGATTCTTTGTCCAATAGGTGATTCAATTTGCTGCCTCCATTATCAGACGATATCTTTGAGAACCGTATCGATTTTTTCCAACACTTCATGATTCTTAAACGGTTTAATGATGTATTGCTTGGCACCTTTATCCAGAGCCTCAAGAATTTTAGCCTCCTGACCTAAGGCTGAGATCATAATGACATTGGCCTTTTTGTCTTCTTGGCAGATAGTGGATAAGGCTTCGATCCCGTCCATTTTAGGCATCGTAATATCGAGCGTTACTAGTTCCGGTTTCGTTTCCGCATACTTTTGACAGGCTTCTTCGCCGTTGGAAGCCTCAGCCACGACCTCATGCCCGCTTTCAGTTAAAATTTTCCTAAGATTCATTCGTACGATTAAAGAATCGTCAACGATCAGTATTTTTGCCATAAAAATACTACCTCCATTTCTCTCAGAGTGATGGAATAAAAACATTCACTTTGGCGAAAATTTCATATCTTTAATTTAGTAGCTTACTGTTAAGGGCATATTACTAAAGCTTAAAATATGAGTTAATTTTTTAGAGCTGGGGCCCAATCAATATCCCTAAGCCTATGACCAAGACGATCCATAGTCTCAATTCCCAGCTTGCTTCAGGTGGGTGTATCGTTTTGGCAACCGCCATCGGGGCGCCGGTTTCCACTACCCATGTGGTGGTCGGCAGTGTAGGCGGAGTTGGCGGAGCAGATGAGTATCGGATGGTTAACTGGAACATCGGCAAAGACATTATTATTGCTTGGTGTGTAACAATACCGGCTTCAGCAATTGTCTCGGCTACGGTATTTTATTTGCTGCGTATCCTGGGATAAGTTTTTCTGGACAAAGGAGGATAGTATGGTTAAATTTAATTTTTGGGAGAGGTTATTTCCCATCAAACGTGATTTCTATAAGATGCTGGCGGTTCAGGCCGAATCCTCTGCCAAGGTAGTAAGATTTTTATGTATATGGCTTAACAGCCGCACGGAAGAGGACTACCGGAAGTTATTAAGCGAAGCGGATGCAGCGGACCAGCACCGCTTCAATATGGAGAATAACCTGATTGAGGCCTTTGCGACCCCTTTTGACCGGCAGGACATCTATTCTCTTTCCATTGAGATGGATAAGATCGTAGAATATGCCAAATCTACGCTTATGGAAATGGAAGCTTTTCAAGTAGCTGAGGATTCAGTCATTCATAATATGGCGCAGCAATTACAGGCAGGGACGGATCAACTTGCTGAGGCTATTAGGCTGCTTAAAGATGATCCGCATAAGTCTCAAAAACAAATAGAAATAATCCGCAAGGCCCAGAAAGCAATTGCGGATGAATACCGGGCAGGTATGGCGGCAGTATTTAAGAGCAAAGATCCGATGCAGGCTTTAAAATGCAGAGAAGTTTACCATCATATAAAAGATGCAGAGGTCTACTTGGGATATACTACAGATATTTTACATAAGATTATTGTTCGTCTAGTTTAAATCCAAGAAGGGGAAATAAAAAAATGCATTGTAAAACATTTTGCTTCAACGGAGATAGAACCTTTGAGATTCATGACTTTGATACCAAACAGACGGGTGAGTATAAAAATAAAGAAGAGGCAGAGCAACAGCACGAAGCGCATTTAACACGTATGCAAGAGCTGCAGGATAAACTTTATGCTGAAAATAAAGAAGCTTTGCTTATAATCTTTCAGGCCATGGATGCAGCAGGGAAAGACGGTGCTATTAAACATGTGATGAGCGGTATGAATCCGCAGGGAATTGACGTCTATAATTTTAAAAAGCCTTCAACCGAAGAACTTGACCATGATTATTTGTGGCGGGCCATGCGGGTAATGCCGGAAAGAGGAAAAATATGCATATTTAACCGTTCTTATTATGAGGATGTACTAATCGGAAAGGTGCATAATTTGTACAAGGATTCCAATCTTCCGGATAGGTGCAAGTCTGAAGATATTTTTGAAGAAAGATATCACCAGATTAAGAATTATGAAAAGTATTTATACGAAAATGGAATTAGAGTAATTAAATTTTTTCTTCATATTTCTAAAGAGGAACAAACAAAACGTTTCTTGGAACGGATAGAAGACGAAAACAAAAATTGGAAGTTTTCCGATTACGATATGATCGAACGGGAGTATTGGGATGATTATATGGCAGCGTACAATGATGCCATCAAGGCTACGGCAACCGGTCATTCCCCTTGGTATGTAGTGCCTGCGAACACAAAATGGTTTGCACGGTTAGTGATATCGGAAGTCATCATTAAGGCCCTCGAGGATATTGATCCGAAGTATCCGGCAGTATCAAAAGAAAGAAAAGAGAAGTTGTTGGAATTTGGGAAGCTTTTATCTAAAGAGTATTAGAGTTCATTTACTTCTGAGACTTTCATGGCTATATCTGCCTCTCCTAAGTTAGATTTGCCCATTCATAAATATTTTTCTTTTCTTTATCTGTTATTACGTTTTCAATAGTGTAGGCAATCAGCGCAATACCTGGAAGATCTAGTGCCAACCTAATTAACATAAACTTCCAGCCCAAGGCGGAAGCTTCAAATAAAAGCAAGGGTATTTTTGTAGTCGACCATGCCCCAATAAAAATAAGAACATTGGAAAATTTGCATCCTTTGTTAAGCAATACACCCGCAACAGGAAATGCGGCATAAAGTGGCCCTGCTGCTGCGGAACCCAAAAAAAAGGCTAAGGATACTCCCATCAATCCTGAATTATCTCCCATAAACTTCATCATTGTCTCACGAGGGACCCATACATCCAGTAAACCAAGCAGAATGAAAATTGGCGGCAAAAGTAAAATCATTCCTAAAATATTATTCCAGGTTATCTCTAAGGAGTTATTGCCGACGGAAGGGTTAATAAATAGAATTACCATATTGATGATGACAAGCAAGATAAACAAACGATATCTTTTGACCAGCTTTTTCATTTAATCACCGCTCCTATCACAAATGCAACGATAAAAGAAAAAACAAAAGCAAAGGAATTTCTGATTATCGTCACTTTCTTGCCAAAATACTTTATTTCTACTTGTCCTTAATAAAGGAGAATCCCAAAAATCCCCCCGCTACTATGTACAAAATAATATTTGACATTATGAGGGTCATTCCTTTCACTATACTCAAAGCAAAATATTTTAAGCCAATCTTAAAATTTCAAGAAAAATGAGCAGTCGACCTTTCTGCCTAAGAAAAGGAACCTGCTCAAGTTAAAAAGATTCTATTATTCTACTTCTTTTCACACTCACAGGGATGCTCTTTTTCATCCCCATGACATTCTTTGATTTGTTCTTCGCTGCACTTTCCGCTGGCAGGTCTTAATTCAGGATTTTGACAGTTACAGTTACATTCACACATCGTCTCTACCTTCCTTTCTACAGCACTGATGTTCTCCCGGCGCATGTTTGCGACAGCCGCCTTGACTTTCTGGAATTATGGACGCCAATTCCGTCAGGTTTTCAGCAGCCTTCTTCAGTATCTCCCGGTCAACCCAATAATGCGCGTAGTATCCTCGTTTCTCCCCTTTCACCACTCCGGCCTTTCTTAAAAGCTGGAGATGCTGGGATACGGCTGCTTTGGAAATATCCAAGTTTTTCGCCAGGGCACCGACACAAAAGTCATGGGTTAAAAGAAGAGTTACAAGCTTTAGCCGTGTTTCATCCGCCAGGGCTTTTAATATCTCCTGAAAATTCTCCATGGTACGTACCTCAGTAATTCATTTAAGTAATTACTTAAATGAATTATATTAAACTAAAATGTTTCTGTCAATACTTAACAATAATTATGCTTAACGATTTATCCGAGTATTCATTATCCGGATCCCCTTTTAACCATTCCGGCAATTGGGAGAGAATGCGCAACAATTATTTGGTATCCTCTTCCTCCATTACTCATATCGTTATATGTAATATTTGGTTGTCAATGGGATAAAAAAATTGCCGACCATGTGGAAAATTCGCCTTGGCCGGCTAGTGCGCAATTGCCCATTGAATAAATTTATTGTATTTGGGTTTTCCAAAGACCGTGAAGATTGCAATATGCATAGACGGCAATTGGTTTATCCTCTTCGAAGCTAAAGACGGCTTTTGGAGTTTCCCCGACTTTAAGGCATTTCCTCTGACCACCGCGCTCTGTTTCGACATACACAAAGGCAATATGATGCGCTTCCTCCATTGGGTGGAGGATACTGCCGACTGCAACCTCAATTTTATTGCCTGAAGCTGAGACAACCGGTAAATGTTTTTCAATCGAAGCTTCAACTGTGTTCGGAATGAGTTCGGTCATTTTTTCACCGCAGCAAACCATTGGCACCCCTTTGTTGTCGATGAGGCCGACCAAATTTCCGCAATGCTTGCAGATAAAGAATTTTTGCTTACTGCACATAACAATCCCTCCGCAAATTTAATAATTTTCTTTTCTCACTTCAAAAAAGTTTTGAGAATGCGCGCATACAGGGCAAACTTGAGGTGCTTTTTTACCCATGACAAGATGTCCGCAATTACGGCACTCCCACATGGTTTCTTCTGCTTTTTCAAATACTGCTTTCATTTCCACGTTATTAAGCAGGGCGCGGTATCTTTCCTCATGAGCTTTTTCAATTTTGGAAACCATTCTGAACTGTGCTGCAAGAGCATCAAAGCCTTCTTCCTCTGCATCCTTTGCAAAGTCTTCGTACATATCAGTCCACTCATAGTTTTCGCCTTCTGCTGCATGAAGAAGATTTTGAGCTGTATCTCCGAGCTCACCAAGGGCTTTGAACCATAACTTGGCGTGTTCTTTTTCGTTATTTGCCGTTGCTTCGAAAATCGAGGCAATCTGCTCATAGCCTTCTTTTTTCGCAGCTGATGCAAAATAAGTATACTTGTTTCTTGCCTGGGATTCACCCGCAAATGCTGCCGCTAAGTTTTTCTCTGTTTTTGTCCCTTTAATGTTCATTGTCAAGTCATCCTTTCTGCTATTGTATTTAACAAGCAGGATTAAACATTATCTTTCAATTCCACATGTTTCCTGTTTTTCCTTCTGACAATCATAATATCTTGTATATGATTCATTGAAATTAATAAAAAGGTTGCTTTAAGGTTTTCCGTCTACCAGGCCAACATGAGCAAGAGACTAAAAAGGGGCTGATTTTCTCAGTGTCTTTATTAATGCTTACCGTACTTTCATTTTTAATATTTTCTGTCTATTCAACATGAACAGCGATCAAGGCTTGGCATTAAAATATCTCAATAGCTGGTAAAGGCAGAGCCTCGGATAATCAGAGGATAGAAAGATTCTTCAGATCCTATAAATAGGAAAGACTGGAACTGAAAGCGGTTTGAGGACTTGGGACGCCCTTAACATCTTGCCAGGATAGTTCATTGATTAAATTACATCTTCGGCAAGATATATCATTACCGAAAAGTAATGGAAGCTACGGGGCTGGTTTAATATCTAAGCTAAAACTTTATCCGTTTTTTTCTCTTGTGCTTCAAGTTCAGCAAAGAATTTATTAAGTGCTTCTTCGTTACGTTCTTTAAGCATTACGATACCGTGTCGGCTAGGGGTATTGATTACCCGTATGAGCAGACCGAACTCGCTGAGATAGTTACGCGAACTGCTCCTTGGCGTGATACTGATAATTTTCTTTCTGAGTTTTTTCAAAACCTGAAATACAGTTTGCGCTTTTAAGGGGTCCAGATTGGCATCCCATTCATCAAGTAATAAATATCCGCCGCTCTTCCCTTCCATTTTCTTTTCTTCTTTAACACTAAGAATAGAATACATCATCATAAGCGATACAATTGCGTGTTCGCCGCCCGATAAACCGCCGCGCTCGGTCACCACCCTCATTTGCTGTTCATGGGTCTTTTTAAACCACATAACCAACCGGCGATGGCCGCCGCCCTCCTCTTTATTGCGATATTCAAGTTGAACCGTGTAGTTCATCGGAACGAAAACTTCATTCAGCCTTTCAGCAATTGCCCGGATGGAACTGGTAATGATCCCTTCAACCGTTCGATAATCAGACTCGACAATATCTCTGAAAGAGGCAAGTTCCTCCTCAAGTCTTCGTTTGTCACGGATATTCTTCTCAAACTCCAACTTTAAAATTTCATAATCTTTTACTGCGGACTCTTTAATCGGCCTCATCGTCAGGGTGCGTAATTGCTTTAAGGCGTGATTAATAACCAGACAACCCTGAGTATATTTTTGTTCTTCAATAATTTCCTGACTTCCAAGGTTGAGTAATTCCATAAACTCATCGAAGCCTGGCATATACTCTTGTTGGACAGCTTCAGAAAACTTGCCCTGATACATGAGACGAAAGATCGGCAAACAATCTCCAAGTGTAATCTGCGAAAAGTTATCTTCACAAAGGCGCCGGTAATCATATTCTTCGTCTATAGTCGGCGTAACGTCTTTGTTAAGCTCCTCTAATTGCTTCGTTAAAAGATCATTATCCTCATTTACTTTTTGAATTACGCCATCGATTTCTTGCAACCCTTTTTCAACCGGGGCAATTTTAATTTGGATTTGTTCCAGCTGTTGACGATATTCTTCTTGCTGAGTAGCCAGATTATGGAACTCTTGCAGCAGCTTACGGTGTTGCTCCCGTTTCACCTTTAATTTTTCAAGGGCAAGCTCATATTGATTTAAGAATTTAAAATCGATTTCCCGGTGCTTGGCAAAATACTCCTGGTATTGTTCCAAACTCTTCTGCAATTTCTCCTGATTTTCCTTTAGCTCATCGATCTTCTTGGCCAAAACTCCAATATCGATCGAACAGTTATTGGCCTGTTTGCGCAGTTCCGCAATGGACTCTGCCAGCTGCTTCTTTTCAGGCATGCGCTCAACTACTTTTTGAGCATCGACAACTTTAACCCGTTGCTCTTCACGCCGCGATTTTTCAAGTCTGAGATATTCAATTTCCTTCGTTAGGTTACCACTATCAGTCAAAATTGTGTCTAGCTGCTGCTCATAGAGATATAGGTTTTCCGATTTCGCCTGAGTTTCTTCCAGGGATAAAATACCATTATCTTCCACAGAAGGATTCCCGATATTGAGATAAAAAGTTTGCCGGGAAAAGTATCTGTCAAATTCATTGACCCATTGTTCAATGGCTTTTAAAAGTTTATCCTTTTGGTCGTAACTCTGCCTAAGAGTTGTCAGCTTGTCTTCCTCCTGCGCCAATAACGCAAGCCAAACTTGAATATCTGAATGGACTTTCTCCAGCTTCTCTTGATTTAACTTGTACTCCGCTAATTTTGTTTCCAGTTTTGCTATCTGAGCAGTGCTTGCTTCAATCTTCCCCTTAGTCTCTATCTGCAATTTTTTGCTGCTTTCCAACAACTCAATCTGCTCTTTTAACGCTGTCGCCTTTGCAAGGATTTCATTTAATTCAAATGATAAGGTTGGATTTTGTTGATCATACGTTTCTTTAAATACATCTTTAACTGAATTGATTATTTCCTGGAACCCGCGGCATTTTGTTTCCTCCACTTGAAAAGACTCTTCGTTCTTACGATACTCTTCAAGATTTTTTCTTAATTGAACGGTTTTTTCTTTTAATTCGCTTAGTTTAGAAAGTAAATTATCTAGATCATATTTTTGGGCTTCAAGCATTGCTGTAATTTCTTCTTGTTTAGAGTACCGAGCACTTAATTCGATGGTTCTTGCTTCTGCTGTACTGATTTTTGCCTGCAAAATAGTCCTGGTATATTCTCTGGCGGCAGTACTTAGAAAGTAACTTACCTTGTCAGGATCATACCCTCTTATTCCAATGTTATCTTTAATAAGTCCATTACCTCTGAGGTACCCGCTGATTTGCCGCAGCCAGGAAACTGCTTTCTTGGCATGCACTGTGCTTATATTTTTTTTGAGCGAAAGACCAAACGGCAAGGGCTCAATAGAATTATCCGGGGCATACTCATTCAATGGAACATGATAGTGCCCGGAACAGGGAAACAAATCCTTTTCATCCGCCTCAACCAGGATGGTATATTTTAACAGGGACAAATTCTTCTCTTTTTCTTGATTAAGCTCAGTATCCCTAAATTCGAAAACATCCTGAAAAGCATAGGTCTCAAAACCCTGCTTGATCATCGACTCCCGTTGGGAAGTGTCAAAAATTCCTTGGTCAATTTTTACAAATTGCTCTTTTAATTCAACGATTTGTTGATTTACACGTTCCGTTTCCAAATTCAACTCATTTTCTATTTGGCGGGATTCTTTGATCTTTTGCGCATATTCCGCTGAACACAGAGGGTATTTTTCTAACTTTGCTTTCGCGTTTTGTTGCTCAACATAAAGATCGTCTATTGACTGCCCGGTCATATCGACTTGTGTTTTTGCTTGCTGAAGGCCGTCTTCGCTCTTTCTTATTTGCCTTGCTAATTCTTCGCCCGTTTTCTGAATACTGTGAAATAAACCGACCACCGCCGGCCTATTCTGCTCAATAATTTCTTGATAACTTTTTTCCTTCGCCTTAAGATTCTCATTTTCATGGGTAAGGGATGCGATAGCCTCACTCCATTGTTCCTCAGATTCCTTAGACAATTCATTTTCTAAGATAATCTTGTCCCGGTCTAACTTCTGAAGATCATCGCGGCATTGCTTAATCTGGGTTTCTTCCTGCGTGATTTCCTTTTGTAAACTTTCAGTATCTTGTGCCAAGACCTTTTCATGAAAATCAAGAGCCCGGGCAATTAAGATCAGTTCCCTTTCAAGTTTTAATCGATCGTTCTCCCTATGGGCAAGTGCTTCTCTTTTTTCTTCAATGTCCCCTACAATACCTTCAATCCATTCCTGAAGAGTCGCCATGTCCGGGTTTTCTTCAAGGAGGGATTGGGCGCGGGCAATTTTTCGTTCAAGTTCCTCTTTCTCCGACTCTAAAGCTGTGATTCTTTCTTCAAATTCTTTTTTGGCTTTTTCCTTGTTGGTTGACTCCGATTCATTTTGTTCAATCGCTAACTTCGTTGTTATTAAGTCCGCTTGCAGTTTTTCAATCAATCTTTGCAATTCTTCAACGCCAAGTTCCTTTTGCTTTAGAAGATCAAGAAATTCTTTAATCTGATGGTATTTACTCTTCCCTTCGTCAATTTCCTGTTCAAGATGCGCTACGGCTTGGCTTACACTCACCATTTGTTCATTGACCTTCTGTGTTTGGGACATACACTGGTCGGAATCTGTCTGAACTGCTGCTTTCTGCTTCAGAATAACATTCCATTCTTCTTCAGCCTGAGCTTTCCGGACATTCTGTTCATTTAGAGCCTGCTCATTGAGCAAAACCTTACTTTTGAGCACTTCGCTTGTTCTCGTATTATAGTTAATAAGCGCATTTACTTTATCGACAAAATCAGCGGAGCCTTCCTTGAGTTCTTGATCACGCCGTTCTTTCTCCTTCTTGTCAATTTCTTTATTCCTGAGATCGAGTTCCAATTGTAAACAATTATTCGAAACGGTTTCAACATCCTTCTCTTTCTCGGCTTGTTGCTGAATCATTCGATCAAGGTTCGTAATGCTTTCTTCAATACCCATCATCCGCGCGAATTGACTGAAGCGCTCAACATCTTTAATCTGGGTAAATTTACTGGTCTCCCCTTGTTTCCAGTACAACAGATATTTGTCGGGAGATATGCCCAAAGCTTCGATTTGCTTCCTGTATTCGTCCAATTTACCGTATTTATCGTTTTTATTACTATACACATACTCACGGGCAATTTTTAACCCTTCGATAGAATCTGATTCTTTGACCGTAAAATACTTGGAACGTATTTTGGGTTTTTCATGTTCTGTGATTCCCTCGAAACGAGCATTGATCTCAATAAACGTCTTATTATCTTCCAGTGACCCGTCATTATAAAAGATCAAGCGTCCT
Organism: Candidatus Dichloromethanomonas elyunquensis; assembly: GCA_001515265.1. Taxonomy (GTDB): domain Bacteria; phylum Bacillota; class Desulfitobacteriia; order Desulfitobacteriales; family Syntrophobotulaceae; genus Dichloromethanomonas; species Dichloromethanomonas elyunquensis. The sequence continues at coordinate 145,243 of LNDB01000004.1, forward strand.
TTGAAGAGCCAGGGATTCTCATCAGAGTAGGCTTGACTTGAAGAGATGAGATCAGCCGGATCGGCTTCATTCGTATCAGCGTTGAGAATGCAAATAAACACAGCGGCAATCGTCGATTTTCCCGTGCCATTCAAACCGCCGATCAGGACGTTATCCTTATAATGGCCGGCGATTTCCGAAATGTTTTCAAAACTTTGCGGATCGGCAAAATAGACCGATTGCTTCTTGAATTCCCGGGCGTTTTCAAACGTCAATTCAATAGGATAGAGCATCTATTCATATCCCCTCTCTAAAACAGTGGCTGCGGTTTCGGATTGGGAACTTCTTTGCGGAAAAATTCCAAAACAACATCCAGCGAATAATTTTGCGACATGGTCACGTCCGTAAGCCGTTTCAGTAAAAGCGGCGTCATAAAAGCTTCCCCTATACGGGTTATCTTATAACTTTGGGCTTCCTTGTCTTCTTTTATCAGGCAGTATTCTATTAAAGGCTGCAATATGCTTGCAATCTTCTGGTCCGGTCTGTCTGTTACGGAAGAGTCGATAATTTCAAGCAGCTCACGGACACTGGTGGAGGGGTGGCCAAGGGTGATCTGGTTGTAATACATCAGCAAAAAGAGCAGGATGGGTGCGGTTTTTAAGCGATCTGTCAGAATGATGGGGTGAACCGTCTGGACATAAACGTAGCGGTTAATCACGTCATCATAAATAATCTTAGCCGGTATGGTTTCTTGTTCCAGACGCATGTTACTGATCATGATAAAATCATTAATTTCCTGATCACTTCTGGCGTTAAGGGCTTTCTTCAATCCGTCTTTTGTCAGCCCGATCCAATCACGTCTCAAAATAATGCTCGAGCTGGCGGCAAGCAGCTGAATCGCATTTTTATATTTGGGAAGTAACGAAACGGTATTACTTGTTGTTTGTTCCATTTTCTTCACTCCTGACTAATCCTCTTAATTCGCCTAACGTGTTGCCTGCTTCCAGTTCGTCCAATTGGGGGAAGCGGACAAGCTCCTCCCCGCTCAACAAATTGCTGGCATCTTTTACGGTTAGAAACTCCCATGTGCCGGTTTGTTCAGTTTTTGAGGTCCCGGTTTTTGAAAGGTTGAAATAACTGGGCATTAGGGTAGATAAATAGGAGACCAGGTCCATAAAGGTTACCGCTTTCAGCCGATCCGGGTTCTCCAAAAGGCAAATCCAGTCTTTAAGCGTTTCCTCCCGCCCGGCATTTTGAACTCCCATCTCCAGCACTTCTTCGAATTCTTGAAGATAACTGCTGTCTCCCGCTGTATTCTGGTTGTATTGCCCTTCGATTTCGGCTATTTCTTTCATATCGGCATATACAGGCGCCGTGTTTTCAATTTCCGTATGCAGAATGTCCAATCGTTTATTGGGTATAAAATCAAATCCGAAATCACCCCGTTCACCATCCTCAATCGCCTGCCACACATCATTCGGTGATATCCCGCCAAATATTTTCGCCGGCAAATAGGCTACAGGCTTATCCTCTGTTTCCATTTGGATCATGATTTCATAAGTCGATTGGATTTCACTTTCTTCGTAATATTCATGTTGAACGGCTGATTTGATCTTTTCCCGCAAGGCAGTAATAAACTTTTCTCTGGATATACTCGCGGTCCAAACTTGCGAAGTAGCGATACTGATTGCTTTGGCAACTTCTCCCAGCCCTTCTTGTCCAACCAGAATAGCTTTTTGGATAATTCCTTCAATATAATGATTTCTCAGGCGAAAATCATCGAGCTTTTCCGTTATTGTCTCTTCTTGGGTGTAGTCTTCAATTTTATGGACGGACTCAAGGATTAAGTCTTTAAGCTTACTAATTTCCTCAAGGGCATTTTCCTTTTGGATATAATAGGGTATATTGCGCTGGACGAGCTCCGTCATGCGGTGAACCGAGTTTAATAATTGCAAGAAGTTTGGCATACTGTCCAATCTTAACTTGCGACTCGTTTCCAGGTTTAACGAAGATAGCTCTGCGATAAAAATCTCTTTTTGCAAGTCATCCTTTTCGTGATATACATAGTTCCGTTGGACCATATCTAAAAGCAACGTACCCATACGGATTCCTGCATTGGTAATCTTAATTCCGTCCTGCTTTGTTTTATCAACCCAGCCTGCGGAACGCATTTGATATAGTACCTGCTGGACAAATTCATCGGTGATATGACGCTTAAAACGATTTCTTAAGCGATTAGCTAATTGCTCTTCTGTGTCCAGCCGCTCATCCGGATCGAATGCGGTTTGCAGAACTAAATGAACCAGAAGTAAAAAATCAAGTTGTAGCTTATACTGGTTAGTTTCGTGCACCAGAAATGATAAAACCCGGCTCAAATGTGACAGCTCATTAAGACTGCGCCCCAGAATACCGGTGTCCCCCTCTGAGTTAGGCAAGAAAGGAATATGCTCAATCATTGGCGCTTCCCTCCAAAACGATTGCCTCTAACAAATCAAAATCCCATAAAAAATCTTCTTGCTCGGTTAAGTGGTTTGTACCGGCTAATTCTTTTAATTGCTTTAATCCTTCTTCATAGGAGACCAAGAGGAGCGTTCCTTGCTTATTGGCAACGAACTTAAACTGTTCAAATCCCAAATCATAAAGTTTTTGAACCATCGCGATTGCGGCGTTGTCATAGTCGCTCCAAATAATAATTTGGCTGACACCCGCATTCTGGAAATGACACAGTAAATCATAGACAGCAGAACGTACTTGGCCGTCAAACCCAACGATGCCGATATGGGCCCTCTGTTCATAGGGTATATGTTTAATCAGTTTTCGAACCACCGCTCTATTCTCAGCAGCAAAAATAGTTCTTATCTCTTTGGCGTCTATCGATTGCAGATAACCTACTTCTTCGTCCGTCACTTTAGATAAGACCGGCGCTTTTTCGTAGTTATACATACCAAATGCAAAAACCAACCGGCACTGCGCCGCCAGGATGATATCTCTGTTTCCCGGACGTGTTGTCAGGTGGATACTGTTAACTGGGTCGCCTATGATTTCTTCCAGCTCTTCCAACAGCGAAATCCTGTTTCCATCAAACATTTTTGACGCAGCATGAACTTTCTCTTTAAAATAAGAGTTTGTCCCGATCTCTTTCCAATCAAAAAAAGGTGCTTTGGAAGCGGTTATAAGAACAGCAAGGAAAAAATCCATCCGCTTTATCGTAATTTCCCTTCCGTTAATTTGCTTCCGAAGCCATTGCTTTAATGTTTCAAAACCCACATGCCCATATGGATTTGTCAGGTTGTTCAGGATTTCATTAAACGCAACTATAAATTCTTTATTTTGCTCCTCATTTTCCTGGGATTGACTTTTCCAGTAATTCAGCAGATTGAACCCCGGAACATAATATGTATTTTTAAGATTAATTCCCCGGTCACTGAATTCGTTAACCTGGATAAGAATACCCAGGGCTACCCACTTATCAGTCTGATAAGAAAATGCCAAACCACTTAACCCGGAATCTGACCATCTTTTTATTTGCGAAGCAGTTTTCTTCTTACTCCATGGCATTTTATTTTGTATTTCTTGGGGTATACCGGCTTTTTCAAGAGAGTAAATCAGGGTTTTTGTTTTGTATTGAACAATTTTTTGTTTTTGATAAATCACTCTCTCATGAATTCCTCTATCGTCAGCAAGATCAGAAACGACGATTTCGCCATTATTCAAAAATGTATTTAAATAACCATCGCTCATTACTTAACTTCACCATCCGGCTTTCTTCGACTACGATTATACCATATAAATATAAAAATCAGGGTATAAACAAACGCCACCTGATATTTTTTAAGCAGCTTTTCATACTTCATATGTATACTCTTTAGTAAAAAAGCTCCTTATAGGTATCTTATTCATTTTTGATAACTTGAAAGATGCTTTTTTCCATAAATTTAAAATCTGTAACTGAGGTTACATAAGAAAATTACTTTTTGACCTTATAATCAGAATATAACTAAAGAAGATGAAATGGCTGGATGTGACGGTTGATGATAAGATAGTTACTGAAACCAGAATTATCCAATAAAAGACTATTTCTATATAAAACGAAGAGGATATATAATGATGAATTCGATCTGCAGAAAGATCTATTTGGAATTGAAGCCTCCCGGCAACGGTGACATGGTTGCTGATAAGGACCGTATCGTTAGGGCTTTAAAAAATGCGTATAAAAATGTAAATATTTCTGCTGATACTTTAAAATCTTCTTACAAGCTATTAAGAGATTTTGACTGGAAGCTTACCGTAACCATGATAAAAAAAGATTACGAATGGGAGATTGTCAGATTGGAGCGCGGGAATACAACTGAGAGGAACTTCGGTTATGCCGCCGACCTGGGAAGCACTACCGTCATTATGAGATTACTTGATTTAAACAGCGGAGATGTTTTGGGTGAAGAAAGTATTTTTAACAAGCAAATTAAATATGGTGAAGAAATAATTAGCCGAATTATCCATGCCAAGGACAATGAATCCCACTTAAAAGAGCTCCAGCAATGTACTCTGAGCAGCATTAGTGATCTTATTGACAGCCTTCACCGCACAACAGGTATCTCTCCGGCTGAATGCAGCATATTAACGATTGGCGGTAATACAACAATGATCCACTTGCTGCTTGGCATTGATCCCTGGTTTATCTTCCATACTCCTTATACTCCTTCCTTTAACAGATGCGGATTTGTTCAGGCCAAAGATCTTGCTTTACCCTTTAATGGTTTGGTCTATTGCTACCCATCGGTGGCTAACTATGTCGGGGGCGATATAGTCAGCGGACTTCTTGCTTCAGAAATGTATAAATCTGAGGAGCTTGGCCTTTATATAGATATTGGGACAAACGGGGAAATGCTTCTTGGCAATAATCAGTTCATTCTTTCCGCAGCAGGTGCAGCAGGCCCTGCTCTGGAAGGCGGGATCAGCAAACAGGGTATGCAGGCCAAACCCGGGGCGGTAGACTCGGTGAGGATCATTAATAATCAAATAATGATCACAACCATACAGGCGGAAAGACCAATCGGTATTTGCGGTTCGGGGATTGTTGACCTCTTAGCGGAAATGCTGCTGGAAGGCTGGATAGATTTTTCGGGATCTTTTAACCCTGAAAAATCTGAGCGGATTGTTATCCGGGATAACGAATATGCTGTTGTTTATGCTTGGGAACTGGAGTCCGGTTCTAACGAAGAACTTTTATTTACCCAAACGGATATTCAGCGCTTCATGAATACCAAAGCCGCCGCCGGCACCATGGTCTCTTACCTGCTGGAAGCACTGAATGTTGAACCGGGTGACATTCAAAAGGTTTATATAGCGGGTGCTTTCGGAACGCATATTAATCTTGAATCAGCCATTACCATTGGCCTCTATCCTGATCTTCCCAGAGAACGTTTCGTTATTGTTGGCAACGGCTCCTTAGAAGGCGCTGCTATGCTCTTGGTAAACGCGGCGCTTTTGTCCGCAGCAGAAAATATTATTGAGGATATCGATTATCTTTCCCTTGGAGAGGCAACTGACTTTCTGACAAAAATGTATGCTGCAAAATTTCTGCCCCACACAAATTTTGAGCTTTACCCTACGGTAATGGAAAAGTTGAAAGTTAGGCGTACAAATAAAACCAACTAAAAAAGAATATTAAACACACTTAATGAGGTTAATTTCTAAGCGAAAAACAAAGTAGTATATATTTATTGTTGTTCTTCATATTTAACGTCAGCTTTTCGAATTTGCTCAAACTAACAAAATATCTAATGATGATTTTAGGATAATGGTTAACAATGCTCTTTGCGATCTTCTTAGTCTGGATGAGCCTGACTTTATGTAGCTCACGTCAGGATATGTTTGACGCTTACAGCATTGTGTAAATACTCAACCACGCGCTGTTCCAGCTGTTCCGCCGTGTTGGGGCATGGCTGCAGGCGCTCAGCCCATTTGCGACCGGGATGTAAGCAATCCCACTGAGGCATCATGCCGTTATATCTTCCCTTACCGGGATCGTGATTACCTAAGCCGTCAAGCACTCTGTTCCATACCGGCTGGAATCTCTCAATAAGTAAAGATTCGGCCAGTGAAATCCATATATCGTCCACAACGAGAAAACGGCAGGAAAAGTCTTTAATGTCCAGGTTGGATGCGGCGGCGAGTTCTCTGTAAGCAGAAAAAGGACCGGTATAATACAAAGCGTATGAGAATCGCTTATGGGTTATCCCACCTGTAACTATCAAATCGGTGATTGCCTTCTGGAGCGGGGCGGAAAGTTGATTATTCCGGAGTGTGTAGCAGACGAAACAGCAACGGCACTGCTGGAACAGTTTGTTGCAGATATGGACAGTAACGATGAACTGCGTACACAGGCACGGAACAATTCAAAAGAGCATTTCCTCTTTCCGTTCAACGATGCCTTTATGGACATTGTGATTGAGCGAATGACCCAGAATCAGAAGTTCTGCAATACCGGGCGGGATTTGCTAATGGGAGTTGTATATGAGCGATTGAGGGAACAGCCTAATACTTCAAGATAAAGTTGGAGTTGCCCCCTAGGGGCGGCTTGATCTCTACAACCTTTGCACCTTAAGACCGCCGCCCCCCATCGCGCGAATTTTCGCGGAATTTTATAAGAAGGATACCCCCACAGGCAATAAAAACAGGCTAAAACCAAGTAGTTGCAAGGGTTAACTTTCAATTTGATTTGCAAAATTTTGTAGTAGATGAAAATGAAAAAATCCATGTAAGCCTTGGTGTATCAAGGGTTAGCAACTATTAAATAAATTACTTCATAATTATTAAAAACGCTTAAAATAGTGTGAAAATCACCGTTTTTTAGCGTTTTTTTAATGTTTTAAAGTCTTTAGAGTGATGTATAGAATAATGAAAAACACAGTCTTTTGCGGCTTTGAGGTGGCGATGCCGAGGGAAATGTTCACCGACAAGGCCCTCGACAACCTTTGAGCGCCTTAGTTTTGGGTCGGAGGTTTCAATGTGCTTTAGGAGTTTTGTTTTTTGGTGAAATGAACCATAACCAATCCGATTATTCCAAAGAACAATCCGGGAATCATAATGACATTATACTATAATTCAAACATACCTCACTTGCTATTGAAATATAAGACAAACCGATATCCCTTATCGTCTGGAAATGCTACGGAGTGGTGCACTCAAGCGCTGCCTCCGTAGCATTTAGACACTAAAATTCACTTGGTATGGGCTCCCGTCTTTCCCCGCCTTTTAAACCAGTTTACAGCGAACAATATCCCAATGAAAATCGGAACAACCCCGATTGGAAAATCTCCCCATTCAAAATAAGCAAGAAAGAACACTCCGGCAAGTATAAATCCTATTGCGCCGATAAGGTCGCGTTTCCATGCCAAGATGAGTATGATCAATAAAGGGATGCTGGTCAGAATATTTTGAGCGAAGAAATTGCCCAAAGTATAGCTCCCTAGCTCCAATGACTCCCAAGCCAAGAATATGATATCCAATATCGCTACAATTCTTGCCGCCCAATAGAAAAAGGTGTTCTTCCCACGAAGCAAGATTGCCATAATTATCAGCAAAGCCAGAAGCAAGAACGGCCAAAATGAACCTATAAAATCATACATAATCGATTCCTCCTTTTCTCCGAATTTTCATTCCTATTATAATTTAAACATACTCTGCTTATCTTTAGAATACATCAATTTTGGAGTTTACACCGAGTTCGGGATACACCCCCGATGTTGTTGGGGTTTACTCTAGAAGTAAACTCTCCACCTTCGTTGAAGTAGAGACTGAATTGCTTGCCTGCGACAATAACAAACAAGGCACTCTACGACTTTTTGAACGTAGAGTGCCTTGCTTGTTATACTGTTATCATACTAACTGCCCCGGCAGCTTCTTTTTCTCTTTCGGTGAAAAGTTAGTGTCAAATTTTTCGACGTCCGCATCATCAACAATGTATCCGTCCGGGTCTTTAAAAGTGCCGATTATCCCCGAAAGATAACCAGTTTGCAATTCCTTCACCATAAAGTACGGTGCCTCGTTATCTCGTGAAACAGCAGCGTAATAAATATGCATGGAATGACCACTGACAAATCCAAATCTTTGATAATAATCTGGATTCCCTGTAATCGCAATCGCTCCACAACCAAGCTCAAGCGCTTTTTCCATTGTAAAACGAATCAGCTTGCTACCGTATCCCTTACTTTGGCATTCCGGCAATACGCTAACCGGGCCAAACGTCATAATCGGAATAATTCGCCCATTATCACATATTATTTGGGATTTGCAATACATGATATGGGCTATAATTCTGCCGTTTTCCCCAATAACGTAATCTAATTCTTTCACGAAATCTGTGCGATTCCTAAATTGATGAAGAACATAATGCTCCGTGCAACCAGGACGATATTTGTTCCAAAAAACCTCTCTTGTAAGGTTTTCTACTTCCTTCCAGTCCTCTTTCATTTCCAAACGGACAGTGTAATTATTTTTCATCATGAATATTCCTCCTAAAAAGTTGAATTTCAGCAACCTTTATGGGAGGCTTTGCGAGTAACTAATTTGCACAAGCCTCCCGGCCTGCTACAACCTCCAACATACCAAAAAGTTTCATAGAACGTCTCTCCTTTACTTTTATTCTATTTTCATTATATTACATCCAATCTGCTCTCTCAACTTCGGAATTTTCAAAAAACATCTAAATCGCTCTGTCACAGGGGTAAAGGCTTGCCTCGATATATTCCCACGAAGCAAAAAAATCACATTCTTCACTCCTCTATTTTCAAACGCAAAAACACACAAACGGCTTATATGCTGGGCTTTACCAACCTCTACTCTTTCACCCTTGACATCAATACAACCGTCTCAACATG